>NZ_JBIAMJ010000015.1:70128-204580 GCF_042874035.1 Streptomyces sp. NPDC004284 | reverse complement strand
GGGCCCTTCCGGCGTTTCCGACTCTATCAGATCCTTTCGGCGTCTGACTCCCAGTCAGGGGGGTTTGTCTTTCCGGCTGTTGGGCCGTTCCGACGAGTGAGACTTTAGCGGATTCCCTGCCTCCGACGCTAATCGGGCGGCTGCGCTCGAAACCTTCGAACGGGAATTCCTCATTTCGCAAAAACGCACGGGAAGAGATGACGGCGCGGCAAAGCGTCGTCGGCTTCTGTGGATCTTGCGGAATGGCTGTCCGGGGCCGACCGGGGTCGGTGCTCACGTCGGACAACTCGGAGAACACTACGGATGGGGAGGGGGCGTGTCAACCCTGGTCCGTGTGCGTTCCTCTGGCCGGGTGGCGGAAGGCGGTGCGGTAGTCGCGGGGGCTGGTGCCCAGGTGGGAGGCGAAGTGCTGGCGCATCGTGACCTCGCTGCCGAAGCCCGCGCGGCGGGCGACCTCGGGGAGGGGGTGGTCGGTCTGTTCGAGGAGCTTCTGGGCTGCGGCGACGCGCTGGGTGATGAGCCAGTGGAGGGGGGTGGTGCCCGTCGTGGCGTGGAAGTGGCGGGCGAAGGAGCGGGGGGACATGCCGGCGAGGGCGGCCAGGGTCGCGACGGTGTGGGGTTCGTCGAGGTGGGCCAGGGCGTGGGCGCGTACGGCGGCGAGGGCGTCGGCGTCACGGTCGGCGCGGGGGGTGGGGTGCTCGATGAACTGGGCCTGGGTTCCCGTACGGAAGGGGGCGGTGACCATGGAGCGGGCCACCGTGGCGGCGGCTTCGGCGCCGTGGGCGGTGCGGACGAGGTGGAGGCAGAGGTCGATGCCGGCGGCGGTGCCGGCCGAGGTCCAGATGCCGGTGTCCTCGACGAAGAGGGCGTCCGGTTCGACCTGGACGGCCGGATGGAGGGCGGCCAGGGTGCTCGCGAGGTGCCAGTGGGTGACGGCACGGCGGCCGTCGAGGAGGCCCGCGCGGGCGAGGACGAAGGCGCCGGCGCAGAGCGAGGCGACCGGGATGCCGGCGGTGTGGGCGCGGCGGAGGGCGTCGAGGACGGGGGCCGGGAGGTCGGCGTAGGGGTCTTCGATGCCGGGGACGACGACGAGGTCGGTGGGGGTGAGGTCGTCGAGCCAGCCGAGGGGGCGGTCGGGGGTGAGGGTGAGGCCGCCGCGCAGGGGGATGGGGGTGCCCGGGTCGGCGGCGACCCGGTGGAGCTCGAAGGGCGGGACGCCGCGGAAGGTGCGGTCGCTGTCCCAGACCTCGGTGATGACGGAGATGTCGAAGGCCCGGATGCCGGGGAAGGCGACGAGTGCGATGCGCTGGGGGCGGGGCGAGGGCTTCTGTGGCACGTCTGGCAGTAAAGCATCGATCGCTGGCATTCGTACCCCTGGGAGGCGGGGGTCGTCGGCGGGAGGATCGTGGCCATGGAGATCAACGAGAACGCAGCGCTGGTGGTCATCGACGTGCAGAAGGGCTTCGAGTCCGAGTTCTGGGGGCGTCGGAACAACCCGGAGGCCGAGGCGAACATCGCGGCTCTGATCGATGTCTGGCAGGAGACGGGGCGGCCGGTCGTCTTCGTGCGGCACGACTCGCCGCGGGCGGGTTCGCCGCTGGAGCCGGGGACGGAGGGCAACGAGTTCAAGGACTTCGTCGAGGAGCGGCGGGGGAAGGGGTCCGGGCCCGAGCTGTTCGTGACGAAGTCCGTGAACTCGGCGTTCTACGGGGAGCCGGATCTGGACGCCTGGTTGAGGGGGGCCGGGGTCGAGCAGTTCGTGGTCGTGGGGATCCAGACGAACATGTGCAACGAGACGACCGCACGGATGGGCGGGAACCTCGGGTACGACGTGCTGTTCCCGCTGGACGCGATGCACACCTTCGACCTGGCGGGGCCGTTCGGCTGGGCGCAGACGGCGGAGGAGCTGACCCGGGCGACGGCGGTGTCGCTGCACGGCGGGCGGTTCGCCCGGGTCGTGTCCACGGAGGACGTGCTGAAGGGTGCGGCCGCGGCCGTCTAGGTCAGCTGTTGCCGGAGGCCAGTTCGCGGCTGCGGTCGCGGGCCGCTTCCAGGGCGGCGATCAGGGCGGCCCGTACGCCGTGGTTCTCCAGTTCGCGGATGGCGCTGATGGTGGTGCCGGCCGGGGAGGTGACGGCCTCGCGGAGCTTGACCGGGTGCTCGCCGCTGTCGCGGAGCATCACGGCGGCGCCGATGGCGGCCTGGACGATGAGGTCGTGGGCCTGGGCGCGGGGCAGGCCGAGGAGGATGCCGGCGTCGGTCATGGCCTCGACGAGGAAGTAGAAGTACGCCGGTCCCGAGCCGGAGAGGGCGGTGGCCGCGTCCTGCTGGGACTCGGGGACGCGGAGGGTCTTGCCGACGCCGCCGAAGATCTCCTCCGTGTGGGCGAGGTGCCCGGGGGTGGCGTGGCTGCCGCCCGAGATGACGGACATGCCCTCGTCGACGAGGACGGGGGTGTTCGGCATGACGCGGACGACGGGGGTGCCGGCGGTGAGGCGGTCCTCGATGAAGGACGTGGGGATGCCGGCCGCCGCGCTGATGACCAGGCGGTCGGCGGTGACGTGCGGGGCGAGCTCGTCGAGGAGGCGGCCCATGTCCTGCGGCTTGACGGCCAGGATGAGGGTGTCGGCGCGCTTGGCGGCCTCGGCGTTGGTGACGGTCTCGACGCCGTAGCGGGTGCGGAGCTCCTCGGCGCGTTCGGCGCGGCGGGTGGTGACCAGGAGGTTCGCGGGGCGCCAGCCGGCGCGGATCATGCCGCTGAGGAGCGCTTCACCGATCTTGCCGGTGCCGAGGACTGCGACGGTCTGGGTCATGGGTCTGTTCACCTCGCCGGAGGGGGCCTTTTCGACATCCTTTCACCGGTGGGGGCCGGGGTGCGTGGGGTGTCCGAGGGGTGGTCGGGGCCGGGCGGTCGGGGCCGGGCCGGTCAGGCGGTGCGGCGGCGGAGGGTGGCCGCGCCGAGGCCGAGGACCAGTACGGCGCAGCCGGCGACGACGAGGACGTCGCGGACGAAGGCGGTGGTCATGTCGGGGTGGCGGAGGACCTCGTTCATGCCGTCGACGGCGTACGACATGGGCAGGACGTCGGAGACCGCTTCGAGGGCGGGGGCCATGTGGTCGCGCGGGGTGAACAGGCCGCAGAGCAGGATCTGGGGGAAGATCACGGCCGGCATGAACTGGACGGCCTGGAACTCGGTCGCGGCGAACGCGGAGACGAAGAGGCCGAGGGCGGTGCCGAGGAGGGCGTCGAGGAGGGCCACCAGGAGGAGGAGCCAGGGGGAGCCGATGACGTCGAGGCCGAGGAACCAGACGGCGAGGCCGGTGGCCAGGACGGACTGGAGGACGGCGACGAGCCCGAAGGCGAGGGCGTAGCCGGCGATGAGGTCGGCCTTGCCGAGGGGCATGGCGAGGAGGCGTTCCAGGGTGCCGGAGGTGCGTTCCCTGAGGGTGGCGATGGAGGTCACCAGGAACATCGTGATGAGCGGGAAGATGCCGAGGAGCGAGGCGCCGATGTCGTCGAAGGTCCCCGGGCTTCCGTCGAAGACGTAACGGAGCAGGAAGAGCATCAGGCAGGGGACGAGGAGCATCAGGGCGATCGAGCGCGGGTCGTGGCGCAGCTGGCGCAGGACGCGGGCGGTGGTGGCGAGGGTGCGGTTCACGTTCATGAGTGCTCCTGGTCGGCGGCGGCCTGGGCTGCGCGGGTGTTCGCCGCGTCCACGAGGTGCAGGAAGGCCTCTTCGACGGTGGCGGTGCCGTTGCGGCGGCGGAGGTCCTCGGGGGTGTCCTCGGCGAGGATCTCGCCCTCGCGCATGAGGAGGAGCCGGTGGCAGCGCTCGGCCTCGTCCATCACGTGGGAGGAGACGAGGAGGGTGGTGCCCCGGTCGGCGGCGATGCGGTGGAAGAGGTTCCACAGGTCGCGGCGGAGGACGGGGTCGAGGCCGACGGTGGGTTCGTCGAGGACGAGGAGCTCCGGGGTGCCGAGGAGGGCGACGGCGAGGGAGACCCGGCTGCGCTGGCCGCCGGAGAGCCGGCCGGCGAGGGAGTCGGCGTGGTCGGCGAGGTCGACGTCCTCGATGGCCCGGGCGACGGCGGTGTGGCGGTCGTGGCGGTGGGCGCGGCCGGGGAGCAGGACGGCGGCGAAGTAGTCGAGGTTCTGTCGGACGGTGAGGTCGTCGTAGACGGACGGGTCCTGGGTGACGTAGCCGATGCGGGTGCGGAGGGCGGGGTCGCCGGCGGGGCGGCCGAGGACCCGGAGGGTGCCGGTGACCTTGGCCTGGGTGCCGACGATCGCGCGCATGAGGGTGGTCTTGCCGCAGCCGGAGGGGCCGAGGAGTCCGGTGACGCGGCCGGCCGGGACGGTGAAGTCGAGGTCGCGGAGGACGCGGCGGTCGCCTCGGACGGCGGTGAGGTGGCGGGCGGTGATGGCCGGCGTGTCCGTGGCCTCGCCCGCCGGGTTATTCATCATGTGATGAATAGTGGGGCTGGGGGTGCCGGGCGTCAAGGATCCGGGCGGGGCCGGTGGTGGTTGCTGTTCGGGGGGGGGTGGGCTGGCGGGCCGGTGGGCCTACTTGCGCTTGCGCTTCTTGGCGCTGCGGCGCTTCTCGTACCGGGCGACGGCCGTCTCGTACTCCGTGCGGTGGAGCTTCTCGCCGGGGGCCTCGACGAAGCAGCGGGCCGCGTAGGCGAGCAGGGAGCCGATGAAGCCGATCGCCTTCAGACTGCGGAGGGACTCCTCGCGGGCCGGGTCGGCCGGGCGGCGGACGAAGCCCTCCCAGGTCTTGCCGAAGGCGATGGCGCTGCAGATGGCGAACATGATGACGACCAACGTGTTGACGAGGCCGCCGACGTCGGCGATCTGCAGGCCCTCGTAGGCGAAGCGCAGCACGAAGCAGCCCGCGACGGCGGCGGCGAGCGCGCCGGCGGCCAGGCCGGCGCGGCGCAGCGTGTAGTTGCCGCTGTGGTCGACCCACGTCGTGCCGAAGAAGCGGATCTCCTCCGGCTGCGGCCCGGAGGAGTCGCCGGTCTTGCTGGGGGTCTGCTCTTCGTCGCTCACAGGGTCGATTATCCCCGGGCGGCGGAGAAGACCTCAGACCCGGCAGGCCGGCGCGACCATCTCGTCGCTGCCCGTGTGCACGTACGCGTCGGAGACGTACTCACCGGGAGCGATGTTGTCCCAGATCTTCGTCGTGCCGTACGGACCGGTGATGGTCTCACCGTCCTTCTGGCAGTAGATCGCCACCTTGGCGTCCAGGGGCAGGACCCGAACGATCGCGTACTGCGTGCTCGGCCCCGAGCGCACGTTCACGCGGTAGCCGGGCGCGACCGAGTAGGACGTGGCGGCGGAGGAGCTGGCGGCCGTGGCGAGCACCAGACCCAGGGCGGCGGCCGCGCCGCCGACGGCGGTGAGCATTCTTCTGCGAAGCATCGTCTTCCTTGTCCTTGTCAGCTGCCGCAGCGGCGGGCGACGTAGCCGTCGCTGCCGGTGTGCACGTAGGCGTCCGAGACGAACTCGCCGCTGTCGATGTTGTCCCAGAGATTCGTGGTGCCGTACGGACCGGTGACGGTCTCGCCCGGCGTCTGGCAGTAGATCGGCACGCTCACGCCCAGCGGGAGCAAGCGCAGGCTCTCGTACTGCGTGCCCGGGCCGGAGCGCACGTTGAGCCGGTAGCCGGGTGCGATCGGGTAACGGGCGACGCCGGTCGACAAGCCGACCGCGGCGGACGGGCTCGTACGGTACGCCGCGATCTCGGCTGCGGAGGAGCCGCCTGCGGTGACGAGCACCAGACCCAGGGCGGCGGCCGCGCCGCCGATCGTGGTGAGTGCGCTCCTGTGGAGCATCGTCTTCCTCATCCCCCGTCAGCCGCAGCGGCGGGCGACGTAGCCGTCGCTGCCGGTGTGCACGTAGGCGTCCGAGACGAACTCGCCGCTGTCGATGTTGTCCCAGAGATTCGTGGTGCCGTACGGACCGGTGACGGTCTCGCCCGGCGTCTGGCAGTAGATCGGCACGCTCACGCCGACCAACAACGTCCGCACGATCGGGTACTTGGTGCCCGGTCCGGAGCGCACGTTCACGCGGCAGTTGGGTGCGATCGGGTAACGCGCTACGCCCATGGTGACCACCTCATCCGGTTCCGCCGCGGCGCTCGACTCTTCAGCAGTCATGACGGCCTCCCCCGTTGGGAGCGAGATCGCTCCGCTGGAATTCACTCTCTGCGACGCGCAGGCTAGCAACCCGCTCCGACATCACGTGCGCCATGGACTAGGCTCCGTCCGTCGCGCACGCGCGCGGACTCAACGGGGAATCACACGGGGGTGGGCGATGCCGCCGTTGCGCAGTGCCGGTTCCGACCGGGAAGCAGAAGGACCTGAGTACGCGGGCGAGTACCGCCTTCAGGCCTGTCTCGGCGCGGGCGGCATGGGAGTGGTCCATCTGGCCACCTCCCCCTCCGGGCTGCGGCTCGCCGTCAAGGTCGTGCACGGACAGTACGCGGAGGACCCGGAGTTCAGGGCCCGGTTCCGCCAGGAGGTCGCGGCCGCGCGCCGGGTGAGCGGCGCCTTCACCGCGCCCGTCGTGGACGCCGACCCCGACGCCGTACGCCCCTGGATGGCGACGCTCTACGTACCCGGCCCCACCCTCTCCGACCAGGTGAAGCGGAACGGTCCCCTCTCCCCCGCCGAACTGCGCCGACTGACCGCGGGGCTCGCGGAGGCCCTGCGTGACATCCACCGGGCCGGCGTCGTCCACCGGGACCTCAAGCCGAGCAACGTGCTGCTCACCGACACCGGACCGAAGGTCATCGACTTCGGCATCTCCAGGCCGGTGGACAGCGATCTGCACACCGAGACGGGGAAGTTGATCGGGTCGCCGCCCTTCATGGCGCCCGAGCAGTTCCAGCGCCCGCGCGAGGTTGGACCGGCGGCGGACGTGTTCGCCCTCGGATCCGTCCTCGTGCACGCCGCGACCGGACACGGCCCGTTCGACTCCGAGAGCCCCTACATCGTCGCGTACCAAGTCGTGCACGACGAGCCCGATCTGACGGGCGTTCCGGCCGAACTCGCCCCGCTCGTCGCACGCTGCCTCGCCAAGGAACCGGCGGACCGCCCGACTCCGGGCGAGATCATGACCGCGCTTCTGCCGCCCTCGTACGAGGCGGCGGCCTTCATACCGGCACAGCGGCGGTCCTCCACCCCGCCCGCCCCCGAGCCCCGGTCCCCAGCCTCCTGGGACGCGGACACTCCCGTACGGGTACCGGTCGACCGCCCCCGGCGGCGGCTGCCCCGCTGGCCCGTCACAGCCACCGCGCTCCTCGTCCTGGCCGGGGTCGGGACCTTCGCGGCCGTCACGTTCGGCGGCGGGGGCAGTCCCGCGAAGGACACGCGCAAAGCCCCGGTCGCCGAGGCGTTCACCGGGTGGCAGACCCCTCTGCAGAAGGACGGCGACTCCGCCGCACCCACCTGCGCCTACGTCACCGACGCACTCTTCTGCTCGGGCCGGGGCATCGCCATCGCGCGGATCGACCCCGCGACCGGCCGCGTGGTGTGGTCACAGCCGGCCGCCGACAGCGACAACTTCTCCGCGCCCGCGCCGATGCCTGGCAGCCTGGTCGGCATCAGCTCCGCCGACCGCGGGCTACGGACGTACGGAGCCGATGGCGCTCCTGGCTGGTACATGAACGGCTCCGACCGCGACTCCAACGTGCGGTTCGCCGACGAGACCGTCCTGTTCGCCGGGGGATCCGGAAGGCTGAAGGCAGTCGCAGCCACCACGGGGAAGCAGCGCTGGAGCCACGGCCTGAAGGGGCACTCAGAGCCGCGCTTCGGTTCGTACGACCCCTTCTCCGGCCTGTTGCCCGTCTTCGAGGCATCTGCCGGAGCGGCGGGTCGAGCGCGCACCCTGCTCAGCGCTCTCCACCCGAAGAACGGCGAGATCGCCTGGCAGAAGCGCCTGGACGGAGACCTCGTCCCGGTGGGCACAGGAGCCGACGGCGTGCTGGTCCTGCGGTCCGCGAACCGCGACTCGCGCACCGATGCCGTCGTCCTGTACGACCCCGCCAGGGGGACCGCTCGCCGGATCCCCCTGCCCTCCCTGATGGACGAACCCAAGTTCGCCGTTCGGGGCACGACCGTCTATCTGCTGACCCCGACGGGCCAGCTCGTCGCCCTGGACACCGCCGCCTCCGGCGGTCACGTCCTCTGGGAGCTGGAGACGTCCGCCAGCACCGTGTCCGTCCCCGTCGTCGGCCCTGGTGAGCGGCTCTACTTCTCCGCGTCCGATGGGCGGCTGCTCGCCGTCGACACCGCGCGCGGTGCGCTGCTCGGGCAGACCGGGCCCCGGCTGAGGGACGGGCGGCTCGGGTACGCGACGACGGTGCCCGCGCCCGTCGTGGCCGGGGGGCGGGTGTTCGGGACGGCGCCGGACGGATCGGTGTTCGCGGTGGACGCGCGGGATCCGGGGACCTGGTGAGAATGGACGAGTGAGGGGAGCGGGTCCGGGACCCGCTCCCCTCACTCGTGTGCGCGGCGGGGCTCAGCCCAGCTTCGACACGTCCCGGACCGCGCCCTTGTCGGCGCTCGTCGCCATCGCGGCGTACGCGCGGAGGGCGGCCGAGACCTTGCGCTGGCGGTTCTTCGGGGCGTAGACGCCGCCGAGGGCCTCGCGGCGGGCGGCGAGGGTGGCGTCGTCGACCAGCAGCTCGATCGAGCGGTTCGGGATGTCGATGCGGATGCGGTCGCCGTCCTCGACGAGGGCGATGGTGCCGCCGGAGGCGGCCTCCGGGGAGGCGTGGCCGATGGAGAGGCCGGAGGTGCCGCCGGAGAAGCGGCCGTCGGTGACCAGGGCGCAGGTCTTGCCGAGGCCGCGGCCCTTGAGGAAGGAGGTGGGGTAGAGCATCTCCTGCATGCCGGGGCCGCCGCGGGGGCCCTCGTAGCGGATGACGACGACGTCGCCGTCCGTGACCTGCTTGTTGAGGATCTTCTCGACGGCCTCTTCCTGCGATTCGCAGACGACGGCCGGGCCTTCGAAGGTCCAGATGGACTCGTCGACGCCGGCGGTCTTCACGACGCAGCCGTCGGCGGCGAGGTTGCCGTGCAGGACGGCGAGGCCGCCGTCCTTCGAGTAGGCGTGGGCCGCGTCGCGGATGCAGCCGCCGGCCGCGTCCGTGTCGAGGGTCTCCCAGCGCTCGGACTGGGAGAAGGCGGTCGCCGAGCGGACGCAGCCGGGGGCCGCGTGCCACAGTTCGACGGCCTCGTCGGAGGGGGAGCCGCCGCGGACGTCCCAAGCGTCCAGCCACTCCTTGATGGAGCGGGAGTGGACGGAGTGGACGTCCTCGTTGAGCAGGCCCGCGCGGTAGAGCTCGCCGAGGATGGCGGGGATGCCGCCGGCCCGGTGCACGTCCTCCATGTAGTACGTGCGGTCCTTGGCGACGTTCGGGGCGACCTTGGCCAGGCAGGGCACCCGGCGGGAGACCTCGTCCATGTCCGGCAGGCCGTAGTCGAGCTCGGCCTCCTGGGCGGCGGCGAGCAGGTGGAGGATCGTGTTGGTCGAGCCGCCCATGGCGATGTCGAGGGCCATGGCGTTCTCGAAGGCGGCGCGGGTCGCGATCGAGCGGGGCAGGACGGAGTCGTCGTCCTCGTCGTAGTAGCGGCGGGTGATGTCGACGACCGTGCGGGCCGCGTTCTCGTACAGCGCCTTGCGGGCGGTGTGGGTGGCGAGCACCGAGCCGTTGCCGGGGAGGGAGAGGCCGATGGCCTCGGTCAGGCAGTTCATCGAGTTGGCGGTGAACATGCCGGAACAGGAGCCGCAGGTCGGGCAGGCGTTCTCCTCGATGCGGGCGATGTCCTCGTCCGAGATCTTCGGGTTCACCGCGTCGGAGATCGCGTCGACCAGGTCGAGCGTGCGGACCGAGCCGTCGACGAGCGTGGCGCGGCCGGACTCCATCGGGCCGCCGGAGACGAAGACCGTCGGGATGTTGAGGCGCAGGGCCGCCATCAGCATGCCGGGGGTGATCTTGTCGCAGTTGGAGATGCAGATCAGGGCGTCGGCGCAGTGCGCCTCGACCATGTACTCCACGCTGTCCGCGATCAGGTCGCGGGAGGGCAGGGAGTAGAGCATGCCGCCGTGGCCCATGGCGATGCCGTCGTCGACGGCGATCGTGTTGAACTCGCGGGCGATGCCGCCGGCCGCGGTGATGGCGTCGGAGACGATCCGGCCGACCGGCTGGAGGTGGGTGTGGCCGGGGACGAACTCCGTGAAGGAGTTGGCGACCGCGATGATGGGCTTCCGGCCGATGTCCGCGCCGGGTACACCGGAGGCGCGCATAAGGGCGCGTGCGCCCGCCATGTTGCGGCCGTGGGTGACAGTGCGGGACCTCAGCTCGGGCATCGTCGCTCGCTCCTCAGGGATGGGTGTGCTTGCCTACGAGCGTACGCCGACGCTCCAAGATCTGGACAGCGCGTCCGGGATGCGGACAGAGTGTTCAGCCTTCGGTCAGGTAGCGCTGGAGCGTCGGGGCCACCTGCTCGACGATCCGCTCCGGGTCCGCCGAGGCCAGCGGCTCGACCTGGATCACGTACCGCATGATCACGATCCCGATCATGTGGGAGGCGGCCAGCTCCGCGCGGAAGCCCGGGTCCGGTACGTCGAGCTCGGCCGCGATCCGCTCCAGGAGCCGGCGCAGCACGAAGGTCCGCAGCACCTTGGCCGCCGCCTCGTGGGTGAGCGCGGAGCGGACGATCGCGAGGAGGGGGGCGCGGGAGGCCGGGTTCTCCCAGACGCCGATGAAGAAGCGGGCGAGCCGTTCGCCGATGGCCTCGCGGGGGCCGCCGAGGATCGCCGGGAGGACGGCCGCGGGCTCGAAGGAGACCTCGATCGCGGCGGCGAAGACCTCGTCCTTCGTGCCGAAGTAGTGGTGGACGAGCGCCGGGTCCACCCCGGCGGCCTTGGCGATGCCGCGCACCGAGGCCTTGTCGTAGCCGCGCTCGGCGAACTGGGCGCGGGCCGCCTCCAGGATGCGTGTCCGGGCGCCGGGGCCGCTCTCCTCCTCCGTACGGGACGGGCGGCCGCGCCGGCGCGGGGCCGGGTCGGTCATGGGGCGGGAGCCTCCGCGGTCGGGAGCGGGGCCGGAGACGTCATGGGCGCGGGAACCGCCATGGTGGGGAGCGGGGCCGTCATGGGCGCGGAAGGCTCCGCGGTGGGGAGCGGGGCCGGGGCCTTCATCGGCGCGGGAACCCCCGCAGTGGGGAGCGGGGCCGTCATGGGCGCGGGGCCCGTTCCGTCGGGCGGGTGGGTGCCGAGGCGAGGTGGAGGCGGGTGAAGGCGAGGGCCTCGGCGAGGTCGGCCTCGCGTTCGGCGGCTGACATCGCGCGGCGGGTGTTGACCTCGATGACGACGTGCCCGTCGAAGCCGGTGAGCGCGAGCCGCTCCAGGAGTTCGGCGCAGGGCTGCGTGCCGCGCCCCGGGACGAGGTGCTCGTCCTTCGCGGAGCCCTTGCCGTCGGCGAGGTGGACGTGGCCGAGCCGGTCGCCCATGCGGTCGATCATCGCGAGGGCGTCGGTGCGGGCGGTCGCGGTGTGCGAGAGGTCGACGGTGAAGTGCCGGTAGTCGTCCTTGGTGACGTCCCACTCGGGGGCGTACGCGAGCATCTCGCGGTCCTTGTACCGCCAGGGGTACATGTTCTCGACCGCGAACCGGACGTCCGTCTCGTCCGCCATCCGCCAGATGCCGGTCACGAAGTCCTTGGCGTACTGGCGCTGCCAGCGGAACGGCGGGTGGACGACGACCGTCGACGCGCCGAGCCGCTCGGCCGCCGCCTGCGCGCGCTGGAGCTTGACCCACGGGTCGGTGGACCAGACGCGCTGGGTGATCAGGAGGCAGGGGGCGTGCACGGCCAGGATCGGGACCTGGTGGTAGTCGGAGAGGCGGCGCAGCGCCTCGATGTCCTGGCTGACCGGGTCGGTCCACACCATGACCTCGACGCCGTCGTACCCGAGGCGCGCGGCGATCTCGAAGGCCGTCGCCGTCGACTCCGGATAGACCGAGGCCGTCGACAGGGCGACCTTCGCATCCGGGATGCGCACCACTGGTTCTGCCACGGGGACAGGGTACGGGGCGGGGCGGGGGGGCCGGGGGGTGGTTCCGGTCACGCCCCGGCCCCCCGCCCCGCACGGGCCGTCAGTGCCCCGGCCCCCGCCCCGTACGGGCCGTCAGTGCTCCGGCAGGTGGTCCAGGCGGCGCAGGATGACGCCCTCGCGCAGGGCCCAGGGGCAGATCTCCAGCTCCTCGACGCCGAGGAGGTCCATCGCGCCCTCGGCGACGAGCGCGCCCGCGAGGACCTGTCCGGCGCGGCCCTCCGAGACGCCCGGGAGCGCGGCGCGCTCGGGGACGGTCATCGCGGCGAGGCGCGGGACCCACTCCTCCAGGGACTTGCGGGTCAGGATCCGCTGGACGTAGAGGCCCTCGCCGGAGCCGGGTGCGCCCGCGATCCTGGCGAGCTGCTTGAAGGTCTTGGAGGTGGCCACGACGTGGTCGGGGCGGCCGAAGCGGCTGAATTCGCCGACCGTACGGGCGATCTGCGCGCGCACGTGGCGGCGCAGCGCCTTCACGTCGGCGGTGTCGGCGGGGTCGCCGGGCAGCCAGCCGGCGGTGAGGCGGCCGGCGCCCAGGGGCAGGGAGACCGCCGTGTCCGGGTCCTCGTCGATGCCGTACGCGACTTCGAGGGAGCCGCCGCCGATGTCGAGGAGGAGCAGCTTGCCGGCGGACCAGCCGAACCAGCGGCGGGCGGCGAGGAAGGTGAGCCGGGCCTCCTCCTCGCCGGTGAGGACCTGGAGGTCGACCCCGGTCTCGTCCTTCACGCGCGCGAGGACCGCGTCGGCGTTGCTGGCCTCGCGCACCGCGGAGGTCGCGAAGGGCAGCACCTCCTCGCAGCCCTTGTCCTCGGCGGCCGCGAGCGCGTCCCGCACGGTCGCGATGAGCCGCTCGACGCCGCCGGGCGCGATCGCGCCCCGCTCGTCGAGCAGTTCGGCGAGCCGCAGCTCCGCCTTGTGCGAGTGGGCGGGCAGCGGGCGGGCGCCGGGGTGGGCGTCCACCACGAGGAGGTGCACCGTGTTCGAACCGACGTCGAGGACTCCGAGTCTCATGGACGGAACGCTACTGCGCCGTGCCGCATACGCTTGGTGTTGTGCCAAAGACGAAAAAGGCGAAGCCGGGCAAAGAGAGCGACGGCTCGCGTGTGAAGGACGCCAGGACCGCGCACGCGGCGAAGGCCGTGAAGGCGGTCAAGGTCGGGAAGCAGAAGCGGGGCAAGGCCGAGGAGCCGGACGAGAAGGGCCTCGACTTCGCGCGCGCGTGGGTCGAGTTTCCCGATCCGGCGGACGAGGAGCAGGTCTTCCGCTGTGACCTGACCTGGCTGACCTCCCGCTGGACGTGCATCTTCGGCAACGGCTGCCAGGGCATCCAGGAGGGGCGCGCCGACGACGGCTGCTGCACGCTGGGGGCGCACTTCTCCGACGAGGACGACGAGAAGCGGGTGGCGGAGCACGTGGCCCGGCTGACGCCGGAGCTGTGGCAGTTCCACGAGGTCGGTACGGAGTCGGGCTGGGTGCAGCTCGACGAGGACGGCGACCGGCAGACCCGCCGCTGGGAGGGGTCCTGCATCTTCCAGAACCGGCCCGGTTTCGCGGGCGGCGCGGGCTGCTCGCTGCACATCCTGGCGCTGAAGGAGGGCCGGGAGCCGCTGGAGACGAAGCCGGACGTGTGCTGGCAGCTGCCGGTGCGGCGGACGTACGACTGGGTCGACCGCCCCGACGACAGCCGGGTGCTCCAGGTGTCGATCGGCGAGTACGACCGGCGTGGCTGGGGGCCGGGCGGGCACGACCTGCACTGGTACTGCACGACGGCGTCGTCGGCGCACGTCGGTGCCGAGCCGGTGTACGTCTCGTACCGGCCGGAGCTCGTCGAGATGATGGGCCAGGAGGCGTACGAGGTGCTGGTCGGGCTGTGTGAGGCGCGGCTCGCCTCGCAGCTGCCGCTGGTGGCCCCGCACCCGGCGGATCCCCCCGCCTAGGAGGGTGACTGCTCCGGCGGCGGGGCCGTGCCCGGGTCCGTGGTCGTGGGCGGGGGCTCCTCGGTCGTCGGCGGCGGGGTGGTCGGCTCGGTCGTCGGGGGTGTCGTCGGCGGCGGGGTCGTGGGCTCGGTCGTCGGCGGTGTGGTCGGTTCCGTCGTGGGCGGGGTCGTCGGCGGGGACGTCGGCGGTGTGGTCGGTTCCGTCGTCGGCGGGGACGTGGGCGGGGTCGTCGGGTCCGTCGTCGTGACGGGCGGGGGCGTGACGGCCCGGTCGTCCGTCGGCGGCGGCTGGCGGTAGCCCTCGATCCTGACCATCGCGCCCGAGGGGTTCACGCCCACGCGCGCGCTCCAGGGGCCGACGGGGGCGCGGGCCTGGTCGACGCGGACGGTGATCGTGGTCTTCTCGCCGGGGCGGAGCGTGCCGGAGGCGCGGCTCACGTACAGCCAGGGGGCGTCCGTCCACAGCGACCAGTCGACGGGGGAGCCGCCGGAGGCGGTGAGCGTGAGCAGGGTGAGGTCGCCGTGGCCGGTGGCGGTGACCGTGATCCAGCCGGTGGGGGGTTCGCCGGGCCGGGCCGGTTCGGTGGGGCCGCCGGGGCTGACGACCTCGACGGAGACGTCGGGGGCGCGACTGCCCTGGGTGAAGCGGGGCTCCGGGGTGGTGTCGGCGTTGCCCGCGTTCTCGTACCGGTCGTAGGAGTGGCCGTCCGGGCCCACCGGTCCGTCCGCCTCGCGCGCGCTGATCCTGCGTCCGTCGTGGCCGGCGGTGTCCGCGTCCGGGGTGCCGCGGTAGGAGGTCCACAGGGCGAGGACGGGGGCGGCGACCACGGCGGCGACGACGGTGGTGGTCACCGCGCGGGCCCGCATCCGGTCGCGGCGGGCCACGTGGTCCTTCGGGTCCAGGGGGAAGCCGGTCGGCGCGAAGCGCGGGGCGCCGGCACGCGCGCGCGGGACGTGCAGCATCGCCATGTACGCGGCGGCCCGGGGCGCCTCGACGAGCGGCAGCCGGTCCGCGGGGAGGGCCGCGGCGCCGGGCCAGGGGCCGCCGGCGCCGACGCGCTCGGCGGCGCGGCGGCAACGGGGGCAGTCGTCGACGTGCCGGACGAGTTCGGCGCGGAGGGTGGCCGAGAGGAGCACCCGGTGGTCGCCGGTGAGCCGGGCGACGGTGGGGCAGCTGCCGGTGTCGACGACGGCGAGGGCGGCGCGGGTGCGCTCGACCTCGCAGCCGGCGGTGGCGAGGAGTTCGCGGGCGGCGAGCGGGTCGAGGGAGAGCACGGCGGCGACCTGGCGGTGGCTGAGGCCGTGCCGTACGGCGAGTTCCAGGGCCTCGCGCTGCTCGGGCGTGGTGCCGGCGGCCTCGGGCCAGGCGAGCAGGGCGAGCTCGGCGCGGCGGCGCTCGGCGGTCTCCTCGGAGACCCGGGGCGGTTCGGGGGCGGTGACGGCGGGGCGGCCGGTGTGGGCGCCCTGGCGCTTGCGGCGCTGTTCGCCGAGGCTGCGCAGGCAGGCCCAGCGGGCGAGGGCGTAGAGCCAGGCCGCGCGTCCGTCCTCGTCGGAGGGGCGGCGGCCGTGGTGGCGCTCGGCGACGGCGAGGACCTCGCCGAGGACGGCGGTGGCCGTGTCGTGGTCGCAGAGCACGGAGAGGCAGTACGTGAAGAGGCCGTCGAGGGCGGCCTCGTAACGGGCGGGGGGACGGCGGCCGAGCGTGCGCGGTCCCTGGTCCGTGGCGCGGTGCGCCCGGTGTGCGCCGGTGGTGCGTGCGGGGGAATCCAGCCTGCTGCTCGTCACTGGGTGACCGTAGGCAGGGCGGGGGGCACTCTTCGTACCGGTCGCACCATTCTCATTCTTACGGGTGAAGCTATCGCTCGAAAGGGGACAGGAAGCGGGCGTTCCGGTGGGGTTCCCCCGGAGTGACGGCCGTCCTGTGGATGACGGCGGCCCGTTGTCGGTGGCGGCGGATACGGTGGCTCCCATGGCTGCCCGTACGAAAACCGCCAAGGACCGGCCGTCCTACCGCTGCACCGAGTGCGGCTGGCAGACGGCCAAGTGGCTCGGCCGCTGCCCCGAATGCCAGGCCTGGGGGACGGTCGAGGAGTACGGCGCGCCCGCCGTCCGCACGACAGCGGCGGGGCGCGTCTCCACCGCCGCGCTCCCCATCGCGCAGGTCGACGGCCGGCAGGCGACCGCCCGCTCGACCGGCGTCGACGAGCTGGACCGGGTCCTCGGCGGGGGTCTGGTGCCCGGCGCCGTCGTGCTGCTCGCGGGCGAGCCGGGCGTCGGCAAGTCCACGCTGCTGCTCGACGTGGCGGCCAAGGCGGCGAGCGACGAGCACCGCACGCTGTACGTCACGGGCGAGGAGTCCGCGAGCCAGGTCCGGCTGCGCGCCGACCGGATCGGCGCGCTGAGCGACCATCTGTACCTGGCGGCCGAGACCGATCTGTCGGCCGTCCTCGGGCACCTCGACGCCGTGAAGCCCTCCCTGCTGATCATGGACTCGGTGCAGACCGTCGCCTCCCCCGAGATCGACGGCGCGCCCGGTGGCATGGCCCAGGTCCGCGAGGTCGCCGGAGCCCTCATCCGGGCCTCCAAGGAGCGCGGCATGTCGACGCTCCTCGTCGGCCACGTCACCAAGGACGGGGCCATCGCGGGGCCCCGGCTCCTGGAGCACCTGGTCGACGTCGTCCTGAGCTTCGAGGGCGACCGGCACGCGCGCCTGCGCCTGGTCCGGGGCGTGAAGAACCGGTACGGGGCGACCGACGAGGTCGGCTGCTTCGAGCTGCACGACGAGGGCATCACGGGGCTCGCCGATCCCTCCGGGCTCTTCCTGACCCGGCGTGACGTGGCCGTGCCCGGCACCTGTCTGACGGTCACCCTGGAGGGCCGCCGTCCGCTCGTCGCCGAGGTCCAGTCGCTGACGGTGGACTCCCAGATCCCCTCACCGCGCCGGACCGTCTCCGGCCTGGAGACCTCCCGGGTCTCGATGATGCTGGCGGTCCTGGAGCAGCGGGGCCGGATCAGCGCGCTGGGCAAGCGGGACATCTACAGCGCGACCGTCGGCGGCGTGAAGCTCACCGAGCCGGCCGCCGACCTGGCGATCGCGCTGGCGCTGGCCTCCGCGGCGAGCGACGTCCCGCTGCCGAAGAACCTGGTCGCGATCGGCGAGGTCGGGCTCGCGGGCGAGGTGCGGCGGGTGACGGGCGTGCAGCGGCGGCTCGCCGAGGCGCACCGGCTGGGCTTCACGCACGCGCTGGTCCCCTCGGACCCGGGAAAGGTGCCGGCGGGGATGAAGGTGACGGAGGTGGCGGACGTGGGGGACGCGCTCCGGGTGCTGCCGCGGAGCCGCAGGGCGAAGGCGGCCGAGGAGGCGCCGGGCCGCTGAGCAGGCCCTCGGCCCGTCGGGGCGCCGCGCGGAGCGGTGGACCTTTTCGGCTGGATTGCGCCTTTCTGTTCCGCCCCGCGGAACGTATGCCCACAATCCAGCCGGAGTGGTGTCGCTAGACTTTGCCCTGGTCTCGCCCATCCGTACGAGCCGGAGGAGTGCAGTGGCAGCCAAGGACGGCAACGAAGCGCTGATGCGCGCCGCCCTGAGCGCGGTCGCGCCGGGCACCGCGCTGCGCGACGGCCTGGAGCGGATCCTCCGGGGAAACACCGGCGGTCTCATCGTGCTGGGCCTGGACAAGACGGTCGACTCGATGTGCACCGGCGGCTTCGAGCTGAACGTCGAGTTCACCGCGACCCGCCTGCGCGAGCTGTGCAAGCTCGACGGCGCGCTCGTCCTCGACAAGGACATCACCAAGATCCACCGCGCGGGCGTGCAGCTCGTCCCGGACGCCTCCATCCCCACCGAGGAGACCGGCACCCGCCACCGCACCGCGGACCGGGTCTCCAAGCAGTGCAGGTTCCCGGTCGTCTCCGTCTCGCAGTCGATGCGTCTGATCGCGCTGTACGTGGACGGTGAGCGCCGGGTCCTGGAGGAGTCGGCCGCGATCCTGTCCCGCGCCAACCAGGCGCTCGCGACGCTGGAGCGGTACAAGCTGCGGCTCGACGAGGTGGCCGGCACGCTGTCCGCCCTGGAGATCGAGGACCTGGTCACGGTCCGGGACGTCACCGCGGTCGCGCAGCGCCTGGAGATGGTCCGCCGGATCGCCACCGAGATCGCGGAGTACGTGGTCGAGCTCGGCACCGACGGGCGGCTCCTCTCGCTCCAGCTCGACGAGCTGATCGCGGGCGTGGAGCCGGAGCGCGAGCTGGTGATCCGGGACTACGTTCCGGAGCCGACGGCGAAGCGTTCGCGGACGGTCGCCGAGGCGCTCACCGAGCTCGACGCGCTCACCCACACCGAGCTGCTCGAACTTCCGGTCGTGGCGCGCGCCCTCGGCTACAGCGGCTCGCCCGAGACCCTCGACTCGGCGGTCTCGCCGCGCGGCTACCGGCTCCTGGCCAAGGTGCCGCGGCTGCCCGGCGCGATCATCGAGCGACTGGTGGAGCACTTCGGCGGACTGCAGAAGCTGCTCGCGGCGAGCGTGGACGACCTCCAGACCGTCGACGGCGTCGGCGAGGCCCGCGCCCGCAGCGTCCGCGAGGGCCTGTCGCGGCTCGCGGAGTCCTCGATCCTGGAGCGGTACGTCTAAGGACGTGCCGCCCGCTCAGTACGTCCAGGGCGCACTGCCCGCTCAGTCCTTGGCGAGCGTGAACGAGGCCGGGGACACCTTCACGCCCGGCATCCGGGCCTCCACCAGGTAGGTGCCGGGGCCGGCCGGGCCCGCCGGGGCGCTGGCGCACTGCGGGGCGCTGTGACCTCGGTCCCATTCCACGGTGTGGGTGATGGTGGTGTGCGCGGGGACGCGCAGCAGGACCGGGTTGCCGGGGCGCGGGCAGTCGGCGGAGGACCAGATCTCGTCGTCGCCGTCGTCACTGATCGTCAGAACCGCGCTGCGGGGCCCGAAGTCGGCCTTGCAGGCGGCGTTCGAGGTGTTCTTGGCGACGAGGTGGAAGCGGGGCTTCTCGCCCGGCTCGTAGGTGACCTTGGTGGAGCGGAGGGTCAACTGGAGTGCTCCGGCGGGGCAGTTCGGGAGCGGGGAGTCGGCCGGGACCTGCTGGCCCGCGCCGGTGCCCGCGCCTCCGTCGGCGCCGGCTCCGTCGGTGTCGCCGTTCTTGCCGGTGCCCGCGGTGCCGGAGTCGGCGCCCGTGGCGCCGGAGTCCGTACCGGCGTCCGTGCCCTCGTCCGTACCGGAGCCCGCGGAGCCGCCGTTGTCACCGGAGTCGCCCGACTCCTCGCGGCCGCCGGGCTGTTGGCTGATCGCAGGGCCGCTGCCGGAGGGGCCCGGGGTGATCGAGGGAGGGGTCGGCGAGGCGCCGTTGGCCCCGTCGTTCGTCTTCTTCCCGTCGCCGTCGCCCGAGGTGACGGCCCAGACGGCGAGCAGCGCGAGAAGCGCCACCAGGCACGCCGCCACCGCCCTCCGACGCCAGTAGATGGTGGAGGGAAGCGGCCCGACCGGATTGCGCAAAGATCCCACGACCGAACCTTACGAGAGATCCGGCCCAACTCCCGCCCCACCCGCCGCCCGAGACCTCAAGTTTTGCCGATGATCACATCCACGGGTTCCGGGAACTTTTCCCGGAACACCGCCCGAAACCATAGGGAACCGGCCCGAATCACGGCCCCCCACTTTCGTCGGGGGTCGTTCTGGCCGTTGGCCCGGGGCGGGGGGCTCCGGATTCCGGTTAGCGTCGTACACCATGAACACCCTTCTCGACCTCTCCGACCGTCTGTATCTCGACGTCGCCGACTTCGCCCACTCCACCCCCCACTGGTTCCAGTGGGTCGCCGAGGTGTGGACGGAGCTCGGGCTGCTGCTCTTCGGCGTGCTGTTCCTCGCCGGCTGGTGGCGTTCCCGGGAGGGTTCGAGCCGGACGATGGCGCTCGCGCTGCTGGCCCCGGTCGCCACCGGTTTCGGTTACGTGGTGAGCGAGGCCCTGAAGTCGCTGGTCGACGAGGAACGTCCGTGCCGCGCGGTCGCCGGCGCGCCCGTCTCGCTCGTCGCCTGCCCGCCGCACGGCGACTGGTCCTTCCCGAGCAACCACTCGGCCATCGCGGGCGCGGCCGCGATCGCGCTCGCCCTGTCCTGGCGCGGGATCGTCTGGCTGACCGTGCCGATGGCCCTGCTGATGGCCTTCTCCCGGGTCTTCGTCGGCGTCCACTACCCGCACGACGTGACCGTCGGCCTGCTGGCCGGCGCCCTGGTCGCCTTCCTCGTGATGCGGCTCGCGGAGCGGCCCGTGCGGTCGCTGGTGGAGACGGCCCGGTCGAGCCGGAGCTCGGCCGTGGTGTGGTGCGCGGGGCGCGGGCCGAGTGCGCACGCCTCCGCGTACGCTCCCGCGCACTCCGAGCGGTCCAGGCGCGCACGCCACGGCGCGTACTGATCCCGCCGGGGACGTGTCAGGATCGGAGGTGCCATGACTTCCATCGATGACCCCACCCCCTCCCCGGCCTCCGTCGCCCCCGACGCGCCCGTGCCCCCCGCCGAGCTGCACGGGCCCGTCCTCGCCTGGTTCGACCGGCACGCCCGCGACCTGCCCTGGCGCCGCCCCGAGGCCGGCGCCTGGGGCGTCATGGTCAGCGAGTTCATGCTCCAGCAGACCCCGGTGGTCCGGGTCCTCCCGGTGTACGAGCAGTGGCTCGCGCGCTGGCCGCGCCCGGCCGACCTGGCCGCCGAGGCCCCCGGCGAGGCGGTCCGCGCCTGGGGCCGGCTGGGCTATCCGCGCCGGGCGCTGCGGCTGCACGCGGCGGCCGTGGCCATAACGGAACGGCACCACGGCGACGTGCCCCGCGACCACGGGCAGCTGCTCGCGCTGCCCGGGATCGGCGAGTACACGGCGGCGGCGGTGGCCTCCTTCGCGTACGGGCAGCGCCACGCGGTCCTGGACACGAACGTGCGCCGGGTCTTCGCGCGGGCGGCGACCGGCGTCCAGTACCCGCCGAACGCGACCACGGCCGCCGAGCGGCGGCTCGCCCGCGCGCTGCTGCCGGACGACGAGGCGCGGGCGTCCCGCTGGGCGGCCGCCTCCATGGAGCTGGGCGCCCTGGTGTGCACGGCGAAGAACGAGGACTGCGGGCGCTGCCCGATCGCCGATCGGTGCGCCTGGCGGCTCGCGGGGAAGCCGGCGCACGACGGTCCGCCGCGGCGGGGCCAGACGTACGCCGGGACCGACCGGCAGGTCCGCGGCCGGCTCCTCGCCGTGCTGCGGGAGTCGACGGACCCGGTGGCACAGGCGGCCCTTGACGCTGTCTGGGACGAGCCGGTGCAGCGGGCCAGGGCCCTGGACGGCCTGGTCGCGGACGGCCTCGTCGAGCCGCTGGACGGCGGCCTGTACCGACTCCCGCTGTCCTGACACGACGTGGATCCTGGATCTTGGATCCAGATGTTGGATCCAAGTCGTGGATGTCGGATCCAGGATCTTGGATCCAAGACGTGGATGCCGGATCCAGGATCTTGGATCCACGATCTCGCTGTTACACAACCGATGGGTAGCCGTGCGTCCACCGACGGCTGCCCCGCACAGCCCCGTGACAACCGCTCCGTAGCGTCGTCGACGACACGAGGAACGAAGGTCACGGGGATCGGAGGCGGTTCGGATGAGGCACGGCGAGGTGCTCGACTTCGAGGAGTACGTACGCACGCGGCAGGACGCGCTGCTGCGCAGCGCCCGTCGTCTCGTCGCCGACCCCGTCGACGCCCAGGACCTCCTGCAGACGGCCCTGGCCCGTACGTACGGCCGCTGGGACGGCATCGCCGACAAGTCCCTCGCCGACGCCTATCTGCGCCGGGTCATGATCAACACCCGGACCGAGTGGTGGCGCTCCCGCAGGCTCGAAGAGGTGCCGACCGAGCAGCTGCCCGACGGGAGCGTCGACGACCCGACCGAGCAGCACGCCGACCGCGCCCTCCTCATGGACGTCCTGAAGGTGCTCGCGCCCAAGCAGCGCAGCGTCGTCGTCCTGCGGCACTGGGAGCAGATGAGCACGGAGGAGACGGCGGCGGCGCTCGGCATGTCGACAGGTACGGTGAAGTCCACGCTCCACCGCGCGCTCGCCCGGCTCCGCCAGGAACTGGAGAGCCGTGACCTCGACGCCCGCGCCCTGGGGCGGACCGGGGAGCGGGCGACCGTACGAGGCGACGAAGGGGGGCGGGAGCGGTGCGCGGCCTAGACGGCGAACCCGACGGCAGACCACACGGAGACCACCACGGTGTGAGCGGCGGCGGCGACCGGTACGGAACCGGGCGCCGCCGCTCGCGGCGTACCGTCAAGGCGGCGAGCGTCACGGCGACGGCCGGGCTCGTCGCCGTCGGACTGTCCCTGGCGGGCTGCTCCACCGGCGGCACCGGCTCCCGCGACGAGGGCGCGGCCCGCACCGACGAGGTCGCCGCCACGGCGCCCGCCCCCTCCGTCGCCGCGAGCGCCGGCCCGCAGTCGGCCGAGCGCGTGGATCCGATCGCGCTCCTGAAGGGCGACCCGAAGATCGGCGCGCGGTTCAAGGGCGATCTGAAGCCGTGCGTCGCGGACGCGTACCCGGTGGACTCCTCCTACGGCAATCTCACCGACTCCCCCGCCCCCGACGTCGTCGTCAACGTGATGACCTGCGGTGACGCCGTCGGCATCGGCACGTACGTCTACCGCAAGCAGAACGACCGGTACGAGAACGTGTTCATGTCCGAGGACGCGGCGGTCTACGCCACGATCGACCGGGGGGACCTCGTCGTCACCAAGCAGGTGTACGCGAAGGGCGACCCGGTCGCGTACCCCTCGGGCGAGGACGTGATCACCTACCGCTGGTCGGGGAACAGGTTCACCCAGCACGACTGGGTGCACAACGACTACAGCCGGGCCGTCGGCGACGGCGAGGGCGCGAGCGCGGGCGTGGAGCCCGCGCCGAGCGAACCCGCCGCGAACTGAGCCGCAGACCCCAGCACACGCACACCGAAGGGCACGCACGATGGCCGAGACCCATGTCCTGTTCGTCGAGGACGACGACGTCATCCGTGAGGCCACCCAGCTCGCCCTGGAGCGGGACGGCTTCCGGGTGACCGCCATGCCCGACGGGCTCTCCGGCCTGGACGCCTTCCGGGCGCAGCGGCCGGACATCGCCCTCCTCGACGTGATGCTGCCGGGCATGGACGGGGTCAGCCTCTGCCGCCGCATCCGCGACGAGTCGACGGTGCCCGTCATCATGCTGTCGGCGCGCGCCGACTCGATCGACGTCGTGCTCGGCCTGGAGGCCGGGGCCGACGACTACGTCACCAAGCCCTTCGACGGCTCCGTCCTGATGGCCCGCATCCGGGCCGTGCTGCGCCGCTTCGGCCACGCGGGCGGGGCCGGCGCCGGCGAGCACGACGAGCCCGCGGACGGCGGCGGGCTCCTCGTCTTCGGCGACCTGGAGGTCGACACGGAGGGCATGGAGGTCCGCAGGGGCGGGGTGCCGGTGGCGCTGACCCCGACCGAGATGCGGCTGCTCCTGGAGTTCTCCTCGGCGCCGGGCACCGTGCTGTCGCGGGACAAGCTCCTGGAGCGGGTCTGGGACTACGGCTGGGGCGGTGACACCCGGGTCGTGGACGTCCATGTGCAGCGGCTGCGCGCCAAGATCGGCCAGGACCGGATCGAGACCGTGCGCGGCTTCGGTTACAAGCTCAAGGGCTGACCCCGTGCAGGTGAAGCTGTTCCCGCTCCGTACCGGGGTCCGCTGGAAGATCGCCGTCGCCATCGCGGCGGTCGGCGCCCTCATCGCGGTCACCCTGAGCATCGTCGTGCACAACGCCGCCCGCATCTCGATGCTCGACAACGCGCGCGAGGTGCAGATGGAGCGGCTGCTCTTCGCGCAGCGGATGTACGAGACGTCGAAGCCGAAGGAGCCCCGCTTCGGCACGAAGATCAACGATCCGGCGCTGCCGTCCCCGCTGCACCAGCTGATGCGGGACAAGCGGCGCGGGACGTACGTGCAGGAGCACCGGCACGGCGGGCCGCCGGACGTGTGGGCGGCCGTGCCGCTCGCCAACGGCGACGTGCTCTCCCTGCACATCCCCTTCGCCGACCGCAGCGCGACGATCATGAACGATCTGGACCGGGCCCTCGTCATCGGCTCGGTGTCGGTGGTCTTCGGCGGCTGCGCGCTCGGCGTCCTCATCGGCGGGCAGCTGTCGC
The DNA here is from genome assembly GCF_042874035.1 of Streptomyces sp. NPDC004284. Taxonomy (NCBI): domain Bacteria; kingdom Bacillati; phylum Actinomycetota; class Actinomycetes; order Kitasatosporales; family Streptomycetaceae; genus Streptomyces; species Streptomyces sp. NPDC004284. The sequence goes on along the minus strand of NZ_JBIAMJ010000015.1, from coordinate 180,328 downwards.
GGCGACTGCGGAAGGCCGCCGTCGCGGCCGGGCGGGTGGCCCAGGGCAATACGGACGTACGGGTGCGGGACGCCGTCGGCGGAGTCGTACGGGACGAGACCGACGACCTGGCGTGGGCGGTGGACGCCCTGACCGACGCCCTGAACGAGCGGATCGAGGCCGAGCGGCGGGTCACCGCCGACATCGCGCACGAGCTGCGCACCCCCGTCACCGGGCTGCTCACGGCGGCCGAGCTGCTGCCGCCGGGGCGTCCGACCGAGCTCGTACGGGACCGGGCACAGGCCATGCGGACGCTGGTCGAGGACGTCCTGGAGGTGGCCCGGCTCGACAGCGCGTCGGAGCGGGCCGAGCTCCAGGAGATCTCGCTCGGCGAGTTCGTGGAGCGGCGGGTGCGGGCCCTGGATCCGGAGGTCGTCGTCCGGGTCGTGCACGAGTCCTGGGTGAACACCGATCCGCGCCGTCTGGAGCGGGTCCTGGGCAATCTCCTCGCCAACGCGGCCAAGCACGGCAAGCCGCCGGTCGAGGTCACCGTCGAGGGCCGGGTGGTCCGCGTCCGCGACCACGGGCCGGGTTTCCCGGAGGCGCTGCTCAAGGAGGGCCCGAGCCGGTTCCGTACGGGCACGAGCGACCGCGCGGGCCAGGGCCACGGCCTGGGCCTGACGATCGCGGCGGGCCAGGCGCGGGTCCTCGGCGCCCGGCTGACCTTCCGGAACGTGGCCGCGGAGGGGGCTCCGGAGGGGGTGGGCGGCGCCATCGCGGTGCTGTGGCTGCCGGACCACGCGCCGACGAACACGGGCAGCTTCCCGATCCTGCGGCTGCCGGAGTGAGGGTACGGCGGAGGGGCCGGGTCCATGAACAGGACCCGGCCCCTCCGCCGTACGTACCGCTGCCGTCAGACCGTCTCGGCGACCTTCGCGGTGTCGCCGGACTCCGCCTTCGGGGCCGCGGCCGGTCCGGCGCCGCGGAGCGCCACCTCCTTGACGAAGAAGGCGAGGACGAAGCCGAGGACGGCGACGGCCGAGGCGACGAGGAAGGCGCCGTGCGTGCCGGTGGCGACCGCGTGCTGGTAGGCCTCGCGGAGCGCGGCCGGCAGCTTGGCGAGGCTCGCCGCGTCGAGCTGGGCGGTGCGCTCGGTGAGCCCGCCACCGCCGCGGGAGGCCATCTCGTCCTGGACGCGGCTGGTGAAGAGCGCGCCCATGATCGCGACGCCGAAGGAGGAGCCGAGCGTCCGGAAGAGGGTGGTGGAGGAGGAGGCGACGCCCATGTCCTTCATCTCCACGCTGTTCTGGGCGACCAGCATGGTGATCTGCATGAGGAAGCCCATGCCGGCGCCGAGGAGGGCCATCCAGATCCCGGAGACGAGGCGCGAGGTGCCGGTGTCCATCGTCGAGAGCAGGAAGAGGCCGGCGACCATGAGCGCGCCGCCCACGATCGGGAAGACCTTGTACTTGCCGGTGCTGGTGGTGAAGCGGCCGACGAGCAGCGAGACGACCATCATCGACAGCAGCATCGGCAGGAGCAGCAGGCCGGAGTTGGTGGCCGAGGCGCCCTGGACGGACTGCTGGAAGATCGGCAGGTAGAGGACCGCGCCGAACATCACGAAGCCGGTGATGAAGCCGATCAGGGACATCAGGGTGAAGTTGCGGCTGCGGAAGATGTGCAGCGGCATGATCGGGTCGCTCGCCCGGGTCTCGACGAAGAGGAAGGCCGCGAGCGCGGCGACGCCGCCGATGATCAGGCCGACGATGGTGGCCGAGCCCCAGGCGTACTCCGTGCCGCCCCAGGTGGTGACGAGGACGATCGCGGTGATGCCGGCGGTCAGCAGCGCGGCGCCGAGGAAGTCGATCCGGGTGTCCGTGGCGCGCTGCTTCTTCGGCAGGTGCAGGACGGTGGTGAGCATGGCGAGGGCGACGACACCGAGCGGCAGGTTGATGTAGAAGGACCAGCGCCAGCCCCAGTGGTCGGTGATGGTGCCGCCGACGAGGGGGCCGCCGATCATGGCGAGGGCCATGATTCCGGCCATCATGCCCTGGTACTTGCCGCGCTCACGGGGCGGGATCAGGTCGCCGATGATGGCCATGACGCCGACCATCAGACCGCCGGCGCCGAGGCCCTGGATCGTGCGGAAGCCGATGAGCTGGCCCATGTCCTGGGCCATGCCGCTGAGCGCCGAACCGATCAGGAAGATCACGATCGAGACGAGGAAGACGCCCTTGCGGCCGAACATGTCGCCGAGCTTGCCCCAGATGGGGGTGGAGGCGGCGGTGGCCAGCGTGTAGGCGGTGACGACCCAGGAGAGGTGCTCCAGGCCGCCGAGCTCACCGACGATCGTCGGCATCGCGGTGCCGATGATCATGTTGTCGAGCATCGCGAGCAGCATCGCGATCATGAGGGCGAGGAGGACGACGCGTACGCTGCGCGGCTGCGGGTCCGCAACCTCCCCCTCTGCTGCCTGAACGTTCTGTTTCGTCGCCATGTCGATCCCTTACTTGCCGCCCGGCTAGTTACTACACTGGGACGGTAGGCCCGTAACTAGCCGGGCGTCAAGTAAGTTTTCTGGAAAGCGGAGACCCGTCATGGCCCGAGGCAACACCCGCCAGCGCATCCAGGACGTGGCTCTCGAACTCTTCGCCGAGCAGGGCTACGAGAAGACCTCGCTGCGCGAGATCGCGGAGCGGCTGGACGTCACGAAGGCGGCGCTCTACTACCACTTCAAGACCAAGGAAGACATCATCATCGGGATCTTCCAGGACCTGGCGCGCCCGATCGACGAGCTGGTCGTCTGGGCCGGCGAGCAGCCGCGCACCCTGGAGACCAAGCAGGAGATCCTGCGCCGCTACCAGAGGGCCCTGCGCGCCGCTGCCCCGCTGTTCCGCTTCATGCACGAGAACCAGGCGACCGTGCGCGACCTGAGCATCGGGCTCACCTTCAAGGAGCGCTTCATCGCGCTCAACAAGTTCATCCAGGAACCCGACGCCCCGATGAAGGACAAGGTCCGCGCCGTGAGCGCGATCTTCGCGCTGCACGCCGGGACCTTCTTCATGGAGAACGTCGAGGGCGACCCCGAGGAGAAGCAGGAAGCCGTCCTCGAGGTCGCCCTCGATCTGATCGAGCAGGCCCAGGGGGCCTAGCCGCGGGTGCGTCAGACGCCGACGCCGTGGGCCCGCAGGAAGGTCATCGGGTTGACGGCGGAGCCGTAGTTCGGGGTCGTGCGGATCTCGAAGTGCAGGTGCGGGCCGGAGGAGTTGCCGGTGTTGCCCGAGAGGGCGATCTGCTGGCCGGCGCCGACGGCCTGGCCGATGTGGACCTGGATCCGCGACAGGTGGGCGTACTGGGAGTACGTGCCGTTGGCGTGCTTGATGACGATCGCGTTGCCGTACGCGGGGCCGTCGCCGCCGCCGTTCGGGCCGGCCTTCACGACGGTGCCGGCGGCCGCGGCCTTGACCGGGGTGCCGACCGGGACGGCGAAGTCCTGGCCGGAGTGCTTGTGGGCCCACATGGCGCCGCCCTGGTTGAAGCTGGCGCTGAGGGCGTAGACGGAGACCGGCTTGACCCAGGCCGGGGTCGCCTTCTTGACGGCCTTCACCGGGGTGGCCTTCACGGCGGTGGCCTTGGCGGCGGCGGCCTTCACCTGGGCGGCGAGGTGGGCCTGGGCGTCGGCCTGGGCGGCGACGGCGGCGGACGCGGTGAGCGCGACCGGGGCGGTCGCGACCTTGCCCTCGGCGGCGAAGGCGGACCCTGCTCCGGCCACCAGCGACGCTCCCAGACCCGCGGCGGCGAGAGCGACGGCGGTGATACGGGCGGCGGGGTTCATGACGCGCTTCGACATACGGGGGAAGACCTCCGGGAAGTACGGGACCCGACGCGGACGGTCGCCGTGTCGGGCTTGCTCATCCTTGGTAACCCGGCCCCCAGCTCATCCCAAAACACCCCATCTACGACATTGCGTCGTAGCGATCTCCGGGGAAGTTCGCCGCGCGACGACCCCGGAGGGGGCTCGCGAAATCGGACATAACGGAACAAGAGAATCGGTTTACGCGCACGTCGCGGGGCCCGGAACCGCCCGAAACGCCGCCCGACGCCTGGTTCGGGACCTCCCGGGACCAAAGCCCCGACGGTTCACTCCGAAACATCCCGAATCCACACCAAAGGTCGCCACTATTCCACTTAGTACCCCTCGAAACGCCTGTGCGCCTTGTCACCAGCGCCCGCCCCCGAATGGGACCTGGGTCACGCAACCGAGCCGCCCCGAACGCCGTCCCGCACTACGCTGATCACTTCGGGACACCACGGGGGGCACACATGGAACCGGCACTCATCGGCACGCGCCTCGCCTCGGCCGCGATCAGCCCGCTGCTGAGGAAACTGCTGGTCAGCGACGGCCCGGGGGCAGGTCTCACCGGCTCCTCGAAGATCCGGCTCTCCTCCCTGGTCTCCTTCCGCGGCGAGAAGCGCACCCTCACGGAGAAGGACGTCCGGAAACTCGCCGCGACCCTCGTCGGCCGCTCGACGGGCGGCCCCGGCGAGACCCCCTTCCCCGCCGACGAGACCGAGGCCGTCACCGACACCCTCGCCCGCACCCTCCTCTCCCTCGGCGACCTCGACATGGACGACGTCCAGGCCGTCCGCCTCGGCCACCGCGACCTCGCCCGCCGCCTGCGCGCCGCCGCCCCGGCCCCCGACGGCCTCTCCACCGACTCCGTCCTCTACCTGGAGTCGATGACGGAGTGGGCCTGCCTCCACATCCTGGAGTTCTTCACCCAGCGCTCCACGTTCATCGCCCGCAGCCTGGTGGAACAGACCAGGAACCAGGCCGAACTCCTCGCCAAGGTCGACGCCGTCCTGACCCGCACCCCCCGCGCCGACGGCCGGGACACCGACTTCGAGCACCGGTATCTGTCCCACCTCGCGAAGCGCCACGGCCGGCTCACCATCTACGGGATCGACCTGCACGAATCACCCCGGGAATGGCCGCTGGACATGGCCTACCTGTCGCTGGAGGCGACCGGGACCGGCCCCCGGCCGGACGAGACGATCCGCCTCCTCCCCCAGCGACGGGAACACACACCCGTCCACGCCGACCTGGCCCTGGCCCGCCACGACAAGGTCCTGCTGCGGGGCCTCGCCGGCTCCGGCAAGACCACCCTCGTCCAGTGGCTGACCGCGTCCGCCGCCTCGGACGCCCCCGCCGAGGGCATGGCGTACCTGAGAGGCCGCATCCCCTTCGTCCTCCCGCTGCGCACCCTCACCCGCCACGGCGAGCGCCTCCCGGCCCCGGACCGCTTCCTCCGCGCCGCCGACTGCCCGCTCACGGCACCCGACGGCTGGGCCGACCGGGTCCTGGCCGCCGGACGGGGACTGATCCTCGTCGACGGCATCGACGAGATCCCCGAGGCCGAACGCGGACGCGCCCGCGCATGGCTCCGGGGCCTCCTCGACGCGTACGACGGCAACCGCTGGCTGGTCACCGCCCGCCCCACCGCCGTCGGCAGCGACTGGCTGGCCCGGGACGGCTTCACCGACCTGACCCTCGCCCCCATGTCACGCGCCGAGGTCGCCACCTTCGTGCGCCGCTGGCACCAGGCCGCCGGGCCCGAGGCCGAACCGTACGAGCGACCGCTCCTGGACGCCCTGCACACCAACGAGCACGTCGCCCAGCTCGCCACCAACCCCCTGATGTGCGGACTGATCTGCGCCATCCACCGCGACCGGCGCGGCTATCTGCCCCGGGGCCGCAAGACGCTCTACGACTCCGCGCTCTCGATGCTCCTGTCCCGCCGGGACCGCGAGCGGGACATGGCGAACCCGTACGGGATCGAGCTGGACGAGGCACCGCAGATCCAGCTGATCCAGCGGCTCGCGTACTGGCTCACCCTGAACGGCCGGCTCCAGCTGGACCGCGACCACGCCGAGGCGATCGTCGCGGAGGCCGTCCCCGCCATGATCGAGGCCTCCGCCTACGCCCCGGACCAGGTCTTCACCCATCTCCTCCACCGCAGCGGTCTGCTGCGCGAGCCGACGGCCGAATCCGTCGACTTCGTCCACCGCACCTTCCAGGACTACCTGGCGGCCAAGGCCCTGGTGGACCGCTGGGACATCGGCGTCCTCGTGGAACACGCCACGGACGACCGCTGGGAGGACGTCATCCGCATGGCGGTCGGCCACGCCCGCCCACGCGAGTGCGCCGAGATCCTCCGCGAACTCCTCAAGGCGGCGGACGCCGCCGAGGACCGCCCGACACAGCTCCGCCTCCTCATCCTGGCGGCGACCGCGCTGAACCACGCGACCGAGGTGACACAGGAGGTACGGGAGGAGGTACGGGCCCGGGCGGCGGCCCTCGTCCCGCCCCGCTCGCCGGAGGAGGCCAGGGAACTGGCGACGGCGGGCCGGCTGGTCCTGGACCTGCTGCCGGGTCCGGAGGGACTGAGCGACGAGGACGCCCGCCTGGTGGTCACGACGGCGACGCACGTCCCCTCCGACGCGGCGATCCCGTATCTGGCCCAGTTCGCCGAGCACACGTCGGTCGAGGTCCGCGCCCAGCTGATCTGGGGATGGCGGCGCTTCGACGACAGCGCCTACGCCGAGTCGGTCGTGACGGTCATCGACCCGGCCGACCTGGACTTCTCCGTCGCCCGCGACGGTCACGTCGCGGAACTCCTCCGCCGGGGAATGGCCCCCGACCGGCTCACCATCGACGCGGACGTCTCCGACGGGGCCGTGAGGGAACTCCTCACCGCCTGCGACCCGGTCCGCCTCAACCTGACCCGCGAGGGCGAGCACCCCGACCTGACGGCGCTCTCCGGCCTCACCCGGCTGGAGAAGCTCGTCCTGGACGTCCCCTCCGCCCCGTACTGGCGCCTGAGCGACCTCCCCACCGGCGCACCGCTGGTGGACCTCGCCTTCTCGGCCTGGCCCCAGGAGGGCCTCGCGGCGCTGCGCTCCGCCACCGGCCTCCGCGAACTCGACCTCTGGCAGGCCTACCAGGTGACGGCCCACGACTGGCGGGAACTCGCCTCGCTGACCCAGCTGAACTTCCTCGCGATCGACGCGACGGACCTCGAATCGGCGCCGGCCGATGTCACGCTCCCGCACATCCGGACCCTCCTGTTCTCCGCTCCCCTCGGCAAGCCGCCGCTGGAGACGGTCACGCGGCTGTTCCCCCTCGCCCAGCGACTCGGTCTCTTCGTCGAGGAGCTCCACGGGCAGGAGGTCGACGTGACACCGCTGGGGCGGCTGGAGCACCTGAAGATCTTCCACATCAACGCCACGCGCCTGAAGGGCGCCGACCGGCTCCCCCCCGCCGTGGAGATCATCTCCTTCTGACCACGGCCCCTTCCGGCCGCGGAAAAGGGGCGGCCCCGGAACCACCAGGTTCCGGGGCCGCCCCTTGTGCGCCTACGCCTTACGCGTCCTTCGACAGGTTCGGGCCCGCGCCGCCCGTGGCCTCGATCGGCGGGGCGTCCGGGAGGGAGGTCTTCTCCTCGCCGCGGAAGGTGAACTTGCGCTCTTCGCCCTCGCCCTCGGTGTCCACGACCACGATGTGACCGGGGCGCAGCTCGCCGAAGAGGATCTTCTCGGAGAGCGTGTCCTCGATCTCGCGCTGGATCGTCCGGCGCAGCGGCCGGGCGCCCATCACGGGGTCGTAGCCCTTCTTGGCGAGGAGCTCCTTCGCGGTCTGGGAGAGCTCGATGCCCATGTCCCGGTCCTTGAGGCGCTCGTCGACGCGGCTGATCATCAGGTCGACGATCTGGAGGATGTCCTCCTGCGTCAGCTGCGGGAAGACGATGATGTCGTCCACACGGTTGAGGAACTCCGGGCGGAAGTGCTGCTTCAGCTCGTCGCTGACCTTCGCCTTCATCCGCTCGTAGTTGGACTTCGTGTCGCCCTGGGCGGCGAAGCCCAGGTTGAAGCCCTTCGAGATGTCCCTGGTCCCGAGGTTGGTCGTCATGATGATGACCGTGTTCTTGAAGTCCACGACCCGGCCCTGGGAGTCGGTCAGGCGACCGTCCTCCAGGATCTGGAGAAGGGAATTGAAGATATCGGGGTGGGCCTTCTCGACCTCGTCGAAGAGGACGACGGAGAACGGCTTGCGGCGCACCTTCTCGGTGAGCTGGCCGCCCTCTTCGTAGCCGACGTATCCGGGCGGCGAACCGAAGAGACGCGAAACCGTGTGCTTCTCGCTGAACTCCGACATGTCGAGGGAGATCATCGCGTCCTCGTCGCCGAAGAGGAATTCGGCGAGCGCCTTCGAAAGCTCGGTCTTACCGACACCGGACGGACCGGCGAAGATGAACGAACCACCGGGGCGCTTCGGGTCCTTCAGACCCGCACGGGTGCGGCGGATGGCCCGCGAGAGGCCGATGACGGCGTCCTTCTGGCCGATGACGCGCTTGTGGAGCTCGTCCTCCATGCGGAGCAGACGCGAGGACTCCTCCTCGGTCAGCTTGAAGACCGGGATGCCGGTGGCGGTCGCGAGGACCTCGGCGATCAGCTCGCCGTCGACCTCGGCGACGACGTCCATGTCGCCGGCCTTCCACTCCTTCTCCCGCTTGGTCTTCGCGGCGAGGAGCTGCTTCTCCTTGTCGCGCAGGGAGGCGGCCTTCTCGAAGTCCTGCGAGTCGATCGCGGACTCCTTGTCGCGGCGGACGCCGGCGATCTTCTCGTCGAACTCGCGGAGGTCCGGCGGCGCGGTCATCCGGCGGATGCGCATCCGGGAGCCGGCCTCGTCGATCAGGTCGATCGCCTTGTCCGGGAGGAAGCGGTCCGAGATGTACCGGTCGGCCAGGGTCGCGGCCTGGACGAGGGCCTCGTCGGTGATGGAGACCCGGTGGTGGGCCTCGTACCGGTCACGGAGACCCTTGAGGATCTCGATGGTGTGCGGCAGCGACGGCTCGGCGACCTGGATGGGCTGGAAGCGGCGCTCCAGGGCCGCGTCCTTCTCCAGGTACTTGCGGTACTCGTCGAGCGTGGTGGCACCGATGGTCTGGAGCTCACCGCGGGCCAGCATCGGCTTGAGGATGCTGGCGGCGTCGATCGCGCCCTCGGCGGCGCCCGCACCCACGAGGGTGTGGAGCTCGTCGATGAACAGGATGATGTCGCCGCGGGTGCGGATCTCCTTGAGGACCTTCTTCAGGCGCTCCTCGAAGTCACCGCGGTAGCGGGAGCCGGCGACCAGCGCGCCGAGGTCCAGGGTGTAGAGGTGCTTGTCCTTGAGGGTCTCGGGCACCTCGCCCTTGACGATGGCCTGCGCCAGGCCCTCGACGACGGCGGTCTTGCCGACGCCGGGCTCGCCGATGAGGACCGGGTTGTTCTTGGTGCGGCGGGACAGCACCTGCATGACCCGCTCGATCTCCTTCTCGCGCCCGATGACCGGGTCGAGCTTGGATTCGCGGGCCGCCTGGGTGAGGTTGCGGCCGAACTGGTCGAGGACCAGGGACGTCGAGGGGGTGCCCTCGGCAGGACCGCCGGCCGTGGCGGCTTCCTTGCCCTGGTAGCCGGAGAGCAGCTGGATGACCTGCTGCCGCACCCGGTTGAGGTCGGCGCCCAGCTTCACGAGGACCTGGGCGGCGACGCCCTCGCCCTCGCGGATCAGGCCGAGCAGGATGTGCTCGGTGCCGATGTAGTTGTGGCCGAGCTGGAGGGCCTCCCGGAGCGACAGCTCCAGGACCTTCTTGGCACGAGGGGTGAAGGGGATGTGCCCGGACGGGGCCTGCTGGCCCTGGCCGATGATCTCCTCCACCTGCTGGCGGACCGCCTCGAGCGAAATCCCGAGGCTCTCCAGGGCCTTAGCGGCGACACCCTCACCCTCGTGGATAAGGCCCAGAAGGATGTGCTCGGTGCCGATGTAGTTGTGGTTGAGCATCCGGGCTTCTTCCTGAGCCAGGACGACAACCCGCCGCGCGCGGTCGGTGAACCTCTCGAACATCGTTAATCGCTCCTCAGAGCGGTCAGTCAGTTAGGGGTCGATCCCCTCCCTGTCCTTCCGCAGCTTAGTCCCGCAAGCGGGGACCGCTCATTCCAACTGCCGACATCCGTCCGGATCACCCCCCTTCTCAGTGGGGAGACCTGCTGCCGAACAGCCGACAAATGCTCCAACCCGATGGTGCGAGACGATGTTCCCGCAGGCCAAGTAGTTACCCTCGCCATGACTACGCCGATGGCGAACGTGAGACGCCGAAGCCCGCGAGTCGTCCCTCTCCACTAGGAATGTCTTACCCGTAAGGACTGACACTCCATGCGGCGCACCCCGGTTCCCTCCGCTACCAGCGAACACCCTCACGCTGCCGAATGCACGCGTACGCCCCATCACGGACACCTTGCGCGTTCGTCGGGGGACCGTGTGTCACCGCGGGCGTAACCAACACGCCCTCGCGGGAGTTCCCCCGGTATGGCCGTCACCGTCCCGCTGCCCCGTACGCCGCCCGAGGGCGGGATCGCGCGGTGGTACGAGGACGAGCTCGGCTGGGCCACGGCGGCGGGCCCGCCGGTGGCTCTGGTCACCGGGCTGCGCTTCGACGTCCTGGAGCTGCCCGCGGCGGCCGGCCGGGGCGTGCTGCGCCGGATGGGCGCGGCGACGGGTCCGGTGGCCCTGCTGGGGCACCGGATGGGGCTGCTCGTGGCCGCGGGGAGCGCGGAGGAACTGCCGGGGCTGCTCGACTGGCTGGAGTGGGGCGGGATCTCACTGGATCTCGTGGCCCTCGGTGCCGACGGCCGGATGACCGCGCCCCTTCCCCCGGGGCGGAGCGGATCCGGCGCGCCGGGCGCCGCGGTGTGGCTGCGGGCGCCCGCGCCGGGTCGCGAGGTCGAGTCCTCGCTGCCGGCGCTGCGGTCCGCGCCGTGGGGCGTTGCGGATGCCCCGTGTCTGGTGCGTCTCGTGGCCGCCGCCGCGGCGGAGTGCCACCGGGTGCGGCTGCTGAGTGCCCGTGTCGGTGGGACCGCTCAGCAGCTTTCGCCTCAGCGGTTCGCGTCCTCGTAGGCGGCCTTGATGTCGGCGGGAACGCGACCGCGGTCGTTGACGTTCAGGCCGTTCTCCTTGGCCCACGCGCGGATCTTCGCGGTGTCCTGGCTGCCCGTCGCCACGGCGCGGCCCTTGCCGCGGCCGCCGGTGGTGCGGCCGCCGGTGCGACGGCCACTCGTGGTGTACGGCTCGAGCAGGCCACGGAGCTTTTCCGCGTTGGCGGTGGTGAGGTCGATCTCGTAGGTCTTGCCGTCCAGCGCGAACGTCACGGTCTCGTCCGCCTCGACGCCGTCGAGGTCGTCGACAAGAAGGACCTGAACCTTCTGTGCCACCGGATTTCCTTTCATCGAAAATGCAGTACGCGGAAAGGAAACCGCTTTTCCCGGAAAAACACAAACCCCTGGGAGAGGTTCAGAACCCCGGCAACGCGGGAAACGTGCGCGATTCGGACATAGGGTTCCGCGAGAGGATCGCCGGGCTTCCCCGTCACAGGTGCAGAAGCATCCTGCTGTTGCCCAAGGTGTTCGGCTTCACTCGTTCGAGACCGAGGAACTCGGCGACTCCCTCGTCATAGGAACGGAGGAGCTCGCTGTAGACATCTCCGTCGACGGGGGTCTCGCCGATCTCGACGAAGCCGTGCTTCGCGAAGAAGTCGACTTCGAAGGTCAGGCAGAATACCCGCCGCACCCCGAGCCATCGGGCGGTGTGCAACAACTTGTCCAGCACCTGATGTCCGACGCCGGCGCCCTTGAAGTCGGGATCCACGGCGAGAGTACGGACTTCGGCGAGGTCTTCCCACATGACGTGGAGTGCGCCGCAGCCGACGACCGTGGAGTCCTCGTCGCGTTCCGCGACCCAGAACTCCTGGATCGACTCGTAAAGGGTCACGGTCGCCTTGTCGAGCAGGATGCCGCGCTGCACGAAAGGATCGACGAGACGGCGGACCGCGGCCACATCGGTGGTGCGGGCCCTGCGTACGGTGACGGCTTTGGCAGAGGTCGACATGGGGGGACGTTATCGCTACGGGCGGGGTGTCCCTTCGCCGCCCTCGGCCTCCCGCGGGGCGGCGGGGAGGGGGGTGTCGCGCTGGACGATCCGGATGGCGTCGTTCAGCGACTCGCGCTGTTCCGGCGACATCATCCCGAAGAAGGCGACGAGTGCCGCGGCGGGGTTGTCGCTCTGCGCCCAGGCCTGGTTCATCAGCGCGGCGGAGTAGGCGGCGCGGGTGGAGACCGCCGTATATCGATAGGCGCGGCCTTCGACCTCCCGGCGGACCCAGCCCTTCTGATGGAGATTGTCCATGACGGTCATGACGGTGGTGTAGGCGATGGACCGTTCCTGCTGAAGGTCCTCCAGGACTTCCCGGACCGTGACCGGGCGGTTCCATTGCCAGACGCGCGTCATCACCGCGTCTTCGAGTTCTCCCAAGGGGCGGGGCACATTGCCACCCTAGTGGGAGAAACAGAAATAAACGCCTATTTCGGCCCCGGAACGACAAAAAGGGTGCACGACCGGAAGAGGTCGCGCACCCTCGGTACTGCGGTACGGGGCGGGCCGGGGCCCGGGTCAGGAACCGTCCGCCTGGCGGGCGGCCTCGGCGCGGGCGAGGGCGGCGTCCACGACCGCGTCCTCCTTGGCCTTGTTCGGGCCGCCCTGGCTCTTGACGATCGTGACGACGAGGCCGATGAAGAAGGCGGCCATCACGACGGGGGGCAGGAGCGCGGATACGTATTCCATGCCGTCCAGAGTAGCTATCCGGCGACCCGTTCCTCGGGCGGGGGCGGCGGAACGGGCCTTCGGCGCGGCGGGAAGACCTCGGAGGGCTTGGGCACCGGGCGCTCGGCCGGGGCGGGCGGCTTCGGCTTGGGCTCCTCGGCCGCCGCGCGCCCGCCGGGCAGCGCGAACAGCCGGGCCCGGGAGGGGGAGGGCGCGGCCGAGGCGGTGGCCTGGGAGACCCGGGCCAGGCGCGTGCGCACGGAACGCTCGGCGAGGACCTGGCAGCGGGCGAGCAGCTCGGCGGCGGCCGGGTTGTGGCGCAGCGCGCGCAGGGCGGCGAGGTCGTCGGCGCCGGGGTCGTAGCCGGCGGCCAGCGCGTCCCGGAGGAGCTCCAGGTAGCCGCCGAGGGACCCGGGCAGCGCCTCGCGGTAGCGGGCCAGGTCGGCGAGGAGGAAGGCGCGCAGCCGGCCGGCCTCGCGTACCGCCTCGTCCACGGAGTCGGCCAGGCGCAGGCAGTCCTGGACGTCCTCGTCCTGGAGGGGGGCGGGGTGGAGGGCGATGGCGAGGGCACGGCGGAGCACACGCAGTTCGTCCGCGCTGAACGCCATGCCGCCGCGGGATCCGTATGGCGTGGGCATGGGCCGACGATACGCGCTAATCGGACAATTTCCTCTTAGCGATCATTCCGGCGCGCCGGAATGATCGCCCCCGCTCACGGGACGCGCCTACATGCGCGAGACGTTCCGCTCGTAGACCAGGCGCAGGCCGATCAGGGTCAGCCAGGGCTCGTGCTCGTCGATCTCCTTCGAGTCGCCGAGGACCATCGGCGCCAGGCCGCCGGTCGCGATCACGGTGACGTCGGAGGGGTCGCCCTTCGGCCCGACCAGCTCCCGCTTCATCCGGGACACCACGCCGTCGACCTGGCCGGCGTACCCGAAGACGATGCCCGACTGCATGGCCTCGACCGTGTTCTTGCCGATCACGCTGCGCGGGCGGGCCAGCTCGATCTTGCGGAGCATCGCGCCCTTGACGCCCAGCGCCTCCACCGAGATCTCGATGCCCGGCGCGATCGCCCCGCCCGCGTACTCGCCGCGGACGGTGATCGCGTCGTACGTCGTCGCCGTGCCGAAGTCCACGACGATCGCCGGACCGCCGTACAGCTCGACGGCCGCGACCGCGTTGATGATGCGGTCGGCGCCGACCTCCTTGGGGTTGTCCGTGAGGATCGGCACCCCCGTCTTGACGCCCGGCTCCACGAGGACCGCCGGCACGTCCCCGTAGTACCGGCGGGTCACCTCGCGCAGCTCGTGCAGCACCGAGGGGACCGTCGCGCAGATGGCGATCCCCTCGATGCCGTCGCTCAGCTCGACGCCGAGCAGCGGGTGCATGCCCATGAGGCCCTGGAGCAGGACCGCCATCTCGTCGGCGGTACGGCTCGGGTCCGTGGAGATCCGCCAGTGCTCGACGATCTCCTCGCCGTCGAAGAGCCCGAGCACCGTGTGCGTGTTGCCGACGTCGATGGTGAGCAGCATCAGGAGCGCACCTCGCGCAGGTCGAGGCCGATGTCGAGGATCGGGGAGGAGTGCGTGAGGCCGCCGACCGCCAGGTAGTCGACGCCGGTCGCCGCGTACGCCGCCGCGTTCTCCAGGGTCAGCCGGCCCGAGGACTCCAGGACGGCGCGGCCCGCGACCAGCGCGACGGCCTCCTCGGTCTCGATCGGGGTGAAGTTGTCGAGCAGGATCAGGTCGGCGCCCGCGTCCAGGACCTCGCGGACCTGGTGCATCGTGTCGACCTCGACCTCGATCGGCACCTCCGGGAACAGCTCGCGGACGGCCTTGAAGGCCTCGGCGACGCCGCCGGCCGCGACCACGTGGTTGTCCTTGACCAGGGCCGCGTCGGAGAGCGACATGCGGTGGTTGACGCCGCCGCCGCAGCGGACCGCGTACTTCTCCAGGGCGCGCAGGCCCGGCGTCGTCTTGCGGGTGTCGCGGACCTTCGCGTTCGTGCCCTCCAGGGCGTCCGCCCACGCGCGCGTGGCGGTGGCGATGCCGGAGAGGCGGCACAGGATGTTGAGCGCGCTGCGCTCGCCGGTCAGCAGGTCGCGGGTGCGGGCGGTGACGCTGAGGAGCACCTGCCCGGCCTCGACGCGCTCGCCGTCCTCGACGTGCCGCTCGACCTCGAACTCGTCGGTGCAGACGATCGACAGGACGGCCTCGGCGACCCGCAGGCCGGCCACGACACCGGCCTCGCGGGCGGTGAAGTCGGCGGTGGCGACGGCGTCCTCGGGGACGGTCGCGACGGTCGTCACGTCGACCCCGCCGTCGAGGTCCTCGGCGATCGCGAGGTGGGCGATGTCCTCGACCTGGACGGGATCGAGACCGGCGTCGGCGAGCAGCTGCGCGAGGGCGGGGTCGAGACCGCACTCGAACTCCTCGCCGTCGCCGCAGCCGCAGCCGTCGCCGCAGCCGCCGGTCTCGTCGGCCTCGTCGGAGGAGATCGTGTTGATCTGGATGAGAGGGACGTCCACGGGCTCGGGACGGGCTTCCTCGGGCGTGCTCACTTACGGCTCCCTGGGTGCGTCGAGGGTGGGGGGGAAGTCGGCGGTTTCGGTGGTGCGGACGTCGAGGGTCCGCTCCGGGGTGAGGCGGGCGACGAGGTGCCTGCGCCAGCGCGCGTCGTCCCGGTCGGGGTGGTCCTCGCGCCAGTGGCAGCCGCGGGTCTCCTCGCGGCGGGACGCCGCCGCGACCAGGAGGCGGGCGACGGAGAGCAGGTTGGTGGTCTCCCACGACTCGACGCCCGGCTCGGCGGACTTCCGGTCACCGGCCTCGTCGTCGGGTGCGGCGGGCGGGAGGTGGAGGGCTTCCAGCTCCCGGGAGGCCGTGCTCAGGCTCTCGGCGGACCGGAGCACTCCCGCGCCCAGCGTCATGGTGCGCTGGATACGGGGCCGGGCGCCCGGGTCGAGCAGCGGCAGGACCGCCGGGGACGGGTGCTCCACCGGGACGGCCGGGCCGCGGCCGGCGGCGCGCGCCACGACGTCCTGGGCGATCCGCTCGGCGAAGACCAGGCCCTCCAGGAGCGAGTTCGAGGCGAGCCGGTTGGCGCCGTGGACGCCCGTGCAGGCGACCTCCCCGCACGCGTACAGGCCCGGCACGGTGGTCCGGCCGGACAGGTCCGTGCGGACGCCGCCGGAGGCGTAGTGGGCGGCGGGCGCGACCGGGATCGGCTCCGTCACCGGGTCGATGCCGTGGGAGCGGCAGGCCGCCAGGATCGTCGGGAAGCGCTCCGCCCACATCTCGGCGCCGAAGTGGCGGGCGTCGAGGTACATGTGCTCGGCGCCCTGCTCCTGCATCCGGCGGATGATCGCCTTGGCGACGATGTCCCGGGGCGCCAGCTCGGCCAGCTCGTGCTGCCCGAGCATGAAGCGGACCCCGTCGGCGTCGACCAGGTGGGCGCCCTCGCCCCGTACCGCCTCGGAGACCAGCGGCTGCTGGCCCTCGGAGCCGACCCCGAGGAAGAGCACCGTGGGGTGGAACTGGACGAACTCCAGGTCGGAGACCTCGGCCCCGGCGCGCAGCGCGAGCGCGACGCCGTCGGCGGTGGAGACGCCCGGGTTGGTGGTGGCGGAGAAGACCTGGCCCATGCCGCCGGTGGCGAGGACCACCGCGGGCGCGTGGACGGCGCCGACGCCGTCGTGCTGGCCCTCGCCCATGACGTGCAGGGTCACGCCCGCCGTACGGCCCTCGGCGTCCGCCAGGAGGTCCAGGACGAGGGCGTGCTCGATGAAGCGGACGCCCCGGTCCCGTATCGCCTCGACCAGGGCGCGGGAGATCTCGGCGCCGGTCGCGTCCCCGCCCGCGTGGGCGATCCGGCGGCGGTGGTGGCCGCCCTCCCGGGTCAGCGCGATCTCGCCGTCGGAGGTCTTGTCGAAGTCGGCGCCGGTCGAGATCAGGCGGCGGACGGCGTCGGGGCCGTCCGTGACCAGGGCCCGCACGGCGCTCTCGTCGCAGAGCCCGGCACCGGCGACGAGGGTGTCGTCGAGGTGCTGCTCGGGGGTGTCGCCCTCGCCGAGCGCGGCCGCGATGCCGCCCTGGGCCCAGCGGGTCGAGCCGTCGTCGAGGCGCGCCTTGGTGACGACCACCGTACGGAGCCCGGCGGCGGTGCAGCGCAGGGCGGCGGTGAGCCCGGCGACCCCGGAGCCGACCACGACGACGTCGGCGTCGATGGCCCAGCCCGGCGCGGGCGCGTGCAGCCGTATTCCGGTCACTTGGAGGCTCCGAAGGTCAGGGGGACGTTGTCGATGAGCCGCGTGCTCCCCACGCGCGCGGCGACGGCGAGGACCGCCTCCCCGTCGTGGCCGTCGGCGACCTCGGTGAAGTCGGCCGGGTCCACGAGGGCCAGGTAGTCCAGGGTGAGCGGCGGCTCGGCCCTGGCCGCCTCGTCCAGGACGGCGCGGGCCGCGGCCCGTACGGCCCCGGCGGCGCCGCCCTCGGCGGCCTGCGCGACCGCGTGGGCGTCGGCGGCGGCCCGGGCCTCGCCGATCCGGGAGAGCGCCTCGGCGCGGTCCTGGGTGCCGGGCAGGGCCTCGGCCCGCGCGCGCAGCGCCTCCTGGGCGGCGAGCCGCTCGCGGCCCGCGAACAGCGCGCGGGACAGCGCGAGGGCCGTCCGGCGCTCGCCCTCCGACAGGTAGCGGTTGCGGCTGGAGAGGGCCAGGCCGTCGGTCTCGCGGACGGTCTCCACGCCGACGATCTCGACGGGGAAGTTCAGGTCCTTGGCCATGCGGCGGATCAGGGCCAGCTGCTGGGCGTCCTTCTGGCCGAAGAAGGCCAGGTCGGGCGAGGTGAGGTGGAGCAGCTTGGCGACGACGGTCAGCACGCCGTCGAAGTGGCCGGGCCGCGAGGCGCCTTCGAGCCGCTCGCCCATGGGGCCGGCGGTGATCCGGACCTGGGGCTCGCCGCCCGGGTAGACCTCGTCGACGGAGGGCGCGAAGACGACGCTCGCGCCCGCGTCGAGGGCCAGCTCCAGGTCGGCGTCGAGGGTGCGGGGGTAGCGGTCGAGGTCCTCGCCGGCGCCGAACTGCAGCGGGTTGACGAAGACGGTGACGACGACGAAGCCCTTGTCGCCCACGCGCTCGCGTGCGGCCCGGATCAGGGTGGCGTGCCCCTCGTGGAGGGCGCCCATGGTCATGACGACGGCGGTGCTGCCGGGCACGCTCCAGTGGGCGACCGCGTCCGCGAGGTCCTCGGCCGTGGGGACCAGCTCCGCCGGCTCGTGGCGCACGGGTCGGCCGCCCTCGGCGCGCTTGCTGGCGAACGGGCTCATCGGTCATCTCCTTGCGGTCCGTCGGCGGGGCCGGCGGGGTGGGCGGCTCCGCTCGCCGTGTCGGCGAGCACGCCCAGCAGGTCCTCGGCCAGCTCGGGCTTGAGCAGGCCGTGCGCGAGCGCCCGGTCGGCGGTCGTGCGGGCCATCGCCAGATAGCCGGCGACGGTGCCGGGCGCGTGCTTGCGCAGCTCGGCGACATGGGCGGCGACCGTACCGGCGTCACCGCGCGCGACGGGGCCGGTGAGGGCCGCGTCCCCGGACCGCAGCGCGTTGTCCAGGGCGGCGCCCAGGAGCGGGCCCAGCATGCGGTCGGGGGCGGCGACGCCGGCCTTGTGGAGCAGCTCCATCGACTGGGCCACCAGCGTGACCAGGTGGTTCGCGCCGAGGGCCAGGGCCGCGTGGTAGAGCGGCCGGGCCTCCTCCGCGATCCACTCGGGCTCGCCGCCCATCTCGATCACCAGGGCCTCCGCGGCGAGCCGCAGCTCCTCGGGCGCGGTCACCCCGAAGGAGCAGCCGGCGAGCCGCTGGACGTCGACGGCGGTGCCGGTGAAGGTCATGGCGGGGTGCAGGGCGAGCGGCAGGGCACCGGCCCGGCGGGCGGGGTCGAGGACCCTGGCCCCGTACCGCCCGGAGGTGTGCACGAGCAGCTGCCCCGGGCGCACGGCCCCGGTGTCGGCGAGGCCCTCGACCAGGCCCGGCAGCGCGTCGTCCGGCACGGTCAGCAGGACCAGGTCGGCGAGGGCGAGGACGCGGGCGGGCTCCACGACGGGGACGTCGGGCAGGAGCTCGGCGGCGCGGCGCCGGGAGGCGTCGGAGACCGCCGAGACGGCGACGGGACGGTGCCCGGCGAGCCGGAGCGAGGCGGCGAGGGCGGGTCCCACCCGGCCGGCGCCGACGACTCCGACGGTGAGACGGGCGGGTCGGTCCTCGGCCCGGGGCTCCGATGCCCTGGGCTCTGGCGCTGCTGGTGCGTTCACGGTGGGGACGGCCTTCCGTTCCAGTCCTCGGCGGGTACCGGACGATTTCTGGTCATGCTACGCCAGCGTTTCGCGGCGCTCCGTGGACTGTCCACAGGGTGTGGGCGGTGGTGTGATGATCGGCTCATGAATCCTGAGACTCCTGTGGACACTCCTGCCGAGACTCCTGTGGACGAGGAAGCGGTCCGGCTCCACCGGGCCAGGGTGTGGGGCGGTGCCGCACGCAGGCTGTGGGACACCTCGGTGGACGGCACGGTCGGGTCGCGCCTGCGCGGACTGGCCGCCTGGGCGGAGGCCGCCGGCCACGCGGACGCCATGCCCGACACGTACGGGAACGGGCTCGTGGAAGAGCTGGAGCGGCGCGTCGCCGAGGAGCTCGGGCTGCCCGCCGCCGTCTTCTTCCCGACCGGCACCATGGCCCAGCAGGTGGCGCTGCGCTGCTGGGCCGGGCGCACCGGCAGCCCCGTCGTCGCCCTCCACCCGCTCGCCCACCCCGAGGTCCACGAGGGCGGGGCGCTCGGGACCGTCTCCGGGCTCCGTACGGTCCACCCGGCCGGCGGGCCCCGGCTGCCGACCGCCGAGGAGGTGCGGGACCACCCGGAGCCCTTCGGGACGCTGATGCTGGAGCTGCCGCTGCGGGACGCCGGCTTCGTGCTGCCGTCCTGGGAGGAGCTGACGGAGGTGGTGGAGGCGGCCCGGGAACGGGACGCGGTGGTCCACTTCGACGGGGCCCGGCTGTGGGAGACCACGACGCATTTCGGCCGCGGGCTCCCGGAGATCACGGAGCTCGCCGACAGCGTGTACGTCTCGTTCTACAAGTCGCTCGGCGGCCTGTCCGGGGCCGCGCTCGCCGGCCCCGAGGACGTCATGGAGGAGGCCAGGGTCTGGCGCCACCGGTACGGCGGCATGGTCTTCCAGCAGTACCCGGCGGCGCTCTCCGCGCTCCGCGGCCTGGACGTCGAGC
Source organism: Streptomyces sp. NPDC004284 (assembly GCF_042874035.1). Classification (NCBI taxonomy): domain Bacteria; kingdom Bacillati; phylum Actinomycetota; class Actinomycetes; order Kitasatosporales; family Streptomycetaceae; genus Streptomyces; species Streptomyces sp. NPDC004284. The sequence goes on along the minus strand of NZ_JBIAMJ010000015.1, from coordinate 160,395 downwards.
TGCCCCGGCTTCCCTCGTACGTGGCACACGCGCGCGTGGTGGCCGACGCGATCCGGGAGGCGTTCGCGGAGGCGGGCACCGGCTGGTCCCGCGTCCACCCGGAGACCCCGCACACCCACCAGTTCCAGGTCTGGCTGCCGTACGACCCCGAGACCCTGACGGCGGCGGCCTTCGCCCAGACCGAGGACACCGGCGCGGCCTTCTTCCGCCGCTGGTTCCCCCCGGCCGCGGGCGGCCCGCCGGGGGTGGCGTTCACCGAGGTGACCGTGACGGAACCGGGCCTGGAGTGGACGGCGAAGGACGTGAAGGAGGCCGTACGGGACTTCCTGGCGCGCGTCGGGGGGTGACCGCTCCCGGGCCTCCGCCGGGGGCACAGCCGGCGCGGTGCAGGGCCTCCGCCAGGGGCACAGCCGGCGCGGTGCAGGGCCTCCGCCGGGCGGGGCGCAGCAGCGGTGCGCAGCAGCAGTGCGGGGCCTCAGCCGGCCGGGTGCAGCCAGCGGTGCAGGGCCGCGCGGACGGTGCCGCGGGCCGGGCGGCCCGCCACCACCCGCGCGAAGCGGCGGCGGTCGCGGACGGCCCGCAGCACGGCGAGGTCGTGGGTGCCGGGCTCCGGCGGCGTCGGTTCGCCGAGCCGGGCGGCGCGGTAGGCGTCGAAGACGTACTGGTGCAGTGCGTTCATGTCCTCACCGTGCGCCGCTCCGCCGCGCTCCGGCCCCCGGATTGACGACCCCCGTCAATCCGGGGCCCGCCGATTGACGACCCCCGTCAAACGGGGCGACAGCTCCCCCGCCCCACCCCGCACCATGGACGGGTGAGCGTGACCATCGACATCACCGGACTGCCGCACGAGCGGATCGCCTTCTGCCCCTCGCCGCTGGCCGAACTGGGCGCCGCCCTGCACGCCCTCGCCGAGCCCACGCACCACCCCCGGCTGCACGCCTGGACCACCACGACGGCCGCCGCGCTCAAGCCGGAGCTCGCGGACCGCCTGCACGAGGCCGACTTCATGTGGCGCTCGACCCGCTCCGACATCCTGCTGCCCGCCCGCCCCCGCGAGACCCTCGCCGAGGAGCTGGACGACCTCGACCGCATGGACGACGAGAAGTACGTGGCCTCGGCCCTGGAGATCTCCTGCGCCAGCCACTACACGCACGGCGCCCCCTCCCCGCTCGTCGACGAGCGGATGCGGCGCCGCGCCCTCGACCTGGCCGCCGCGCGCGGCCCGCGCCAGGCCGCCTTCGTCGAGCGGATGCTCGCGGACCCGCCCGCCACGCGCGCGTGGGTCCGGCGGCTCCTGGAGGACTGCGACGAGGCCTTCTTCGCGGACACCTGGCGCCGCGTCCGGATCCAGCTCGCCGCCGACGCCCGTCACAAGACGGAGCTGATGCGCCGCAAGGGGCTGGCCGAGGCCGTCGCCGACGCCTCCTCCGCGATGGTCCTGGAGGAGGACGCGCACGGCTCCCGGATCGTCGTCGACAAGCTGATCCAGGGCCGCACCAGCGCCGAGGGCTCGGGCGTGACGTTCCTGCCGACCGCCTTCGGCTGGCCGCACCTCTTCGCCCTGCACGCGCCCGGCTGGCAGCCGGTCGTCCAGTACCCGATCCCCGACCGGGACCTCGGCGGCGCGGCCTCCGTCGAGACGGTCAAGCTGCGCCTGGAGGCGGTCGCCCACCCGATGCGGATGCGGCTGTGCCGCAGCCTCGCCCGGGGCTCGTACACGACGGGCGAACTGGCCGACGCGTACAACATCACCGCCCCCGAGGTCTCCCGCCACCTCGCGGTCCTCAAGAAGGCCGGCCTGACCACCACCCAGCGCCGCGGCCGGTACGTCCTCCACCAGCTCGACGTCGCCGTCGTCGCCCGGCTCGGCAGCGACTTCCTGGAGTCGGTGCTCCGCTAGGCCCGGTCCGACCCCGATCCGCCGGACAGGGCCTAGACCGCGCCGCCGCCCGCCCGGACCAGGCCCGTCTCGTACGCCAGGACCACGACCTGGACCCGGTCGCGCAGGCCCAGCTTGGTGAGGATGCGGCCCACGTGGGTCTTCACCGTCGCCTCGGAGAGGACCAGCCGGGCGGCGATCTCGCCGTTCGACAGGCCCTGCGCGACCAGCATCATCACCTCGCGCTCCCGCTCCGTCAGCCGCTCCAGCTCCTTGTGCTGGGGCTCCTTGCCGGATGAGGGCAGCATCGGCGAGAAGCGGTCCAGGAGCCGGCGCGTGGTCGAGGGCGCCACCACCGCGTCACCGCTGTGCACCGAGCGGATCGCGGCGAGGAGCTCCGCCGGCGGCACGTCCTTCAGCATGAAGCCGCTCGCGCCCGCCTTCAGGCCCGAGAACGCGTACTCGTCGAGGTCGAAGGTCGTCAGGATCAGCACCTTCGGGGCCCCCGGCTCCGCGCAGATCCGCCGGGTCGTCTCCACCCCGTCCAGCTTCGGCATGCGCACGTCCATCAGGACGACGTCGACCGCCGTGGAGCGCAGCACCTCCAGCGCCTCGACCCCGTCGCCCGCCTCCGCCACGACCTCCATGTCCGGCTGGGCGGCGAGCACCATGCGGAAACCGGTCCGCAGCAGCACCTGGTCGTCGACGAGCATCACGCGGATGGACATCAGGTCAGTTCCTTAAGGGTCGTCAGTGAGCGGGCTTGAGGGGGAGCAGGGCGCTGATCCGGAAGCCGCCGCCGGGACGCGGGCCCGCGTCCAGGGTGCCGCCGACCATGCCGACCCGCTCGCGCATACCGATCAGACCATGGCCCCGCCCGTCGGCGCCGCCGTCCTCGTACATCTCCTGCGGAGCGCCCCGGCCGTCGTCCTCGACGAGCAGGCCGAGACCGTCGTCGAAGTAGACGAGCCGCACGCTGGCGCCGACGTCCGGCCCGCCGTGCTTCCGCGTGTTGGTGAGGGCCTCCTGCACGATCCGGTACGCGGTGAGCTCGACGCCGCTGGGCAGCGGGCGGGGGCTCCCCTCGATCGCGAAGTCGACGGTGAGACCGGCTCCCCGGACCTGCTCGACGAGGTCCTCGATCTGCTGCACGTCGGGCTGCGGCACGTACTCCCCGGCCTCCTGGTGCTCGCCGGTCCGCAGGATCCCGAGGAGTCTGCGCATCTCGGCGAGCGCCTGCCGGCCCGTCGTGGAGATCGTCTCCAGGGCCTGCTTGGCGGTCTCCGGGGAGGAGTCCATGACATAGGCGGCGCCGTCGGCCTGGACCACCATCACCGACACGTTGTGCGCGACGACGTCGTGCAGCTCGCGGGCGATCCGGGCCCGCTCGGCGGCGACCGCGACCTTGGCCTGCGCCTCGCGCTCCTGCTCCAGGCGGGAGGCCCGCTCCTCCAGCTGCGCGAAGTACGCGCGGCGGGTGCGGAGCGAGTCGCCGAGGACCCAGGCGAGGGCGAACGGCACGGTCATGATGATGACGAAGAAGACCTTGGCCGCGTCCGAGCCCGGTCCTCCCATGGGCCATCTGAGCTGGGAGAGGGTGGCCGCGCCGAGCCCGCCGATGAGCGCGAGCCGGGACGCCCATCTGGGCCCGTCGTGCGCGGCGACGGTGAAGATGATCACGAGCATGGCGAAGTCGGCCATGAACGGCACCAGGTCGAAGGCCAGCTGGGCGACGCCCAGCGCGACCGCGAGGACCAGCATCTTCTCCGGGGCCCGCCGGCGCAGGGCCACGACCAGGGAGAACAGCGCGGCGACCACGCCGTACCCGACGGGGTGGCCCATCCTCGGGCTGGACGTCGCCACCCACAGCACGGAGAACCCGAGGAGGACGACGGCCCAGAAGACGTCGACGCCCGTCGGGTGTCTGCGGATGAAGTCGTAGAGGCGCTGCACGTCACCCAGAGTAGGGAAAGGCGATGGGTGCCCGGATCAACCGTGGGGTCGATCCTTGGCGCGGGCCCCGTACTCCCCGAGGTGGAGACTGGGGCACGTGACGGATGAGACGTGTCAGTGGCAGGGGTGGCGGGAGGCCACGGAGCGGGCGCTGTACGGCCCGGGGGGCTTCTATCTGCGCCCCGAGGGCCCCGCGGGGCACTTCCGCACCTCGGTGCACGCCTCCCCGCTCTTCGCGGCGGCCGTGGCCCGGCTGCTCGGCGAGGTCGCGGAGGAGCTGGGGACGGCCGAGGTCGACCTGGTGGACGTGGGTGCGGGGCGCGGCGAGCTGCTCACCGGCGTGCTCGCGGCCGTCGGGTCCTCGCTCTCCGTACGGGCGTACGCCGTCGAGCGCGCCGGCCGCCCGGACGGGCTCGACCCGCGGGTGGAGTGGACGGACCGGGTGCCCCGGGGCGTGCGCGGGCTGCTCTTCGCGAACGAGTGGCTCGACAACGTGCCGGTGGACCTCGCCGAGGCGGACGCGGCGGGCACGGTCCGGTACGTGGAGGTCGGCCCGGACGGCAGCGAACGGCTCGGCGCCCCCGTCACCGGCCCGGACGCCGACTGGCTGGCCCGCTGGTGGCCGCTGCGGGAGCCGGGCGCGCGGGCCGAGATCGGGCGGCCCCGCGACGAGGCCTGGGCGGCGGCGGTCGGCTCCCTGGCGGCGGGCCGCGCGGTGGCCGTGGACTACGCGCACGTACGGGACTCCCGACCGCCCTTCGGCACCCTGACCGGCTTCCGCGCGGGCCGCGAGGTCCCCCCGGTCCCGGACGGCGGCTGCGACCTGACGTCCCACGTGGCGATGGACGCGTGCGCCGCCCTCCCGGCGGGGCTCCCGGCGGCCGAGCTGGTCACGCAACGGGAGGCCCTGCGGCGGCTCGGGGTGACCGGGGAGCGGCCGCCGCTCTCGCTCGCCTCCACCGATCCCGCCGGTTACGTCCGGGCGCTCGCCTCCGCCGGAGAGGCGGCCGAGCTCACCGCGCGCGGCGGTCTCGGCGACTTCCTGTGGCTGATCCACCGGGTCCCGGGGGCCCGGGACGGCAAGGGATACTGACCGCATGACGGAGACGACGGTCGGAATCGGCGGCGCGGCGGAGAGCACCGACATGGTGCTGAACATCGGGCCGCAGCACCCCTCGACCCACGGCGTGCTCCGGCTCCGGCTCGTGCTCGACGGCGAGGTCGTCCGGCACGCCGAGCCGGTGATCGGCTACATGCACCGGGGCGCCGAGAAGCTCTTCGAGGCGCGGGACTACCGGCAGATCATCATGCTGGCCAACCGCCACGACTGGCTGTCCGCCTTCTCCAACGAGCTCGGCGTGGTCATGGCCGTCGAGCGGATGCTCGGCATGGAGGTCCCGGAGCGGGCGGTGTGGACGCGGACGCTCCTCGCCGAGCTGAACCGGGTCCTCAACCACCTGATGTTCCTCGGCTCGTACCCGCTCGAACTGGGCGGGATCACCCCCGTCTTCCACGCCTTCCGGGAGCGCGAGGAGCTCCAGGCGGTGATGGAGGAGGTCTCCGGCGGCCGGATGCACTACATGTTCAACCGGGTCGGCGGCCTCAAGGAGGACCTGCCGGCCGGCTGGCTGGGGCGGGCGCGGCAGGCCGTCGCGGACGTGCGGTCGCGGATGGACGTGTACGACCGGCTGGTCCTCGGCAACGAGATCTTCCGGGGCCGTACGCGCGGGGTCGGCGTCCTCAGCCCGGAGACCGTCCACGCGTACGGGGTGACGGGGCCCATCGCCCGTGCCTCGGGCGTCGACTTCGACCTGCGCCGCGACGAGCCGTACCTCGCGTACGGGGAGCTCCAGGACACCCTGAAGGTCGCCGTGCGGCAGGAGGGCGACTGCCTCGCCCGCTTCGAGTGCCTCCTCGACCAGACCCACAACTCCCTGGACCTCGCGGACGCCTGCCTCGACCGGATGGACCAGCTGCCGCCCGGCCCGATCAACCAGCGGCTCCCGAAGGTCCTCAAGGCGCCCGAGGGCCACACGTACGCCTGGACCGAGAACCCCCTCGGCGTCAACGGCTACTACCTGGTCTCCAAGGGCGAGAAGACCCCCTACCGCCTGAAGCTGCGCTCCGCCTCGTTCAACAACATCCAGGCGCTGGTGGAACTGCTGCCGGGGACGCTGGTCGCGGACATGGTGGCGATCCTGGGCTCGCTCTTCTTCGTCGTCGGCGACATCGACAAGTAGCCGTCGCCGCCCCCGTCGTGGGCAGTGGTTCCGCCCAGGGGGCCCCGGACGAAGTCCGGGGGAGGGACGACTGCCCGTACGGGGGCGGGGGCGGGGCGTTCCTTACGAGTTGACCGCGCCGCGCAGTTCCGTCAGGTTCAGCTGCTCGGTCTCGTCGTGGGCCGTCAGGTCGATGACCTGGCCGATCGTCCGGGGCGCGGCGACCGGGGTCAGGGGCGGGGTGCCGGTGGCCAGGGCCTCTTCGAGGACTTCCTCGCCCACGACGTCGGCGAGGTCGGTGTTCTGCACGGCCTCGATGGCGGCCGCGGTCTTCTGCGTGCCGAAGAAGTCGAAGCCGCCCTCGGGGCGCGGGACGGGCCTGCGGGCCGCGTAGGGCACGATCGCGGCAGCGACCGGCACGGTCGACAGGGCGGTGGAGGCGGCCGTACGGGTGTGCTGCTCGGTTCCGGCGGCCGCCGCGTGCTTCCCCTGCGGCTCCTCCGTCTCCCGGGCGCGCTCGGCGAGGTCGCGGGCGCGGGCCGCCTCGGCGGTGCGGCGGGCCTGCTGGGCGGCGGCGTTGCGCGGGAGGTCGCGCAGGGCCTGGGCGGCGCGGCGGAAGGCCTCCGGGGTGGGCGTGGAGCCCGCGGCCGGCAGCGCCTTGGCCCCGGTGCCGGGGTTGGTCTCCAGGGCGAGGACGCGGCGGCCCTCCAGGGCGCTGGCGCGCTCGGTCTCTGCGGTGGCGTACCGGCGGAGCAGGTCGGCGTGCTCGCCGCGCAGTCCGGCGAGCTCCACGCGCTTGGCGCGGAGTTTGGCGTCGAGCCGGGAGCGCAGCGCGCGGGACTCCTCCAGGTCGGCCTCCAGTTCGGCGGTCCGCTCCTCGGCCTTCCACACCTCGGCGGTACGCGCCCGGTCGAGCTCGGCGACCTTCAGACCGGCGCTCCGGTCCCAACTGCGCATGAGGACGGCGCCGGTGACGGCGGCGGCCGCCGCCGCGGCCGCGAGCAGCCGCGCGATCACCGGGTCGCCGGGCAGCCAGGCGGCCGCGGCGCAGACGACCGCGGCGCCGGCGACCGCGGAGGGCGGCAGCAGTTTGTGCAGAGGCGGGGAATGGCGGTGACGTCCACGTGGCATGGCCTGAAATTTACCGTGCGTAGGCACCATGTGGGGCGTCGGCCCGGCAATCTCTTGGCCACTTCTCGCCAGCAGAAGTGGATATGAATGGTTCCGGTTCCGTTTCGGGCCGACTCCCCTCCCCCGCCGCCTACTTCTTGAGCAGCCCCTTCGTCTCCAGATACTCCTTGGCGACGTCCTCCGGCTTCGCCCGCTCGGCGTCCACCTTGCGGTTGAGTTCGGCGAGATCCGCTGTGGTCAGCACCTTGGTGATCTTGTCCAGGGCGGCCGCTATCTCCGGAGAGCCGGCGTCCTCGGCGTTGACCACGGGCAGCACGTTGTCGGCGTTCTGCAGCTTCTTGTCATCGGTGAGGAAGACGAGGCCGTAACCGTCGACCGTGGCGTCCGTGGTGGTCGTCAGGACCAGCTGGTCGACCCCGTCCTTCACCGCCTGCTTGGCCTGCGGCGTACCGACGCCCTTGGGGTCGATCCCCGCCACGTCGATCCCGTACGCCTTCTTCAGACCGGGCGCGCAGAAGGGGCGCACGGCGCATTCGTCCCCGGCCGCGATCTTCACCTTCAGCTTGGCGCGGCCGAGATCGGAAAGGGTCGTCAGCTTGTTCTTCGCGGCGAATTCCTTCGTCACCGCGAAGGCGTTCTGATCGACCGCCTCTCCGGCCGCGAGGACCTTCAGGCCGCGCGGTTCGGCGAGCTTCCGCAGCGCGTCGACCGTGGCCGTCACGTCGCCCGTGGCGACCGGCTTGTCCTCGGGCGCCTTCGGGCCGTTCGCCTTCACGTTGAGGAATTCCGCGAGCGTCGCCGCGTATTCCGGTACGACGTCGATCTCGCCCTTCTCCAGCGAGGGTTCGTACAGTTCGCGATTCTTCACGGTGGTGATGGACACCGAGTATCCGGCGGCGCGCAGCGACTGCGCGTACAGCTCGGCGAGGACCTTGGCCTCGGTGAAGGCGGCCGCGCCGACCACCAGCGAGCCCTTCTCCCCACCGGAGCCTCCGGAGCTCCCGGAGTCCTTCTTCCTGCCCTCCTCCAGGCTGTCGCCGCCGCACGCGGCGAGAGCGGCGGTCAGCGCCGCCGTACCCAGCAGCGCGCCCGCGATACGCGAGACCCTGTTCACGAGATCACCCATCCCAGTCAGCGTTCGTCAAGTCTTCTCTTGCGTGCGAAAAGGCGGTCCGCGGCCACCAGGACGCCCTCCACCAGGAGGGCGAGCAGCGCCACGAGCACGGCGCCCGCGACGACCTGCGCGGTGTCGTACGTGGCGAAGCCGGCCGTGATGATCCGGCCCAGGCCGCCCTGTCCGACCATCGCCGCGACCGTCGCCGTGGCGACCACCTGCACGGCGGCCGAGCGGACCCCGGTCATCACCACCGGCCGGGCCAGCGGGAGTTCGACCCTCAGGAAGAGCTGGCCTCCCGTCATCCCCATGCCGCGCGCGGCCCGCACCGCCGCCCGGTCCACCTCCCGCACCCCCACGTACGCGTTGGTGAGCAGCGGGGGCATCGCGAAGAGCACCAGGGCCACCACGGTGGGCACATAGCCGGCGTTCCGCAGGGGCGACACCATGAACAGGGCGAGCACCGCGAAGACGGGGATCGCCCGTCCCACGTTCGACACGTTCACCGCGAGCGCCCCGCCCCGGCCGAGGTGTCCGAGCCACAGGCCGAGGGGAAGCGCGAGCGCCGAGGCGATCAGGAGCGCCGCCCCGCTCACGTACACGTGCTCGGCGAGCCGCTGCCCGATGCCGTCCTCGCCCGTCCAGTGCGCGCCGGTGGCGAGCCAGCCCCAGGCGTCCGTCACGATGCCCATCTCACCCGCCTCCCGGCGCGGTCCGTATCCGGGTCCACGGCGTCAGCAGCCGCTGGAGTCCCAGGAGCAGCAGGTCGGCGGCGACGGCGAGCAGCACGCACAGCACCGAGGCGGCGAGCATCTGCGCCTTGAAGAAGGTCGGCAGCGCGTCCTCGATGAGGTTGCCCAGACCCCCGCGGCCGACGACCGAGCCGACCGTCGTCAGCGCGATCGTGGAGACCGTCGCCATCCGCACGCCCGCCATCAGGACCGGGAGCGCCAGCGGGAGTTCGACCTGCCACAGCATGCGCAGCGGGCCGTATCCCATGCCCCGGGCGGCCTCCCGGGTCTCGGCCGGCACGGCGGCGAGCCCCGCCAGGGTGTTCCGCACGAGGATCGTCAGCGCGTACAGCACGAGGCCGGTGACGACGAGCGCCGCCGAGAGGCCGAAGAGGGGCAGCAGCAGCGAGAACATCGCGAGCGACGGCACCGTGTAGAGCAGGGTGGTCAGCCCGAGGACCGGGCCGGCGAACCGGGGCCTGGCGCGGACGAGCAGCGCGAGGGGCACCGCGACGGCCAGCGCGATCAGCACGGACACGACCGTGATTCCCACATGCTGGAGCAGCGCGTCCGTCAACTCCCCGCTGCGCGTGCGCAGGTACTCGCCGCAGATCCAGTCGTTCGTGACCAGACAGTTCGGCGTGCTCATCGTCCCTCCCCCCGGGTCGCCCGCCCTCCGAACGCTTGTGTGACGACCCTAACCCCCGCCACCGACAATCGCCGGGAGCCGCCACAATGCGGCAACACGCCCTTCACACACCCCCGGTGCCCAGGGGACAGAATGGGGAACCATGATCCGGTTCGAGCACGTGACCAAGCGGTACGACGACGGCACCACGGCCGTCGACGACCTCTCCTTCGAGGTCGCCGAGGGCGAGCTCGTCACCCTGGTCGGCCCGTCCGGCTGCGGCAAGACGACCACGATGATGATGGTCAACCGGCTCGTCGAGCCGACCTCGGGCCGCGTCCTCGTCGACGGGAAGGACATCGCCGGCGTCGACCCCGTCGCCCTGCGCCGCAAGATCGGATACGTAATCCAGCAGGTCGGGCTCTTCCCCCACCGCACGGTCCTCGACAACACCGCCACCGTCCCCGCCCTCCTCGGCTGGAAGAAGGCCGCCGCACGCGCGCGTGCGGCCGAACTCCTCGACCTCGTCGGCCTCGACCCGGCCGTGTACGGCTCCCGCTACCCCGCCCAGCTCTCCGGCGGCCAGCGCCAGCGCGTCGGCGTCGCCCGCGCGCTGGCCGCCGACCCGCCCGTCCTCCTCATGGACGAGCCCTTCGGCGCCGTCGACCCGGTCGTCCGCGAGCGCCTTCAGAACGAGTTCCTCGCGCTCCAGGCCACCGTCCGCAAGACCGTCCTCCTCGTCACCCACGACATCGAGGAGGCCGTCCGCATGGGCGACCGCATGGCCGTCTACGGACAGGGCCGCATCGAACAGTTCGACACGCCCGCCACCGTCCTCGGCTCCCCCGCCACCCCGTACGTCGCGGACTTCGTCGGCAGCGACCGCGGCCTCAAGCGGCTCGCGGTCACCCCCGTCACCGAGGCCGACCTCGACCCCTGGAAGGGAAGTCGCGAAGGGTACGTCGGAGGCCCCGAGGAATACGGGGACGGCACCCCTGTACCCCTCGGGACCTCCCTCAAGGACGCCCTCGCCGTCCTCCTCCAGCACGACACCGGCCGCCTCACCGTCACCGGCGAGGACGGCCGGCCGCTCGGCGTCCTCACCCCGGCCGGCGTCCACCGCGCCCTGCGCCGCGCCTCGGCCGGGGCCGGGGTCAGCTCGCGCTGAGCTTCCCGGCCATCCAGACCAGGCCCGGCGGGATCTCCCGGTTCCACGTGTTGAAGTTGTGGCCGCCGCTCTCCAGCACGATCGACGAGACCTCCGCCGGGCTCTTCACCTTCTTGATGAACTCCCGCGTCCCCTTCAGATTGCCCTCGCCCCGCTTCGACGACGTCACCAGGAACGACGTGCTCCCCTGCTTCCCGTTGTCCAGGCTCCACAGCAGGTCGCCCCGCTTGCGCAGCTCCTCGTCCCCGTGGAACAGGTCCCCCGTCGTGACGTCCTCCGCCGCCTTGTAGTACGCGGAGAGACCCGCCCCCGCCGCGAACCGGTCCGGGTGGTGCAGCGCGATCTTCAGCGCGCAGTAACCGCCCGTCGAGTTCCCCATGAACCCCCAGTTCCGCGGCTTCGTCCCCACCCGGTAGAGACCCGAGACCGCCTTCGGCAGGTCCTCCGCGAAGAAGGTCTCCGCCTGCGGGCCCCCCGGGACGTCCACGCACTCGGTGTCCCTCGGCGGCGCCACCGTCGGACGCAGCATCACCAGGATCATCGGCTGCATCCGCCCGTCCTTCGCCTGGACGTACGCCGTCTTCGGATACTTCAGCCCCTTGATCAGGTTCTCCGCCGTCCCCGGATACCCCGTGAGCACCACCGCGGCCGGGAACGTGCGCTTCGCGTACCGCGCCTGGAAGTACTCCGGCGGCAGATACACATAGGCCGGCGAGACGATCTTCGACCGCTCGCCCGCCACCATGACCTTCTGGATCTGCCCCCCGACCGACGGACGGCCGCCCCCCGGCACGTCCAGCGCCTGCGTCCCCACCACCTTCACGTCCTTCGAGCCGGCCGCGTGGTCGACGACCACCCCCACCTCCTGCTCCTGCCCGAACAGGTCGGCCCACGAGCCGTAGAAGAGGAACGACCGGTTCGCCGCCAGGCCCACCGCCGCGAACAGCGCCACCTGGGTCACGAGGAGCAGCCCCACCCGCCCCGTGACCGCACGCCAGCCGCGCCGCGCGAGCCTCGGCCACAGCCAGACCGTGGCCAGGAACAGGACCACGGCCAGCGCCACGGCCGACACGAGGATTTCGTCACTGGTGAGACCCATGGGACGACCGTGCCTTCTTTCCGAGATTTTCCCGAGAACGGATGAACCCGACCCCGTAAGCCTCCGTCCTAGAAGGCGCATCAGCCGGGACGGCCCACGACACGCCGCAGGGCCCGACCGGAGTCAAGGACCCTGCGCAGGACCACGGGAAGTACGGGAAGCCATGTCTGTCACGGTAGATGGGGACAAATCCGGATTGGTTCCGGTTCAGGTGCGGCGGATTCTCCGCGGCCCCCGCCCCGAGAAGGTCCCCGCCTTCGTCGGCACGGCGTGCACCTTCGTCGGCCTCATCGACATCGCCGCCGGGGTCTTCCCCCGCTTCCGCGTCAGCCGCATGCACGCCATGGCCGAAATCCTCCCCGGCACCCTCGCCTCCCTCTCCGCCGCCGTCTCCCTGAGCGCGGGCGTCCTCCTCCTGCTCCTCGCCCACGGCCTCAAGCGGAACAAGCGCCGCGCCTGGCGCGCCGCCGTCGTCCTCCTCCCCCTCGGCGCCGCCTCCCAGTTCGTCTGGCGCCACTCCGTCCTCGGCGCCCTCCTCTCCCTCGTCCTCCTCACCCTCCTGGTACGCCACCGGAACGAGTTCGCCGCCCTCCCCGACCCCAGCAGCCGCTGGCGCGCCCTCGCCAACTTCGTCGTCATGGGCGCCGGCTCCATCGCCCTCGGCCTCGTCATCGTCAGCGCCCACCCCCGCCGCGTCGTCGGCGACCCCAGCCTCACCGACCGCCTCGAACACGTCCTGTACGGACTCTTCGGCATCGAAGGCCCCGTCGCCTACACCCACGGCACCGACTGGACCGTCGGCTACTCCCTCGGCGCCCTCGGCATGCTCACCGCCCTCACCACCATCTACCTGGCCTTCCGCCCCGAACACCCCGCCGCCCGCCTCACCGACGACGACGAGACCCGGCTCCGCGCCCTCCTCGCCCAGCACGGCGGCCGCGACTCCCTCGGCCACTTCGCCCTCCGCCGCGACAAGGGCGTCGTCTTCTCCCCCAGCGGCAAGGCCGCCGTCTGCTACCGCGTCGTCTCCGGCGTCATGCTCGCCAGCGGCGACCCCATCGGCGACGTCGAGGCCTGGCCCGGCGCCATCGAACGCTTCATGGACGAGGCCAAGGCCCACTCCTGGACCCCCGCCGTCATGGGCTGCTCCGAGACCGGCGGCCAGGTCTGGACCCGCGAGACCGGCCTCGACGCCCTCGAACTCGGCGACGAGGCGGTCGTCGACGTCGCGGATTTCTCCCTCTCCGGCCGGGCCATGCGCAACGTCCGCCAAATGGTCAAACGCATCGAACGCAACGGCTACACCACCCGGGTCCGCCGGGTCCGTGACCTCGACGACGAAGAACTCGAACGCGTCCGCCGCGCCGCCGCCGACTGGCGCGGCACCGACACCGAACGCGGCTTCTCCATGGCCCTCGGCCGCATCGGCGCCCCCGGCGACGGCGACGCCGTGATAGCGACCGCCCACAAGCACGACGACACCGACGGCACGGACTCCCCCTCGGACTCCCCCTACGGCGACCTCAAGGCGATCATCCACTTCGTGCCCTGGGGCCCCGACGGCATGTCCCTCGAACTCATGCGCCGCGACCGCTCCGCCGACCCCGGCATGAACGAGCTCCTCATCGTCGCCGCCCTCCAGGCCTCCCCCGACCTCGGCATCACCCGCGTGTCCCTCAACTTCGCCATGTTCCGCGCCGCCCTCGCCCGCGGCGAGAAGATCGGCGCCGGCCCCGTCCTGCGCGTCTGGCGCGGACTCCTCGTCTTCCTCTCCCGCTGGTTCCAGATCGAATCGCTCTACAAGTTCAACGCCAAGTTCCAGCCACGCTGGGAACCCCGCTTCGTCGTCTACCGCAAAAACGGCGACCTCCCCCGCATCGGCCTCGCCGCCATGCAGGCCGAAGGCTTCGTGAGCCTCTCCCTGCCCCGCCCCTTCACCCGCAGGCGCACCAACCCCGGCCCCCGCCCCTGCGCCCACATCGTCCCCTCCCAGACACCCGACCGAGAGGTCCGCGCGGCCTGATATCGCCCCTGGGCCCTACGCTGGACACATGAGTACGACGATCGACCGGGGCACGGCCCAGGGCCTGCCGGAGTGGGACCGCTGCGCGGTCATGGGCGTGGTCAACGTGACCCCCGACTCCTTCTCCGACGGCGGCCGCTGGTTCGACACCACGGCCGCCGTCAAACACGGCCTCGACCTGGCCGCCGAGGGCGCCGACCTCATCGACGTCGGCGGCGAGTCCACCCGCCCCGGCGCCACCCGCGTCGACGAGGAGGAAGAGCTCCGCCGCGTCGTCCCCGTCGTCCGCGGCCTCGCCTCCGAAGGCGTCGCCGTCTCCGTCGACACCATGCGCGCCACCGTCGCCGCCCGCGCCGTCGAAGCCGGCGCCGTCCTCGTCAACGACGTCAGCGGCGGCCTCGCCGACCCCGGCATGGTCCCCGCCGTCGCCGCCGCCGAAGTCCCCTTCGTCGTCATGCACTGGCGCGGCTTCAGCGACAACATGAACGACCTCGCCGTGTACGACGACGTCGTCGGCGAAGTCCTCACCGAACTCCGCACCCGCATGGAAGCCGTCATCGACGGCGGCATCGCCCCCGAGCGGATCGTCATCGACCCCGGCCTCGGCTTCGCCAAGCTCGCCCCCCACGACCTGGCCCTCGTCGCCCACCTCCCCGAGCTCCGCGCCCTCGGCCGCCCCCTCCTCGTCGCCGCCTCCCGCAAGCGGTTCCTCGGCCACGTCCTCACCCGCGAGGGCGCCGCCCCGCCCCCCGCCCGCGAACGCGACGCCGCCACCGCCGCCGTCTCCGCCCTCGCCGCCCACGCGGGCGCGTGGGCCGTCCGCGTCCACGAGGTACGGGCCACCGCCGACGCCGTACGCGTCGCCAGGGCCGTCGAGGGCGCCGCGTGAGCCGCGCGGACCGCGCCACCGACGAGACGGCCGTCGAAGCCGCCAACACCGCCTTCTACGAGGCCATGGAGACCGGCGACTTCGAACGCCTCTCCGCCCTCTGGCTCGACGACGGGGCCACCCCCATCACCTGCGTCCACCCCGGCTGGCCCGTCCTCACCGGCCGCGGCGAGGTGCTCCGCTCGTACGCCCTGATCATGGCGAACACCGACTACATCCAGTTCTTCCTCACCGACCTGCGGATCTCCCTCGCCGGCGACACCGCCCTCGTCACCTGCACCGAGAACATCCTCAGCGGCGGCCCCGCCGAGGACGGCGCCGAACTCGGCCCCCTCGTCGGCCAGCTCGTCGTCGCCACCAATGTGTTCCGCCGCACATCCGACGGCTGGCGGATCTGGTCCCACCACGCCTCCCCCGTCCTGGGTGACACCGAGGAAACGGGGGGTCCGGAGGACGGCCCCGAGGCTTCGAATCCACCCGCCTGACCCGCCTCCGGCCCCCCAAGGGCAAGCGATGTCGGTCCCCGCAGGTAGATTCGAAGTGGACACCCGGCCGTCCGCACCCGGCTGCGTGACCACCCGAACTACGACATCAGGAGTGATTCGCGTGGATCGTGTCGCGCTGCGCGGCCTCAAGGCCCGAGGCCATCACGGCGTCTTCCCCAAGGAGCGCGAGGAGGGCCAGACCTTCATCGTGGACCTGGTCCTCGGCCTGGACACCCGCCCGGCGGCCGCCGAGGACGACCTCTCCAAGACCGTCCACTACGGGATCGTCGCGGAAGAGGTCGTCGACGTCGTCCAGGGCGAGCCCGTCGACCTCATCGAAACCCTCGCCGAGCGCATCGCCCAGCAGTGCCTCAGCCACGCCGGGGTCCAGGAGGTGGAAGTCGTCGTCCACAAGCCGGACGCGCCCATCACCGTGCCCTTCGACGACGTGACCGTCACGATCACCCGGAGCCGACGATGAAACCGACGCAGAGCGATCCCACCGTCCAGCCCGTGCCGGCCTCCGTCGTCGAAACCGTCGACGCCGCCGACACCACCCTCTCCAACCCCCGCTGGGCCGTCCTCGCCCTCGGCGCCAACCTCGGCAACCGCCTGGAGAACCTCCAGGGAGCCATCGACGCCCTCGGCGACACGCCCGGCCTCCGGGTCAAGGCCGTCTCCCCCGTCTACGAGACGGCCCCCTGGGGCGTCGACCCCGGCAGCCAGCCCTCGTACCTCAACGCCGTCGCCCTCGTGAGGACGACCCTGCCGCCCTCCTCCCTCCTGGAGCGGGCCCACGCCGTCGAGGAGGCCTTCCACCGCGTCCGCGAGGAGCGCTGGGGCGCCCGCACCATCGACGTCGACATCGTCGCCTACGCGGACGTGGTCTCCGAGGACCCCGTCCTCACCCTCCCGCACCCCCGCGCCCACCTGCGCGCCTTCGTCCTCGCCCCCTGGCACGACGTGGACCCCGACGCCCAGCTCCCCGGCCACGGCCCGGTGGCCGACCTCCTCGCCGCCGTCGGCCTCGAAGGCGTCACTCCCCGTACCGACCTGGAACTCCGTCTCCCGGAGTAGTCGTTACGCTCGTGCCAGACCGCCCGCGCGACGACACGAAGGACATCCGGTGAAACAACTGCGGCTGAAGGTGCTCACCGGACTGTTCCTCGTGGCCGGCGTCCTCTCCTGGGGCGGCGCCCGCCTCTGGGACGCGGTCGGCACCCTCCCCAGCGTGCCGATCGCCGCGCCCATCGTCCTCGCCGTCATCGCCGCCGTCCTCACCGCGACCGCGCTCTCGATCCGCGCCCGCCTCAAGGCCCAGCGCGAGCGCCGCCCCGGCGCCAAGGGCGTCGAACCCCTCATGGCCGCCCGCGCCGTCGTCTTCGGCCAGGCGAGCGCCCTCGTCGCCGCCCTCGTCGCCGGCATGTACGGCGGCACGGGCGTCTTCCTCCTCGGCTCCCTCGACATCCCGGCCCGCCGCGACCAAGCCATCTACGCCGCCTTCGCCGTCGCCGCCGGCATCGCCGTCATCGCCGCGGCCCTCTTCCTGGAGCGGGTCTGCAAGCTTCCGGAGGACGACGACGAAACCCGCTCCCCCGCGGCCTGAGCGACGGGCTACACCCGCTCCTGGTACACCCTGACCCCGACCGGCTCAAGCTCCCGGACCACCGCCCAGACCGCCCGTTCGTCCAGCGCCCGGGCCCACTCGTCGAGGTCTTCACCGGAGTCCTGGAAGAACCACGAACCGAAGCCCCCCAAGGCCCTCAGAGCGGGTGTGGGGCCGTACCGAAGCTCGCAGTGCACCTGCACGTAGTGATCGTGGTCGCCGCCCTCGTCGACGACCGCGAACTGCCGCACGAGATCCAGCATGAACGCCGCAGGACCGTCGAAGGCGTAGATCCCGTACTGGAACAGAAGACCATCGGCATCGGGCACGTCCGGGACGTCGAACGGCCGCCGCCCGAAGCGGAGGAAGGCGCACCGAACGGCCTCCGCATCCGGATCGGCCAGCCCCCGCAGTTCGCCGCCGAGCAGTCACGCAGCCTCGTCCACCGACGGTCTCCGCGCCATGACCTGCCCTCTTCATTCGCCGCAGCGGGGATCAGCATAGGTGCGCCCATCAGGCGCCCGTCCCAAGGATCCCCTCCTCACCAGGGCTCCCGCGCGAGGTGCCCGTTCACCAGGAAGGTGGGGTACGGGGAGAGCCGGTAGCCGTAGAACGTGAAGGGCTTGGTGCCGAGCGCGGGGCGGGGGCGGACCTCGTGGACCTGGATCCAGGAGGACTCGGGTGGGTCGAGGCGGTGGTGCTCGGGGGTGAAGGTGCCGCGACTTTGCCAGCGGTCCGACACGCAGAGCTGTGAGACCCCTTTCGCCGCCGGAGTGAACCGCGCTCCGATGATGGGAGCGATTTCAGCCAGGAACGGAACATTGGCGCTGACGATCATCCGCCCGGGCCACTGTTTGATCCGGCAGCCGTCGCCCTCGATGTATCCGTCGAGGAACCCGCTGAACGTGTCGATGTCGCGGAGAACCACCCGGGGGAAGCGTTGCCGCATGTGGTGGGCATCCCCGCCCACGTAGTGCCGCAGCGCGTCGGAGAGGTACGAGGAGACGACCCGCACGCGGAAGCCGGGCAGGTCGCGCTTCAGATAGCCGGACGGTCGGGTCACCGCCTCCAGACGAGCCAGCAGGCCCGTGCAGGCCGTCAGAGCCGTCGCATAGCGCGTCGCGAACGCCTCCTCATTCACGACCAGCGACACGTAGTTCTTGCCGACTGTCCCGTCGGCACACGTGGCGCCGACGAAGTAGCCGAACTCATACCCCGGCCTGATCATCAGCCGTTCCCGGCACAGCTTCTTCGCGTACGTCCAGGCGATCGTCGTCCCCGCCGTGTCCGCCGCCTGCGTCCAGCCGTCCGGCGTGAGCAGGAGCAGGTCCGGACCGGCGGTGAAGGTCATGTGGTCCGTGACCACGTCGACGGCCTGCCGCCCCTTCACCGCCGTCACGTCCACGGCCGTGGTCTGCACCGTCCGGTCGCTGTCCAGCGTCCACATCACGCTGCCCGGAACCACGTTCTTGGCCCGCGCGCAGCCGTCGACCAGGTTGACCAGCATGTTGCTGGTCGGTCCGTACCCCATACCGCCCCCTTGATCAGCGTTGAACTCCGCTGGTCAAGGACGCTATGGAGCAAGCCGGACAGTCCGCTACTAGCGGGCCAATATCAGGGACATAGCCTCAGCGCGTGTAGTAGCGTCACGAAGTTGGCCACGCACCGCCGAGGTCGTCGTCTTCGCGCCCGGCTTGCGGACTCCGCGCAGCGTCATGCACATGTGCTCGGCCTCGATGACGACGATCGCGCCGCGAGCCTCCAGGATCTCCATCAGCGAGTCGGCGATCTGCGTCGTCAGACGCTCCTGAACCTGCGGGCGCCGGGAGAAGACGTCGACAAGGCGGGCCAGCTTGGACAGTCCGGTGATCTTGCCTGATTCGGCCGGAATGTAACCAATGTGAGCTACGCCATGGAATGGCAGCAAATGATGTTCACAGGTGGCCATCAGTTCGATGTCCTTCACCAGGACCATCTCGTCGTGCCCGAGGTCGAACGTCGTCGTCAGGACCTCCTCGGGCTTCTGCCACAGCCCCGCGAAAAGCTCCTTGTACGCCCGTGCCACACGCGCTGGCGTCTCCTTGAGCCCCTCGCGGTCCGGGTCCTCGCCGACCGCGATGAGGAGCTCTCGTACGGCGTTCTCGGCGCGCTTCTCGTCGAACTCGCCGATCGTGCCCTCGCCGTCCAGCGTCACCGGGTCGGTCATCTCTGCCTCGTTCCGTCTGCCTGTGTGCGCGAGAAAAGCCGCGCCCCCACAGGCTAGAACCTGTGGGGGCGAGGCATCCATTCCGGGGTGCCGGGGAGGTCAGTCCTCGGGGTTGTCGACGGGGGCGATGTCGATGCCCTTGGTGGTGTCGACCGAGGGGGTGGCCGTGCCGTTGGCGGTGTTCGTCAGGGCCAGCTCCTTGGGGGAGAGGACCGGGGGACGGGTGGAGGGGGTGCGGCGGGCGGAGCCGGTCCAGGCCGGGCGGGCCGGGCGCTTGACGATGGGGGCGAAGATCTCGGCGATCTCCTCCTTGCCCAGCGTCTCCTTCTCCAGGAGGGCGAGGACCAGGTTGTCGAGGACGTCGCGGTTCTCGACGAGGATCTCCCAGGCCTCGTTGTGCGCGGTCTCGATGAGCTTCTTGACCTCTTCGTCGACCAGCGCCGCGACCTCTTCCGAGTAGTCGCGCTGGTGCGCCATCTCACGGCCGAGGAAGGGCTCGGTGTTGTCGCCGCCGAACTTGATGGCGCCGAGCCGCTCGGTCATGCCGTACTGGGTGACCATCGCGCGGGCCGTGGCGGTGGCCTTCTCGATGTCGTTCGCCGCGCCCGTGGTCGGGTCGTGGAAGACGAGCTCCTCGGCCGCGCGGCCGCCCAGCATGTAGGCGAGCTGGTCGAGCATCTCGTTGCGGGTGGTGGAGTACTTGTCCTCGTCGGGGAGGACCATGGTGTAGCCCAGGGCCCGGCCTCGGGAGAGGATCGTGATCTTGTGGACCGGGTCGGCGTTCGGCGAGGCCGCCGCGACGAGGGCGTGGCCGCCCTCGTGGTACGCGGTGATCTTCTTCTCCTTGTCCGACATGATCCGGGTCCGCTTCTGCGGGCCCGCGACCACGCGGTCGATCGCCTCGTCCAGCGCCTTGTTGTCGATCAGCTTCTGGTCGCCGCGGGCGGTGAGGAGCGCCGCCTCGTTGAGGACGTTGGAGAGGTCCGCGCCGGTGAAGCCGGGGGTGCGGCGGGCGACGGCCGAGAGGTCGACGTCCGGGGCGACCGGCTTGCCCTTCTGGTGGACCTTGAGGATCTCCAGGCGGCCCTGCATGTCCGGGCGGTCGACGGCGATCTGCCGGTCGAAGCGGCCGGGGCGCAGGAGCGCGGGGTCGAGGATGTCGGGGCGGTTCGTGGCGGCGATGAGGATGACGCCGCCCTTGACGTCGAAGCCGTCCATCTCGACGAGGAGCTGGTTGAGGGTCTGCTCGCGCTCGTCGTGGCCGCCGCCGAGGCCGGCGCCGCGGTGGCGTCCGACGGCGTCGATCTCGTCGACGAAGACGATCGCCGGAGCGTTGGCCTTGGCCTGCTCGAAGAGGTCGCGGACGCGGCTGGCGCCGACGCCGACGAACATCTCGACGAAGTCGGAGCCGGAGATCGAGTAGAACGGCACGCCGGCCTCGCCGGCGACGGCGCGCGCGAGGAGCGTCTTGCCGGTTCCGGGCGGGCCGTAGAGCAGGACGCCCTTGGGGATCTTGGCGCCGACGGCCTGGAACTTCGCGGGCTCCTGGAGGAATTCCTTGATCTCGTGGAGTTCCTCGACGGCCTCGTCCGAGCCGGCGACGTCGGCGAAGGTGGTCTTCGGGGTGTCCTTGGTGATGAGCTTCGCCTTGGACTTGCCGAACTGCATGACGCGGGAGCCGCCGCCCTGCATCTGGTTCATCAGGAAGAGGAAGACGACCACGATGAGGACGAAGGGGAGGAGCGAGAGCAGGATCGAGACGAAGGGCGACTGCTTCGTCGGGGAGACGGTGTAGCCCTTCTCGATCTGTCCGGCCTCGAACTTCTCCTGGAGCTTGTCGGCGAGGTCCGCGCCCTGGGTGCCGATGTAGCTGGCCTGGACCTTGTCGCTCTTGTTGATCTTCTGACCGTCGACGAGGTCGATCTTGATGATCTGCTCGTCACCGGTGGTGATCTTTGCCTGCTTGACCTGGTTCTTGTCGATCGCCTGGACGACCTGGCCGGTGTCCACCGTCTTGTAGCCCTCGGACGAGCCGACGACCTGCATCAGCACGACCACGGCGAGGACGGCCAGCACGATCCACATGACCGGCCCACGGAAGTATCGCTTCACGTCCATCCATACGGAGCGAGTACGCCCCGTCCCTCCTGCCCGTAGGTAAATGCTGCTGTGAGAGCTGCTATGTGAAAAAGCTGTTCTTCGGACGGTACCTCAGCATCGTCGCCCGCGACCGCCTTCCCGTGGTTCAACGGAGGGAAGGCGGTGCGGGTTCCCCGTACAGCGGGGGTCTCAGCCGCCGTAGACGTGCGGGGCGAGCGTGCCGACGAACGGAAGGTTCCGGTACTTCTCGGCGTAGTCGAGGCCGTAGCCGACGACGAACTCGTTGGGGATGTCGAAGCCGATCCACTTGACGTCGATGGCGACCTTCGCGGCCTCCGGCTTGCGCAGGAGGGTGACGACCTCGAGGGAGGCGGGCTCGCGCGAGCCGAGGTTCGACAGGAGCCAGGACAGGGTCAGACCGGAGTCGATGATGTCCTCGACGATCAGGACGTGCTTGCCCTTGATGTCGGTGTCGAGGTCCTTGAGGATCCGGACGACGCCCGAGGACTGGGTGCCGGCGCCGTAGGAGGAGACGGCCATCCAGTCCATGGTGACGGGGGTGGAAAGGGCGCGAGCCAGATCCGCCATCACCATCACGGCGCCCTTGAGGACGCCGACGATGAGCAGGTCCTTGCCCGCGTATTCCGCGTCGATCTTCGCGGCCAGCTCTGCCAGCTTGGCGTCGATCTCTTCCTTGGTGATGAGCACCGACTGGAGGTCGGTGCCCATGTCCTTCTCGTTCACCCGGGTCACTTTCGTTGCAGCGTGCGTCAGCCTTGCCGGATGACAAGTCTGCCACCCTGCCGACGGGCTTCGACGCGTCCGGGCAGGTTGATGGCTCCCTGACCGCGCCAGCCGGTGATGAGGCGGTCGACTTCTTCGATGTGGCGGGCGAAGAGGGAGCCGGCGGGGGCGCCCTCGGCGATCACGGCGCGACGCAGGACTCGGCGGCGTACGGCGGGGGGCAGCCCGAAGAGCTTGGCGCATTCGAGGGCGCCCGCCTCGTCGCGTACGGCGGTCTCGGCGTCGGCGGCCCAGGTGTCGAGGGCGTCGGCGTCGTCGCGGGAGAGCTGGGCCGTTCGGGCGAGGGCTTCGACGACGCCCTTGCCGAGGGCCTTCTCCAGGGCGGGGAGGCCCTCGTGGCGGAGCCGGGAGCGGGTGTAGGCGGGGTCGCTGTTGTGCGGGTCGTCCCAGACGGCGAGTTCCTGGGCGATGCAGGCCTTGCGGACGGTCTGGCGGTCGAGCTGGAGGAACGGGCGCCGGTAGCGGCCGGAGGTGCCGGAGACGGCGGCCATGCCGGAGAGGGAGCGGATGCCGGAGCCGCGGGCGAGGCCGAGGAGGACGGTCTCGGCCTGGTCGTCGCGGGTGTGGCCGAGGAGGATCGCGGCGGCGCCGTGGCGCTCGGCGGCGGCGTCGAGCGCGGCGTACCGCGCGTCGCGGGCGGCCGCCTCGGGTCCGCCTTCGCGGCCGACGGTGACGGTGACGGCCTCGACGGGGGTGAGGCCGAGGGCGGTCATGCGTCCGGCGACCTCGGCGGCGCGGCCCTCGGAGCCGTCCTGGAGGCCGTGGTCGACGGTGATGCCGCCGGCGCGCACGGGAAGTTTGCGGGCCTCGAAGGCGAGGGCGGAGGCGAGCGCCATGGAGTCGGCGCCTCCGGAGCAGGCGACGAGCACCAGCGGCGCGTCGTCGGTGGTGTGGTCGGTGAGGACGTCGTGGAGTACGCGGCGGACCGCCAGGCGTATCGCCGCGACCGCAGGATGGGGACCCATGTCCGGTGCCCTTCGTGATGGGGGTGGGGTGCCTCGGTCGGAGTCTTAACGGTCGGAAAGGGGGGTTCGGTCACTCAGAGTGCGTCGATGGTGACAGAAACCCGGCCGTTACCCGAGCATTGCACGCCTCACCCCATGCCCAGGGTCCCTCGGATGGGTGATTGGTGGGGGGTCCTGACGTGTTCTGGTGTCGTGTGCCGCTCCTGTCTCAGGAGTCTGCCTTACGGTGCACCCTCGCGATCCAGTCGGCGGGTGCGGCGATCTCGGTCTTGGTGGGGAGCGTGTTGGGCGAGGTCCAGACGCGGTTGAAGCCGTCCATGCCGACCTGGTCGACGACGGCGCGGACGAAGCGCTCGCCGTCGCGGTACTGGCGGAGTTTGGCGTCGAGGCCGAGGAGCTTGCGCAGGGCGAGGTCGAGGCGGGAGGCACCGCGGGCGCGGCGGGCCTGGAACTTCTCGCGGATCTCGGCGACGGAGGGGACGACCTGGGGGCCGACGCCGTCCATGACGTAGTCGGCGTGGCCTTCGAGGAGCGACATGACGGCGGTGAGGCGGCCGAGGATCTCGCGCTGTTCGGGGGTCTGGACGAGTTCGACGAGGGAGGGGGAGGGTTCGCCCTCCTCGCCCTCGGGGCGGCCGCCGGCGAGGGTCTGGGCGGCCTCGCGGAGGCGTTCGACGACGGTGCCGGGGTCGACGTCGGTGGCGGCCAGGAACGACTGGATTTCGCCCTGGAGATGGTCACGTAGCCAGGGGACGGCGGTGAACTGGGTGCGGTGGGTCTCCTCGTGGAGGCAGACCCAGAGCCGGAAGTCGTGGGGGGAGACGTCGAGTTCGCGTTCGACGTGGACGATGTTGGGGGCGACGAGGAGGAGGCGTCCGCCGCCGTTCGCGCCGGCGGGGAGGTCGCGGGTGGCGGGGGCGAAGGTCTCGTACTGGCCGAGGATGCGGGAGGCGAGGAACGAGAGCAGCATGCCGAGTTCGACGCCGGTGACCTTGCCGCCGAAGGCGCCGAGGACGGCGCTGCCGGCGCTGCCGGAGCGGCGTTCCTGCATCTTGCCGAGGAGCGGGGTGAGGAGCTCGCGGAAGCCGGCGACGTTGGCCTTGATCCAGCCGGCGCGGTCGACGACGAGGACGGGGGTGTCGTGCGGTTCGGTGCCTTCGGGGATCATCCGGGTGTAGGCGCGGACGTGTTCCTCGGAGGCCTTGGCGTGTCTGCGGAGTTCGGCGACGACCTCGCGGGCCTCGTCGCGGCTGACTTCGGGTCCGGGCCGCACGAGGCGGGTCGCGGTCGCGACCGCGAGGTTCCAGTCGACCATCCCGGATGTGCCTGCGCCACCGATGCTCGTCATGTGTCAACCGTACGGGCTCGGGGCCTGTTCGGTGAGGGTTCGAGGCGGGGCGTGTGGGCTCACTTGCGGCCGGCGAGGGCGGCGGAGAGCCGGTCGAGGGCGGGCTGTGCCTCGTACGGGGAGAGGGTGCGGCCGGCGAGGAACGCGAAGGCGAGGAGGCGTCCGTCGGGGGTGACGACGGTCCCGGCGAGGGTGTTGACGCCCGTGAGGGTGCCGGTCTTGGCGCGGACGAGGCCGAGGCCGGCGGGTGCCGTGCCGTAGCGGTTCGCGAGGGTGCCGGTGAAGCCGCCGACGGGGAGCCCGGTGAGGAGGGGGCGCAGGGTGGGGCGGGCGGGGTCGGCCGCGCGGGTGAGGAGGTCGGTGAGGAGGGCGGCGGAGACGCGGTCGTGGCGGTCGAGTCCGCTGCCGTCGGCGAAGCGGGCGCCGGCGACGGGGGCGCCGAGCCGGGTGAGTTCGTCGCGTACGGCCTTCTCGGCGCCGGTGAAGCTGGCGGGCTGCTTGCGGACGAGGGCGGTCTGCCGGGCGAGGGCTTCGGCGAGGTCGTTGTCGCTGTTCGTGAGGGTGTGCTCGACGAGGTCGGCGAGGGGGTCGGACCAGGTGCGGGCGAGGGGGGCGGCCTGGGGGGTGCGGCCGGGGGCGGGGTCGCCGGCGATCTTGATCCCGGCCCGGGTGAGGAGGTCCGCGAAGGCGCGGGCGGTGTCGCCGGCCGGGTCGGCGGTGCGGGGGGCGGGGCCGCTGCGGCTGTCGTCGAGGCGTCCTTCGCGGGTCATGAGGGCGACGACGGGGGCGAGGTTGTCGTTGGGGCCGATGGGGTGGAGGGCGGGGCCCCGGTAGAGGCTCGTGTCGTAGGCGAGGCGTACGGAGGTGTGGCCGGCGGCCTTGAGGGCGCGGGCGGTGTCGGCGGCGAGGGCCCTCAGGCGGGCGGGGTCGAGGGTGGGGTCGCCGCCGCCGGTGAGGGTGACGCTCTTTCCGTCGGGGGCGGCGGTGACGGTGGTGGGGATGCGGTGCTCGGGGCCGAGGGCGGAGAGCGCGGCGGCAGTGGTGGCGATCTTGACGGTGGAGGCGGGGGTCATGGGGGTGCCGGCGCCCTCGCCGTAGAGCTGCCTGCCGGTGGCGGTGTCGACGACGGAGGCGGTGCGGAGGGGGCCGAGGCCGGGGTCGGCGAGGAGCGGGACGAGGACGGCGGCGAGGTCGGCGGTGCGTCCGGCGGGGGCGTGCAGGGGGGTGAGGACGCCGGGGGCGCTGGGGGCGGGCGCGGGGCGGCGGGGGGCGGCGGCCGGCTTCGCGGGGGCGGCGTGATGCGCGCCACCCGCCGCGGGGGCGGCGGCGCGGGCCCGCTCGGCCGTACGCTGGCCTCCGTCCCATGGTCCGGCCGCGGTGACCGCCGCGGCGGCCAGGACGAGACCGAGGGCGGCGGAGCCCGCCGTGAACTGCCACGTCCTCGGCTCCGGCATTGCTGACCAGCCCCTTTCGCGATCACACACGTGCGTGAGGGACACTTAATCACCGCGCGTCGTCGCGAGCATTCACTTGTGTTGATTCAGGAGGAGCCACCCGTGGAGTTCGACGTTCTCATCGAGATCCCGAAGGGGTCGCGGAACAAGTACGAGGTCGACCACGAGACCGGTCGCATCCGCCTGGACCGTCGTCTCTTCACGTCGACGGCCTACCCGACCGACTACGGCTACGTGGAGAACACCCTCGGCGAGGACGGCGACCCGCTGGACGCGCTCGTCATCCTCGACGAGCCGACCTTCCCGGGCTGCCTCATCAAGTGCCGCGCCATCGGCATGTTCCGCATGACGGACGAGGCCGGCGGCGACGACAAGCTGCTGTGCGTGCCGGCGACGGACCCGCGCATGGAGCACCTGCGGGACATCCACCACGTGGCGGAGTTCGACCGCCTGGAGATCCAGCACTTCTTCGAGGTCTACAAGGACCTGGAGCCGGGCAAGTCGGTCGAGGGTGCCGACTGGGTCGGTCGCGCCGAGGCCGAGGCCGAGATCGAGAAGTCGTTCGCGCGCCTCAAGGAGCAGGGCGGCCACTGAGTCCGGCTCGCTTCTGATCGCGCGAAAGGCGGTGCGCCCCTGGGGGGTGCACCGCCTTTCGCGCATTCGTGGCGCCTTCATACCTTCATACTGGAATCCACGATTCCCTGGGGATGAGGCGGAGAGAGTGGTGGCGGAGCCGGAGGGCCCCGAGGAGGCTCCTGAGGACGTTGCGCCTGAGGACCGGAAGCCGCAGTCGGACGAGGCGCGCAGCGCGTTCGTGCCGCCGGCCGGGGTGGAGCAGCCCGCGCCGCCCGAGGAGGAGCATCCGACCTCCGAGTTCGCCCTGCCGTCGGGTCTGACGCCGGAGCCGCCGCAGGAGACGGAGGGTTCGGCGTTCGCCCCGCCGTCCACGTACTCGGCGAAGGACTCGCCGCCCGCGTTCACCCCGGCGTACGGGGTCCCCCTGTCGCTGCTTCCGCAGCACGCTCCGTGGCAGGACCGGATGCGGACGATGCTGCGGCTGCCGGTGGGTGAGCGGCCGGTGCCGGAGGCGCCGCGCAAGGAGGACGAGTCCGGGCCCTCGGTGCCGCGCGTGCTCGACCTGACCCTGCGCATCGGCGAACTGCTGCTCGCGGGCGGGGAGGGCGCGGAGGACGTCGAGGCGGCGATGTTCGCGATCTG
This sequence comes from Streptomyces sp. NPDC004284, assembly GCF_042874035.1. NCBI lineage: Bacteria > Bacillati > Actinomycetota > Actinomycetes > Kitasatosporales > Streptomycetaceae > Streptomyces > Streptomyces sp. NPDC004284. Next base: position 133,375 of record NZ_JBIAMJ010000015.1, on the reverse strand, counting down.
CCGCTCGTACGGGCTGGACCGGGTGGAGCCGACGGTGACGTTCACCCTGCTGTCGGTCACCTATCAGCCCTCGCTGGTGGACGACCCGGTCACGGCGAACCGGACGGTGCGCCGCCGGGGTACGGACTACACGCGGCTCGCGGCCGTCTACCAGCTGCTCTCGGACATCAACGCGCGGGCGCACGAGGTGACGCCGGAGGAGGCGTACCGGCGGCTCGCGGAGATCCGGCGGAACCGGCACCCGTATCCGGGCTGGGTGCTGACGGCGGCGGCGGGCGTGCTGGCCGGGGCGGCCTCGGTGCTGCTCGGCGGCGGTCCGACGGTCTTCCTGGTGGCGGCGCTCGGCGCGGTCCTCGGCGACCGGCTGGCGTGGCTGTTCGCGGGGCGGGGGATGCCGGAGTTCTACCAGTTCCTGGTGGCGGCGATGCCGCCGGCGGCGATGGGGGTGCTCCTGACGCTGCTGCACGCGGATCTGCGGCCGTCGGCGGTGATCACCGGTGGCCTGTTCGCGCTGATCCCGGGGCGGGCGCTCGTGGCGGCCGTGCAGGACGGTCTGACCGGTTTCTACATCACGGCCTCGGCGCGGCTCCTGGAGGTCGCGTACCTCTTCGTCGCGATCGTGGTGGGCGTGCTGTCGGTGCTGTACCTCGCGGTGCAGTTCGACGCGCAGCTGAACCCGGAGGGGGTGCTGCGGCCGGTGGAGCGGCCGGTGGTGCAGATCCTGGCGTCGATGGTGCTGTGCGCGACCTTCGCGATCCTGCTGCAGCAGTCGCGGGCGACGGTGCTGTTCGCGACGCTGAACGGCGGGGTGGCGTGGGTGGTCTACGCGTCGATCGCGGTGACCGCCGGGGGCTCGGCGGTGATGGCGACGGCGGTGGCGGCCGGTCTGGTGGGACTCTTCGGGCAGCTGATCGCCCGCTACCGCCACACCTCGTCGCTGCCGTACGTGACGGCGGCGATCGGGCCGCTGCTGCCCGGTTCGGCGACGTACTTCGGGGTGCTCGCGATCGCCCAGCACAATCTGGACCAGGGCTTCGCCTCCCTGGCGAAGGCGGCGGCGCTGGCCCTGGCGATCGCGATCGGCGTGAACCTGGGGAGCGAGCTGGCCCGCCTCTTCATGCAGGCCCCGGGCGCGGCGGCGGCGCGGCGCGCGGCGAAGCGCACCCGGGGGTTCTAGCTTCGGGTCCTACCGCTTGGCGTGGCGGCCGCGGGAGGGCTGCGGGGCCGGGATGCCGGGGGTGTCGTGGTCGGCGGTCTGCGGCGGGTTCTTCTTGGCCTGGGAGCGGGCGCGGAGGAGCTCGATGGCGACCGGGATGACGGAGATCAGGACGATGCCGACGAGGATCATCTCGATGTGCTTGTGGACGAACTCGACGTTGCCGAGGGAGGCGCCGAGCAGGGTCACGCCGGCGCCCCACAGCAGGCCGCCGATGAGGTTGAAGACGAGGAACGAGCGGTAGTTCATCCGGCTCACGCCGGCGATGATCGGCGTGAACGTCCGGACGATGGGGACGAAGCGGGCCAGGATGAGGGACTTCGGGCCGTGCTTCTCGAAGAACTCGTGCGCCTTCTCGACGTTCTCCTGCTTGAACAGCTTGGAGTCGGGGCGCGTGAAGAGGGCCGGGCCGACCTTGCGGCCGAAGAGGTAGCCGGCCTGGTCGCCGAGGACGGCGGCGGCCACCACCAGGGTGCAGACCAGCCACAGCGGCTTGTCGAGCTTGCCGGTGGTGACGAGCAGGCCGGTGGTGAAGAGCAGCGAGTCGCCGGGCAGGAAGAACCCGATGAGGAGGCCGGACTCGGCGAAGACGATGACCAGGACCCCGATCAGACCAAAGGTCCCGATCAGATAGTCCGGATCCAGCCAGCTCGGTCCGAGGGCAAGCGTGTTCACGGGTTCCGGGCTCCTGCGGTCGGTGGGGGCTTGGGGGGACGGCTGGCCCCAAGCTATCAACGCGGGCCGATCGCCCCCGGTTCCACCCGGTCCCCACGGGATGCGGACCGGGCCCCCGCCCCTGAGGGTGGGGGGTCAGGAGGTGCATGCCGATGGGCATCGACGAGTACGGGGGCGGCCAGGGGCCGCACCCCGAGGTGCTGGTCGTGACGACGAACGACGTGCCGGGCTACGAGGTCCGGCAGGTGATCGGTGAGGTCTTCGGCCTCACCGTCCGCTCCCGCCATCTGGGCAGCCAGATCGGCGCCGGCCTGAAGTCGATGATCGGCGGTGAGCTGAAGGGCCTGACGAAGACCCTCGTGCAGACCCGCAACCAGGCGATGGAGCGCCTGGTGGAGCAGGCGAGGGCGCGCGGCGCGAACGCCGTGCTCATGTTCCGCTTCGACGTGACGGAAGCGGCGGACGTGGGCACGGAGGTGTGCGCGTACGGCACGGCCGTGGTGATCGCGCCGCGCGCCTGAGGCCGCCGCTCGCGGGCCTTCCGGTCGGGCCGCGCGCCCGGGCCCGCTCCGGTCAGGCCGTGCGGCGGGCGGCGTTCGCCCGGACGGCCTCCCGCAGGTGCTCGGGGAGGCCGGGGTGGATCGCCTCGTAGAACGCGTGGAAGTTCTCGTCGGCGACGTACATCTCGGCGAGCTCCAGGTGGGTCCTCGGGTGGCACTCGAAGAACCAGGTGGTGAGGTGGCGGCGGTGGGCCTCGGCGAGGTCCATCGCCTCCTCGGACGCCGGGTCCGCGCCCTCGGCCATCAGGGCGGCGTAGGCGGCGCCCCAGGCGTCCACCTCGTCCTTCATCCGCTGCCACTCCTCCTTGCCGTACCCGGCGGCACGCGCCTGGGCCTGCTCGTGGGAGTGGGAGCCGCCCCAGCGGCGGGCGGTCTCCTCGGCGTAGCGCTCGGGGTCCTTGTCCCCGAAGACCTCGAACTTCTCCTCGGGCGTGAGGTTGATGCCCATCTTCTTCGCCTCCATGGCGTGCTCGACGGCCGCCGCCATCCTCGTGAGCTCGCCGATCCGCTCGGTCAGCAGCGCGTGCTGGCGCCGCAGGTGCTCCTGCGGGTCGGCGTGCGGGTCGTCGAGGAGGACGGCGACCTCTTCGAGGGGGAAGCCGAGCTCCCGGTAGAACAGGATCTGCTGGAGCCGGTCGAGGTCCGCGTCGTCGTAGCGGCGGTGGCCCGCCGTGCTGCGGCCGCCCGGCGAGAGCAGCCCGATCGCGTCGTAGTGGTGCAGGGTGCGCACCGTGACCCCGGCGAAGCCGGCCACCTGTCCCACGGAGTAGCCCATCGGCCGTCCGCCCTCTCTCTGTCGGTACGCCGTTCAGCCTGGGTCCTGACGCGACGTGAGGTGCAAGTCCCACCCCTGACACCGTTCGGGGTGTTAGGTCCCTTTTGCTCACTTATGGTGGGGCGGTGGCCACTGATCATGCTCCGCCTCCGGCTCCCACCCCCGTGCAGACGCCCGCCCGGATCCTGCTCCCCCAGATCCTCCCCGCGCTCCTCGTCGGCGTGGGGGCGAGCCTGCTCTTCCTCGGGATCAGCGCCCTCGCGGAGCAGTTCCAGCACGTGCTCTGGAACAACCTGCCGGACGCGCTCGGCATCGGGAACTACTCCTCCCTCTGGATCATCACCATGCTCACGGCGACGGGCATCGCCGTGGGTCTGGTCGTGTGGAAGGTGCCGGGCCACGCCGGCCCCGACCCGTCCTCCGAGGGGCTCGGCGGGGCGCCGCTCGCCCCCGCGGTGCTGCCGGGGCTGCTGCTCGCGAGCACCCTCATGCTGGCCGGCGGCGTCAGCCTCGGCCCCGAGAACCCGATCATCGCCACCAACATCGCGCTCGCCTACTGGCTCGGCCGCAAGGTGGCGCCCGCCGCACCGGGCGCGGCCTGGGTCGCGCTGGCCTCGGCCGCCACCATCGGCGCCCTGTTCGGCACCCCGGTGGCGGCCGCCCTCGTCCTCTCCGAGGCCCTGGCGGGCCGGCCGGGCCCCGGCTCCCTCTGGGACCGGCTCTTCGCCCCGCTCGTCGCCGCCGGCACGGGCGCCCTGACCACCCAGCTCGTGTCCGATCCCAGCTTCGACATCGGACTCCCGCCGCTGACCGACCCCGGATTCGACGACATCCTGGCCGCCCTGGTGATCGCCTCCGCCGCCGCCGTGTTCGGCCTGGTCGCCTGCTACCTCTTCCCGTACGTCCACGCCGCCTTCCGGCGGCTGCGGCACCCCCTGGTGATGCTGCCCCTCGGCGGCCTCGTCCTCGGCCTGCTCGGCGCCCTCGGCGGGCACCTGACGCTCTTCAAGGGCCTGGAGGAGACCAAGGAGCTCGCCGCCTCCGTCGGCAGCTGGTCCTCGGGCGAGCTGATGAAGATGGCCGTGGTCAAACTCCTCGCCCTCCTGGTCGCCGCCTCCTGCGGCTTCCCGGGCGGCCGGATCTTCCCCGCCGTCTTCATCGGCGCCGCCTTCGGCCTGTGCGCCCAGGCCCTCGTCCCCGAGGTCCACCCGGCCGTCGCCGTCTCCTCCGCCGTCCTCGGCGTCCTGCTGGCCACCACCCGGCAGGGCTGGATCAGCCTCTTCACCGGCGCGGTCCTCGCCTCGTCGCCCGCGATGCTCGCCGTGCTCTGCCTCGCCTCGCTCCCGGCCTGGCTGATCGTCACGGGCCGCCCCCAGCTCGAACTCGACCACGAGGGCCACGCCCTGCACTGACCCCCGCGACCGGCCGGGTTCCGGATCAGGTCGCGTACGGGTTCTCCCGGCCCTCCCCGAGCACGCCCACGAAGGGCTCGCCCTCGCCCGCGAACACGTACGCCCCGTCCTCGATCCGCTCGATCAGGCCGAGCGTCCACTCCTTGCCCGCGTCCGCCGAGTGGACCCACATGTGCATGATCTCGCCGATGTGGCCGAGCTGCTCCGGGCCGCCCTCCGGCGTGTAGTACTCCGTGACCGACGTCCGCCACTCGTCGAGCGCCCGCACCCGCCGGCGCAGCAGCTCCGCCACCTCCTCGCGGGGCAGGTCCACCATGAAGCCGATGGCCGCCGACAGGACGTCCGTCTTCTGGTCGTACGTGGTCAGCGCCTCGCGCAGCAGCGCGAAGTACTCCTCCGCGCCGGCCTCCGTCAGCTCGTACTCGACCCTCGGCGGACCGCCCGCGACGCTCGGCGCGACCTCGTGCGCGTGCAGCAGTCCCTGCTTCGCCATCTGCTTCAGGGCGTGGTAGATCGAGCCGGGCTTGGCGTGGGACCACTCGTGCGCGCCCCAGTACTCCAGGTCGCTCCGCACCTGGTAGCCATGGGCGCGGCCGTGCTGCTTGACCGCGCCCAGGACGAGAAGTCGGATCGCTGACATGCCCCGATGTTAGTCAACCTTGACTAGGCGGTGGCGTTCTCCTCCGCGATCAGGTCGAAGGAGCCCTTGCCGTCCAGGGACTCGCGGATGACGTCCGCGTGGCCGGCGTGCCGGCCCAGCTCCTCGACCAGGTGGAGCAGCATCCAGCGGATCGACACCCGCCCGTCCTCGGGGAACCAGGGCCTGTCGGGCAGCGGGAAGGTGTCGTCCAGGCTGGGCACGCTCCGGACGAACTCCTCCGTCTCCTTCGCCACCCGCTCCATGAAGGCCACCGTGCCCGCGCGGGTCTCGTCGCCGACGAGCTGGAAGCTCTCGTGCCAGTTCGACTCGTCCCGGGGGCCCAGCTCGTTCGGCTGCTGCTGCGCCATCCGCAGCCAGTTGAGCTCGCCCTCGGCGACGTGCTTGATCAGGCCGGAGAGGCTCAGCTCGCTGACGCTCGGGCGGCTCGCCGCCTGCTCGTCGGTGAGACCGAAGGACGCCCGCACGACCGCCTCGCGCTGCGCCTTCAGGAAGTTGAGGAACGCGCCGCGCTCGTCACCGTGCTGCTCCGCGGGAACAAGGGCCACCATGATGTCCACCTTCTGTCGTCCGTGCGTCGGTCGGTGTCGTTTCCCCCGACACCGACCAACGTAGGCGCCATGTAGGACAGATCGTGGCCTAGACGGCTCTAGAAGGGGAAGCGGCTGCGGCCGTGCTGGATCGAGATCCACTTCTGGGTGGTGAAGGAGTCGACCATCGCGTCGCCGTTGAGCCGGCCGATGCCCGAGTGCTTCTCGCCGCCGAAGGGCACGATCGGCTCGTCGTGCACGGTGCCGTCGTTGATGTGGATCATGCCGGTGCGGATGCGCCGGGCGACCCGTACGCCCCGCTCGACGTCCCCGGTGTGGACGGCGCCGCTGAGCCCGTACGGGGTGTCGTTGGCGATCCGCACGGCCTCCTCCTCGCCGTCGAAGGGGACGATCAGCGCGACCGGGCCGAAGATCTCCTGGCTCAGGACCGGGGCGTCGGCGGCGATGCCGGTGAGGACGGACGGGGAGACGAGGTTGCCCTCGACCGTGCCGTGCAGGAGCGCGGTCGCGCCGGCCGCCACGGTCTGCTCGACGACCGAGGAGACCGCCTCCGCCTGCTGGGAGTTGATGAGGGGACCGATGTGGGTGGCGGGGTCGGCCGGGTCGCCGACGCGCAGGGTCTTCACCTTCGCCACGAACTTCTCGGTGAACTCCTCCTCCAGCGTGCGGTCCACCAGGATGCGGTTGGCGGCCATGCAGACCTGGCCCTGGTGGACGAAGCGGCTGAAGACGGCCGCGTCGACCGCGTAGTCGACGTCGGCGTCGTCGAGGACGATCAGGGCGCTGTTGCCGCCGAGTTCGAGGACGGCCTGCTTGAAGTTCTGCGCGCAGACCGTGGCGACGTGGCGGCCGACCTTGTCGGAGCCGGTGAAGGAGATGACCTTCGGGACCGGGTGGGTCAGGAGCGCGTCGCCGATCTCGGCGATGTCGGTGACGACGACGTTCAGCAGGCCGGCCGGCAGACCGGCCTCCTCCAGGACCTTCGCGACCAGCGTGCCGCCGCAGATCGGGGTGTTCTGGTGCGGCTTGAGGACGACGGCGTTGCCCAGCGCGAGCGCGGGCGCGACCGACTTGATGGAGAGGAGGAAGGGGAAGTTGAAGGGCGAGATGACGCCGACGACGCCGACCGGGACGCGGTAGACGCGGTTCTCCTTGCCGTCGACCGGCGAGGGCAGGATGCGGCCCTCGGGGCGCAGCGCCAGGTGGACCGCCTCGCGCAGGAACTCCTTGGCGAGGTGGAGCTCGAAGGCCGCCTTGAGGCGGGTGCCGCCGAGCTCGGCGACGATCGTCTCGGCGATCTCCTCCTCGCGGTCCTCGACGATCCGCAGCGCGCGCTCGAAGACGAGCCGGCGCGCGTACGGGTTGGTCTCGGCCCACGCGGCCTGGGCGCGCTCGGCGGACCGGTAGGCGCGGTCGACCTCGTCGGCGGTGGCGACGGTGATCGACGCGAGCTTCTCCCCGGTGTACGGGTTGAAGTCGATGATGTCCCACGAGCCGCTGCCGGGCTTCCACTCGCCGTCGATGTACTGGTGGGCCAGGTCGGTGAAGTGCGACATGGTGGAGACCCCTCTACCCGCTACCTGCAGTGCGACTGATGTGGCGTCATCGTACTGATGTATCAGGAGAGTTGAAGGAGACCTCGGAGCAGGTCACGACTTTCGGCCGGATCCGGACCGTCCTTCTGCAGTTTCTCCATCACCCGCTGGTACTGGGCGACTTCCTCGCGCTTGTCGAGGTAGAGGGCGCTGGTGAGCTGTTCGAGGTAGACGATGTCGGAGAGGTCGGACTCGGGGAAGCTGAGCATCGTGAAGGCGCCGCTCTCGCCGGCGTGGCCGCCGAAGCTGAACGGCATGATCTGGAGCGTGACGCCGGGGTGCTCGGAGATCTCGATGAGATGCCTCAACTGCCCCTGCATGACCGACCGGTCGCCATAGGGGCGGCGCAGCGCGGCCTCGTCGAGGACGGCGTGGAACTGCGGGGCGCGCTCGGAGACGAGGACCTTCTGCCGCTCCAGGCGCAGGGCGACGCGGCGGTCGATCTCGGCGCGCGGGGCGTCGGGCATGCCCCGGGTGACGACGGCGTGGGCGTACTCCTCGGTCTGCAACAGGCCGTGGACGAACTGCACTTCGTAGACGCGGATGAGGGAGGCGGCGCCTTCCAGGCCGATGTACGTCTGGAACCAGCCGGGCAGGACGTCGCCGAAGCTGTGCCACCAGCCGGCGACATTGGCCTCGCGGGCGAGGCCGAGGAGCGCGCCGCGCTCGGTCTCGTCCCCGACTCCGTAGAGGGTGAGCAGATCCTCGACGTCCCTGGCCTTGAAGCTCACCCGTCCCAACTCCATACGGCTGATCTTTGATTCGGACGCGCGGATGGAATAGCCGGCCGCCTCGCGGGTGATCCCGCGCGACTCGCGCAGCCGCCTCAGCTGGGAGCCCAGCAGGATGCGCCGCACCACGCTCCCGCTCGCTCCGCTCGATTCGCCTGCGGTCACGGCTCTTCGCCTCCCCTTTACGGTGTCGAGCCCCCGTCGAGCCCCGGATTCTGCCATCAAACGCTTCAGCGCGTACACATTCGATTACGGAAAGGCGACGAGTTCCGGGCATCCGCGCGCACATCACGGGCACAGTGCGTGCGGATCCGGGGAAGTTCCCCACATCGTGTGGACGACTTATGCACAGATTCGGCACGCGGAAGGACAGGTCCGGCGCGTGCACGTGCATCTGCCCTTGCATCCAGTGCACGCATTCGGAACCATGGACCCCGCGCAGCCGCGTACTCGTTCGTGTTGTCGTGTTGTCGCACCACAGTCGCGATTCCCGGGAGTGCCTCGCATGGGGACGAATGGATCGACCGTGCTCGAGCCGTTACGGCAGGGCCTTCCGCCGATCGATCCCGGCGCCGTCTCCACCTCCGCCTCCTGCGCCCTGCCCGCCCGGTACGAAGCCGTGCGCGGGGCCCGCAAGTTCACCAGCGCCACGCTCGACCGCTGGGAGCTGACGGAACGCTTCGACGACGTGGCCCTGGTCGTCTCCGAGCTCGTCACCAACGCGCTGCGTCACGCGGTGCCCGCCGACGCGCCGCAGGAGGAAGTCCAGAACCCGCCGGTCCGGCTGCACCTGATGCGCTGGGCCTCACGCCTGGTGTGCGCCGTGCGCGACCCCAGCCAGGAGAGCCCGGAGGCGCGCGACGGCAAGGAGGACTTCGCCGCCGAATCGGGTCGCGGCCTGTTCCTGGTGGACTCGTTCAGCGACAGCTGGGGCTGGCACCCGCTGGCCGGCGCGCTCCAGGGCAAGGTCGTGTGGGCGCTGTTCCGGATCGGACCGGAGTAGTACAGGACATGCGAGAAGGGCCCCGACGGGAACCGTCGGGGCCCTTCTCGCGTCTCGGAGCAGGTGGTCCCGCTCCAGGAAGTCCCGGACCGGGAATCCTCAGACCAGGTGGTCGAACTCGCCGTCCTTGACGCCCAGCAGGAGCGCCTCTATCTCCGCGGGCGTGTAGACGAGCGCGGGGCCCTCGGGGTGGCGCGAGTTGCGCACGGCGACGTCGCCACCCGGAAGCTTGGCGAACTCCACGCAGGACCCCTGGGAGTTGCTGTGGCGGCTCTTCTGCCACACGACACCCCGCAGCTCCGTGGCTGCCATGCCGTTGTACGCGTGATGCGCATGATGCACTGGTAGCTCCCCGAGTTGCTTGGTGCAGGTGTCAACTTCCTCGGATCATAGCTGTGTTCACATGCCGATGCATGAGCAGATGCACGTGCACAAGGGGTGGCGTAGCGACTACGCGACAGAGCGTGCTACCGGCGGGTATGACGCACCCCCGACCTCGCCTGACAGCCCATCAGTGGAGGTCAGGCGTCCAGGAACGCGTCGAAGGCCGAACCGGGCCCCTTCCGGGAGTCACGGCCCGCCGCGTGCTCGGCGTCCGCCAGGAAGCAGGAGCCGAGGAGCTCGGCGAGCCCGTCGCGGTCCAGACCGGGCGAGGTGAAGACCAGGTGCCGGCAGCGGTCGCCGTGTCCCGGGTGCCGGTCCAGGGCCGCGGCCGCCCTCCGCACCGGCGGGACCGTCTCCCAGGCCCCGTCGGGCAGCGAGGCCGGCCAGGGCCCCGCGCTCTCGACGCAGAGCGCGCCGCCCGCCGCGTCCCAGGCGAGCGGGGTGTCGGGCCGGTCGGCCGGGTAGAAGCGACCGCGGCTGCGGGCGGCGACGCAGGTCAGGCCTTCAGGCGCAGCGTACAGCCGGCCCGGACGGAAGGGCCGGTGACGGTGCCAGACGTACGTGGCGACCCCGTGCGCGTCCACCTCCTGCGGCAGCGGGGCGCAGGCCGGGTGCCGGGCGGCGGCCGCGACCTCCACGTCGAAGCCGGCGGGGACGGCCCGCGCGAGGGCCGCGTCCCCGACGGGGACGCGCAGGGCGGTGGGGTGCAGCCGGTCGAGCAGCGCCCGGTCCTCCGCGTCGGCCTCCGGGCCCTCGGCGACGGCGAGCACGGGCGCGTACTCCAGCCGGCGCGCCCCGGCGTCGGCGATCGCGCGCCGGTCGGTGGCGGCCGCGGCGAGACCGGCGTCGGCGAGGTCGTCGCCGTTGCCGAGGCAGGGCAGGAGGAGGGCCGGGTCGACGGCGGTGACGACGGCGCCGATCCGGAACCCGACGGCCGCGACGACCTCGGCCATCGCCCCGGGCTCGACGGAGTCCCGGAGCTCGACGACGGCGAGCCGGGTCGGGCCGGAGTCGCTCCGGCTCGGGGAGGAGGGCCTGCCTTTCGGATCGGGCCGGATCAGGGAGCGGGGCCCGGTGCGTGCGATCGCAAGGCGGAGGAGGTCGACAACGGCGGAGCCATGGCGGCCGACGACAACGCGGCGAGCGTGCGTGCCAGGCCCCGCGAGCCCGGCCCGATCCGAAAGGCAGGCCCTCAGTCCTCGCGCAGGGCGCAGCAGGCGCAGTCGTCGACGAGCGGGGCCTCGTCCGCGGAGAGGAGGCCGGTGGCGTCGCGGACGGTACGGGCGACGGTCCCGGTCTCCGGGGCCGTCGCGAGGTCGTGGTGGAGCGCCGCGCTGCCGGGGACGACGGCCAGGAGCCGGTCCACGGCAGCGCGGCGGGCGTCGGAGTACAGGCCTCCGACGAGGGCGACGGAGAGCATCAGGGCGCCTCGCGCCGTCCGTAGCGCTTCTCGAAGCGCTCGACGCGGCCGGCGGTGTCGAGCACGCGCGCGGTGCCGGTGTAGAAGGGGTGGCTCGCCGAGGAGATCTCGACGTCGACGACGGGATAGGTGCGGCCGTCCTCCCACTCCACGGTCCGCTCACCGGTGAGCGTGGAGCGCGTGAGGAAGGCGAAGCCGCCGGCCTTGTCGCGGAAGACGACGGGCTCGTACGTGGGGTGGATGCCGGGCTTCATGGGGTGGCTCAGCGCTCCTCTCGGAAGTCGACGTGGCGGCCGGCGACCGGGTCGAACTTGCGCAGGGCGAGGCGGTCGGGGTCGTTGCGGCGGTTCTTGCGGGTGACGTAGGTGAATCCGGTTCCGGCGGTGGAGCGGAGCTTGATGACGGGGCGGAGTTCATTGCGTGCCATGCTGTGGAGAGTAAATGAAAATGAATCCCATTGTCAACAACTCTGTGGAGAGGTAGGTCACCCTTGTCCGCCCGCTGCCGGCTGACCGGCGCACGCCCCGGATTCGGCAACCGGATCCCGCGCTCCCACCGGCGCACCTCCCGCCGCTTCGACCCGAACGTCCAGGGCAAGCGGTACTGGCTGCCCAGCGAGCGCCGGTACGTACGGCTGACGCTGAGCGCCCGCGCGATCAGGACCGTCGACACCATCGGCGTCGAGGCCGCCGTGGCCCGCATCCGGGCGCGCGGAGGCAAGGGCTGATGGCCAGGCGCAGCAAGGTCGCCCACAACGAGCGGCGGAAGGCGGTCGTGGCCCGGTACGCCGAGCGGCGCGCCGAACCGAAGCAGACCGTCCGGCGCCCCTCCACCCCGGTGGCCGAGCGCGAAACGGCCCTACGCGAGCTGGCCCCCAGCCCCGGGACGCCAGCCCGACCCGCGTCCGCAACAGGGACGCGGTGGACGGCCGCCCCGCGGCCACCTGCGCAAGTTCGACCTGTCCCGGGTACGGGTGCGCCGACAGGCCCACGCCGGGTTCCTGCCGGGCGTACGGAAGGCGTCCCGGTGACGGGGCGGCTCGCCAGCCCGGGCGCGCGGAAGGCGTCCGGGTGACGGGCCGGATCACCAGCCCGGGCGCACGGAAGACGTCCCGGTGACCGGCCGGGCCGGGCCCGTCAGCCCGGGCGCACGGAAGGCATCCCGGCGACCGGCCGGATCACCAGCCCAAGCGCACGGAAGGCGTCCCGGTGACCGGCCGGGCCGGGCCCGTCAGCCCTGGAGGCCGACGAGGCGCCTGCCCTCGTCGTCGTAGAGGGTGACGGCGGCCGGCCTCTCCCCCGGGCCGGTACGCGTGTACCAGACGCCCCAGCCGGGGTGGCCGGGCAGCGTGACGAGCGTGGCGACGGTCTTGTGGCCCTCGGCGTCGGTGAGTTCGACGCGACCCGCCTTCCGGGTCCCGTAATAGAGGCCCGAGTGGAACACCCCCGCCTCGTCGCCCTCGCTCTGGTGGCTGATGCCGGGCTGCGAGCGGTCGATGTTGCCGTCGACGACGCTGCGGAAGTTCTCGTAGCCGTCCGGGCCCGACCAGTGCTTGCCGTCCTCCGTCAGCCACACCGTGTATCCCTGCCCGGCGTCCACGCGCTCGCCGGAGCGGACGGTACGGATGCGGGTCGGGAGGGTGGGGGCGGGGGCGGGCTTCTCGGCGGATGTGACGGCCGGTGCGGCGGCCGGTGCGATGGTCGGTGCGACGGCCGGTGCGGTGGTCGGCTTCACGACGGTCGTCGTGGAGGCGTTCGCGGCCGACGGCGCCGCGATCAGCGCCGCGGCCACGACACCGGCGGCCGCCATCAGGTACTTCTTCATCCGGTTGCTCCTGGGATCTCCCGGGACCGCGACCGTTCGCGACCCTCGTCCCTTTCAACTCCGCGCCACCCGCCGCTGGATGACGTGCCGCCGGAATCAGCGGCCGCGCCTCGAAGCCGTCAGCGCCGTCGTCAGCTCCTCCAGGGTCTCCAGGAGCAGGGCGGCGCCCTTGTCGAGCAGGAAGTGGTCCGGCGGGTCGGCGGACCAGGCGGTGACCGTCTCGCGCAGGGCGTCCCAGTGCGGCTGCTTGCGTTCCCGCACCTCCTTCGCGCCCCGCTCCGTCGACCGGTGGAGGGACTCGGCGAGGGTCGCCGCGGCGGGTACGGGCGGGGCGCCGCGCTCCGGCAGGTGCGCCTCCAGGAGCATCGCGACCCGGCCGAACTCCGCGAGCGCGTGCCCGGCCTCCTCCACGGCCGCGTGCGACAGCCCCCGGTGCCGCACCGGTTCGTGGGTCGCCCGGTCCACCGCCTCCTGCCAGGCGACCCGGGCGGCGCGGGCCTTCAGGAGCGCCTCCCGCACGTCGGGGCTGGTCGGCCCGGCGGGGTCGGCGTACCGCGCGGTGACGACGGCCGCGTACGCGCCGACCGCGGCCAGCCAGTCCGCGAGCCGGCCGCGCAGCCGGGGCGTCTCCCAGGCCGGGTAGACGGCGTACGACAGCATCGCGAGGAGCCCGCCGAGCAGGGTGAGCAGGACCCGTTCCCGTACGGTCTGGGTCAGGCCCGCGCCCTCCATGCCGAGCAGGAAGACGACGTACGCGGAGACGAAGACCTGACCGGCCGCGTACCCCGTCCGCACCAGCAGGTACATCCCGAACGCGCACACCACCGCGAGGGCGGCCGACAGGTACGTGCCCGGGTGCGCCGAGCGCACGACCGCCGTCGCCAGGGTCACGCCGATGAGCGTGCCGCCGAACCGCGCCACCGAGCGGGCGTACGTCTGCGAGAAGTCCGGGCGCATCACCATCACCGAGGCCATCGGCGCCCAGTAGCCGTGCCCGAAGGGGAGCCACGTGCCGAGCAGATAGCCGGCGGCCGTGACCACCGAGACCCGGACCGCGTGGCGCAGGATCGGCGAGCCGGGGCGGAGCTCGGCGCGCATCTGCGCGAGGACGAGGGGGGCGAGACGGAGGAGGGTCGGGCGGGTGCGGGCCCCTCGGGCATGGGGCTCCGAGGTCTCCGTACGGGGCTCCGCCGTCTCCACGACGTCGCTGAGCAGCGCCGCCAGACGCAGGGCGGCCCGGCGGGACGGGCCCTTGAGGACCTCACCGGTGTCCGGGGTGCGGAGGGTGGCGAGGGCGCTCGGGAGCAGGGCGACCGGGTCGCCGTGCCGGATCGCGTGCGCGGCCGCGTCCAGGACCTCGGCCGCCGCGCCGAGCAGCTCCCGCACCCGGGCCCGCTGCGGCCCCTCCTCCGGGACGCCGACCGCCGGATCCGCCAGCGAGGCCAGGACCGGCCGGATCCGCTCCGCGAGCCCCCGCGCCCCGTGCAGCTCCGCCGGGCGGGTCCGGGCCTGGCGGGGCGTGACGGCGGCGGCGTTCCGTGCCGTCATGAGCGGTACGGGGTCGAACGGGGCGACCGGGTCGTGGCGGAGGCGGCGCGCGTAGTCCGCCTCCGCCGCCAGCGCGTCCGCGAGGGCGTCGCGCTGGGCGCCCCAGCGGCGGACCGGCAGGAGGACCACCAGGGCCGCCTGGACGACACCCCCCGCGAAGATCACCGCGGCATGGCCGGCCGCGGTGGCGACCGAGGTCGGGAGGGTCACCGTCACCAGCATGATCGCCACGTTGGACGAGGCGATGATCCCCGCGGTCGGTCCTGCCGCCCACGCGAGCCCCGCCAGGAACGTCCACAGGAGGAGCAGCGCGAGGAAGAGGACCGTGTGCGCCCCCGTCAGATACCCGAGGAACGTCGACACCGCGAGACTCGCCCCGGAGGCGAGGGCCAGGGTGGGCCGGGGCCGCCAGGAACGCTGGAAGGTGGCGATGGCCGCCTGGAAGGCCCCGAACGCCGACGAGACGGCCACGGCGGGGCCGAACAGCGCGAGCGAGACCCCCATGACGAGAGCGAGCCCCAGCGCCCCGCGCGCCGCGACGGCCGGTTCGAGCCGCCGCCGCTCGACGGTGAGTCCGGAGCGGGCGGTCTCCTTCAGCGCCCGGAGCCAGCTCATGCGGAGAGCGTATCCACGAATGCGGGCGAACCGGGCATTCACGCCGAGTGCGGGCCCCGCGGTGGCGCCCTACGGCAGGCGGGGGCGACCCGGGTGGAGGCCCGCCGCGTCGGCGGCGGAGGCGCCGTGGGTCCAGCCCGCCTCGTCCCAGGCGGCCCGGACGCGGGTCGTGCGGGTCTCCGGGAAGAGTTCGTCCGTCCGCGCGCCCACCGCGACCTCGCGCGACGCGAGGGCCGGGAGGAGGGTCGGGGCCTCGGCGGCGACGCGGCGGGAGGTCGCCGCGAGCCGGGCGCCCAGCCGGTTGGCGTACGCGAGGAGGAAGGACTGCCGGAAGGACTTCGTGCGCTTGCGGCCGCCCGCCCGCTGCTCCGCCTCCGCCCGCGTCATCGCCGCCGTCCCCTGCACGAGCAGCGAGGTGTAGAGCAGCTCCACCGGGTCCAGGTCCGCCTCGAAGCCGACGACCGTCGAGAAGCCGTACGCCTCGTTCCACACGGCCCGGCAGTGGTTCGCCGTCGCCACCGCGTCGAGCAGGATCGCCTTGGCCTGCTCGTACGGCGGCTCCACCCCGATCCGGATCGCGCCCGGCGTCTCCGGGGACGGCGCGCCCGCCGCGAGCGTGGCCTCGTCGAGGCTGTGCCGGGCCATCAGCTCCTGGGCCTTGGCCGTCAGCGCCTCCGCCTCCTCCGGATAGCCCGTCGCCTCCGCCTTCGCGAGCAGCGCCCTGATCCGGCCGAGCATCCGGGGCTCGCCCGCCACCGCCGGCGGCAGGGCCTCCCCCGGGACCGGGCCCACCGCGTCGAGGCGCGGCAGCCGGACCAGCAGCCGGTACAGCTCCAGGACGGTCGTCGCCCGCGAGAAGCGGTCCGCCGGGCGCCCCTCCGCCGCGTCCAGGCCGTCCAGCTGCGCCTGCCAGCGGTGCGGGAGCCGCCCGTACCCCGCCGTCTCCGCCCTGATCAGCCCCGCCAGGAGCCGTACGTGCTCGTCCGCGAGGTCCCGTCGCACCATGCGGACCAGATCCGCCGGCTGCCAGCCCCGCACCCACAGCGTCCGCACGAACTCCTCGCCGCGCCGGGACAGTTCCACGTCCGCGCCCGGGTCGGCGGCAAGCAGGGAGGCCGCCATGTCGAGGGAGCCGTCGTCGCTCGCGTACAGCGCCTCGAAGGCCTTGTCGATCACGGTCATGCCGTCGTCCTCACGTCCCGTTCGATGCGGCGCGGGGTCAGCGCCGGAATCCGCCGCGAGACCCCGGTGGCGAGCCGCTGGAGCTCCCCGAACCGCCGCGCCCCGGAGGCGGGTTCGACGACGGCGCGCACCGTCCGCTTGTCGCCGAGCCGGTCCTGGACGTCCCGCGCCCCGCAGTCCTCGGCACGGCCGACCAAGGGCTCGGTGGTCACCTCCGTGTGCCCCTCCGCCATCGATGTGCCTCCTTCCGCATGCCTGCCCGCCCGTTCACGACGGTCCTGGATCGCTCTCGATCGCTCTCGATCTCCCTCGATGGTCTCAGCCGTCACGGCCCCCGGGGGAATTCCGTGCCGCTCGTCACCGGCGGCTCCGGCGCCCTCGACGCGTTCGTGAAGGCGATACGGGAGGGGTAGGGCCAGACCTACCTTCCGGACGCCCGGTGGTGGTCGTGATCGGGGCGGGCGGAAACGGTTCGCTGGAGTCATGACCACGACCACGACCGCCGCCGCCGTACGGCTCCGCGGGCTCACCCGGCACCACCGGGACGTCCGCGCCCTCGACGGCGTCGACCTCGACTTCCGCGCCGGGACCTTCACCGCCGTCATGGGCCCCTCCGGCTCCGGCAAGTCCACGCTCCTCCGGTGCGCCGCCGGGCTCGACCGGCCCACCGCCGGAACCGTGGAGGTCGGCGGCACCCCGCTGGAGGGGCTGAGCGAGCGGCGCCTCACGCTGCTGCGGCGGGACCGGATCGGCTTCGTCTTCCAGTCCTTCAACCTGTTGCCTTACCTGACCGCCGCCCAGAACGTCGCCCTTCCCCTCCGGCTCGCCGGCCGCCGCCCCTCCCGCCCGCAGATCCGGGAGGCACTCGCGCGCGTGGGCCTCGCGGGGCGGGAGCGGCACCGGCCGGGCGAACTCTCCGGCGGCCAGCAGCAGCGGGTCGCGATCGCCCGCGCCCTGATCACCCGCCCGGCCGTCCTCTTCGGCGACGAACCGACCGGCGCGCTCGACTCGACGACGAGCCGCGATGTGCTCGACATGCTGCGGGACCTCGTCGACCGCGACGGCCAGACGATCGTCATGGTCACCCACGACCCGGTGGCGGCGTCCCGCGCGGACCGGGTGGTCTTCCTGGTCGACGGCAGGGTCGCGGGGGAGCTGCGGGGGCCGACGGTGGAGACGGTCGCGGCGCGGATGGCGGCGCTGGAGACGGCAGGCGTCCCGGTGGGAGGTCCGGCGTGCTGACCGTTCTTCTCGCCGGGCTGCGGGAGCGCTGGGCCTCCTTCCTCGGGGGGTTCGTCGCGCTCGCGCTCGGGGTCGGGACGCTCGTGACCATGGGGCTCGGTCTGTCCGCGACTTTTCAGGCGCCCGAGCGTTCTCCTCAGCGGTTCGCGGCGTCGCCCGTGGTCGTCCAGGGGCAGGACCGGCTGACGCTGGACGTGCGGCGCGGGCCCGGCACCGCGGCGGTGGAGCAGCGGCTCGACCGTCCACAGCCTGTGGACGGCCGGGTGCTCCGCGAGCTCCGGGCCCGCTGGACCGTCACCACCGCCGGGGGGCCCGACGCCGTCGGTGTCGACGCCCCGGCCGCCGAGGTCCGGGCGCTCGTCGGCGGCCGCGCCCGGGTCCTCACCGGGGAGGCGCGGACGCAGGCCGATCCCGACCCCGAGCGGGACGCCCGCGCACTCGTCGCGCTGAGCGCCCTCCTGGGCACCTCCGGCGGCGTCACCGCCTTCGTCTCCGTCTTCGTCGTCGCCTCGACCTTCGCCTTCGCCGTGGCGCTGCGCCGCCGCGAGTTCGGGCTGCTCCGGACCGCCGGGGCCACCCCCGGCCAGGTCCGGCGGCTCCTCCTCGCCGAGGCGGCGGCGCTCGGCGTGCTCGCGTCCGCCGCCGGGTGCGGGCTCGGCGCCCTCGGGGCGCCCCTCCTCGCCCGGACGCTCGTCGACGGCGGCCTCGCGCCCGCGTGGTTCACGATCGGCGGGGCGGCCTGGCCCTTCCACGCGGCCTTCTGGACGGGTGTGGGCGTCGCCCTCGCGGGGGCCGTCGCCGCGTCCCGGCGGGCCGGGAAGGTCGGCCCGACGGCGGCGCTGCGCGAGGCGGACGTCGACGCCGGCGCCCTGCCCCTCGGCCGGGCCGTCCTCGGCACGGGCCTGCTCGTGGCCGGGCTCGGGCTCCTCGTCTGGACCTGTGCGACGGATCCGTCCGCGCTGCTCAAGCGGAAGACGTACACGACCCTCCCGATGCTCCTGATCAGCGGCGTCGCGCTGCTCTCCCCGCTCCTCGTCCGGCCCGTGGCCCGGCTGCTGCGGGCGCGCGGGGCGGTGGGGACGCTCGTGCGGGAGAACAGCGCGGCCGCCGTCCGCCGTACCGCCGCCGTCGCCGCTCCCGTCCTCGTGACCGTGGCGCTCGCGGGGACGCTGTTCGGCTCGGCGGCGAGCGTCACGCGCGCGAAGGAGACCGAGGCGCGGGAGCGGACGGCCGCGCAGTACGTGGCGAGCGGGGAGGACCTGAGGCCGGTGACGGCACCGCCCGGGGCCGTCCTCTCCGCCACCGGGGCGACCTCCGTCTTCGTACGGGACGGGGACGCGGCCGTCGTGAAGTACGGGGCGCGGACGGTCGCCGACCCGGCCGCCTTCGCGGAGCTGGCCCGGCTGCCGGTGACCGCAGGGGACCTGCGGGACCTGGACGACCGGTCGATCGTCGTCAACGAGGAGTTCGAGCGGCGCCGGGTCGGCGAGACGGTGGAGGTCTGGCGGGCGGACGGAAGCGGTCCGGTACGGCTCCGGGTCGTGGCCGTCCTCGCCCTCGGAACCGGCGACAACGGCCCGTACGTCACCCGGGCGAACGCACCGGGCGCCGCCCTCGACCGGATCGACGCGCGCGGGGGCGGGGCGGCGACGGCACGGGCCCTGGAGGCGAGCGGCGGAAACGTCCTCGTGGCGCCGCCCGAGCTCCGGACGGCCGGGAACCCCCGGAACCGCCTGGGCATGGTCCTGGTCCTGGGCATCGCCCTCGTCTACACGGTCATCGGCCTCGCCAACACCCTCCTCATGGCGACGTCCGTACGCGGCGCCGAGCTGGCCTCGCTCCGGCTCGCCGGGGCCACCCGCACCCAGATCCTGCGGGTCGTGACGGGCGAGGCCGCGCTGGCCGTCGCGATCGGCACCCTGCTGGGCCTGGCGGTCACCGCGATCGTCCTGGCCGCCCTGGGCGCGGGCCTGGCCGCCCTCTCCGCTCCCGTCGCCCTGGTCCTTCCCTGGCCGGTCGTCGGCGCGGCGGCGGGCGTGTGCGCGGCGGTCGCGGTCGCCGCGTCGGGCGTCTCCGCGTGGCGGCTCACGCGATGAGCGGCGATGGTGGGACGACGGGGCGGCGACCGGGGTCGGAGCCGGGTCACCGCCCCGCCCTTCCCACGCCCGCGCGCACGCACCGCGCCCGTAAGGGCGGTGCCGGCCCACCCCCGTGCGACCGGCACCGCCCGTCCGGGGCCGTGCCCCGTGCCCGTGTGGGCGGTCGTCCCTCCCCCGGACTTCGCCCGGGGGGACTCCCTGGGCGGGACGGGTTACGGCTTCCAGTCCCTGGCGAGGACCGACCAGATCTCCTCGTCGTGCCGCTTGCCCCGGTAGTCGTAGCTCTCCCGCAGGACCGCGTCCCGGGTCATGCCCAGCCGGCGGGCCACCGCGATGCTGGGTTCGTTGTCGGAGGAGACGACCCATTCGACGCGGTGGACGCCGCGGACGCTGATGGCCCAGTCGACGAGGGCGCGGGCGGCGCGGGTCACGAGGCCCTTGCCGACGGCGGACGGTTCGAGCCAGCAGCCGGCCTCGGCGGTGCCGGCGGCGGTGTCGAGGCGGCGGAGGATGACCGCGCCGACGAGTACGCCGTCGGACCAGATGCCGTGGATCCGCCCGGAGTCGGTCGCGACCTTCTCCGCGTACAGGCGGAGGTAGGCCCGGCTCGACTCCAGGTCGGTCACGACGTCGGGGAGTCCGTTGCGGGCGCCGATGAACTCCCTTCCCCGGTCCATGTGCGCGAGGAACTCCTCGGCCTGCCACGGCTCCAGCGGGCGCAGCTCCGCACCGTCGTCGCCCAGGGACATCGCGTACATCGGCATCAACTTCCTTCGTCAGACGTCAGAGTCGGCCCTACGGGGTCAGGACGATCTTGCCCTGCACGTGACCCGCCTCGCTCAACTCCAGTGCGCGGGCCGCCTCCTTGAGGGGCAGCACCTCGGCCAGGCGGACCGACAGCGCGCCCTCCGTCACCAGGCGGGCCTGGGCGACGAGCCCGTCCCGCACGGCGTCCGGGTCCCCCGTGACGCCCGAGAAGACGATGCCGTGCTCCTCCGCGTCGGTCGCCGCGATCGTGACGATCCGCTCCTTCGCCGCGTCGCCGCCGCCGAGGAGTTCGATCGCGACCGGCAGGACACCGTGTCCGGCCGCGTCGAAGACGGCGTCGACGCCGTCCGGGGCGGCGGCGCGGACCCGGTCGGCCAGGCCGTCCCCGTACGTGACGGGGATCGCGCCGAGCTCGCGCAGGTACGCGTGGTTGGCCTCCGAGGCGCTGCCGATCACCGTGATCCCGGCCGCGACCGCGAGCTGGACGGCCACCGAGCCGACGACGCCCGCCGCGCCGTGCAGGAACAGGGTCTCGCCCTCCCGGACCCGGAGCAGGTCCAGGACGCGCTGGGCGGTCTCGCCGGCCACGGGGAGGCTCGCGGCGGCCTCCCAGGAGAGCCCGGCGGGCTTGGGGGCGACGGTGCCGGCGATGGCGTACTCGGCGTAGGCGCCGGTCTTCGTCCAGCCGAGGACCTCGTCGCCGACGGCCAGTCCGTCGACGCCCTCGCCGAGCGCGTCGACGGTGCCGGCGAACTCCAGGCCGGGGACGGCGGGGAAGGTGGTCGGGTAGAACTGCTCGACCCAGCCGTGGAGCCGCTTCCAGTCCACCGGGTTGACCCCGACCGCCGCCACCTTGACCCGGACCTCGCCGGGGCCGGGCTCCGGCTTCTCGACGCCGGCCTCGTGGCGCAGCACCTCGGGGCCGCCGAACTCCTCGTACACGATCGCTTCCATCTCAGCCTCCACTGCTGCCCGTCGCCTCTTCGGTCTCTCTTCGACGCCCCAAGCCTGCGCCCGGCGACCCCTCTCCTCCGCCCTCCCAACGGCCAGTCCCACCTGGCCGAAAGACGGGCCGTCAGCCGACCTGCCCCGACTAGGCTGAACCGCATGGACGCGCTCACGCTGACCACCGCGTACGAGATCATCCGGCAGCCGCTCGGGGAGATCCTCCCCAAGGTCTCGGCCGCCCTCGCCCCGCTGGTCCCGCACGTGGACGCGGCCGAACTCTCCACCCACTGCGCCCACTCGCCCTTCAAGACCCTCGGCGGTACGGAGCTGATGACCGCCGCCGAACTGACCCCGCTGCTCGCGGCGGGCGTCCCCGGCGAGCCCTGGCAGGGGCGCGCGACGATCGGCGGCCGGGAGCGCGAGGTCGTCGCCGTCACCAGCCACGCGACCCGGCGCGGGGCGGTCCTCGTGCTCGTACGGGAGGACGGCGCCGCCCCGGCCGACACGGCCGCGCTCACCGTGGCGCAGGCGCTGTGGGACCTGGTCACCGGGCACTTCGACCGCTTCGCGACGGAGGCGATGCCGGGGGCGCTGGCCCGTTCGCGGGCGGCGGCCGACACCCGGGCCCGGGTGATCGCCGAGCTCACCGCCGCGCACGCGGCGGCGCTCTCCGGCGTCCTCGGGGTGCTGCGCAGCCGGGCCCTCGACGACACGACGGCCCGGGCCACCGCCACCGACCTGGCCGCGTCCGCGCTCATCGACATGCGGGCCGAGCAGCGGCGCGACCGGGCGGTCGCGGAGGAGCCCGCCGAGGACGCCTTCGAGCGGCTCGCGGGCGAGCTCCGGCCGATGCTCCGGCACAGCAAGGT
This sequence comes from Streptomyces sp. NPDC004284, assembly GCF_042874035.1. Taxonomy (NCBI): domain Bacteria; kingdom Bacillati; phylum Actinomycetota; class Actinomycetes; order Kitasatosporales; family Streptomycetaceae; genus Streptomyces; species Streptomyces sp. NPDC004284. The sequence goes on along the minus strand of NZ_JBIAMJ010000015.1, from coordinate 111,300 downwards.
GCGGCTCGACCTGGGCGCGCCCGACTCGACGCGCTCGCTCGCGGCGGACGTCGCGCACAGCGCGCGGGCCATCGTCCGCTCCCTGCTCCTCATCGTCCTGGAACAGGAGTCCGTGCACCGCGTCCACGTCGGCTGGCAGCTCACCGAGCACGAACTCCGCGCCTCCGTCCGCGACGACGGCCCGGGCGCGCTCGCCCCCTGCGACCTCGGCGCCGGCACCGTCCGGGACCGCCTCGACGTCCTCGGCGGACGCCTCGACATGGACGCCGTCCCGGGCTGGGGCACCACCATCACCGCCGTCATCCCCCTCGCGACCCCCGAGGCCCCCGTCGAGGCCGCCCACCCCCTGACCGGCCTCGGCGAACGAGAGGTCGAGGTCCTGCGCCACCTCGCACTCGGCCACCGGAACCGGCGCATCGCCGAGGAGCTCCACATCAGCGAGTCGACGGTGAAGTTCCACGTCGCGAACATCCTCAACAAGCTCGGCGTCGACTCCCGCGGCAAGGCGGCGGCCCTCTTCCACGCGGCGGCGTGACCCCTCCCCCGGCCCGGCTTCCCGGGGGTGTCAGTGGCGGGTGCCAGACTCGCACCCATGAGCGAGAGGTGGGCGCTGGCGGCCGAGAGCGAGGGGGACGGAGCACTGCTCGTGCCCCTCGGGCCGGACGGGCTGCCCGCGGGGCCCGTGCGGCGGGAGCCGGATCTGGTGGCGGCGGTGCGGGCACGGCCGGAGGTGGCGCGCTGGGTGTGGCGGTCGACGGCCGAGGTCTATCCGCGGCTGCTGGCCGCGGGGGTGCGCGTCGAGCGGTGCTACGACGTCGAGGACGCCGAGCAGCTGCTCCTCGGGCACGAGGGCCGGCTCGGGGAGCCGCGCAGCGCCGCCGCCGCCTGGGCCCGCCTGCGGAACGCCCCCGTACCGCCGGATCCGCCGCAGCGCGCCGCCGAGCCCGGTTCGCAGGACGGTCTCTTCGAGCCGCGGCCGACCGTCTCCGTGCCGTTCGACGGGCTGCTCGCGGTCTACGCGGAGCAGCTGCGCCGCCATGACCGGGCCGAGCACCCCGGCCGGATGCGGCTGCTCACGGCGGCCGAGTCGGCGGGGATGCTGGTGGCCGCCGAGATGCACCGGGCCGGGCTGCCGTGGCGGGCGGACGTGCACCGGGACCTGCTGGGCGAGCTGCTCGGCGAGCGGTACGCGGGCGGGGGCGAGCCGCGCCGCCTCGCGGAGCTGGCCGACGAGGTGTCCGCCGCCTTCGGGCGCCGGGTCCGGCCCGATCTGCCCGCCGACGTCACCAAGGCCTTCGCGCAGGCCGGGATCCGGGTCAGGTCCACGCGCCGCTGGGAGCTGGAGGAGATCGACCACCCGGCCGTGGAGCCGCTCCTCGCGTACAAGAAGCTCTACCGGATCTGGACGGCCCACGGCTGGTCCTGGCTGGCCGACTGGGTGCGCGACGGCCGCTTCCGGCCCGAGTACCTGCCCGGGGGCACGGTCAGCGGGCGCTGGACGACCAACGGCGGCGGGGCCCTGCAGATCCCGAAGGTGATCCGGCGGGCGGTGGTCGCCGACGAGGGCTGGCGGCTCGTGGTCGCCGACGCCGACCAGATGGAGCCGCGCGTGCTCGCCGCGATCTCCCGCGACCCCGGTCTGATGGAGGTCGCGGGGCACCCCGACGACCTGTACACCCGGCTGTCCGACCGGGCCTTCTCCGGCGACCGCGCCCACGCCAAGCTCGCGCTGCTCGGCGCGATCTACGGGCAGACCAGCGGCGACGGCCTGAAGAACCTGGCGGCGCTGCGCCGCCGCTTCCCGCGCGCGGTGGCCTATGTCGACGGGGCCGCGAAGGCGGGCGAGGAGGGCCGGCTCGTACGGACCTGGCTGGGCCGGACCAGTCCGCAGGCCGTCGGCGCGGGAGAGGACGACGAGGCCGGCCTGCCGCAGGAGGGGCCCGAGAGCGGCGAGCTCGCCCCCGGACACTCCTCGGGGAACGCGCGGGCGCGCGGCCGGTTCACCCGTAACTTCGTCGTGCAGGGCAGCGCCGCCGACTGGGCGCTGCTGATGCTGGCGGCGCTGCGGCGCTCCCTCTCGGGGATGCGGGCGGAGCTGGTGTTCTTCCAGCACGACGAGGTGATCGTGCACTGCCCGGAGGCGGAGGCGGAGGCGGTGGCGGAGGCGATCCGGGCGGCCGGGGACGAGGCCGGGCGGATCGCGTTCGGGGAGACACCGGTCCGGTTCCCGTTCACGACGGCGACGGTCGAGCGGTACGCGGACGCGAAGTAGGTCCTGCGATACGGGCCCCCCACCCGTACCGCAGGACCGCTCGCCCCTACTTCAGCGGCAGCTTCTGCCACTTGGGGCTCAGCGCGAGCGCCTTCAGCTGCTCCATCGTCAGGGCCGGCTCGTTGCGCGTGGCGGCCTTGTACTGCGCGTCCGAGTTGAAGGTGGAGACGATGACCCGGAAGCCCTCCGGGGTCATGGTGTCGACGCTCCACCAGACGACCCCCTCGCCGCCCTTCTCGCCGGGCTGCTGGGTGGACTTGACCTTGGTGCCGTCGGGCAGGGTGACGACGCCGGCTCCGGTGAAGAGCTCGGCGAAGCCCTCGTGCTTCCCGGCGGTGGGCTGGACGTCGACGCCGACGAGGCTCGGGCCCTCGCCGTCGTCGACGACGACGTAGCCGTGGCCGTCGTCGCCGCCGTGGGACGTGACGGTGACGCCCTTGGGCAGGAGGGAACGCAGGGTGGCCTGGACGGCGGCCGCGCTCGGCACCGCGGGCAACCCGTCCTTGCCCGTGCCGGGCCTGCCCGGGAGCTGGGGCAGCTGCGGCAGCTGGGCGGCCAGCGGCCGCCAGGCCTCGGCCGTGACGAGGGTCTTCAGCTGACTGAGGCTGAAGGGCGGGTTCTCGCGGCTGATCGCGGCGCCCTTCTCGGCGGCGGCGTTGTACTCGCTCGCGTCGATCAGGATCCCGTCCTTGGTGAGCAGGACCGCCCGCCAGTTCTTGGTCTCCTCGCGCTTGTCGGGGTACTCGTACCCCTGGATGGCCATGAACCGTTCGCCGCCCGGCAGCCGCCCGTCGGCGCAGCGGTCGTACGGGACGACGGCCTTGTCGGGGCAGGTCACCTGGTCCGTACCGGACTCTCCGGTCCCGCCGGCCCGGTAGAGGCCGACGCTGACGCCCGCCTTGCCGTGGCCGTCGTCGTAGACGCCGGTGACGGACTGGCCCTGGCCGTCCAGGTTGTCGAACTGCCACTGGCCGGCCGGGGTGTTGGCCTTGAGGACGGCGGCGAGGTCCTTCACCGGGATCGTCGCCTCGCCCATCGGCTTCTCGCCGGGGGCGGCGGCGCCGACGCCCTGCCCCCGCTGCGGGGGCGCGGCCACGGAGCTGGTCTCCGCCGGCCCGCCGGGGCCGAGCAGCGAGCCGCCGTAGACGCCGCCGAGGCCGACGGCGGCGAGCGCGAGGACGCCGCCGGTCACCGCGAGGCGGCGGCGGACCAGGCGGCGCCGGCCGCGCTGGAGCCCGCCCGCGACCAGCTCGCGCCGGTCGTCGACGGCGAAGCCGTCACCGGTGCCGCGCAGGACCGCGCCGAGCTCCTCCTCGAAGCGCTCGTGCGCTCCGTCGTGCCGGGTTCCTTCGTTCTGGGACATGCCGAGATCACCGTCTCCGGTCGGTAGGGAAAGTACGTGGTCAGCGGGCGGCGAACTCGACGATGCTGCCGCCGAGTCGTTCCCGCAGCTTCGCGAGCGCCCGCACCGAGCGGGTCCGCACCGCGGCGGAGCTGACGTTCAGGGCGTCGGCGGTCTCCTCGATGCTGCGGTCCTCCCAGTACCGCAGCACCACGACCGCCCGGTCCTTCGGCGCGAGGCCGGCCAGCGCGTCGAGCAGCGCGATCCGCAGGGCCGGGTCCTCGCCGTTCTCGGACGCGCGGTCGGGCAGCTCGCCGAGGGGGCGCTCGGTGGCCGAGCGGCGCCGCCGGTGGCTGAGGAACGTGCGGACGAGCACGGTCTGGGCGTACGCGGCGGGGTTCCCGATCCGGGCCATGCGGCCCCAGAGGGCGTACATCCGGCCGAGGGTCTCCTGCGTGAGGTCCTCGGCGAGATGCGTGTCGCCGCTGGTCAGCAGGCACGCCGAGCGGAACAGGTGCCCCGTGCGTGCGGAGGCGAACTCCAGGAACTCGTCCGCGCGGGACTTTCTCATGCCCCTCCTTTCCTCGCGGTCACGTGGTGTGGTCGCCGTACACCTCATTGACGCGACGGGGGCGCGGGAATGTTTCAGACGGATCCGGTATCCGAAGAAGCGGAATCGGGTAATCCTGTTGGTATGAACACTCTCAGCGCAGCAGAGAACCTGGCCGCTGGGGTTTGGCAGTCAGGACTGGCCCAGGTGCTCGGCGGGCTCATCGTCGTCTTCGTCCTCATCGGAGCCGTCTGGCTGGGCTTCCGCCTCAGCGACCGCGAGTCCAAGAAACCGAAGCCCGAAGAGCAGCCGCACCGACCCGACACCGGGGCCCTGCCCGGCGAGGTGGAGGAATACCGCAAACCGTCCGAGGTGCCGCAGACCGACGGCGAGCACCGGCTCATGCCCTACCAGCTCAAGAACGCCGGAGAGGCCTCGACCGATCCGCCCTCCGAGGAGAAGCGCAAGTGGGGCGGCATCTCCAGCGGCGGCTTCGGCAGCGGAGGCACCGGACACGGCGACTGACCCCTCTCCCCCTCCGTGTCTCCACCCTCCGTACGGACACGACGAAGCCCAGCCGTCGACGGCTGGGCTCGGTCCGACGGGCGGGAAGGTGCCCCCGCGGGGATCCCCGCCCCGGGGTCACCGCCCGGAAAGGGGCTCGTGCACTCCCCGGCCCGCGCGTGAGGCGATGTGGGCCGGCGGGGCGAAGTCCGCCGGCAGGACCGGGTCGATCACCGGCTCGCCGAAGGTGGTCACCACGGGCAGCACCCCCGCCCACAGACCGAGCGCCGCGTCCTCGGACTCGCCGTCGTCCGGCGGGCCGTCGGCGGTCTTCACCGAGGCCTCGGTCAGGTCGAGCGCGAGCAGCGCGGTCGCGGCCAGCTCCTTGCGGCTCGGCTGGCGCGCGTACTCCCACTGGCCCGGGGAGCTCTGCTCGGTCAGGGCCCGCAGGCCGCGGAGCTTCTCCTCCGGGTCGGTGACGATCTCGGGGACGCCGTAGATCATCGCGCAGCGGTAGTTGATCCCGTGCTCGAAGACGGAGCGGGCGAGGACCAGGCCGTCGACGTGGGTGACCGTGACGCAGACGGTGGCGTCGGGGGCCTGGACCAGGCTGCGGCTGGCGACCGAACCGTGGAGGTAGAGCCGGTCGCCGTCCACCCCGTACGCGGTGGGCACCACCATCGTCGTGCCGTCGACGGTGACGCCGAGGTGGCAGAGGAAACCGGCGGCGAGCACGGCGTCCAGGTCGGCCCGCCGGTGGCTGCCCTTGTGCCGCATCCGGCGCAGCCGGGTCCGCTCGGTGACGGTCAGCTCGTCGCCGAGCTCTGTAGGGGTGCTGCTCATGATGACCTCTCGTTCCGTACGGGTGTACGTGTTGTACGGGGGATCAGCCCGTCACCGCCACCGACTTCCGCCTGTCGGAACGGTGGTGGCGGTGACGGCTCGCCACCAGGGAGTCGCAGATCTCGCCGGCCCGGACGGCGGCCATCGACAGCAGGTTGGCCGTGATGCCGTGCGAGTGCTCGGTGCCGCCCATCAGGTAGATCCCCGCCTCCACCTCGGGCGCGGTCTCCACGCGGTAGTCGCGGCGGACCCGCAGCCGGCCGTCCTCGTCGCGCGCGCAGGCGGCGTCGAGCGCGCCGAGCAGCCGGGCCGGGTCGGGCTCGGAGTAGCCGGTGGCGTAGACGACGGCGTCCGCGTCCATCGTCTCCGTCTCCCCCGTGGCGAGGTTCCGCACCTGGACGCGGACGCCGTCGGGCCCCTCCTCGGCCTCGGTGAGCCGGGTGACGCCGAGGATCCGCAGCCGCTGCTCGCCGCGGACCTTCTCCTGGTACGAGCGGCGGTAGAGCTCCTCGATGAGGTCCATGTCGACGACGCCGTAGTTGGTGTTGCGGTGGTAGTCCATGAGCGTCCGGCGGACGGACGGCTCGGCCCCGTGGTAGAGGTCGACGGCCTCGGGGTCGAAGATCCGGTTCGCGTACGGGCTGTCGTCGGCCGGGCTGTAGCCGTACCGGGTGTGGACGGCGACGACCTCGGCCCCCTCGTACGTGCGGTGGAGGTGGTCGGCGATCTCGGCGGCGCTCTGCCCGGCCCCGGCGACGACGAAGCGGCGCGGGTTCCCGCCCGGCAGGGCGGCGAGGCGGTGCAGGAACTCGCTGCTGTGCCAGAGGCGTTCGGAGGAGGTGACGCCCTCGGGGAGCCGGGGCACGAGGCCGGTGCCGATGACGAGGTTCCGCGCCCGGTACGTGACGGCCTCGCCCTCTCCGGCGGCGGCGACGTCGACCTCGACGACGGGCCCGGAGGCCCCCGCCGTCCCCGCGGGCCGGATGGCGGTGACTTCGAGTCCGTAACGGACCATGTGGTCCACGCCGTCGGCGGCCCACCGGAGGTAGTCGTGGAACTCCTCGCGGGTCGGGAACAGCATCTTGTGGTTGATGAAGTCGACCAGGCGGCCCCGGTCGTGGAGGTACGGCACGAAGCCGAAGCGGCTGCGCGGATTGCGCATCGTGGCCAGGTCCTTCAGGAACGAGACCTGCATGGTGGCGTCCGGCAGGAGCATGCCCCGGTGCCAGCCGAAGTTCGGCTGCTTCTCCAGGAAGACGGCGGTGAGCCGCTCGTCGGGCGCGGCCCGCTCGTTGTACTCCTCGATGGCGATCGCGAGGGAGAGGTTGGCGGGCCCGAAGCCGACACCGACGACGTCGTAGACGGGAGTGGTCTCGTTCGAGGTCCCGATCGAGGTCTCGTTCATGGCGAAGTGCCTTTCGATGGAGGGGGGTTCAGCGGTTCCGGACGCAGGCGAGGGCGGCGCAGCCGGCGGCGAGGAGCAGGGCGAGCAGCAGCCCCGTACCGGCGAAGGAGAGGAAGGCGGCCGCGATGATCAGGGTCACGACGGCGGTCGCGCGCAGGGCGCGGCCGGTGCCGCGTGCCCGCAGGGCGGCCGCTGCGGCGGCCACGTACAGCAGCAGGAACGCGCTGCTGGTGACGACGAGGACCAGCTCCTCGCCGGTGCCGGTGAGGGTCAGGGCGGACAGGACGGCCGCGTAGGCGAGGGCGAGCGCGACGGTCGCCCCCACCGGGCGGTCGGCCAGCGCGCGCGGCAGGATCCGCTCGCGGGCGGCGGCCCGGACGACCCGGGTGGCGCCGAGCACCCACGCGTTGGTGGCGACCACCGCGAGCCCGAGGGCGAGGAGGTCACCGGCGATCGCCCCGCCGTCGCCGAGCGAGGCCCCGAGGAGGGCCGTGATGACGACCGGCTCGTCCCCGGGTACGGCCAGGTAGGCGGCCGTCACCGCCGCGTACAGCAGCCCGACGACGGGCACCGCCCAGCGGATCGCCCGCCGGTAGCTGCGGGCCGGGTCGTCGACCTGCTCGGCGAGCGTGGAGACGTTCTCCCAGCCCAGGAAGGAGAAGAACGCGGTCACGACGGCGATCCCGACACCGCCCCAGCCGTGCGTGAGGAACGGCGTGTACTCCCCCGCCTCGAACCGCGGCACCGCGAGCACCACCGCCCCGCCGAGGCCGATCAGCAGCACCACCAGGGCCGCGGTCTGCACCCGTGCGCCGGCCGTGAGCCCGAGCAGCGTGAACGCGGCGGACAACGCCATGAAACCGATCGCGATCGGGTAGACGGGCCCGTCCGGCTGCCCCGACAGCCCCAGCAGACACCGTGCGGACACGATGCCCATCACCGGATTCCCGATGACGTACGTGGCGACGAGCAGCAGCGCCGCCGCGCGCCCCGGCCGGCGCCCGAACCCCGCCTCCACCATCGCGGCGAGACCCGAGGCGTCCGGACGCCAGGCCGACATCTCCGCGAAGAACCTCGCGAAGGGGTACGAACTGAGCGCGAGCGCCAGCCACGCGAGCAGCGCGGCGGGCCCCGCCTGTCTCTCGGTCAGCCCCGGCACCAGAAGAATGCCGGTCCCGACGAGGCTGCTGACGTAGAACACGACGAGCGCGCGCACGCCCAGGGCGGTGGGGGGTTCGGCGGCTTGGGCGGCTTCGGGCCGCCGCAGCAGATCGGTCATGGGTGTCACCTCCGGTGGTAGTGGTGGGCATGCGTTCCGCCGGGCGCGGACCCGCACGGGCGCGGGCTCATACGGGCGCGGGCTCATACCCGCGCGGCCCTGCGGGCACGGGCCCCGGGTCACCCGCCGCCCAGCACGTCCAGCGCCTCCGCCGCCGCGAGTTCCGCCGCCGCGGGGGCCGTCTTGAAGCCCGCTCCCGACCACCCCGTCGCGAGGACGATCCGGCTGTCGGCGTGCTCGCGGCCGAGGTGGGGGCGGGAGTGCGGGGTGTAGAGGTCGACGCCCTGGCGGCCGCCGAGGAAGCGGGTGGCGGGGTCGGCGAGCCAGGGCCACCGGGCGGCCGCGCCCTGGCGGATGTACGCCACGTGCTCGTCGGTCAGCGTGGCGAGCCCGCCCGGGGGCACGTCCCATTCGTCGACGGGCCGCCCGGCCATGTAGCCACCGGCCGCCTCCCCGGTGAGCTGGGGCCGCCCCCAGACGCCGCTGACCATGTCGACGACGGTCGGCAGACCGGCCGTGGCGGGGTGCTGGAAGAAGCCGTACCGGATGGACTTGGTGCGTCCGGCGTCCGCGCCGCTCAGCCGGTGCCCGGCGATCTCCCCGGTGCCCCCGCCGGCCGCGAGGACGACGGCACGGGCCTCGACGGGCCCGCCGGGTTCGAGGAGGACGCGGACCCGGTCGGCCCCGGGCGGGGCGTCGAGGGCGCGGACCCGGGCGGGCAGCAGCCGGGCCCCGTGGGCGAGGGCGCGGTCGCGGTAGACGCGCGCGGTGCGGGGCGGGTCGGCGTAACCGGCCCCGGGTTCCCAGACGGCGGCGGTGACGCCGTCGACGGAGAGCCCGGGGAAGCGGGCCCCGAGCACACCCGGATCCAGCAACTCGGCCGGTACACCGGCCCCGTTGAGCTCGACGACGCCCTTCTCGGCCTGTTCCAGGTCGGCGTCGCCGCAGAGGACGAGCGACCCGGTGGCCATGAAGCCGTACGGCCCCGGCGCCAGCGCGGCGGGCCCCCAGGCGAGCTGGTGGCTGCGCAGCGCGAGCCCGCGCAGGTACGGGTCGGCCTCGAAGGACCGGACGAGCCCGCCGGACCAGGCGGTGGCGTGGTCCTGACGCCCGTCCATGGGCGCGACGAGCGCGACCCTGGCGCCGTGCCGGGCGAGTACGGAGGCGGTGGCGGCGCCGACGACCCCGGCGCCGACGACGATGGCGTCGTAGGCCCGCCCGTGCGGCCGGTGCCGCGCAGGGGGCCGCACGGCCTCCGGCGCCGGTACGGGCACCGGTACGAAGTCCCAGCCCACGCTCCCGGCCTCGGGTTCGCCGAGCGCGGTGAACCCCCGGTCGGCATGGGCCCGTACGGCGGCGAGCAGGGTGCGTCCGGTGCGCCCCGGGTCCTCGGAGAGCGCGGCGGTGGCGGCGGCGAAGGCCGCGTCCACGTGGGCCTCGGGCCCTCCGCGCATCCGCGCCACGGAGGCGGGACCGGCGGACGGGCCGAGCAGCTCCGCGAACTCGTCCACCGCGCAGTCGTCGGTGAACCAGAACGCCCCCTCGAACCCGGCCTCCCGCCGCTCCCGTCCCACCCTCGCGGCCCCGACGTGGGTCCCGCAGACGACGAGCGCGGTGACGTCCCGGCCTCCGGGCCCGTCGACGGCCTCCAGGACCTCCAGGACCTCCGGCGGAGCAGCCCCGGCCAGGGCGGCCGGCACCGGCACTCCGCCCGTCGCGGGCCCGCTCCCGTCGGAGACCACGGCCCCCGACGGCAGGGCGGGCCGCGCGACCGCCGCCCCCTCCCGTACGAGCAGGGCGAGCCGCTCCCCGTACGCGCTGCCGTCGTGCGTGACGGCGACCCGGCCGTGGCCCGCCTCCCGTACGGCCGCGAGCAGGTCGGTCGCCTGGGCGCGGTCGTCCGGGCACCAGCGCAGCAGTGTGCCGGCGCCGTCGGCGAGGAGGCCGGGGGTGGTGGCGAGCGGGAGGAGGACGGGGAGGCCGGCCGCCCGGTAGACGGGGAGGGCGGCGGCCGCGCCGGCGCTGTTGAAGTGCCCGACGACGAGCGCGTGCCGTCCCTCGGCGACGATCGCCTCGGCGATCCGCCGGGCCGTCCCGGCCTCGCCCCGGTCGTCGTACAGCTCCCAGTTCACGGCCGTCCCGTACCGCTCGGCGGCCCGTTCCAGGTGCTCGCCCCAGGCGGCCCGGGGCCCGGAGAAGGGCCCGACGACGGCACCGCGCGGCAGCACCTCGGGCACCTCAGGCACCGAAGACCGCCCCGGGCCAGGCCGCCACCGGTGTCCCCGGGGCGAGCGGCGCGAGGGCCTCCGCGTCGACCCGGCGCGGCCGGGGCGCGAGGCCGAGGAGGGCGGCGAGGCGGGCGGAGCCGTACGGGAGGACGGGCGCGGCCCAGGCGGACAGGGCGGCGGCGACGGCGAGCTGGGCGGAGAGCGCTGAGCGGTACGCGGCGGCGCCGTCCGGACGCTCGGCCTCGAAGCCGTTCACGTACCCGAAGTCCTCGGCGAGGCACACCACTTCGTCGAGCAGCGCGACCGCGCGCCGCGCGTCGTACCCCTCGACGCCGTACGCCTCCCGCAGCTGCCCGACGGTCTCGGTGAGCCGGGCGCGCAGCCGCTCCCACGCGGCTCCCTGCGGCGCCTCGTCGAAGGCGGCGCCGCCGGACTCGGCGACGGCGGTGAGGAGCCGGCCGAGCCAGCCGTCCCAGCGCTCGGCGAGCCGCTCCCGGCTGACGGCGAGGGCGGCCGAACCGAAGCTGGTCTGGCGGCCGTTGGGCCGGTCGGACAGGACGTGGTAGCGCAGGACGTCCGCGCTCGTCCGGGCGAGTTCCTCGTGCGCCCAGATGGCGTGGCGCCGGCTGGTGGAGAACTTGAGCCCTTCGAGCCGGTAGAACTCGTTGACGACGAAGGCCTTCGGCAGCGCGATCTCCGGGTCGTACGCCCGGAAGGCGGCGGGGAACAGCAGGGCGTGGAAGTAGCCGTTGTCGAAGCCGAAGAACTGGACGGGCGCGGGCGCGGGTCCGGTCCCGCCGGCGCCGGTCCACTCCAGGAGGTAGCCGGGGGCCATCTCGAACCAGACGTAGATCCGCTGGTCGGTGAAGCCCGCGACGGGCACCGGAACGCCCCACTCGGAGGGGTGGCTGACGGCGATCTCGGGGAGCCCTTCGGCGCGCATCCGCTCGCAGAGGGAGCGCAGGTGGGGCGGCATGTCGACCCGCTCCCAGAAGGCGGTGAGCTCCTGCTCCCAGGGCGCGAGGGGGAAGTAGAGCCGCTCGCAGTCGCGGAGTTCGGGGGTGGCGCCGCAGCCGGTGCAGACGGGGTCGGCCAGGTCGGCGCAGTCGTTGGGGCGGCCGCAGGGCTCGCAGGCGTTGCCGTTGGAGCCGGAGCCGCAGTGCGGGCAGTCGCCCTTGAGGTAGGCCTCGTACAGCCAGCGCTCGCAGCCCGCGCAGTACGGCAGCGGCCGCGTACGGGCGACGATGTGCCCGGCCTCGTACAGGCGCTGGAAGAACTCCTGGACGGCCGACCGGTAGCCGACGTCCCGGCGCGGGCGGACGACGGCGTCGAAGTCGGCGCCGGCCTGCCGCCACACGGACTCGATGGAGGCGCCGTACCCGTCGGCGACCTCCTCGCCCTTGCGCCCGCCGTCGCCCCGGCCGCGGACGGGCACGTAGCTCTGGTGGTCGTCGAGGCCCGTGGTGTAGCGGACGGTGCCGGCGCCCTCGGCGGCGAGGAAGCGGCGCAGGACGTCACCGGCGAGGTAGGGGCCGGCGAGGTGGCCGATGTGGAGGTCGCCGTTGGGGGTGGGCGGGGTGGCGGTGATCCAGTGGGTGATCGTCGCGTCGCTCATGCCGCGACCTCCTCGTTCTGCTCGGTGTCGTCGGTGCGGACGGCGGGCTCGCGCAGCGGCCAGTACAGGGAGACCCAGCTCAGCTCGGTGTCACCGGTGTTGTGGACGACGTGCTCCTGGTTCCGGGGCAGCACGACGAGGTCGCCGGTGCGGAACGGCGGCTCCGGGCGGCCGTCGAGGGTCACGCTCCCGGTCCCGGAGAGGATGAGCATGACCTCGTCCTGGTCGTGACGGTCGGGGTCGGATTCCCCGCCGGGCTCCAGGAAGCAGGCCATGGCGCCGACGGGCGGCTCGGCGTCCCCGCCGGGCCAGGGGATGAGCCGCTGGCAGGCGAGCCCGAACTCCTCGGTGGCGGCGCTGCGGTCGATGCGGAGATGGCGGCGGTCGGCCATGGGGGCGGCTCCGGGGGTCGGGGTGGTGGGCGAATTGGGGGTCGAAGTGGGGGTCGAAGTGGGGTGCGGGTGCGGGCTCGTGGGCAGGCCGCGGTACGGAGTGGGGGCGAGGGCCGGTTCTCCGGGCGGCAGGATGGGCGAGGTGAAGGGCATGGGGGTCTCCTGAGAAGGGCGGGGCGCGGGGCGGCCCGGTCTCCGGGAAGGGCGGGACGCGGGGCGGCCCGGTCTCCGGGAAGGGCGGGACGCGGGGCGGCCCGGTCTGCTGGAAAGGGCGGGCGGCGAGCCGGCTACAGCGGGTCGAGGCCCCGCACCGAGGCGACCGGGATGCGGGCGAGTCCGGCCATGACCTGGCGGGGCCCGGCCCCCCACCCGTACCGCTGCTTGAGCGGCGCGACGTGGGTGGCGATGAGCGCGAGGAGGGGCGCGAGGTCGGTGGGCGTGGCGCCGAGGAGGGCGAGCAGTTGCTCGGTACGGGTCAGGCCTGCGCCCGGGCCGATCCCGTGCACGGCGGCGTCCTGCCAGGTGGCGCCGGCGCTCCCGGCGACGACGGTGTTGTGCAGGGCGAAGCCCTGGTTGTCGTGGGCGTGGATGCCGACGGGGGCGGACACGGCGGCGCGGGTGGACTGGACGAGTTCGATGACGCGCTCGGGGCGGAACGAGCCGAGCGAGTCTACGAGGAAGACGGCGTCGAGGGGGCCGAGGGCGGCGCTCTCTCCGAGACAGCGGTCGAGTTCGGGATAGGAGGCGAGGTCGATGTGGGTGAGGAGGAGGCAGACGCCGAAACCGGCTTCCCGCAGGCGGTGCAGCGGGGCGGCGGCGCGGGCCACCCGGTCGTACCGGACGGCGAGGCGGACCAGGCCGACGGCCACCGGCCCGGCGGCCAGGGCGTCGGCGATCCGCCCCGCGGAGGCCGTGGCGGCCGTGTCCGCGGCGGGCAGGCCGACGGTGTCGAGGAGGACGGAGAAGCGGGGCCCGTAGCGCTCGGGGAGCGGGACCGGAAGGAGCGCGCCGCGCGGGGCGGAGCGGTCGGCGGGGTCGTGGACGCCGCCCAGCTCGATGACGTCGATGCCGAGCCGCGCGCAGACCGCGAGGTAGTCGGCGGCCAGCGCGGGGGGTACGGCTCCTCCGGTGAGCTGTCCGCCGGTGCGCAGGGTGCAGTCGAGCAGGGTCATCGGGGTCACCCCCAGCCGGTGTCGTTCGTGCCGGTGCCGGCGGCGGGGGCGCCCCAGCCGGTGTCGTTCGTGCCGGTGAGGACGGCCGCGCCCCAGCCGGTGTCGTCGGTGCCGGCGGTGATCCGCTCGGCGGTGACGGTGCCGAGGCCCGCGAGGCCGACGACCAGGGTGGTGAGGAGGGTGGTACGGATCCGCCGCTTCATGTCGTGCGCTCTCTTTCCGCTTCCGCGAGGAGGGGGTAAGTCGTGGGTTTCCGTGGCGAGTTGCGAGCTTCGCGGGCTGTGCGAGCTTGGTGCGGTTCGACCTTGTGGGCGGTGGTACGAACGTATCGACGGCGGCATGGCTATGGGGCGGACCGCATGGCTCATTAGGCTGCATGGCAGCAAGAGGACGCTGTCACAAACGGGGGAAAAGGTGGCGATACCAGACATTGCGCGGGCCCTTGGCGACGCCGGGACACCGGAAACCACGGCCCTGGCCGCGATCGCCGCGGCGGCCCCGCCCCTCCCGGCACCCTCCTCGGAGACCACCGAGAACCCCGGAGCCCTCGGAGCCCCCGGAGCCCCCGGAGACCCGGACTCCCCCGACGACCCCCTGACCCGCGTCTACACCTGCCTCCTGGCCCGGGACCCGGCCCACCCGCCGGCCCACCCCGCCGACCTCGCGGCGGAACTGGAACTCCCTCTCGCCCGGGTGGAGTCGGCCGTCTCGGCCCTCCTCGACATGGGCCTGCTGCGCCGGACCCCGGAGCGCGCCGTGCTCCCGGTGGCACCGGACGAGGCCGTCCAGCGCACGCTCGGCCCGCTGGAACGCGAGATGCGCGCCCGCCGCCAGCACATGGAACGCACCCGCGAGCAGCTGATGGCCTTCATGCCGCTGTACGAGTCCCACCTGCTCCGGCTGACCCACCTGCGGCAGGCGGAGTACGTGGAGCTGCTCACCGACCTGCGTGCCGTACGGGAGGCCATCACGGAGCTGGGCCGGACCTGCGAGCGCGAGGTCATGACGGCGCAGCCGGGCGGCGGACGGCGGGCCGAGGTCCTCGAAGAGGCGGTGGCCCGCGACGAGGAACTGCTGCGCCGCGGCGTCCGGATGCGCGTCCTGTACCAGCACACCGCTCGCTTCTCCTCGGGCACGTGCGCGTACGTGGAGCGCGTCGGCCGGCTCGGCGCCCAGGTCCGCACCCTGGACGACGAGTTCATGCGGATGCTCGTCTTCGACCGGGCGACGGCGGTCATCCCGGTGCCGGACGACCCGAACGCGGCGGTGCTGATCCGCGAGCCGCACGTGGTCGCGTTCATGGTGGGGGCGTACGAGCGGCTGTGGCTGGAGGCCCTGCCGTTCGAGACGGAGTGGGACCGGCAGACCATCATGGACATCTCGGACGAGCTGAAGCAGACCATCGTCCGTCTGCTCACCGAAGGCCTGACGGACGCGGCGATCGCCCGCCGCCTGGGCCTCTCCGTGCGCAGCTGCCGCCGCCACGTCGCCGACGTGATGGCGGCCCTGGGCGCCGAGAGCCGCTTCCAGGCCGGCTACCTCCTGGCCCAGCAGGACTGACGGAGCCGCCGCGTCACCCGTACGGAGTGAAGACCGGCCGACGGCCACCGCCCGGACACCTCGGGGGCATAAGGTCCGTGCAGACAACAACAGAACGACGAAGTCAGGGTGGACATGAGCGACTTGGCGACCGAGGCGCGATCCGGCCGGGAAGGCCCGGAGGGAGACCCTCCGGGCGACGCGGCCACGGCATCCGGGCGGCCCGCGAAACGCCGCCGCCCCTTCTGGATCGAGCTGCCGTTCCTCGCCGCGATCGCGCTGGGACTGGCCTTCCTGATCAAGACGTTCCTCCTCCAGGCGTTCCTGATCCCCTCGGGCTCGATGCAGAACACCCTCCAGGTGGACGACCGCGTCCTCGTCGACAAGCTCACCCCCTGGTTCGGCTCAGAACCCGACAGGGGCGAGGTCGTGGTCTTCCGCGACCCCGGCGACTGGCTGGCGGGCCGGACCGCGAAGCAGCCCACCGCCGTGCAGAAGGCCCTGGGCTTCGTCGGCCTGATGCCGGCAGCCGGCGAGAAGCACCTGATCAAGCGTGTCATCGGCGTGGCGGGCGACACCGTCGAATGCCAGGGCACGGGCCCCCTGAAGGTGAACGGAAAGCCCCTGACCGAGCCGTACGTCTTCCAGGGCAACACCGCCTGCAGCACGGACCCCGAAGGCCAGTTCAAGGTCACGGTCCCCGCCGGCAGCCTCTGGGTCATGGGCGACCACCGCCAGAGCTCCCAGGACTCCCGCTACCACCAGACCGACCCCCGCGGCGGCATGGTCCCCGTCACGGACGTCGTGGGCCGCGCCGTCCTCGTCGCCTGGCCGGCCCCCCACTGGTCGACCCTCCCCGTCCCGGACACCTTCGACCAGCCGGGCCTCACACGCTGACCCGCTCGCCGGCCCCGGCCGGCGAGCCTCAGCAATCAGAAAAGCCAGGTCAGACAATGTCTGACCTGGCTTTCTCCTGAGCCGCCTTCGGGATTCGAACCCGAGACCTACGCATTACGAGTGCGTTGCTCTGGCCAACTGAGCTAAGGCGGCGCCGCTGTGCGTTCCCATGGTGGGTGCCGCAGCGTCGCCAAGTCTACACAGTTTCCGGAGGTGCTCCGACCACCCCTGGATCAGGCCTACGAGCAGCGCTTTCCTTCGGCCGGAGGGGTGCCTTCGAGGAGGTAGGTGTTGATCGCGGTGTCGATGCAGTCGCTGCCCCGGCCGTACGCGGTGTGGCCGTCGCCCTCGTAGGTCAGCAGGGTGCCGGAGGAGAGCTGCCCGGCGAGGGACTGGGCCCAGTGGTAGGGGGTGGCGGGGTCGCGGGTGGTGCCGACGACGAGGATCGGGGCGGCGCCCTCGGCGGTGATGCGGTGCGGGCGGCCGGTGGGCGGGGTGGGCCAGTAGGTGCAGTTGAGGGCGGCCCAGGCGAGGCCCGCGCCGAAGACCGGGGAGGCCTTCTCGAAGGACGGGACGGCCTTCTGCACGTCGGCGGGGCCCTGGTAGGCGGGCGGCAGGTCCAGGCAGTTCACGGCGGCGTTCGCGAACATGAGGTTGGCGTACGTGCCGTCCGCCTCGCGCTCGTAGTAGCTGTCGGCCAGCGCGAGGAGGCCGGAGCCGTCTCCGCCCATCGCCTGGGTGAGGGCCTCGCGCAGCTGGGGCCAGGCGCCCTCGTCGTACATGGCGGCGATCACGCCGGTGGTGGCGAGGGACTCGCCGAGCTCGCGGCTCTCGCCCGTGGGCACCGGCTTGGCGTCCACGTCGCGGAAGAACTTCTTCAGCGCCTCCCCGGCCGCGGCGACCGACTCGGTGCCCAGGGGGCAGCCCGCCTTGCGGATGCAGTCGGCGGCGAAGGCGCGGAAGGCGGTCTCGAAGCCGCCGGTCTGGTCCCGGTTGAGGTCGAGCGCGGAGAGCGAGGGGTCCATCGCCCCGTCGAGGACGAGCCGGCCGACCCGGGCGGGGAAGAGCTCGGCGTAGGTGGCGCCGAGGAAGGTGCCGTAGGACGCCCCCACGTACGTGAGCTTCTCGTCGCCGAGCACCGCCCGCAGGATGTCCATGTCGCGGGCCGTCTCGACGGTGGAGACGTGCCCCAGGACCTGCCCCGACTTCTTCTCGCAGCCGGCCGCGAAGTCCTTGAAGGCCGCACTGAGCGCGTTGATCTCCGCCGTGTCGTCGGGGGTCTGGTCGACCTGCGTGTACGTGTCCATCTGCGGGCCGCTCAGGCACTCCACGGGCTCGCTGCGGGCCACGCCGCGCGGATCGACGGCCACCATGTCGTAGCGGGCGCGGACGGGCGCCGGGTAGCCGATGCCCGCGTACCCCTGGAGGTAGCCGACGGCGGAGCCGCCGGGGCCTCCCGGGTTGACCAGGAGCGACCCGAGCCGCTTCCCGGGGCCGGTGGCCCGGGCCCGGGAGACCGCGAGCCGGACCTCCTCCCCGTCCGGCTTCGCGTAGTCCAGCGGGGCGCGCAGGGTCGCGCACTGGAAACCCTCGACGCCGCAGTCCCGCCACTTCAGCTTCTGGCCGTAGTACTTCTTCAGCTTCGGCGCCTCGGACGAGGGCGAGGGCGCGGACGCCGGCGCGGTCGTCCGGGACGCGGCGGCGTCACTCCCGCCCGAGCAGCCGGTGAGAATCAGCCCGGCGGCCGCGAGAGCCGTGGCGGACGTACGGAGCAAGCGCCTGGAATCCATCCCCGGAGCGTATCCGGACCGGCACGGACCGTGTCCAATCGCCCGAGCCGCCCCACCGCCGCCGCGGTCGGCAGCCGAGCCCCGGAGCCGTCCGCCGCCCGTCGGGGTCACCCTCGCAGTGCCATCGTCATCGCCTCCACCGCGAGCAGCGGTGCCACGTTCCGGTCGAGGGCCTTGCGGCAGGTGAGGACCGCCTCGATGCGGCGGAGGGTCCGCTCCGGGGTGGTGTCGCGGGCGATCCGCTCAAGGGCGTCCTGGACGTCGGTGTTCGCCAGGGCCGTGCGGGAGCGGAGCTGGAGGGCGAGGACGTCGCGGTAGAAGCCGGTCAGGTCGGTGAGCGCGAGGTCCAGGCTGTCGCGCTGCGTCCGCGTTCTGCGCCGCTTCTGCCGCTCCTCCAGCTCCTTCATCGCACCGGCGGTGCCGCGCGGCATCCGGCCGCCCTGCGCCGCGCCGAGGGCCGCCTTCAGCTCCTCGGTCTCCTTGGCGTCGACCTCCTCCGCGACCTGCTTGGCGTCCTCCGCGGCCGCGTCGACCAGCTCCTGGGCGGCCTTGAGGCAGCCGCCGATGTCGTCGACCCGCAGCGGCAGCTTGAGGACGACGGAGCGGCGCGCGCGGGCCCGCTCGTCGGTGGCGAGCCGCCGGGCCCGGTCGATGTGGCCCTGGGTGGCGCGGGCGGCGGCCTGCGCGGTCTCCGGCTCGATGCCGTCGCGCCGTACGAGCACGTCGGCGACGGCCTCCACCGGCGGGGTGCGCAGCGTCAGGTGACGGCAGCGGGAGCGGATGGTGGGCAGCACGTCCTCCAGGGAAGGCGCGCAGAGCAGCCAGACCGTGCGCGGCGCGGGCTCCTCGACGGCCTTCAGGAGCACGTTCCCCGCGCCCTCGGTGAGCCGGTCCGCGTCCTCCAGGACGATGACCTGCCAGCGGCCGCCCGCCGGGGACAGCTGGGCGCGCCGGACGAGGTCGCGGGTCTCCTTCACGCCGATGGACAGCAGGTCCGTACGGACGATCTCGACGTCCGCGTGCGTGCCGACGAGGGTCGTGTGGCAGCCGTCGCAGAAGCCGCAGCCGGGGGCTCCGCCGAGCGCCCGGTCGGGGCTCACGCACTGCAGCGCGGCGGCGAAGGCGCGCGCCGCGGTCGCCCTGCCGGACCCGGGAGGGCCGGTGAAGAGCCAGGCGTGGGTCATCTTGGAGGCCTCGGGGGCCGGCTCCCCGGCGGCGTGGGCGGTCACGAGCGCGTCGGCGTCACGCGCGGCGGCGGCGAGCTGCTCCTCGACCCGGGTCTGTCCGACCAGGTCGTCCCATACGGCCATGTCTGCCCCTCCTCAGGTACGTCCTCCATTGTGGGGCAGCGCTCTGACACCCCCCGCCGGGCTGTGGACAACCGCTCCCCTCGGACCGCGCCGGGCTGTGGACGAATCGCTCCCCCTCAGGCCCCACCGGGCTGTGGACGAATCGCTCCCCCTCAGGCCCCACCGGGCTGTGGACACCCCACTCCCCCTCAAGCCCCGCCAAGGTGTGGACGACCCGCACCCCTCACGCCCCGCCCGCCCGGCTGTGGACAACCGGCACTTCTCAGACCTCGCTGCGCGGCCTGGTCAGCCACAGCCCGACCGCCGAGCCGAGCAGGACCACCCCGGTGCAGACGCTCCCGACGATCCGGAGGGCGCCGGTCCAGCCGGCGAAGGTGCTGATGAAGACGTTGGCCAGGACGCTCGCGGCGAGCAGCAGCCAGAGAAGGGCGCGCATGGGATGCCTCCGTGGAGTGGGTTCCCTCGAGGTGCCGGGGCGTTCCCGGCGACTCTTCGATCCTGGTCTCCGCGGCGTCCCCGCACAGCCGTGCCCACCCCCGGAGCGATGGTGTAGCCCGCTCCACCGCCCCGCCCGGAGCGGCCGCCTACTCTGGCTCCATGCGCGAGGTGATCAAGGAAGCGGCCCGGGCGTGGCTCCAGCTCACGATCGGGGCCGCGATCTCCCTCCTCTGCTACCTGATGGTGGGAGTCGTCCTCTTCACCGCCTGCCTCACCCTCACGGTCATCGGCGCCGGAGTGCTCCCCGAGAGCGTGCTGCTGCTGCGCCGCCTCGCCGGCTGGGAGCGGCGCCGGACGGCCGCGTGGACCGGGACGCCCGTCCCGGAGGCGTACCTGCCGCTCGAAGGCCCCCTCCCCGCGCGCGTGCGGACCGCGGTCACCGACCCGGAGACCCGGCACGACCTGCTGTGGGCCGCCGCGCAGCTGCTCTACGGCTCGGTGCTCTGGTACCTCTCGCTGGTCCTCTGGGTGCCTGCTCTCCTCGTCGACGGCGTCTGGACCGGGCTCGCGGGGCGGCGGCCGGTGCTGCTGCCGCTGATCGGCCGGCTCGCCGGCCTGGCGGCCGACTGGTCGCGCACGCTGCTCACGCCGGCCCCGTCGGCGGTCCGGGACGCCGCCCTCGCCGCCCGTGTCGAGCAGCTCACGGCCACCCGGGCGGGCGCGATCGCCGCGCACGGCGCCGAGCTGCGCCGGATCGAGCGCGACCTCCACGACGGCGCGCAGGCCCGCCTGGTGGCGCTGTCCATGCGGATCGGTCTCGCCCGGCGCGCGTACGACTCCGATCCCGCGACCGCGCGGAAACTCCTCGACGACGCCCAGACGCAGGCCGAGGAGGCGCTGGCCGAACTGCGGCACGTGGTGCGCGGCATCCACCCTCCGATCCTCACCGACCGCGGCCTGACCGGCGCGGTGCGGGCGCTCGCCGCGAGCAGCGGCCTGGAGGCGGAGGTCTCGGTGACCGGCCTCGGCGACCACGCGCAGGAGGGCCCCCGCGCCCCCGCCGCCGTCGAGGCCGCCGCGTACTTCGTGGTCGCCGAGGCGCTCACCAACGCCGCCAAGCACAGCGGCGCCGACCGCGCCTCCGTCTCCCTCGCCCGTGAACCGGCCGCCCTACGCGTGCGCGTGCGGGACGAGGGCCGCGGCGGGGCCGAGGCCGGCGAGAGCGGCGGCTCCGGTCTGACGGGCATGCGGCGCCGGGTCGCCGCGCTCGACGGCACCGTACGACTGACCAGCCCCGAGGGGGGACCGACCGTGATCGAAGTGGAGCTTCCGTGCGTGTGGTGATCGCCGAGGACAACGCCCTCCTCAGGGAGGGCCTGGTGCTGCTGCTGACCTCGTCGGGACACGAGGTCGCCGGGGTCGCGGCCACCGGCCCCGAGATCCTGCCGCTGCTCCTGGAACACCGGCCCGACGTGGCCGTCCTCGACGTGCGGATGCCGCCCGGCTTCCGCGACGAGGGGCTGCGGGCGGCGCTCGCGGCCCGCGAGCGGCTCCCGGAGCTGCCGGTGCTCGTGCTCTCGCAGTACGTGGAGGAGACGTACGCGGCCGAGCTCCTGGGCGGCGGCGCGCGCGGGGTCGGCTACCTCCTGAAGGACCGGGTGGGCCGCGTGGACGAGTTCCTGGACGCCCTGGAACGGGTCGCGTCCGGCGGTACGGCCCTGGACCCGGAGGTCGTCACCGAACTGATGGCCCGCCGCCGCGACGACCCGCTGGACTCCCTCACGCCCCGCGAGCGCGAGGCCCTCGCCCTGATGGCCCAGGGCCACGACAACGGCACGATCGCCCGCTCGATGGTGATCACCGAGCGGGCCGTGCACAAGCACATCGGGAACGTCTTCCTGAAGCTCGGCCTGCCGCCGACCGACAGCGGCGGCCACCGCCGGGTCCTCGCCGTCCTCGCCTACCTCAACGCCTAGGACCCGCCCGCCTCAACGCCCGGCGCCCCTCCGTGCGGCGACCGGCAGGAACACCCCGGCCACGACCGTGACGAGCACGACGCCCGCGATCGTGCCGCCCTGCGCGGGCGGCAGATACGGCAGCCCGCCGGTGAGCGCCCAGGCGAACGCGGTCAGCGGCAGCGCGCCCACCACGAGCCCGACGAGGAGGCCCGTCGCGGTCAGGAACCCCGCCTCCAGGCCGAGCATCCGGCGCAGCTGGCCCGCGGACGCCCCGACCTGGCGCAGGAGTTGCAGCTCGCCGCGCCGCCCGGCGCCGATCAGGGCGAGGGTGCTCAGGACGGAGAGGAGGGTGAGCCCGCCGATCGCGGCGACGATCCCACCGGAGACGAGCGCGTTCAGCTCGGCTCCGGGAGGGGTCACCGCCTCGGGGACGACAGGGGAGGTGGAGGGGGAGGGGGAGGCTCCGTGCGTCCCCGCCGCCAGTACGCGCGCGGGGTACGGATCGCCCATGTGCGGGGCCAGTTCGGCCTTCGGCAGCAGGAACTCGCCCAGGGCGAGCGACCGTTCGTACACCGCGACCACCCGCAGCCGCCCCTTCGCCCCGTCGCCGAACCGCAGCTCCACCGTCGAACCGGGCTTCACCTCAAGGGACTCGGCCATGTCCGCGCCCACCGCGACCGTGCCGGGCCGGCCGAGTCCGGACAGGTCGCCGGCGACGACACCCGGGTCGAGCGTGCCCGCGAGCCCGTCGGCGTCCACACCGAGGACCGGGAGCCGGTCGAGGCGCGGCGATCCGACCTCCGTGCGGGCCAGGACCACCGAGGAACGCAGCACGTCCGTCGCCGCCTCCACCCCCGGGAGCTCGCGCACGCGCTCCGCCGTCGTGCCGGTGAACGCGAGGTCGGCGGTGGTCGCCGCCCGCGCCTGCGCGGCCGCGGCCCGCTCCACGGTGGCACCCGCCGAGAGCTGCACCAGCGCGAACGCGGTGACGAGCACGACGGGGACGAGCGCGGCCCCGAGCCGACGCGAGTGCGCGGCCGCGCCGGCGGCCGTGAGCCGTCCGGGCGCCCCGCCCAGCCGCCGGAACGGCCGGTCCAGGACCGCCATCGCGGCCCCCGCGATCCACGGCCCGAGCAGCGCGCACCCGGCGACCAGCGTCAGCGTGGCCGTCCCGGCAGCGGCGGCCGCCGCGTCGCCGCCCTGGAGCGCGGCCGTACCGGCCGAGCCCGCGCCGAGCACGAGCAGCACGATCCCGGTGACACGGCGGGCGCCGCCCTTCCCCGGGTGACCCGGGCGCCCCGGCCGGCGGCCCGCGAAGAGGACCACGAACCGGGTGAGGCCCACCACGAGCGCGGCGACGGCGAGCACGGCGGCGAACAGCCACGGAGGAGTGGGGAGTTCGAGGCCTTCCGGTACGACCCCGGTACGGGCCCGCAGCGCCGACCACAGCACCAGGAACACCGGTCCGGACGCGAGGACGCCGAGCAGCGCCGCCGCAGCCGCCACCCGGGTCACCTCCCGGCCCGCAGCTCCCCGCACCTGACGGGGCGTCGCGCCGACCGAGAGCAGCAGTTCCCGCTCGGCGGCACGCTGCTGGAGGGCCTGCGCGACGAGCGAGGCGAGGACGAGGACGGCGACCAGGACGACGTTCGCGGCGACGGCGGCGAGGAGCTGGAGGAGCTCCGCGCGCGCGGGCGGCGCGCCGAGGTGTTCGGCGCCGCCCCGGCCGTCCCCGGTGAGGGCCCGCAGCGGCTGCCCCGCGGCGGTGTCCTTCAGGCCGGCCCCGTCCAGGGCGGCCCGTACGCGCGCGTGGAGGGTGTCCACGGGTACGCCGGGCTCGGCGAGGACCCCGACGGCGTCGACGGCACCGGGGTGCCCGGCGAGCCGCCGCGCCTCCCCCGCCGTGACGTACAGCGCGGCCGGCCCCTCGGCCACGCCGACGACCTCGCGGCCGGCGACGGTGTCCCCGACGGCCGCGCCGAGGCCGGCGCCCACGACGGCCTCCCCGCCCCGCCGGGGCTCCCGCCCCTCGGTCAGCCGGTACGGGGCGAGCCGGGCCGCCTCCCAGGAGCGCCCGGGGTACGCGTGCGCGTGCCCGTCCCGTACGACGAAGGTGTCGTCCGGCACGGCTTCCCGTACCCCCGGCACGGCCCGCAGGACGTCGACGGCCGCGGCGGGGACCCGTACCCGCTCGGCCAGGCCCGCCGTCTCGGTCTTCGGCTCGCTGCCCCACGGCGTGGCCGTCCAGCGGACCTCCTGGTCCCCGGCGACGACGACGGGCGCGGCGGCGTACCGCTCCACGCGCGCGTGCCCGAGCCCGACGGAGCCGAGCGCGAGCGCCAGGGCGCCGAGCAGCGCGGAGGTGACGGCGACGGCCACGAACACGGCGGCCCACGCCTTGCGGTGGGTCCGCAGCGAACGGGCGGCGAGCAGCCGCACGGCGGGGTTCCCGAAGCGACGTCCGGACGGTTCCCCGCTCCGCCCCACCGCCCGGCTCGCCTCCCGGCCCACGGCCTGGCCCGCCTCCCGGCCCGCCGCCCCACTCATCGCCCGGCTCACCGCGCCACCGCCAGACGCCGCCCCGCCTCGCCGAGACCCCCGGGCACCCCTCGTACGCCCACGTCCGCCCCGCCGAAACCGCCGGGCACCTCCCGTACGCCCGCCCCGCCGAGACCGCCGAGCATCTCCCGTACGCCCGCCTCGTCCGGGCGGTCGAGGCGGCCGGCGATCCGGCCCCGGTCCAGGAACACGGCCTCGTCCGCCCAGGTGGCGGCGGTCGGGTCGTGGGTGACGAGGACGACCGTGCGCCCCCGCTCGTCGACGGCGCGCCGCAGCAGGGCGAGGACCCCGGCCGCCGTGACCGGGTCGAGGGCGGCGGTCGGCTCGTCGGCGAAGACGACCTCGGGCTCGTTGACCAGGGCGCGGGCGATCGCCACCCGCTGCTGCTGACCGCCGGAGAGGTTCCCGGGCCGGTCCTCGGCCCGGTCGGCGAGCCCCACGGCGTCGAGGCCGGCCAGGGCGCGGGCGTCGAGCTCCCGGCCCTCGCGGGCCCCGGCGAGGAGCAGCGGCAGGGTGACGTTCTCGCGCACGTTCAGGGCGGAGACGAGGTTGAGCGACTGGAAGACGAAGCCGATCCGGTCCCTCCGGAACCGGGTCAGTCCGGCCGTCCGCAGGGAGGCGAGGTCGGTGCCCCCGATCCGTACCCGCCCGGCCGTCGGCCGTTCGAGCCCGGCCGCGCAGCGCAGCAGGGTGGACTTGCCGGATCCCGAGCGGCCCATCACGGCCAGGAGACGCCCGCGCGGCACGACCAGGTCGATCCCGTCGAGCGCGGGCGCTCCGCCTCCGTACGCACGGCTGACCCCGGCCAGGGCGAGGGCGGCGCCGTCCTCCGTCACTGCTGCTGTCGTCGTCATACCCGAAACGCTAGAAAAGCGCAGGTCACGAAGGTATGGGGCAGGCTGCCGGAACGGGGGTGGAGCTAGCTCCACCCCCGTCGGTGCTCAGCGGCGGCGCGGGCCCCCGTCCTCGTCCTCGTGCGGGCCGAACAGCTCGTCCGCGAGGGTCGGGAGATCGTCGAGCGGGGTCTCCTCGGCCCAGTCGGAGCGGCGGCGCGGCCGGCCGTTCTCGTCGAGCTGGGGCAGCTCCCGGGTCCGGTCGTTCGCACCGTACGGCTCGTCACGCCCGTCACGCCCGTCACGCCCGTCGCGTTCGTCGCGTTCGTCGCGTTCGTCGCGTTCGTCGCGGAAGATGCCCTGCGGCACCCGGTCGACCGGGTCGGACACCCGGGGGTCCCGCACGGGAGGCAGCACCGCGGTCTCGTCGACGGCCCGCGGGTCCCGGACCTGCGGCAGGACGGCGGTCTCGGCCTCGGGCCGCACGATCGGCGTCTCGACGGTGACCTCGTCCGGGGAGACCGTGGGCGCGTCCGGCTTCACGACCGGAGTCGGCACGGTGACCTCGTTCGCCGACTCCCCGGCAGGACGAGAGGCACGCGCGGCAGCCGCGCGCTCGGCAGCGGCCGTCCGCTCGGCCGCGGCCTTCTCCGCCGCCGCCCGCTCCTGGGCGGCCTTCTCCCGGGCGGCCTTCGCCGCCTCCGCCCGCCGAGCGGCGGCCAGCTCCGCCGCGGCACGCTCGGCGGCCGCCCGTTCCGCGGCCGCCTTCGCGGCGGCCTCGGCGGCGATCTTCTCGGCAGCGGCCTTCGCAGCCGCCTCCTCCGCGGCCTTCGCCGCGGCGGCGGCCTCGGCCATCCGGCGCGCCTCCTCGGCGCGCAGCAGGGCCTCCTCGGCCTTGCGCTGCTTCTCCAGGCGGCGCTCCTCGGCCTCGGCCCGCAGCCGGGCCTCCTCCTCGGCCTCCTTGCGGAGCCGCTCCTGCTCCTCCTGGCGGGCCTTCTCCTCGGCGGCGAGGCGCCTGGCCTCCTCCTCGGCCGCGAGACGCTCCTCCTCGGCCTTCCGGCGGGCCTCCTCGGCCTTCCGCTCGGCCTCCAGGCGGCGCGCTTCCTCCTCCTCGCGCCGCTTGCGCTCCTCCTCCTCGGCGCGGAGCTTCGCGAGCTGCTCCTGCCGCTCGCGCTCCAGGCGCTCCTCCTCGGCCTTGCGCGCGGCCTCTTCCTCCGCCAGGCGCCGGGCCTCCTCCTCGGCCTTCCGGCGGGCCTCCTCCGCGGCCTTCACCTCGGCCTCGGACAGCGGCAGCATCCGGTCGAGCCGGTGGCGCACGACGGTGGTGACGGCCTCCGGCTCCTGGCCGGCGTCGACGACGAGGTAGCGGCTGGGGTCGGCGGCCGCGAGGGCGAGGAAACCGGCCCGCACGCGCGCGTGGAACTCCGGCGGCTCGGACTCCAGCCGGTCGGGCGCCTCGGTGAACCGTTCCCTCGCGGTCTCCGGGGAGACGTCCAGGACCACGGTCAGGTGCGGCACGAGACCGTCGGTCGCCCAGCGCGAGATGCGGGCGATCTCCGTCGGGGACAGGTCACGGCCCGCGCCCTGGTAGGCCACGGACGAGTCGATGTACCGGTCGGACAGGACGATCGCGCCCCGCTCCAGGGCCGGACGGACCAGGGAGTCGACGTGCTCGGCGCGGTCGGCCGCGTACAGCAGGGCCTCGGCGCGGTTCGAGAGCCCCGCCGACGACACGTCGAGGAGGATCGAGCGGAGCCGCTTGCCGATCGGGGTGGCACCCGGCTCGCGAGTGACGACGACCTCGTGGCCCTTGGCGCGGATCCACTCGGCGAGCGCCTGGACCTGCGTGGACTTCCCGGCGCCGTCGCCGCCCTCCAGGGCGATGAAGAAACCGGTCGGGGACGGCGCCTGGACCGGGTCGGAGCCGCGCAGCGCGTCGCGCAGGTCGCGGCGGAGCGGGACGCCCGCCCGGTCGTCGGTCTTCGCGAGGACCAGCGCGGCCACCGGAAGCAGCAGGGCGCCGACGAGGGCGAGCGTGAAGGCGGCCCCGTCGTGCGCGAAGACGAAGTCCCCGGACGCGAGCCGGTGCGGCCCGATCACGGCGGCGAGCAGCGGGGCGGCGAGCGCGCCGAGGCCCATGGTGACGCGCGCGGTGGCCTGGAGGTGCTCGGTGGTCCGGGCCCGGCGGGGCTCCTCGGTCTCCTGGTCGATCAGGGTGTGGCCGGTGTTCGCCGCGACCCCGGCCGCGTATCCGGCGAGGGCGGCGAGGAACAACACGGTCGCCGTGTCCGGGACCAGGCCCATCGCGATCAGGGCGACACCGGTGACGGCGATCGCCAGGGCGAGCAGCCGGCGCCGCGACAGCACCGGCAGGACGGAGCCCGCCGTGCGGATGCCGACGGCCGTCGCGCCGCTCAGCGCCAGGATCAGCAGGGCGTACGTGACGGGCCCGCCGCCCAGGTCGTACGCGTCGAGCACGGCGAGGGACGCGGCCGCGGCGATCGCCCCGGCGACGGTCGCGGAGGCGAGGACGAGCAGCGGCAGGACACCGGTGCGGCCCTTGCCCTCCTCGGAGCCCTTCTGCGCCGACGGCCGGCGCAGCCCCTCCAGGGGCGAACGGGGCCGGGCCGTCTCCCCGCCGGGCAGCGCCATCGCGTACAGGACGGTGACGGAGGCGGCGAACAGGCCGGCGGCCACGTACGAGCCGAGGGCCGCCTGGTGCAGCGAGAACCAGTCGATCCCGGCACCCAGCAGGTTCCCCACGAGGGTGGCGACGAGCAGCACGGCGGCCGCGGCGGGGACGGCGAGGAAGCCGGTCCGCAGGGACAGCCGGCGCAGCGCGCCGAGGTGGTCGGGCAGCGGCCGCACGGCCGCGCCCTCCAGCGGCGGGGCGGGCAGCAGCCCGGGCGCCGCGCCCTCACGGCCGACGGTCCACAGCCGCTCGGCCGCGCCGGCGACGAAGACCGTGCCCAGCAGGTACCAGAGGGCGCTGCCGGGGGTCCAGTCGATCCACAGCGGGGCGATGATCAGCAGCGCGATCCGCAGCCCGTCCGCGCCGATCATGGTCCAGCGCCGGTCCAGCGGACCCTTGGGTCCGGTGAGCGCGGTCAGCGGCCCGAGGAGCACGGCCCCGAAGAGGACCGAGGCGAGGAGCCGGGCGCCGACGACGGCGGCCACGGCGAACGCGGCCCCCCGGTAGCCGCCCCCGAGCGCGCCCTCGGCGACCGCGGCCTGAAGGCCGAGGAGGACGAGGACGAGGAGGGCGAGGGCGTCACCGGTGCTGCCGACCGCATGGGCGCTCCACAGCCGGCGCAGCGGCTGATGGCGCAAGAGGGCGCGTACGGCGCGCTCCCGGGAATCCGCGACGAGGGCGGAGTCGGAATCACCCAGGCGGTCTGGCTGCTCTGCATCGCCCAGGCGGTCTGGCTGCTCTGCTCGCGTCATCCGTCCACCCTATCCGGACGGCCTTGCTCCCGGCGGCCCGCGGCCGAACAAACGTGGGGGGCGGGAGCAGTGCTCCCGCCCCCCACCAGGGCTTACTCGGGCTTGGCCGCCGCCGTCTTCTTGGCGGCGGTCTTCTTCGCCGTCGTCGTCTTCTTCGCGGCGGTCTTCTTGGCGGCCGTGGTCTTCTTCGCCGCCGTCTTCGTGGCCGTCTTCTTCGCCACGGCCTTCTTCGCCGGGGCCTTCTTGGCGGCCTTCTTCGCCGGACCCTTGGCCCGCTTCTCGGCGAGCAGCTCGTAACCGCGCTCCGGCGTGATCGTCTCCACACTGTCGCCGGTGCGCAGGGTGGCGTTGGTCTCGCCGTCCGTCACGTACGGGCCGAACCGCCCGTCCTTGACGACCACGGGCTTCTCGCTGACCGGGTCGGTGCCCAGCTCCTTCAGCGGCGGCTTGGCCGCGGCCCGGCCCCGCTGCTTCGGCTGCGCGTAGATCGCGAGGGCCTCTTCGAGGGTGATCGTGAAGAGCTGCTCCTCGTCCGTCAGCGACCGCGAGTCCGTGCCCTTCTTCAGGTACGGGCCGTAGCGGCCGTTCTGCGCGGTGATCTCGACGCCCTCGGCGTCCACGCCGACGACCCGCGGCAGGGACATCAGCCGGAGCGCGTCCTCCAGGGTGACGGTGTCGAGGGCCATCGACTTGAAGAGGGAGGCCGTGCGCGGCTTCACCGCGTTCTTGCCGGTCTTCGGGGTGCCCTCGGGCAGGATCTCCGTCACGTACGGGCCGTAACGGCCGTCCTTGGCGACGATCTGGTTGCCGCTGACCGGGTCCGTACCGAGCTCGAAGTCGCCGCTCGGCTTGGCGAGCAGCTCCTCGGCGAGCTCGACGGTCAGCTCGTCGGGCGCCATGTCGTCGGGCACGTCGGCCCGCTGGTGGCCCTCCTGCTCCTTCTCGCCGCGCTCGACGTACGGGCCGTAGCGGCCGACGCGGAGCACGATGCCGTTGCCGACGGGGAAGGAGGAGATCTCGCGCGCGTCGATCGCGCCGAGGTCGGTGACGAGCTCCTTGAGGCCGCCGAGGTGGTCGCCGTCGCCGTTGCCCGCGTCGGCCGCGCCGCCGGTGCCTCCGGACTCGCCCTCGCCGAAGTAGAAACGCTTCAGCCACGGCACGGACTGGGCCTCACCGCGCGCGATGCGGTCGAGGTCGTCCTCCATGCGGGCGGTGAAGTCGTAGTCGACGAGCCGCCCGAAGTGCTTCTCCAGCAGGTTGACGACGGCGAAGCTCAGGAAGGACGGGACGAGCGCCGTGCCCTTCTTGAAGACGTAGCCGCGGTCGAGGATGGTGCCGATGATCGAGGCGTACGTCGACGGGCGGCCGATCTCGCGCTCTTCCAGCTCCTTGACCAGCGAGGCCTCGGTGTAGCGGGCCGGCGGCTTGGTCGCGTGGCCGTCCGCCGTGATCTCCTCGGCGGTCAGCGCGTCGCCCTCGGCGACCTGCGGCAGGCGCCGCTCGCGGTCGTCGAGCTCCGCGTTCGGGTCGTCCGCCCCCTCCACGTACGCCTTCATGAAGCCGTGGAAGGTGATCGTCTTGCCGGACGCGGTGAACTCGGCGTCACGGCCGTCGGCCGCCCGGCCGCCGATCTTCACCGTGACCGAGTTGCCGGTCGCGTCCTTCATCTGGGAGGCGACGGTCCGCTTCCAGATCAGCTCGTACAGCTTGAACTGGTCGCCCGTGAGGCCGGTCTCCGCCGGGGTGCGGAAACGATCACCCGAAGGCCGGATCGCCTCGTGCGCCTCCTGCGCGTTCTTGACCTTGCCCGCGTAGACGCGCGGCTTCTCCGGCAGGTAGTCGGCGCCGTACAGCTGCGTGACCTGCGCCCGCGCCGCCGCCACGGCGGTGTCGGACAGGATCGTGGAGTCCGTACGCATGTAGGTGATGAAGCCGTTCTCGTACAGCTTCTGCGCCACCTGCATGGTCGCCTTCGCCCCGAAGCCCAGCTTGCGGCTCGCCTCCTGCTGGAGGGTGGTGGTCCGGAAGGGGGCGTACGGGGAGCGGCGGTACGGCTTCGACTCGACCGAGCGCACCGAGAACGCGGTCTCGGCGAGCGCGGCGGCGAGCGCCCGCGCGCTCTCCTCGTTCAGGTGGAGCACGTTCTCGGTCTTCAGCCGCCCGTCCGCGCCGAAGTCACGGCCCTGCGCGACGCGCTTGCCGTCGACCGTCGCGAGGCGCGCGACCAGCTGCGACGGGTCGGAGGCGTCACCGGGACGGCCGGTGCCGAAGGTGCCGGTGAGGTCCCAGTACTCAGCGGAACGGAAGGCGATGCGCTCGCGCTCCCGCTCGACGACGAGACGGGTGGCGACGGACTGCACGCGGCCGGCGGAGAGCCGCGGCATGACCTTCTTCCAGAGGACCGGCGAGACCTCGTAGCCGTACAGGCGGTCGAGGATGCGACGGGTCTCCTGGGCGTCGACCATGCGCTGGTTCAGCTCGCGCGGATTGGCGACGGCCTCGCGGATCGCGTCCTTGGTGATCTCGTGGAAGACCATCCGGTGGACCGGGACCTTCGGCTTGAGGACTTCCTGGAGGTGCCACGCGATGGCCTCGCCCTCGCGGTCCTCATCGGTGGCGAGGAAGAGCTCGTCGGACTCCGCGAGCAGCTCCTTGAGCTTCCTGACCTGCGCCTTCTTGTCGGCGTTGACGACATAGATGGGCTGGAAGTCATGCTCGACGTCGACCCCGAGGCGGCGCACCTCGCCGGTGTACTTCTCCGGCACCTCGGCGGCGCCGGAGGGGAGGTCGCGGATGTGCCCGACGCTCGCCTCGACGACGTAGCCGGGGCCGAGGTAGCCCTTGATCGTCTTCGCCTTGGCAGGCGACTCGACGATGACGAGTCGGCGGCCGCCGTGTGCGGTCTCGCTGGTCGGGGACAACTTCGCTCTTCTCTCCGGATCGACACTCTCTGGCGCGTACGGCACTGGCACGCACGGCAGCGGCACGGACGGTGACGCTCCCGTCGCTGCGGAGTGTGACGGTACAACCCGCCCCCGTGTCAAACGGCAAAAGCCCGCAACGGCCACTCGAACGGTAACCCGAGTCCTGGCATTCCTGCCGCCCGGACTCCCGGACGGGCGGGGCGGGTGTCCCGGCGGGTGCCGTCGCCGGAGGGCTCGCGGGAGGAGCCGGCGGAGGAGATCAGAGGCGGCCGAAGCACCAGAGGCCGAGGGCCAGGAAGGCGGCGCCGGAGAGACTCGTCAGGGCGACCGCCGTACGCGGGGCGACCCCGTGCGCGACGGGCTCACGGTGCAGCGTCCGCACGGTGGTCCACAGCAGCAGCGCGCCTCCGAACAGCGTGAACGCCGCCCCCGCGAAGATCGCCGGCCCGCTCTCCATGCCCGTCCCCCGTTCCGTTCACGTGCGGCGTTCGCCCCCGCACGGCCGAGGCTGACACCCCCGGGCATCGAGAGCACGAACTCCGGGTGAACGGAGCGGGCCGTCCCGGACGGTTTCACGAAGATGGCCGGTAGCGACCCGCGACTCCGGGGCCCCTCCCCCCCACCCCCCCTCACCCCCTCACCCCCACCCCTCCCTCCCCTCGCGACGTCGTCACGTCGTCGCGCCGTCACGTCGTCGTCACATCGTGTCGAGCGTGGCCCGGCGCCGGCTCCCCCGCTCGAAGGCGGCGAGGAGGACGACGGCGAGCAGCCCCCACCCGGCGCCGACCCCGAGCTCGGCCCCGAGCAGGCGTCCGTCCAGGCCGGTGCCGGCGGACAGCCCCCGCGCCGCGTCCGCCGCGTGCGTGAGCGGCAGCAGCTCGCCGGCGGCCCGCATCCACGCGGGCAGCGTCTCCCGGGGCACGGCGGCACCGGTCAGGAGCAGCAGCACCGAGCTGGCGACGTTCGACACCAGGAACACGTCGCGGAAGCGCAGCCCGAGCGCCCCGAGCGCGAGCCCGAAGGCCGAGCAGGCGACCGCCGCGGCGAGCAGCACCACACCGAGCCCGGGGAGCGCCCCGGCGGGCACGGGCAGCCCGAGGACGAGCGCGGCGGTGGTGAGCACGAAGACACTGACGAACAGCCCGTTGAGGACGTACGGGAGAGCTCGTCCGAGCCAGAGCGGGACCCGGCGCCGGGGCGAGAGCAGGACGGCCCCGAGGGTGCCGTACCGGCGCTCGTTGGCGACGGCCATCGTGCCGCCGTACACGCAGGAGGCGGAAGCTGCGAGGACGGCGTTGCCCACGAGGTGGAAACGATCGTCGGCGACACCCAGTTCCCTGCCCAGGAAGACGAAGAAGAAAACTTGAAGGAGCGGTCCGACCAGGAGTGTTCCGATGAACATGGGCGGGGTCGTCCAGTTGAACAGGGCGCGGTAGGAGATCGCCCCGCCGACCACGAGCAGCCGGGAGGAGGCGTGGAAGCGGAAGCCGAGGAGTCGGCACCGGAAGCGGAACATCCGACGGTGTCCTTTCAGGCGAGGGCGAGGGTGGCGGCGGCGCGGGCCCGGCGCTCCACCCGGCCGAGGACGAGGACGGCGGCGAGGGCGTATCCGGTGCCGAGGGCGAGGGCGGTGAGCAGGGGTGTGACGACCTCTCCGCCGGAGGTCGCCGCGTGCACGGCCCGCGCGCCCCAGGTCATGGGCAGTGCCCAGGACAGCGGATGCGTCCAGGCGGGCAGGACGGTGATCGGGACGAGGAGCCCGGACAGCAGCCAGACCGGCGTGTCGAGCGGGTTGGCAAGGGCGTTGGCGTTGCGCAGCAGGACGAAGGTCGACGCGAGGAGGAGCCCCGTCATGCCGAGCGAGAGCACGCACACCGGGACGGCGACCAGGAACAGCAGGGGGTGCGCGAAGTCGAGCGGCACGTCGAAGAGCAGGACGCCCCACAGGACGGTGGCCCCCATCGCGTACGTGCCGATGACGGCGGTCGCGAGGGTGATCGGCAGGAGCACGAGCGCGAGCGGGGTCGGCGCGACGACGAGGGTCTCCAGGGTGCCGAGCCAGCGCTGGTTCTGCACGGCGCCGCCCGAGCCGAAGAGGACCGAGCCCCAGATGCCCATGAGTCCGGCGCCGACGGAGGCGGTGAGCAGCCGGTCGGGGTCGCCGGCGGCGCGGAACAGGTAGACGGCGAGGGTGGCGTAGACGAGGGGGACGAGGACGGCGAAGGTGATCTCGATCGGGGAGCGCGACATGTACGAGACGTGGGTGCGCATCCCGACTCCGATCAGGCGCAGGACGCGGATCACGCGGGCACCCCTTCCGGCCGGGCGGTGGCCGTCTCCTCCACGATCGCGATGTAGGCGTCCTCCAGGGAGGGTTCGCGGCTGACGACCCGTCCGATCCGGACGCCGTCGAGGGCGGCGAGGACGGGGGCGTGCAGTTCGGCGCCGTGGTCCGTCTGCACGCTCACGGTCTGGACCGCGCCCCGGTCCTCGGTGGACACGCCCCGTACGCCGGGCACCCGCCGGATCCGGTCGAGGACCTCTTCGCCCGCCCCGTACGCCTCGATGTCGAGGACGTCCCGGTCCCCCACGCGGGACTTGAGGCTGTCGGGGGTGCCGAGGGCGCGGATCCGGCCGCCGGCGATGACGGCGATGCGGTCGCAGAGTTCGTCGGCCTCGGCCATGTAGTGGGTGGTGAGCAGGATGGTGGTGCCGGCGGCGGCCAGGTCTG
Organism: Streptomyces sp. NPDC004284; assembly: GCF_042874035.1. Lineage (NCBI taxonomy): Bacteria > Bacillati > Actinomycetota > Actinomycetes > Kitasatosporales > Streptomycetaceae > Streptomyces > Streptomyces sp. NPDC004284. Next base: position 77,275 of record NZ_JBIAMJ010000015.1, on the reverse strand, counting down.
CGACGGTGCGGCGCAGGTCGCGGGCGGCGACGGGGTCGACGCCGATGGACGGTTCGTCGAGGAAGAGGACGTCGGGGCGGTGGAGCAGGCCGCGGGCGATGTGGAGGCGCTGCCGCATGCCGCGCGAGTAGCCCTCGACGCGTTCCTTCTCCCGGCCCGCGAGGCCGACGAGGTCGAGGAGTTCGGCGATGCGGCGTTTCTGGTCGCGGGCGGGGACGCCGTACAGCTCGGCGAAGTAGCGGAGGTTGTCGAGTGCGGAGAGCCGGTCGTACAGGCCCCGGTCGCCGCCGAAGACGTACCCGATCCTGCGGCGTACGGCGACGGGGTCGCGGGCCACGTCGTGGCCGAACACCCGGGCGGTGCCGGAGGTCGGCAGGAGCAGGGTGTTGAGCATCTTGATGGTGGTGGTCTTCCCGGCGCCGTTGGGCCCGAGCAGGCCGAACAGTTCTCCCGGCGCCACCTCGAAGGTGACCCCGCGCACGGCCTCGGTCTCGGTCCGCCGGGACCTCGGCCATCCGGTCCTGCTGGTGTAGGTGCGGCGCAGCGCGTCCGCCTCGATTGCGAGCATGCGCCGGACGGTACGAGCGGGTCGGCGGGCCGGGCCATCGATTCGGGAGGCCCCGAATCGTCTGGCCACGGCCCGGGATCCGCCCTGCTCGTCCAGGCCACGGCCCTGGATCCGCCCCGCTCGTCCAGGCCACGGCGGTGGACCCGCCCCGCCCGTCAGGCCACGGCGGTGAGGACGTCCTGTCCGGCGAGGAGGGCGAGCAGCGAACGGCCCGTGTCCGTGAGCTGGTAGTACACCGAGCGCCCGACGCGGTGGCGGGTGACGACCCCGGCTTCCGAGAGCACCGACAGGTGCTCGGAGACGGTGCTGGGTGCGAGGCCGAGCCGGTCGGCGAGGCCGGCCGTGGTCAGGGGCCCGCCCAGTTCGCGCAGGACCGCCGCACGGCCCCGGCCGAGCATGAGCCCGAGCCGGTCCTCGGCGACGGGCTCGCCCGGTTCGCGCAGCGCGGCGGCGCCCCGGGCCTGGAAGGAGAGCGCGAAGACCTCGGGGTCGTCGGTCGAGTAGAGCCGGCAGCCCTCCGCGAAGACGAGCGGCACGAGGACGAGGCGCCGCTCCCCGGGGGCGTACTCGGCGTCGATGTGCTTGGTCAGTTCGAGCACGGGCGGCTGCCACCGGCCCCGCGTCTCCAGGCCCGCGAACAGCGCGCCGACGCCCTCGGTGGCGAACGTCCTGGCGCGGACGAGGACTTCGTCCTCGACGAGCCGGCGCATCGTCGGCCAGTACGGCTCGATCGCGCCCTCCCAGTAGGCGGCGTACGCGTCGGCGAGCGCCGCGCAGGCCGCCTCCGGGTCCTTCCGATAGGGCTGGAGGAAGGGTGCGTCGGCCATGCCGGGGTAGCAGACCTCCACCTGGGCGCGGACGAACTCCGGGTCGGTGGTCCGCAGCGCGGCGAGCTCCTCGTGCACGTGGGCCGTGCCGAACGGCCGGGGCAGCAGGAAGTCGGAGACCTCGTGCCGTTCCCTGACGAACAGGTCCCACAGCGGGCGGAGCCGGTCGTCCTCGCGCCACACCTCGCGCGCCTGCCCGACCCACTCCTGGTAGGGCCAGGAGGGGTGCCGGTGGGGCTGTGCGAGGTGCATGGAGCAGAACGCGTCGCGCAGCGGGCTGATCGCGATCCGGGTCGCCCCGAGCGAGGCCTCGTCCAGCTCGATCCGTATCAAGCAGCGCTCCCTTCGGTCCCGGACGCCTCCGTCTCCGGCAGCAGGGAGCCGGGGATCAGGAAGCCCTCCTCGACGAGCAGCCGGATCGCCTGCGGGGTGCGGTCCCGCAGCACGACCGGGTCCTCGCCCATCAGCTGCCCGATCGCGTCGAGGATGCGGCCCGCGCTGAGCGTGCCGTCGCACACTCCGGCGAATCCGGCGCCGACGTGGTCGACCTTGGTGGCGCGGCGCATGCCCCGGTTCTGCCGGAGGACCACGTGCTCGGGGTCCTCGGCGCCCGGCAGTCCGACCTGCTCCTGCACCACCTCGGGCGCGAGGGTGAAGCTGTCGGCGAGGAGCGCGGCGTCGTCGTGGCCGCGCAGGTAGTCCTGGCGCGCGAAGTGGGCGCGGACGGTGGGGCCGAGGGGCTGCTCGACGGGGTGCGGCCATTCCTCGATGACGATCGAGGGCTCGACGGCGCCGGAGGCCACGGCCTCGCTCCGCCGGATCGTGATCCAGCCGAAGCCGATCGCGCGGGTCTTGCTCGCCTCGAACTCGTCCAGCCAGCGGTCGTACGCCGCCCGGTAGGCGGCCGGGTCGCCGCGGTGGTCGCCGCTGTCGCGCAGCCACAGCTCCGTGTACTGGGTGATGTCCTGGGCCTCGCGCTGCACGATCCAGGCGTCGCAGCCGCGCGGCACCCAGGACCGCAGCCGCTCCTGCCACTCCTCGCCCTCGACGTGCTGCCAGTTGGCGAGGAACTGGGCGTATCCGCCGTCGTTGAGCCGCTCCCCGGCCTGCTGCACGAGCGTGCGGCACAGGTCGTCGCCGCTCATCCCGCCGTCCCGGTAGGTGAGCCCGGCGCCGGGGGAGATCACGAACGGCGGGTTGGAGACGATCAGGTCGTACGTGTCGCCGTCGACGGGCTCGAAGAGCGAGCCGGTCAGCAGCTCGGCCTCCCGGGCCCCGGAGAGCGCGAGGGTGAGCCGGGTGAAGTCGAGGGCGCGCGGGTTGAGGTCGGTGGCGGTGACCAGGGTGGCGTGCTGGGAGGCGTGCAGCGCCTGGATGCCGGAGCCGGTGCCGAGGTCGAGCGCGGAGGAGACCGGCGTACGGACCGTGATGCCGGCGAGGGTGGTGGAGGCGCCGCCGACGCCGAGGACCACCGCTGCGTCTGCCTGGCGGCCGTTCTTGCCGCTGCCTCCGGCGCCGCCGACGGCGCGGCCCAGGTCGGAGACGATGAACCAGTCCTCGCCGTCCGGTCCGCCGTACGGCCGGACGTCGACCGTGGCGAGGACGGTGCCGTCCTCGCGGACGACCCAGCCGTCGGCGAGGGCCTCGTCGAGCGGGAGCGCGGCGGCGGCCCGGTCGGCCGCGACGGGCTCCTGGAGCAGGAAGAGCCGGACGAGGGTCTCCAGGGGGGAGTCGCCGCGGGTGGCGCGCAGGGCGGGCACGGTCTCGCTGCGGGCGAGCGCCGCGTAGGCCGGGGCGCCGAGCAGGTCGAGCAGGCCGTCGGCGGTGAAGTCGGCGGCGAGCAGTGCCTCGCGCAGACGGGCGGCGTGCGCGGGCACCGGGAGGCGGGGAGGCAGGCTGGTCGTACTCACCGCTCCATTGTGACGGCCGCCACCGACATCCGGGCGGGCGACCCGGCGGCGGGCGGCCGATCGCCGCCGGCGCCGGGTCTGGTCGCCGCCGCTGCCGGGGCGATCACCCCACACCGGGGCTGATCTCGCCGCCGGCGCCAGAGCCGATCTCGCGGCCACCGCCGGGGTTGATATCGCCGTCGGCGCCGGGGTTGATCTCGCAGCCGGCGCCGGGGTTGATCTCGCAGCCGGCGCCGGGCCGATCGGCTCGGGTCCTACTCCCCGGTCTTGGGGGCCGCGGACGTCTCGGTCGGCTTGGGGGCCGCGGACGTCTTGGTCGGCTTGGCGGACGCCTGCTTGCTCGGGTTCGAGGCACCGGAGTCGGTGTCGGAGCCGGCGTTCGGGGAGGCGGTCGTCTTCGGCGGGACCGAGGCCGTGGGCTTCTGGCAGCCGGGCTGCTTGGCCATGGCCTGGCCCAGCTCGCCGTCCTCCAGCTTGGACAGGGCGTTCTGGTCCATCTTCTCGATCTTGGTCAGGCCGTCGGCGACGCCCTGGAGGCCGTCCGCGAACTTCTGCTGGTTCGTCGGGTCCAGCGCGTCGACCTGCTTCTTGAGGCCCTCGTAGGCCACCGCGGTGGCGTTGAGCTCCTTGATCGCGTCCTGCTGGACCTTCTCGCCGTTCTCGACGGGCGGGGCGCCGGCGGCCTCGACGGCCTTCGCGAGGGCGCGGTCGGCGTCCGCGATGTCCTGGAACGCCTTGGAGTCGGCGGCCTGGATCTCGGCCGGCTTGCTGTCGGCAGCGGTCGAGATGATGATCTGGTGGGCGTCGGCCCGCTTCTGGATCTGAGGCTTCGCCTGGTCGCAGAAGGTCTTCGCCCAGTCACCCACCTTGTCGCCCTCGTCGGAGCTGCAACCCGACAGCGCGAGCACCAGTACCGCGCCGCCGGACAGTGCGGCCGCAAGCTTCTTGTTCAACGGATCGGTCCCTTCCAAGGCTCTCGGCCCCGGAACATACACGCCGAACGGGCTACGCCCACCTTTCGTACGACTGATTCCTCCTCTATTGCCACCTTTTGAACCAAGGGATGAGCGTCCTGACCGCCCCGGAAACGGCCGGAAATGAGACGGAAACCACGTCAGGACACCGCCACCGACCGCCTCTTGGAGACCCGTACCGCGCCGACCACCACGAGGAGCGCGACCGCCGCGATCGCGGCCCGCAGCCCGGCGTTCGCGTCGCCGCCGTAGCTGAAGCGCACGACCGCCGGGGCGATCAGCAGCGCGACCAGGTTCATCACCTTCAGGAGCGGGTTGATCGCCGGGCCCGCCGTGTCCTTGAACGGGTCGCCGACCGTGTCCCCGATGACGGTCGCCTCGTGCGCCTCGCTGCCCTTGCCGCCGTGGTGGCCGTCCTCGACCAGCTTCTTCGCGTTGTCCCAGGCGCCACCGGAGTTGGCGAGGAAGACCGCCATCAGCGCGCCCGCGCCGATCGCCCCGGCGAGGTACGCGCCGAGCGGGCCGACGCCGAGCGCGAAGCCGACCGCGATCGGGGCCATCACGGCGAGCAGTCCGGGCGTGGCGAGTTCGCGCAGCGCGTCCTTGGTGCAGATGTCGACGACCCGTCCGTACTCCGGTTTCTCGGTGAAGTTCATGATCCCGGGGTGTTCGAGGAACTGCCGCCGGACTTCGTAGACGACCGATCCGGCGGACCGGGAGACGGCGTTGATCGCGAGCCCGGAGAAGAGGAAGACGACCGCGGCGCCGAGGATCAGCCCGAAGAGGTTGTTGGGCTGGGAGATGTCCAGGGAGAGCGTCGCCTCGCCGAGCTCCCCGGCCTTCCCGGCCTCTCCTACGTCGGTGATCGCGGTCGCGATGGCGTCCCGGTACGAGCCGAAGAGCGCCGAGGCCGCGAGGACGGCGGTGGCGATGGCGATGCCCTTGGTGATGGCCTTCGTGGTGTTGCCGACGGCGTCGAGGTCGGTGAGGACCTGCGCGCCGGCCCCGGTGACGTCCCCGGACATCTCCGCGATGCCCTGGGCGTTGTCGGCGACCGGCCCGAAGGTGTCCATGGCGACGATCACGCCGACGGTGGTGAGGAGTCCCGTCCCGGCGAGGGCCACCGCGAACAGCGCCAGCGTGATCGAGGCGCCGCCGAGCAGGAACGCCCCGTAGACGGTGAGCCCGATCAGCAGGGCCGTGTAGACGGCGGACTCCATGCCGAGCGCCACGCCCGCGAGGACGACGGTGGCGGGGCCGGTGAGCGAGGACTTTCCGATGTCCCTGACCGGTCGCCGGCTCGTCTCGGTGAAGTAGCCGGTGAGCTGCTGGATGAGCGCGGCGAGGACGATGCCGAGGGCGACCGCGACCAGGGCGAGGACCCGCGGGTCGCCGCCGTGGCGGTGGATGCCCGGCTCGGTGACGCCTTCGAGTTCGGCGTACGAGGACGGCAGGTACGTGAACGCGGCGACGGCGACGAGCGCCAGCGAGATCACCGCCGAGACCAGGAACCCGCGGTTGATCGCGCTCATCCCGCCGCGGTCGGCGCGCCGCGGGGCGACCGTGAGGATGCCGATCACGGCGGTGACCACACCGATCGCCGGCACCATCAGGGGGAACGCGAGGCCGTGGTCGCCGAAGGCCGCCTTGCCGAGGATGAGGGCGGCGACCAGGGTCACGGCGTACGACTCGAAGAGGTCGGCGGCCATGCCGGCGCAGTCGCCGACGTTGTCGCCCACGTTGTCGGCGATGGTGGCGGCGTTGCGCGGGTCGTCCTCGGGGATGCCCTTCTCGACCTTGCCGACGAGGTCGGCTCCGACGTCGGCGGCCTTGGTGAAGATGCCGCCGCCCACTCGCATGAACATGGCGATGAGCGCGGCGCCCAGGCCGAACCCCTCGAGGACCTTGGGCGCGTCGGCGGCGTAGACGAGGACGACGCAGGAGGCCCCGAGCAGTCCGAGGCCGACCGTGCACATGCCGACGACCCCGCCCGTACGGAACGCGATCCGCATGGCCCGGTGCGCGACCTCGTTCAGGTCCTTCTCGGGTTCACCCGGTGCCGGGGTGGCCTCCCTGGCCGCGGCGGCGACCCGCACGTTGGCCCGCACGGCGAGCCGCATGCCGATGTAGCCGGTGACTGCCGAGAACAACGCCCCGACCAGGAAGAACAGGGAACGTCCGGCGCGCTGCGACCAGTTGTCTGCGGGCAGCAGCATCAGCAGGAAGAACACGACGGCCGCGAAGACGGCGAGGGTCCGCAGCTGCCGGGCGAGGTAGGCGTTGGCCCCCTCCTGCACGGCGGCGGCGATCTGCTTCATCTTCTCGGTGCCCTCACCGGCCGCGAGCACCTGGCGGACGAGGAGCCGCGCGACGACCAGCGCGGCGAGGGCGACGGCCGCGACGACGAACACGATCGTCCGGTTCCCGCTCGTGAGCACCGCCGCGGCGAGAGATGTGGGGTACATGGACGGATCATAGGGAGACAAACCGACACATACGAGGATGCGCCAATTCGTGGGCGAGGGCACCCGGCCCACGAGCGAGAGCGCCCGGCTCGCGGGCGAGGACGCCCGGGAAACGAGCAAGAGCACCCGGCCCACGAGCGAGGACGCCCGGCTCGTGGGCGAGGACGCCCGGCTCATGAGCGAGGACACCCGGCTCGCGGGCGAGGACGCCCGGCTCATGAGCGAGGACACCCGGCTCGCGGGCGAGGACGCCCGGCTCATGAGCGAGGACACCCGATTCGTGGGCGAGGACGCCCGGCTCATGAGCGAGGACGCCCGGGAAACGGAAGAGGGCCCCCGCTGGGGGGGCGCGTGTATTGACGCGGGTTCGGGCAAGGTCAGGACCGGCGCCCGGCACACCCGG
>NZ_JBIAMJ010000015.1:0-70118 GCF_042874035.1 Streptomyces sp. NPDC004284 | reverse complement strand
GCCCCCCCCCCCGGGGCGTGGGCGCCACCCCCCCCCCGGCCTGGGCCCCCCGGCTCTGGCGCGCGCCCCCCCGCCCCGGGGGCGCGCCCCCCCGGCGCGGGCGCGCGGCCCCCGGGCAACGGGAGGCGCCCCCGCGTGGGGGGCCCTCTTCTCTTCACGCGTGTACGGCTCAGGACAGGACGTCCGCCGAGCTCACCGGCCAGCTCATCCGGATGGTGCCGCCGTCCTCGCCGGCGCTCACCTCGACGTCGTCGACGAGCCCGCGGATCACCGCGAGCCCCATCTCGTCCTCGCCGCCGGCGTCGTCGAAGTCCTCGGCCGGGGCCGCGGCCCGCGCGCCGGGGACGCCGGCGGCATCGGCCGCCGCCACCCCCGCACCCGGCACCTCGTCGCCGACCTCGATGGAGAACGTCTTCTCCTCCTCGGTCAGGACGACCCTGATGGGGGTCGTGACGTCGTTGCTGCGATGCAGCCCGACCGCACGGGAACAGGCCTCACCGACAGCGAGACGCACCTCGTCGAGGACGGCCTCGTCCACCCCCGCCCGGCGCGCGACCGCGGCCGCCACCAGGCGGGCCGTGCGGACGTGCTCGGGCTGAGCGCTGAAACGGAGTTCAACGGTGGCCATGCGAACCCCCTGGGCTCAGTCGACGGCGTTGACGGCCTCGTCGACCGAGGTGTGGATCGGGAACACCTTGGTGAGACCCGTGATCCGGAAAATCTTGAGAATGCGCTCCTGGTTGCAGACCAGACGCAGCGAGCCCTCGTGCGCGCGCACGCGCTTCAGGCCGCCGACAAGCACACCGAGGCCGGTGGAGTCGAGGAAGTCCACGCCCTCCATGTCGACGACCAGGTGGTAGCTGCCGTCGTTCACCAACTCGACCAACTGCTCGCGCAGCTTGGGCGCGGTATACACATCAATCTCGCCACCGACCTCGACGACCGTACGGTCACCACCAGCGCCGGACACATTGCGAGTCGACAGGGACAGGTCCACGGATCCTCCAGCACCTTGCTATCGGGCGATCGTCCCCTCGGGTCTCCGGGGCGGAGCCGAGGAACGGAACGCCAGCCGCGATGGCATTCAATCACTTACCAGCAGCCATGCACGACGCCTTGGAAGCATTGTCCGTCATGGCAGTGACACACTCGGTGCCGATGGCCAAGAATCACCGCCCCCGTCGTCCGGCCGGGGAAACGGGCAGTCGCCCCTCTCCCGGCATGGTCCTCGACCGGCTCTCCTCGGGCGAGAGCCGGGCCGCGCGCATCACTCATACGGAGCACATGCCCGCCCGGGAGGGCCGTCATGCCGTCTGGCCGCACCGCATCCGTCCCGAGGTGATCGCGGCGATCCAGGCGGCCGGCATCGAGCACCCCTGGGCCCACCAGGCGGAGGCCGCCGAGCACGCCCTGGACGGCGAGTCCGTGGTGATCGCCACAGGCACCGCCTCGGGCAAGTCGCTCGCCTACCTCGCCCCGGTCCTCAGCACCCTCCTGGACGGCTCGGAGGCCCCGAACGGCCGAGGCACCACCGCCCTCTACCTGGCGCCCACCAAGGCCCTCGCCGCCGACCAGCGACGCGCCGTGCGGGAACTGGCCGCCCCGCTCGGCAACCGGATCCGCCCCGCCGTCTACGACGGCGACACGCCCGTCGAGGAGCGCGAGTGGGTCCGGCAGTACGCGAACTACGTCCTGACCAACCCCGACATGCTGCACCGGGGCATACTCCCCTCCCACCCCAGGTGGTCCTCCTTCCTGCGCTCCCTGCGCTACGTCGTGATCGACGAGTGCCACACCTACCGGGGCGTCTTCGGCTCCCACGTCGCCCAGGTGCTGCGCCGCCTGCGCCGGATCTGCGCCCGGTACGGCTCCGAACCGGTCTTCCTCCTCGCCTCGGCCACCTCCGCCGAACCCGCCCTGGCCGCCGGCCGCCTCACGGGCCTGCCGGTCACCGAGGTCTCCGACGACGCCTCCCCGCGCGGCGAACTGGTCTTCGCCCTGTGGGAGCCGCCGCTGACCGAGCTGCACGGCGAGCGCGGCGCGCCCGTCCGCCGCACCGCCACCGCCGAGACCGCGGACCTGCTGACCGACCTGACCCGGCAGGGCGTCCGCTCGGTCGCCTTCGTCCGCTCCCGGCGCGGCGCCGAGCTGATCTCGGTGATCGCCCAGGAACGGCTGGCCGAGACCGACCGCGCGCTCGCCCGCCGCGTCGCCGCCTACCGGGGCGGCTACCTGCCCGAGGAGCGCCGCGGTCTGGAACGGGCCCTGCACTCCGGCGAGCTCCTCGGCCTGGCCGCCACGACCGCCCTGGAACTGGGCGTGGACGTCTCCGGCCTGGACGCCGTCCTGATCGCCGGCTACCCGGGCACCCGGGCCTCCCTGTGGCAGCAGGCGGGCCGCGCCGGCCGCTCGGGCGAGGGCGCCCTCGCGATCCTGGTCGCCCGGGACGACCCGCTGGACACCTTCCTCGTCCACCACCCGGAGGCGATCTTCGACCAGCCGGTCGAGACGACCGTCCTGGACCCCGACAACCCCTACGTCCTCGCCCCCCATCTGTGCGCCGCCGCCGCGGAGCTCCCGCTGACCGAACCGGACCTGGCCCTCTTCGGCCCGGCCGTGCCCGGCCTGCTCCCCCAGCTGGAAGGCGCCGGCCTGCTGCGCCGCCGCTCCACCGGCTGGTACTGGACCCGCCGCGAACGGGCCGCCGACCTCACCGACATCCGGGGCGGCGGCGGCAGCCCCGTCCGGATCGTGGAGGCCGGCACAGGCCGCCTCCTCGGCACGGTCGACGAGGCCGCCTCCCACACCACCGTCCACGAGGGCGCCGTCCACCTCCACCAGGGCCGCACCTATCTGGTGCGGGAACTCGACCTCAAGGACTCCGTGGCCCTCGTCGAGGAGGCCGTCCCCCCGTACTCCACCACCGCCCGCGACACCACCTCCATCTCCGTCCTCGAAACCGACACCGAGATCCCCTGGGGAGCCGGCCGCCTCTGCTACGGCTCCGTCGAGGTCACCAACCAGGTCGTCTCCTTCCTCCGCCGCCGTCTGATCACCGGCGAGGTGCTCGGCGAGACCAAGCTCGACCTGCCGCCCCGCACCCTGCGCACCCGGGCCGTGTGGTGGACGGTCACCGAGGACCAGCTCGACGCCGCCCGGATCACCCCCGAGATCCTCGGCGGCGCCCTGCACGCCGCCGAGCACGCCTCCATCGGCATGCTGCCGCTGTTCGCCACCTGCGACCGCTGGGACATCGGCGGCGTCTCCGTACCGCTCCATCCCGACACCCTGCTGCCCACCGTCTTCGTGTACGACGGGCACCCGGGAGGCGCCGGCTTCGCCGAGCGCGCCTTCCACACCGCCCGCGCCTGGCTGACAGCCACCCGGGAGGCCATCGCCTCCTGCGAGTGCGAGGCCGGCTGCCCCTCCTGCATCCAGTCCCCGAAGTGCGGCAACGGCAACGACCCGCTCCACAAGCGCGGCGCCGTCCGCCTCCTCACGGAACTCCTGAGGCAGCCCCCGGAACCGACCCCGGCTCCCTCCCAGGAACCGACCCGGGCCCCCTCCCAGGAACAACCGGCTCCAGACCCCTCTCAGGACCCGGTTCAGGGCCCTTCTCAGGAACTGGTTCCGGCGCCCCCTCCGGAGCCCTCTCAGGCCCCGGCGACGGAGGCCGTCCCGGAGGACCCGCCCGCGACCTGACCTCCGGCCGGTACGGGCCGCGCACGACCCTGGCGGTCACCTCCGCGGTGCCGTCCCGCACCACGACCACGCACCGCGCCAGCTCGGCGCCCTGCGCGGCGGCCACCCGGGAGGCCGCGTCGCACGCCTCGGCCTCGCCCCACAGGGCCCGGTCGGCGGCGGCGAGGGCGGCCAGGTCGGCGGCCCCGCCGGCCCGGTGTCTGGCCGCCACCGCCTGTCCCAGCGCGAGCACCACCCCGAACACCACGCACAACGCGCACGCCCCGAACGCGGCCCACACGGTCGCCGCCCCACGGTCATCACCACCGCGGCCGGCCTTCCGACCCGTCACGGCGTTCCCCCGTCCACCGCGTCCTCGGCGAGGGCCGCAGCGCCGGCTCTCAGGGTGACGCCCATGCCCCGGGGGCCCGGGGCCGCCGCCTCCACCGTCACCCGCCACAGGTCGCCCTCCCGCGCGACCGACACCCGAGCCCCCTCGGGCGCGGCGGCCCGGGCGGTCGCCTCGGCGGAGGCCACCGGTTCCGAGCGGGCCGCCGCCCTCGCCCCCGCCCGTGCCGCGTCCACGCACCGGATCTGCGCGGCGGCCGCGGCCAGCGCCCAGAGCAGGGTCACCGTGAGCAGCGCGAGGACAGGCAGGACCATCGCCGCCTCCACGGTCACGAACCCCCGGTCAGAACGGCGCATCGAGGGCCTTCCCGATCACCGACTCCAGAGCTCCCGAGACCGCCCCGCTGGTCACGATCTTGTAGAGCACCGCGGCGAACGCCGCCGCGGCGATCGTCCCCACCGCGTACTCGGACGTCGTCATCCCCGCGTCGCGGCGCGCGGCCGTCCGTCGCGCCGTCCACCAGCCGCGCAGCCACACCTTGACCGCCATACCGACCTCCTCGTCCGGCCCTGCCGGGCCTTGTCGTGTGTTCGCTCTTGTCGTCCGTCGTTTTCATCCGTCGCGTTCATCCGTCCAGCAGCCCCGCCGCGAGGCCGATCACCACCGGGGCCACTCCCACCGCGAGGAAGGCGGGCAGGAAGCAGAGCCCCACGGGCGCGCTGATCAGGACCTGGGCCCGGCGCGCCCGGGCCGCCGCGGCGCGGGCACGGGTGGCACGGAGGGCGGTCGCGTGCCGGGCGACGGCCTCCGCCGCCGGCGCGCCCGAGGAACCGGCCCGCTCCATGCAGCGGGCCAGTCCTTCGGCGCCCGGTATCGCGCCGAACCTCCCCCACACCTCGGCCGGTTCGCCGCCGAGCCGCAGTTCTGCGGCCGTACGGGTCAGGCGCTCGCCGAGCGGTCCGCCGAGTGACCGGCCCACCGCCTCCGCCGCCGCACCGGGCCCGGCTCCGGAGGCGGCGCAGGCCGCCAACAGATCGGCCGCGAGCGGAAGATGAAGCGCCGCCTCCTCGTCGCCGACGGATGACAGAGCCCTCCTCGCGGCCCGCCATCTCACGCCCGCAGCCATCAGGACCCCGGCGCACAAGCCGCCGACCCCGCCGAGCAGCACCCAGCCGATGCCGACCCCCGCGAGAGGCGGCAGCCAGAGCCCCGTCCACGGCGGCAGCATGCCTCGGGCCTCCCGGGGGTGCGGTTCCGGCCTCGGGAGAAGGACTCCCGCTCGCCGTCGCGTCCGGCGCGCCCGCAGCCCGCGCAGCACCTCCAGGGCGCCCTGGGCACACACGACCACCGCCAGGGCCAGGAAGCCCACCACCCGAACGACGTCCGGTGTCACGCCCGTTCCCCTCCTCGTACGATCCGCGCGGCCCACCACAGTCCGGCCGCCTCCAGCGCCCCGCCCACGGCCAGGCAGCCCAGGCCGGCCGGTGTGTGCAGCAGCACCCGCAGCGGGTCGGCGCCCAGAGCGGCGCCGAGGGCGAGTCCGGCCGCCGGGAGCAGCGCGAGGACGGTCACCGTGGCCCAGGCGCCAGCCAGTTCGGCCCGCAGGCGGTCGCGCTGCTCGCGGTGGTCCCGCAGGGCGGCCTCCAGCCGGTCGAGTCCGGCGGCCAGGCCCGCGCCTCCGTCCACGGCCACCTGCCAGCAGGCCGCCATGCCTGCGAGCCCGTCGGCACCGTCCTGCCGGGCCGCCCGCCGCAGTGCCTCCGGTACGTCCCCGCCGAACCGGGCCGCCGCGAGGACCGGCGCCTCCGCGCTGCCGAGCGCGCCCGTCTCCCGGGCCGCGAAGGACAGCGCCTGCGCGGGCTGCCAGCCGGCCCTCAGCTCCCCGACAACCGCCCCGCACAGGGCCACCACCCGCTCGGCCCGCGCCTCCCGTTCCTTTCTTCGCCCGGCGGCCCGCAGCCGCCGTCCCACGAGGGGCACCGCGAGCGCCCCCGCCATCAACGGCAGTGGTGACTCGCCGAGGAGAGCGAGAACTCCCGCCACCGGAAGGCACAGCCATGCGCGCCGCTCCCTCAGCACGGCCCACCACCGCGCGGCCGCCGCCGGCCACTCCCCACCGCCTCGTCCTCCGGGCGCTCCGCCGGCGAGCACCGCCCGCGCCCGGCCCGCACCGCGCCGCCGCTCGGCCGCCCACCACAGGGCGAGCACCGCGCAGAGCGCCGCCGCCCCGTGTGCCGCCCCCCGCACCTGGACCAGTTCCAGCGTCACCGCGCTCCCCCTCCGATCAGTGACCTCAGCCGCTCCCAGCCCCGCTCCCGCTCGAACCCGGCCGCGCCCCGCCGCAACGCCGGGACGGTCCGGACCAGACCGTCCCGGTCCCGCTCCAGGACGTGCACCTCGGCGATCCGCCGCCGCCCGTCCCAGTCCCGTACGACGTGCAGCACGATCGACAGACCCGCGCCCAGTTGGCTGTGCAGGGCGGCCCGGTCGAGCCCGGCCGCCGTCCCCAGGGCTTCGAGCCGCGCGGGCACGTCCGCCGCCGTATTGGCATGGACAGTTCCACAACCGCCTTCGTGGCCCGTGTTGAGAGCGGCCAGCAGGTCCACCGCCTCGCCGCCCCTGACCTCGCCGACCACCAGCCGGTCGGGACGCATCCGCAGCGCCTGACGGACCAGGTCCCGCAGGGTGACGAGCCCGGCGCCCTCCTGGTTCGCCGGCCGTGCCTCCAGGCGCACCACGTGCGGGTGGTCCGGTCGCAGCTCCGCCGAGTCCTCGGCGAGCACGATCCGCTCCCGCTCCCCGACGAGCCCCAGGAGCGAGGCGAGGAGCGTGGTCTTGCCCGTCCCGGTGCCGCCGCTGACGAGGTACGACACGCGGGCGTCGATCAGGGCCCGGAGGATCGGGGCTCCGTCCGGCGGAACGGTGCCCGCCGCGACCAGTTCCTCCAGGGAGAAGGCGCGCGGGCGGACCACCCTCAGCGACAGGCAGGTCGAGCCGACCGCGACCGGCGGCAGTACCGCGTGCATCCGGGTGCCGTCGGGGAGCCGGGCGTCGACCCAGGGCCGGGCGTCGTCGAGCCTGCGCCCGGCCACCGCGGCGAGCCGCTGCGCGAGCCGGCGGACGGCGGCGGCGTCCGGGAAGGACACCGGGGCCCGTTCGAGACCGGCGCCCCTGTCCACCCACACCCGGTCGGGTGCGGAGACCAGGACGTCGGTGACCGCCGGGTCGGCGAGCAGCGGCTCCAGCGGACCGGTGCCGATCAGCTCGCACCTCAGCTCCTCGGCCGCGCCGAGCACTTCCGCGTCGCCGAGCAGCCTGCCCTGGGCCCGCAGCGCCGCCGCCACGCGCGCCGGGGTGGGCTCGGCCCCGCTCGCCGCGAGCCGCTGCCGCACGGCGTCGAGGAGCCCCGCTCCGCCGCCCTCGCTCCAGGCCGCGCCCCCTGCCCCGGTCATGCCGCACCGCCGGGCATGAGGGCGCGCTCCCAGAAGGCGGTGCAGAACCGGCCGAGGGGGCCCCGGGGCTCGGCGCCCGGCGGCACCCCCGCGTCCTGGTCGGCCACGATCCCCGGGTCGTAGGGGAGTTCACCGGCGAGCGGAAGCCGCAGCGCGTCGGCGACCCATCGCTCGTCGAGCCCCGACGCGTACGGCCCGCGGACCACGGCGCGCAGGTCGCGCACGGCCGGGCCGATCGTCGAGACCATCCGGTGGGCGGCCGCGACGGCCCTCAACTCCCCGGGGACGACGAGCAACCCGAGGTCGAGCTGTGCCAGGGCCTCGGTGACCGAAGGGTCGGCCCCGCGCGGCAGGTCGACCACGACGGCCCCGCCCCGGCGGCGTGCGGCGGCGAGCACGGACCGCACGGCCTCGGGCGGCACCGGCGCCGCCGGCTCCCGGCCCCAGCTGAGCACCCGTACCCCGCGCACCGACGGCAGGGAATCGTCCAGGGCGCCGCCGGCCAGGCGGCCCTTGGAGGCGGCGAAGTCGGGCCATCGTCTGCCCTCCTCGCGTTCACCGCCGAGCAACACGTCGAGCCCTCCGCCCAGCGGGTCGCCGTCGACGAGCAGCGTGCGGTGCCCGGCCCTCGCGGCGGCCAGTGCGAGACCGCACGCCAGGGTGGAGGCTCCCGCGCCGCCCCTGCCACCCACGACGCCGACGGTCAGCGCCGGCCGGTCCGCGCCCTCGGCCGCGTCGGCGAGGCGGTCGACGAGGAAGCTCTCGGCGTCCGGAAGGCTCAGCACGCTCTCCGCGCCGATCTCGACCGCCAGCCGCCACAGCTCCGGATCGTCCCGGTCACGGCCGACGAGGAGGGTCCCCGGCCGGCGCACCGCTCCCCGGCAGCGGGCCGCGGCGTCGTCGCCGACCAGGACGAGCGGGGGGTCGGTCCAGCTCGCCCGTCGCTCCGGCACCCGGTGGTGGACCTCGGGCTCGACCCCGGCCGCGGCGCACAGCCGCAGGAGGTCGTCGAGCAGCCCGAGGTCCTCGGTGACGATCAGCGGCCCGGCCCGGCGCGGCCCTTCCACCGCCGGCGAGCCCGCTCCCCGTACCTCTGTCCCCCGCCTTCCTGCCCCCCGCGACTCCGGTCCCCTCAGGTTCCGTGCCCACGCCGCCGGCCCACGTGTCGTACCCCCGACCCCGGAAGTCCTGGAAGTCTCCACGGTGCACACCCCTCTCGTGATTCCTGTCGTCCGCGAACTTCGCGACAGGAATCACCGTGGGGCCATCCCGGAAATCGTGCCGATCTTGCCGAAAAACTGTGGATAAGCGAGGGGCTGTGAATAACTCCGCCACTCCTCCGGGGACTGTCCGGAACGCAGCCCGCCGATTACTGTGAGTGATGGATCGAGAGCCGGGCGGGGCCTCGGTCAGCTCATGACCGACATGCAGAAGGAAGGGAGTGGAGGATGGAGCGCAGAGCCAAAACGGCTCCGGACATGCGACGACCCCCGCCGGGGGGGAGAGCGGGGGTCGTCTCTCCGGCCGACTCGGGGGGGGAGGAGCCGGACCGGGTTAGCACGGTCGCGAACGATCCGTGACTTCCATGGTGTACCCGAGAGCCTTCTCAGGCAAACCCACGCGCCCCAGCGTACGCCGAATGGCGGGCACCTATGCTCGGGCTTGTGGAAAACCACTCCTTGCCGCGCACAGCCGCCTTCTTTGACCTGGACAAGACGGTCATTGCGAAGTCATCGACGCTGACCTTCAGCAAGTCCTTCTACCGGGGCGGACTGATCAGCCGCCGCGCCGCCCTGCGGACGGCCTACATCCAGTTCGTCTTCCTGGCGGGCGGAGCCGATCACGACCAGATGGAGCGGATGCGTGAATATCTTTCCGCGCTCTGCAAAGGCTGGAACGTCGCCCAGGTGAAGGAGCTCGTCGCCGAGACCCTCCACGATCTGATCGACCCGATCATCTACGACGAAGCGGCATCCCTCATCGAGGAACACCACGCCGCGGGCCGCGACGTCGTGATCGTCTCGACCTCCGGTGCCGAGGTCGTCGAGCCGATCGGCGAGATGCTCGGCGCCGACCGGGTCGTCGCCACCCGGATGGTCGTCGGCGAGGACGGGTGCTTCACCGGGGAGGTGGAGTACTACGCCTACGGTCCGACGAAGGCGGAGGCCGTACGGGAGCTCGCGGAGTCGGAGGGCTACGACCTCTCGCGCTGCTACGCGTACAGCGATTCGGCGACCGACATCCCCATGCTGGAGGCCGTCGGCCACCCGTACGCGGTCAATCCCGACCGGACGCTGCGCCGTGAGGCCGTGGCCCGGGAATGGCCCGTCCTCGCCTTCGACAAGCCGGTGCGTCTCAAGCAGCGGCTGCCGGAGTTCCGGATGCCGCCCCGCCCCACGCTCGTCGCCGCGGCGGCGGTGGGAGCGGCAGCCGTCGGGGCCGGACTCGTCTGGTACGCGTCCCGGCGCCGGCAAGCCGCCCTCACCCAGCGGCTCGCCGGGGACTTTGCCCGGATGTGAGCGATCGACCGAGAAGCGGAGCCACCACTTTCGCTTCCACCCGGACAGGAGTAGAAAGGAATCAGGCCCGCGAGACCGAGGACATCCGAGAGGATCACCTGTTGAGCATGAAGGCCCCACGGACCTAGCACTGAAACCGGGCACCCACGCGACGTCGACCCGTCGATTACGGGCCAGCCGCACCAGGCCACGGGCAAAGTTCCCGGCCTGATGGGCACATATCGAGGACGCTTGGTAACTGGGTGGACGTGCCAGCGGCGGTACCAGGACTGGTGCCGCCGCAACCCATTCCGGGCCCGGACCCGACCCCGCGCCCTGACCCCCGACTCCACCCCTCCCCCGAGGGCCCACGCCCCCCGAAGGGCCGGAATCCTCAAAGGGTCGAACCCCTCGGAAGTCCAGGATCCCTGAAGGTCCAGAACCTCCTGAAGGTCCGGGCCCCCTTGAAGATCCAGGCCCCCCCGAAGACCCGGGATCCCCCGAGGATCCCGGACTCCCGAAGGCCCAGGACTCCCGAAGGCCCAGGACCCCCGAAGGCCCAGGACCTCGAAGGCCCACGCTCCGAGGGTCCAGGACCACTGGAGGCCCAGGACCCTCGAAAGCCCAGGATCCCCAAAGGTCCAAGCCTCCGAAGACCCGAGACTCCGGAGACTCCGGAGACTCGGGGTCCCCTGAGGCCCAAGATCCTCAGGCGGCGCCGCGCTGGAGGGCCTCGCAGACGGCTGTCGACTCGCGGACTCCCAGTTCGACCGAGCGTCCGCAGTGTGCGATCCAGGCGCCCACGCCGTCCGGGGTCCCCGAGAGGTACCCCTCGAACGCGGCGAGGTACGCGGCCCGCCCCTGCTCGGCGTGGCCGACCTCGGCCGGGCAGATCGCCTTGGGGTCGAGGCCGCTGCCGACCAGCGCGATCCGCTCCGCCGCACGCGCGACCAGGCCGTTGTACGAGGTGAAGGGGCGGAGCGCGAGGAGTTCGCCGTGCACCACGGCGGCCATCACGAGCGCCGGGGCGGCACTGCCGGCGACGATCAGTTCGGCGAGCCCGTCGAGTCGGCCCGCGACCTCGGCGGGCGTCGGCAGCGGGGCGTCGATCAGCGGTTCGTCGACCGCCTCGCCGTCCAGCCGGGGCCGGCCCACGGAGTCGCCGGCACCGGCGCCCGGGAGGCCCACGTCCCCGGCCGCGACCAGGTGGAGGCGGGCGAGCACGCGCAGCGGCGACTGGCGCCAGATGGAGAGCAGCTGCCCGGCCTCGGCACCGAGGCGCAGGGCGGCGCCGACCGTGCGGGCCTCGGCGTCGGCGCTGAAGTCGGTGCGCCGGCGGACCTCTTCCAGGGCCCAGTCGGCCCCGGACAGGGCGGCCGAGCCGCGCGCGCCGCGCAGGGCCGCCTCGGAGGAGATCTCGTTGCTGCGGCGGCGCATCACGCGGTGGCCGTAGACCCGGTCGACGGCCTTGCGTACGGAGTCCACCGCTTCGGCGACGCCCGGCAGGGAGCCGAGGGCGGCCAAGGGGTCAGAGGCGTGCGTACTCATAAGTAGGGAGGCTACGCGCCCCAGGGGCCCGCCCCACGATGGAGTGGTCTTCTTCACGCACCTTGACCACGGGGCGCTATCGTGCCACTACCCTAGGTGAACATGAAGATCGCTTTCGTGGGGAAGGGCGGCAGCGGCAAGACCACGCTGTCCTCGCTCTTCATCCGCCACCTCGCCGCCAACGAAGCACCGGTCGTCGCCGTCGACGCCGACATCAACCAGCACCTGGGTGCCGCGCTCGGTCTGTCCGAGGCGGAGGCCGCCGCGCTGCCCGCGATGGGCGCGCACCTGCCGCTCATCAAGGAGTACCTGCGGGGCAGCAATCCTCGGATCGCCTCCGCCGACACGATGATCAAGACGACGCCGCCCGGGGAGGGTTCCCGGCTGCTGCGGGTCCGCGAGGACAACCCGGTGTACGAGGCGTGCGCGCGCACGGTCCCGCTCGACGACGGCGAGATCCGGCTGATGGCGACCGGCCCCTTCACGGAGTCGGACCTCGGGGTCTCCTGCTACCACTCGAAGGTCGGGGCGGTGGAGCTCTGCCTCAACCACCTGGTCGACGGGGTCGACGAGTACGTGGTCGTCGACATGACGGCGGGTTCGGACTCGTTCGCCTCGGGCCTCTTCACCCGCTTCGACATGACCTTCCTGGTCGCCGAGCCGACCCGCAAGGGCGTCTCGGTCTACCGCCAGTACAAGGAGTACGCACGGGACTTCGGCGTGGCGCTGAAGGTCGTCGGCAACAAGGTGCAGGGCCAGGACGACCTCGACTTCCTGCGCGAGGAGGTGGGCGAGGACCTGCTCGTGACGGTGGGGCACTCGGACTGGGTCCGCGCGATGGAGAAGGGCCGTCCGCCGCGCTTCGAGCTTCTGGAGGCGGAGAACCGCATGGCGCTCCAGGCCCTCCAGAACGCGGCGGACGACTCGTACGTCCATCGCGACTGGGAGCGCTACACGCGCCAGATGGTCCACTTCCACCTGCGCAACGCGGAGAGCTGGGGCAACGCGAAGACCGGGGCCGATCTGGCGGCGCAGGTCGACCCCGGGTTCGTGCTGGACGAGGCGCTCGCCGTGCCGCAGTTCGGCTGAGGACACCCGGGCAGGACCAGAGGGGCCGGGGTCGGCCCGGCCGTGCGGGTCGACCCCGGGTTCGCGCGGGAGGGTTCGTACCGGACGAAGGGTTCAGCTCCGTGCGGCCGGCTTGGCGGCGGGTGCGCCCGCCGGGGCGGCGGGCGGCTGGGCCGACAGGAAGGTCTGCCAGCCGCCCTGCGGGGCCTCGCCGACCTTCAGGGTGCGCATCTTGGCGAGGACTTCGGGGTCCTGGGCGTCGAGCCAGTCGGCGAGCTGGCGGAAGGAGACGCACTTGACGTCCTTCCGCACGCAGACGGTGGCGATGGTCTCCTCGACGGCGCGCATGTAGACGCCGCCGTTCCAGGACTCGAAATGGTTGCCGATGATGAGCGGCGCCCGGTTGCCCTTGTAGGAGCGGTCGAAGGCCTGCACCAGGCCGTCGCGCATCTGGTCGCCCCAGTACTCGCGCTGGGACGGGTCGCCCTGGGTCGTGCCCGGGGACTGGTTCACCAGGAAGTTGTAGTCCATGGAGAGCGTCTGGAAGGCGCGGCCCGGGACGGGCACGAGCTGCATCGACAGGTCCCACAGGCCCCGGTCCTTCTTGGGCCAGATCTGGTCGTTGACGCCGCTGGTGTCGTAGCGGAAGCCCATCTGCGAGGCCGCCTCGACGAAGTTCTTCCGGCCCTCCAGGCAGGGGGTGCGGGCGCCGACGAGTTCCTTGTCGTAGTCGAAGGGCAGCGGCTGCTCGGTGCGCAGACCCGCGTTCGTCCGCCAGTTCTTGACGAAGGACTTGGCCTGGTTGATCTCGCTCTTCCACTCCTCGACGGACCAGTTCCCGACGCCGCCGTCGGGGCCGCAGAAGTGGCCGTTGAAGTGGGTGCCGATCTCGTTGCCCTCCTGCCAGGCGCCGCGCAGTTCGCGGACGGTGGCGCGGATGCCCTCGACGTCGTTGAAGCCGATGTCGGAGTGGCCGGGGCTGTGCTGGGGCGGGTCGTAGAGCTCCTTCTTCTCCTCCGGCAGCAGGTACACGCCGCTGAGGAAGTACGTCATCTTGGCGTCGTACTTCTTGCCCACCGCGCGGAAGTGGGAGAACAGCTTCTGGCTGTCCTCGCCCGCGCCGTCCCAGGAGAAGACCACGAACTGCGGCGGGGCCTCGCCGGGCTTGAGCCTGTGCCAGACGGGCTGGTGGGGCTGGGCGCCGGTGAAGGCGGTCGAACCGTCGCCGATCAGCCGGGGCGCGCTCTGCGGGGCCGCGGCCGGCCCCTTCCTGGCGCCCGCGCCCACGCCGCCCGGCGCGCCCTTCGTGGTGGTGCCGCCGGAGTCCGAGCAGCCTGCGAGGCCGGCGGCGAGGGTGAGGGTCAGGGCGCCGACGGTGAGCGCCTTCCTCCGGACAGTGGTCGTTCTGCGGGCGGCTGACATCCGCGCACCTTTCCTCAGATCCTCGGATTTCCCTACAAGCGGCGTCAACGTCGCACCACGAGGACCGGAGAGCGTCAACGACAAGCCGGTTTACGCACGCTCTGTCACCGGAACCGGTGAATTATTGCCCTATTTGCCCTGAAAATAATGCCGCAGTCTTTACTCTCCATTACGATCCATTTACCGAGCGTTGATCCCCTGTTCTGGGGCCCTCGCCGGGAATCCCGCCGCTGCACCCCGCACGAGCCGCGACCACGCCGCCCCGGAGGAGACGGGAATGACCCTCTACGCCCCTGCCCGCACGACCAACCGGCCCCGGATCCAGCGGCCCCACAGCCCACCGGAGGGACCGCGCCGCTTCCGCATCGCCGGCGCCGACCTCTCCGCGTCCGTCGCCGTCTTCCTGATCGCGCTGCCGCTCTCGCTCGGCATCGCACTCGCCACCGGAGCCCCGCTCCAGTCCGGCCTGGTCGCCGCCGCCGTCGGCGGCCTCGTCGCCGGCCGCTTCGGCGGCTCCCCGCTCCAGGTGAGCGGTCCCGCCGCCGGGCTCACCGTCGTGACCGCCGAGCTCATCCAGCGGTACGGCTGGCGCACCACCTGCGCCATCACCGTCCTCGCCGGCCTCACCCAACTCGCCCTGTCCGCCCTGCGCGTGGCCCGCTCGGCGCTCGCCGTCTCGCCCGCGATCGTGCACGGCATGCTGGCCGGCATCGGCGTCACCATCGCCCTCGCCCAGCTCCACATCGTGCTCGGCGGCACCCCGCAGAGCTCCCCCGTCGACAACGTCCTCGGCCTGCCCGCCCAGTTGGCGCGCGCCCACCCGGCCACGCTGACCATCAGCGCCCTCACCGTGGCCGTGCTGCTCTGCTGGCCCCGGCTGCCGGGCCGCGCGGGGCGGCTCGTGCGGAAGGTTCCGGCCGCGCTCGTCGCGGTGGCCGGGGCGACGGCCGTGGCCGCCTTCGCCGGACTCGCCGTGCCCCGCGTGGACCTGCCGTCCTGGAGCAGTCACGCGCTGCCCGGACTGCCCGAGGGCCCGGTCCTCGGCATCGCGGCGGGCGTGCTCACGATCACCCTGGTCACCAGCGTGCAGTCACTGCTGTCGGCCGTGGCGGTCGACAAGCTGGTCGCCGCCCGCGCGGACCGCGGCAAGGGCGTGCCCCGCTCCCGCCTCGACCGCGAGCTCGCCGGACAGGGCGCGGCCAACGTGGTCTCCGGGGCGCTCGGCGGCCTCCCGGTCGCCGGGGTCGCGGTCCGCAGCGTCGCCAACGTGTCGGCGGGCGCGGTGAGCCGCGCCTCGGCCATGCTGCACGGCCTGTGGATCGTGCTCGCGGCCCTGCTGCTCGTGCCGCTGCTCGACCTGATCCCGCTGGCCGCGCTCGCCGCCCTCGTCATGGTGGTCGGCATCCAGATGGTGAGCATCACCCACATCCGTACGGTCACACGCCACCGCGAGGTCGTCGTCTACGTGGTGACGCTGGCGGGTGTCGTCCTCCTCGGCATCCTGGAGGGCGTCGCCCTCGGCATCGCCGTGGCGATCGCGGTCGCCCTGCACCGGCTGGCCCGCACCCGGATCACCCGCGAGGAGCGGGACGGGCGCCAACTGCTGCACGTCCGGGGCCAGCTGACCTTCCTCGCCGTGCCCCGGCTCAGCCGGGCCCTGCACCAGCTGCCGCAGGGCTCCGACGTGGTGGTCGAGCTGGACGGGTCCTTCATGGACCACGCCGCCTACGAGACGCTGAACGACTGGACCGCCGGGCACCTCGCCCACGGCGGGACGGTCGAGACGACCGGCCCCTCCGGTGTCCGGATCGCCGATCCCGCCCCCGTCACCGCCTCCGCCGCGCACCCCTGCTGCCGCCCCTGGACGCCGTGGCACAACCACCAGTGCGGGGAGGAGAAGCCCGCCGACACACCCGGCACCACCGACACGCCCGGCACCCCCGGCGCCCCCGAGTCGGCCGAGCCCAGACCGACGAAGGGGCTGCACCTGGCGAGCGGCATCGGCAAGTTCCAGCGGAACACCGCCCCGCTCGTGCGGGACGAGCTCGCGCGGCTCGCCCGGGAGGGGCAGCGGCCCTCGCAGCTCTTCCTGACCTGCGCCGACTCCCGGCTCGTCACCAGCATGATCACCTCCAGCGGCCCCGGCGACCTCTTCACCGTGCGCAACGTCGGCAATCTCGTGCCGCTGCCCGGCGAGGAGAGCGGGGACGACTCGGTGGCGGCGGCGATCGAGTACGCGGTGGAGGTGCTGCGGGTCGCGTCGATCACCGTCTGCGGCCACTCCGGCTGCGGCGCGATGCAGGCCCTGCTCAACGGCAGCCCGGACGACCCGCCGACCCCGCTCCGCCGCTGGCTGCGCCACGGCAGGCCCAGCCTGGAGCGGATGGCGAGCCGGCGCCACGCCTGGGCCCGGATCTCCGGGCGCCTGCCGGCCGACGCGGTCGAGCAGCTCTGCCTGACCAATGTGGTCCAGCAATTGGAGCACCTGAGGGCGTACGAGCCGGTCGCGCGCCGGCTCGCCGAGGGCACGCTCACGCTGCACGGCGTGTACTTCCACGTGGGCGAGGCGCAGGCGTACCTCCTCTCCGGGACGGACGAGGTGCACAGCTACGACGACGTCTTCACCCAGGTCATGCCGACGGACCCCCTCGAAACGGCGCGCGCGTCCTGAACCTTCCGCTCCGGCCGGCCGTGAGACTGTGTGGCCCCTTCTTCCACCGCTCGGGAAGAAGGGGCCACCGCACGCCAGGCCGCTCATAGGTCTAAACCAATTTCCTGGAGGCTCTTGTCACCCGGGCCTCTGGCTGGTGAGCTATGACGCGGGACACATACGCACAGAGGACGCCCTGGGAAAGGGAGATGTCGTGAGCAACGAATCCTTGGCCAACCTGCTCAAGGAAGAGCGGCGGTTCGCGCCGCCCACCGAGCTGGCCGCGGACGCCAATGTGACGGCGGAGGCGTACGAGCAGGCCAAGGCGGACAGGCTGGGCTTCTGGGCCGAGCAGGCCAGGCGTCTCAGCTGGGCCACCGAGCCGACCGAGACCCTCGACTGGTCGAACCCGCCGTTCGCCAAGTGGTTCGCCGACGGCGAGCTGAACGTGGCGTACAACTGCGTCGACCGGCACGTCGAGGCCGGCCACGGCGACCGGGTCGCCATCCACTTCGAGGGCGAGCCCGGCGACAGCCGCGCGATCACCTACGCCGAGCTCAAGGACGAGGTCTCGAAGGCCGCCAACGCCCTGACCGAGCTGGGCGTCCGCAAGGGCGACCGGGTCGCCGTCTACCTGCCGATGATCCCCGAGGCGGCCATCACGATGCTGGCCTGCGCCCGTGTCGGCGCCGCCCACTCGGTGGTCTTCGGCGGCTTCTCGGCCGACGCCGTGGCCTCCCGCATCCAGGACGCCGACGCCAAGCTGGTCGTCACCGCCGACGGCGGCTACCGCCGCGGCAAGCCGAGCGCCCTCAAGCCGGCCATCGACGAGGCCGTCGCCAAGTGCCCGCAGGTCGAGCACGTCCTCGTGGTCCGCCGTACGGGCCAGGACACCGCCTTCACCGAGGGCCGGGACGTCTGGTGGGACGACATCGTCGCCCGCCAGTCCGCCGAGCACACCCCGGAGGCGTTCCCGGCGGAGCACCCGCTCTTCATCCTCTACACCTCGGGCACCACGGGGAAGCCGAAGGGCATCCTGCACACCTCCGGCGGCTACCTCACCCAGGCCGCCTACACGCACCACGCCGTCTTCGACCTCAAGCCGGAGAGCGACGTCTACTGGTGCACGGCCGACATCGGCTGGGTCACCGGGCACTCGTACATCGTCTACGGCCCGCTGGCCAACGGCGCGACGCAGGTCATGTACGAGGGCACCCCGGACACCCCGCACCAGGGCCGGTTCTGGGAGATCGTGCAGAAGTACGGCGTCACGATCCTCTACACGGCGCCCACCGCGATCCGCACGTTCATGAAGTGGGGAGACGACATCCCCGCGAAGTTCGACCTCTCCAGCCTCCGCGTGCTGGGCTCGGTCGGCGAGCCGATCAACCCCGAGGCCTGGATCTGGTACCGGGAGCACATCGGCGCGGGCAAGACCCCGATCGTGGACACCTGGTGGCAGACCGAGACCGGCGCGATGATGATCTCGCCGCTGCCGGGCGTCACCGAGACCAAGCCGGGCTCCGCCCAGCGCCCGCTGCCGGGCATCTCCGCCACCGTCGTGGACGACGAGGCGAACGAGGTCCCGAACGGCGGCGGCGGCTACCTGGTCCTCACCGAGCCGTGGCCGTCGATGCTCCGCACCATCTGGGGCGACGACCAGCGCTACATCGACACGTACTGGTCCCGCTTCGAGGGCAGGTACTTCGCGGGCGACGGCGCCAAGAAGGACGAGGACGGCGACATCTGGCTGCTCGGCCGGGTCGACGACGTCATGCTCGTCTCGGGCCACAACATCTCGACCACCGAGGTCGAGTCGGCCCTCGTCTCGCACCCGGCCGTCGCCGAGGCGGCCGTCGTCGGCGCCGCCGACGAGACGACCGGTCAGGCGATCGTCGCCTTCGTCATCCTGCGGGGCACGGCGAACGAGGACGAGAACCTGGTCACCGACCTGCGCAACCACGTGGGCGCGACGCTCGGCCCGATCGCCAAGCCGAAGCGGATCCTGCCGGTGGCGGAGCTGCCGAAGACCCGCTCGGGCAAGATCATGCGCCGTCTGCTGCGCGACGTCGCGGAGAACCGCGAGCTGGGTGACGTCACCACCCTGACCGACTCCTCGGTCATGTCGCTCATCCAGACCCAGCTGCCGGCCGCCTCCAGCGAGGGCTGATCCCCTTCCCGTACGGAGAAGCGCCCGTCCCGAGCCACCGCTCGGGGCGGGCGCTTTCGCATGCGGGCAAACCGCCCCGTACCCACCTAAAGTGAATTCCGCCGGACACACCCCGGGCTCGTTAGGTAAAGTAAGGATCGCGTCAGGAACGCGACAGAAAGACCTAGGTGCGCCGGGAAGTCTGGTCGGCATGTGCTCAGCCCTGCCTGCCCGACGGAGGTCACCCCCGTGTCCGTGTCTCACGACCGCAAGTTCCTCGGCCGTCTCTCGCTGCCCGAGCGGCGCTACATCGCCGACGCGCTGCGCACCGAGACCGTCGGCGGCGTCCTGCTGCTGCTCGCCGCCGTCGCCGCCCTCATCTGGGCGAACAGCCCGCTCAGCGACAGCTACGAGGCCGTACGGGACTTCCACATAGGCCCGGCCGCCCTCGGCCTCGACCTGTCGATCCAGCACTGGGCCGCGGACGGCCTCCTCGCGATCTTCTTCTTCGTCGCCGGCATCGAGCTCAAGCGCGAGCTGGTCGCGGGCGAGCTGCGCGACCCCAAGGCCGCCATGCTCCCGGTCGTCGCCGCGCTCTGCGGCATGGCGGCCCCCGCCCTCGTCTACACCCTGGTCAACGCCGTCGGCGACGGCTCGACGGCCGGCTGGGCCGTGCCCACCGCGACCGACATCGCCTTCGCGCTCGCCGTCCTCGCCGTCATCGGCACCTCGCTGCCGTCCGCGCTGCGCGCCTTCCTGCTCACGCTCGCCGTCGTCGACGACCTCTTCGCGATCCTGATCATCGCGATCTTCTTCACCAGCGACCTGAACTTCGCCGCGCTGGGCGGCGCCGTCGCCGGACTCGCCGTCTTCTGGCTGCTGCTCCGCAAGGGCGTCCGCGGCTGGTACGTGTACGTGCCGCTGGCCCTGGTCATCTGGGGCCTGATGTACAACAGCGGCGTCCACGCCACCATCGCCGGCGTCGCCATGGGCCTGATGCTCCGCTGCACCACCCGGGAGGGCGAGGAGCACTCCCCCGGCGAGCACATCGAGCACATGGTCCGGCCGCTCTCGGCCGGTCTCGCCGTGCCCCTCTTCGCGCTCTTCTCCGCCGGTGTGAGCGTCTCCGGCGGCGCGATCCACGACGTCTTCACCCAGCCGGTCACCCTCGGTGTGGTCCTCGGTCTCGTCGTCGGCAAGGCGATCGGCATCTTCGGCGGCACCTGGCTCGCCGCCCGCTTCACCCGGGCGGAGCTCAATCCGGACCTGGCCTGGCCGGACGTGTTCGCCGTCGCCACCCTCGCCGGGATCGGCTTCACCGTCTCCCTCCTCATCGGCGAACTCGCCTTCGCCGGAGACCCCGTCCTCACCGACGAGGTGAAGGCCGCCGTCCTGATCGGCTCGCTCATCGCGGCCGTCCTCGCCTCCGTCCTGCTGAAGCTGCGGGTCCGGAAGTACCAGGCCCTCGTCTCCGACGAGGAGCGCGACGAGGACGAGGACGGCATCCCCGACATCTACGAGCAGGACAACCCGGAGTACCACCTGCGGATGGCCGAGATCTACGAGCGGAAGGCGGCGGAGCACCGGGAGCGCGCCCAAGTGGCGGGGGCATCGCGCGACAGGGCCGACCGTCCGGCATGATCTGATTCGGACCGTAGAAGAGGACTCGCACCACAAGAAGAGGACCTCGGACCGCAGAAGAGAAGAGGGAGCAGCGATGAGCGACCCGTTCGACGGAACCGAGCGCAGCCTCGGCCAGCTGGTCGCCTCGGCGACCGCCGAGATGTCCGCGCTGGTGCACGACGAGATCGCCCTGGCCAAGGCCGAACTGCGACAGGACGTCAAGCGCGGCGCGCTCGGCAGCATCATGGGCATCGGCGCCCTCGTGGTGCTGCTGTTCTCGCTGCCGATGCTGAGCTTCGCGCTCGCGTACGCCATCAACACCTGGACCGGCGGGCACAACGGCAACGGGGGCTGGAACCTCGTCTGGTGCTTCCTGCTGTCCTTCGCGTTCAACGTGCTGCTGGCGGCCCTCCTCGGGCTGATCGCCGTCGCCAAGTTCAAGAAGGTCAAGCCGCCGGAGAAGTCCATCGCCTCCGCCAAGCAGACCGCGGCGATCATGGGGAACGTGAAGCCGCACCCCCGTCCGGAGCAGCGTCCCGCGCTGGAGAAGTCCTCCACTGTGGCACGCTCGTCCGTATGACCCTCCCCGAGAGCAGCAGCGGCAACGGCGGGCCCGTACGGCTCGACGGGCCGTGGACCCACCGTGACGTGGCCGCCAACGGCGCCCGCTTCCACATCGCCGAGATGGGCGACGGCCCGCTGGTGCTGCTCCTGCACGGCTTCCCGCAGTTCTGGTGGACCTGGCGCCACCAGCTGCCCGCCCTCGCCGAGGCAGGGTTCCGGGCGGTCGCGATGGACCTGCGCGGAGTGGGCGGCAGCGACCGCACACCGCGGGGTTACGACCCCGCCAACCTGGCGCTCGACATCACCGGGGTCGTCCGCTCCCTGGGCGAGCCGGACGCGGCGCTGGTCGGGCACGACCTGGGCGGCTACCTCGCCTGGACGGCCGCCGTGATGCGGCCGAAGCTGGTGCGCCGGCTCGTGGTCTCCTCGATGCCGCACCCGCGCCGCTGGCGTTCGGCGATGCTCTCCGACTTCGCCCAGTCGCGGGCCGGCTCGCACGTGTGGGGCTTCCAGCGGCCGTGGCTGCCGGAGCGTCAGCTCGTCGCGGACGAAGGGGCGCTCGTGGGCGAGCTGATCCGGGACTGGTCGGGGCCGAGGCCGGTCGACGAGGAGGCCGTCGAGGTGTACCGGCGGGCGATGTGCGTCCCGTCGACGGCGCACTGCTCGATCGAGCCGTACCGCTGGATGGTGCGGTCGCTCGCCCGCCCGGACGGCATCCAGTTCAACCGGCGCATGAAGCGGCCGGTGCGGGTGCCGACGCTCCATCTGCACGGCTCCCTGGACCCGGTGATGCGGACCCGCAGCGCCGCGGGGTCCGGCGAGTACGTGGAGGCCCCGTACCGCTGGCGGCTCTTCGACGGCCTCGGGCACTTCCCGCACGAGGAGGACCCGGTGGCCTTCAGCACGGAGCTCGTCAACTGGCTGAAGGACCCCGAGCCCGACCGCTGAGCCCCCGTCAGGGCCGTGTCGGCGTACAGCCGTCCGTCGAACGGCCATGTGCCCCGCGCATACTCCAATTGGCGGGCCCGGAAGCGGTTACCGACCTCGGCCCCCGGGCAGACGTCGAGGTATGGGCTGGACGCACGACTACGGTGACACGACAGCACGCGAACGCCGCTCGGCCACGGGGCCGGGCTCCCGCGAGCGGGGTGGCCCCCCGGACCAGGGGCACGCGACGCAGGGGGTGGGGATCTCTCGTATCCTGCGCCGCCGGGCCCGCTGGGTCTCGGCCCGGCTCCGACACCCCAGAGACACCGCATAGGCCCCTGTCAGGCCCGGCTCAGAGGGCGCAGCCCTGGGTGTCGACCTGCTGGTCGGCGGTCCGGCCGCGCTCGATGTCCTCGCGGATCTCGTCGGCCGTCAGGGCGTATCCGGTGTTCGCGTCGTCCAGGGAGCGGGCGAAGATCACGCCGTACACCTCGCCGTCCTCGGTGAGGAGCGGGCCGCCGGAGTTGCCCTGGCGGACCGTCGCGTACAGCGAGTAGACGTCCCTGCGCACCTCGTCGCGGTGGTAGATGTCGGGGCCCTTGGCGCTGATGCGGCCCCGCACGCGGGCCGAGCGCACGTCGTACGAGCCGTTCTCCGGGAATCCGGCGACGATCGCGTCGTCGCCGCTGCGGGCGTCCTCGTCGGTGAAGACCAGCGGCGTGGCCCTGAGGTCCGGCACGTCCAGGACGGCGATGTCGCGCTGCCAGTCGTAGAGGACGACCTTGGCGTCGTAGAGCTTGCCCTCGCCGCCTATCTGGACGGTCGGTTCGTCGACGCCCCCGACGACGTGGGCGTTGGTCATGACGCGGCGGTCGGCGAAGACGAAGCCGGTGCCTTCGAGGACCTTGCCGCAGCTCTGCGCGGTGCCGACGACCTTCACGATGGAGCGCTGCGCGCGGGCGGCGACCGGGCTGTCGGCGAGCGCCGGGTCGGGCGGGGTGACCTGGGTGATCGGCTCGTTCGCGAAGGGGCTGAAGACCTGGGGGAAGCCGTTGCGGGCCAGGGTGGAGCTGAAGTCGTCGAACCAGCTGGAGGCCTGATCCGGCATCACCTGCTCCACGCCGAGCAGCACCTTGGAGTTCCGCACCTCCTTGCCCAGGGTGGGCAGTGACGTACGGGCGAGGGCGGAGCCGATGAGCCAGGCCACGAGCAGCATCGCGACGACGTTGACGAGGGCGCCGCCGGTGGCGTCCAGGGCGCGGGCCGGCGACCAGGTGATGTGGCGGCGCAGTTTGTTGCCGAGGTGGGTGGTGAAGGCCTGGCCGACGGAGGCGCAGACGATGACCGCCATGACGAAGACGACGGTGGCCGTGGTCGAGACCTCGCTGTTGTCGGTCAGCTGGTCCCAGAGGATCGGGAGCAGCAGAACGGCCACGAGACCGCCGCCGAGGAAGCCGATCACCGACAGGATGCCGACCACGAATCCCTGGCGGTAACCGATGATCGCGAACCACACGGCGGCGAGCAGCAACAGGATGTCCAGCACGTTCACCGTCAGTAGCCTCGCAGATTCGTTTCCGGTCGCCCGGGGTCGGTCGGCCCGCCCGAGGGCCGGCCCGGGAGCCAGCCTGTCATGAGCGCCAGTCGAGCGGGACCTTCTTGGACCGGTCCCAGGGACGCTCCCAGTCGGCGAAATGGAGCAGCCTGTCGATGACGCCGGCCGTGAAACCCCAGACCAGAGCGGATGCGACGAGGAACGCGGGGCCCTCGTGGCCGAGCGGGTGCACGGCGGTCGCGCGGTTCGCGGGGTCCGTGAGATCCGCCACGGGCACGGTGAAGACGCGGGCGGTCTCCCCGGGGTCGACGACGCCGACCGGGCTGGGCTCGCGCCACCAGCCGAGGACCGGGGTGACGACGAAGCGGCTGACCGGGATGTAGAGCTGGGGCAGCACGCCGAAGAGCTGGACGCCCTGCGGGTCGAGGCCGGTCTCCTCCTGGGCCTCGCGCAGGGCGGCGCGCAGCAGCCCGCCGTCCGCCGGGTCGCCGTCCTCGGGGTCGAGGGCGCCGCCGGGGAAGGAGGGCTGTCCCGCGTGCGAGCGGAGGCTGCCGGAGCGCTCCATGAGGAGCAGCTCGGGTCCGCGCTCGCCCTCGCCGAAGAGGACGAGGACGGCGGACTGGCGGCCGTCGCCGCTCTCGGGCGGCAGGAAGCGGCTCAGCTGCTCGGGCCGGACCGTGCGGGCGGCCCGGTCGACGGGCGCGAGCCAGTCGGGCAGCCCCTCGCGGCTGAGCAGGCCGGCCGTGCCGGGCCCCTGGATGTCTTCGTCAGTGCGCGTCATCGGCACCCCCGTGGTTCACAACGCAATCGGTGGACGGGTTCGTTCCCGGCGGTCCCGGCCGCCGGGCTCCCGGGCGCGTCCCGGGCTCCCTGACCGGGCTCAGGCGCCGCCGCCCAGCGGGGGTGCCGGGCGGCCCGGGAAGCCGGGCGGCGGGTTGAGCCGCTGGCCGGGGAAGCCGCCCATCTCGTACTTGAGCAGCTTCCTCGCCTTCTCGGGGTCGGTCTCGCCCTCTCCGTACGAGGGGCAGAGATGGGTGATCGGGCAGGCGCCGCAGGCGGGCTTGCGGGCGTGGCAGATCCGGCGGCCGTGGAAGATCACCCGGTGCGAGAGCATCGTCCACTCGCTCTTCGGGAAGATCGTGGCGACCTCGGCCTCGATCTTCACCGGGTCGTCGGACTCGGTCCAGCGCCAGCGCCGGGCGAGGCGCATGAAGTGGGTGTCGACGGTGATGCCGGGGACCCCGAAGGCGTTGCCGAGGACGACGAAGGCGGTCTTGCGGCCGACGCCGGGGAGCTTGACGAGGTCCTCCAGGCGGCCGGGGACCTCGCCGCCGAAGTCGTCCCGGAGGGCGGCGGCCAGGCCCATGATCGACTTGGTCTTGGCGCGGAAGAAGCCGGTCGGCCGGATCAGCTCCTCGACCTCCTCGGGCACGGCGGCGGCGAGGTCCTCGGGCGTGGGGTACTTCGCGAAGAGGGCGGGGGTGGTCTGGTTGACCCGCAGGTCGGTGGTCTGGGCGGAGAGCACCGTGGCGACGAGCAGCTCGAAGGGGTTGCGGAAGTCGAGCTCCGGGTGGG
Source organism: Streptomyces sp. NPDC004284 (assembly GCF_042874035.1). Lineage (NCBI taxonomy): Bacteria > Bacillati > Actinomycetota > Actinomycetes > Kitasatosporales > Streptomycetaceae > Streptomyces > Streptomyces sp. NPDC004284. The sequence continues at coordinate 45,057 of NZ_JBIAMJ010000015.1, read as the reverse complement.
CGTACGGGTAGACCTCGGCCAGTTCGCGGTTGATCCGGCGCGCCCGACGGACCATCGCGAGCCGCGACTCGGGCTTGGCGGGCTTCGACGGCTTGGCGGGCTTCGAGGCGGCGACGGGCTTCGAGGGCGCGGCGGCCGCGGAAGACTTCGAGGGCTTGGCGACCGCAGCGGGCTTCGTCGGCTCGGCAGGCTTCGTCGGCTTGCCGGGCTCGGTGGGCTTCGACGGCTCGGCGATCGCGGCGGGCTTCGTCGGCTTCGCGGCTGCGGCGGACTCGGCGATCGCGGCGGGCTTGGTGGGCGTGAGGGAGTCGGTGGGCTCCACCGACCCCGCGGACTTCCGTTTTGCGGCTTTCGCCCGTTTCGACACGCCGCGTTCGCCCACAGCGGAATTACCTTCGGCCGACACTCTTTCAGCCCCCTTGGCCTGCGCTCTCACCGGCGAGTTGGACACCCGGCCAGCCTAGGCGCCGACACCGACATCCGCCCCGGTCGTGGCCGATCGGAGCCCAATCGGGCCCCTGGCGTACGACTGGGCGGCTCGGTACGTCAAACTTGTTGTGATTGATCGCACTGTTTTGTGCGTCCGGCATCATGGGACCCAGGTCCTTTGAGCAGGTCGACAGTAGGAGAGAACTCGTGGACGACGTTCTGCGGCGCGCCCCGCTCTTCGCGGCGCTCGATGACGAGCAGGCTGCCGAGCTGCGCGCCTCGATGAGTGAGGCGACGCTCGCCCGTGGCGACGCGCTCTTCCACGAGGGCGACCCCGGCGACCGCCTGTACGTGGTGACCGAGGGCAAGGTGAAGCTGCACCGCACCTCCCCCGACGGCCGCGAGAACATGCTGGCCGTCCTCGGCCCCGGCGAGCTCATCGGCGAGCTGTCCCTCTTCGACCCGGGCCCGCGCACCGCCACGGCGACCGCGCTGACCGAGGTCAAGCTCCTCGGCCTCGGCCACGGCGACCTCCAGCCCTGGCTGAACGCCCGCCCCGAGGTGGCCACCGCGCTGCTGCGCGCCGTCGCCCGCCGGCTGCGCAAGACCAACGACCAGATGTCCGACCTGGTCTTCTCCGACGTCCCGGGCCGTGTCGCCCGCGCGCTCCTCGACCTGTCGCGCCGCTTCGGCGTGCAGTCGGAGGAGGGCATCCACGTCGTCCACGACCTCACCCAGGAGGAGCTGGCCCAGCTGGTCGGCGCCTCCCGCGAGACGGTCAACAAGGCGCTCGCCGACTTCGCCCAGCGCGGCTGGCTGCGCCTCGAGGCCCGCGCCGTGATCCTGCTGGACGTGGAGCGCCTCGCGAAGCGCTCGCGCTAGAACCCAGGCATACGCGGAAGGCCGCCCCGGTCGTCGGACCGGGGCGGCCTTCCGCGTACGTGCGGGGGTCAGCGCTTCGAACCGTCCACGATCACCGGGGCGGAGCCGCCGCTCCCGCAGGGCACCGCGTAGACCGGGTTCTTCCCCGCGGCCTCCCTGTACGCGTCGATGCACTGGTTCATCAGGACCTTGTCCGTCAGCGAGTCGTTGAGGATCTTGTTGGCGCGGGCGATGCCCTCCGCCTCGATGCGACGCCGGTCGGCCTCGGCCTTCGCCGTACGGGAGGCCTCCAGGGCCCGCTCGGTGGCCTGCTGCTGCTGGATCTTGCGGTCGATCTGGGCCTGGAGGGAGTCCGAGGGCTTCACGTTGCGCAGGTTGACCATGGTCACGTCGATGCCGCGCGGGGCCAGGCGCTCCTTGATGAGGCGGCCGATCTCGGCGTTGATCCCCTCGCGGTCGGAGGCGTAGCCCTGCTCGCTCGTGTAGTGGGCGAAGACGTTACGGACGATCTCGCGGCTGTCGGGGTAGACGAGCCGCTGCTGGATGGCGTCCTCGCTGCCCGCGAGCTTGTACAGCTCGACGGCCTTGGCCTGGTCGACGGACCACTTCACCGTCACCTCGGCGTACATGACGCCGCCCTGCGAGGAGCGGACCTCGACCACGTCCTTGTCGGAGAGGTTGAGGTCGACCGGGCGGGTGGAGAAGGTCGTGACGTCCGTGAACGGCGACTTCATGTGCATGCCCGAGGCCATCGGCGTACCCACCTTGCCGAAGGCGACCGGCACACCGACCTCGTACGCGCTGATCACGTACGTCATGCTCACGATCAGCGAGAAGGCGCCGGCCAGGACCGCGCCCAGGGCGCCGAACTTCAGCCCCGTGGAATCGTTGGCGCGGCCGACGAAGAAGAGCACCACTGCGGCTATGACCAGCAGGATGGCGATGACGAACACGGGCATTCCCCCCGAAGCTACGGCCAGAAGTAAGCGGAGCGTAAAACATTGGTCAGGAACGCCCAAGGGCCGGGGCCCCCTCGGGACAGGATCGTGACGACCCGCGGACCGGGGTCGGACAGGCCCTAGACCAGACCGCGCCCCCGCAGGTACTCCAGCTGCGCCCGTACGGACAGCTCGGCCGCCGGCCACAGCGAGCGGTCCACGTCCGCGTACACATGGGCGACGACCTCCGCCGCCGTGCGGTGCCCGGCCGCGACCGCCGTCTCGACCTGCGCCAGCCGGCTCGCCCGGTGCGCGAGGTAGAACTCCACGGCACCCTGGGCGTCCTCCAGGACCGGCCCGTGCCCCGGCAGGACCGTGTGCACCCCGTCGTCGACGGTCAGCGAACGCAGCCGCCGCAGCGAGTCCAGGTAGTCGCCGAGCCGCCCGTCCGGGTGCGCGACCATCGTCGTCCCGCGCCCCAGGATCGTGTCGCCCGTCAGCACCGCCCGGTCGGCCGGCAGGTGGAAGGAGAGCGAGTCCGAGGTGTGCCCGGGCGTAGGGACGACCCGCAGCTCCAGGCCGCCGACCGTCACCACGTCCCCCGCGCCGAGGCCCTCGTCACCGAGGCGCAGCGCCGGGTCGAGGGCCCGCACGGCCGTCCCGGTCAGCTCCGCGAAACGGCCCGCGCCCTCCGCGTGGTCCGGGTGGCCGTGGGTCAGCAGGGTCAGCGCGACCCGCTTGCCGAGCTTCTCGGCGGTGTCGATCACATGGCGCAGATGGTCCTCGTCGAGCGGGCCCGGGTCGACGACGACCGCGAGGCCGGAGCCCGGCTCGGAGAGCAGCCAGGTGTTGGTGCCGTCGAGGGTCATCGCGGACGGGTTCGGCGCCAGGACGTTCACGGCACGCTCGGTCGCGGGCCCGGAGACCACGAGCCCGCGCGGCTGCCCGGGCAGAGCGGCGGCGTCACTCATCGCGCACCCCCGGTGGCTCCGGCGGCCCCTGCATCTCCGGCGGCCCTCGCGCCTCCGGCCTCCCCGGCGTCCCCTGCGGGGATGACCTTGGTGAACTCCTCGTGTCCCGGCCAGCTCAGGACCAGTTCGTCGCCCTCCAGGCGCGCCTGCGCGAGGACGGGGGCCATGTCCTGGCCCTCCGCCGCCGCCAGCGCCTCGGCGGCCGTCCCGTACGGCTCCAGGGTGCGCAGGGTGGAGATCGTCGGCGGCATCATCGTCAGCTCGCCCCGGTCGTAGCCGGCCGCGGCCTCCGTCGGTCGTATCCAGACCGTGCGGTCCGCCTCCCCGGAGACGTCCCGGGTGCGCTGTCCGGCCGGGAGCGCGGCCACGAAGAACCAGGTGTCGTACCGGCGCTGCTCGAACTCGGGGGTGATCCAGCGGGCCCACGCGCCGAGGAGGTCCGAGCGCAGGACGAGCCCGCGCCGGTCCAGGAAGTCGGCGAAGGACAGCTCCCGGGCGACGAGCGCCTCGCGGTCCCGCTCCCACTCCTCGCCGGTCGTGTCGCCGACGACGCCGTCCTCGGCCTCCCCGGCGAGCAGCACGCCCGCCTCCTCGAACGTCTCGCGCACGGCGGCGCAGACCACGGCCTGCGCCTGCGCCGGGTCGTCGAGGCCGAGCCGGGCCGCCCACGCCTCCAGGGACGGGCCCGCCCAGCGCACCGGCTGCTCGTCGCGCGGGTCGACGCCGCCGCCGGGGTAGGCGTACGCGCCGCCCGCGAAGGCCATCGAGGTGCGGCGGCGCAGCATGTGGACGTCGGGCCCCGCGGCCCCGTCCCGCAGGAGCAGGACGGTGGCGGCGCGCCGGGGCGTCACCGGGGTGAGCTCACCTGCGGCGAGGGCGCGGATGCGGGCGGGCCACTCCGGCGGGTACCACTGACCATTCGACTGCTTCGACCGACCATTCGACATGGCCGGATGCTATGCGCAAGCATCGGAATGCACGAGAGCCGGTTTCCCGGGCTGTGGAAAACCGGCTCTCCGCGTCTCTTCGGAAGGTCAGGCCTCGACGAGCTCGACCTGGACCTCTACCTCGACCGGCGCGTCGAGCGGCAGCACGGCCACGCCGACGGCGCTGCGGGCGTGCACGCCCTTCTCGCCGAGGATCTCGCCGAGCAGCTCGCTGGCGCCGTTGACGACGGCCGGCTGGCCGGTGAAGTCGGCGGCGGAGGCGACGAAGCCGACGACCTTCACGACGCGCTTGATGCGGTCGAGGTCACCGGCGACCGACTTCACGGCCGCGAGCGCGTTGAGCGCGCAGGTGGCGGCGAGCTCCTTGGCCTCCTCCGGCGTGACCTCGGCGCCGACCTTGCCGGTCACCGGAAGCTTGCCCGCCACCATCGGGAGCTGGCCCGAGGTGTAGACGTACACGCCGGACTGCACGGCCGGCTGGTAGGAGGCGATCGGCGGCACGACCTCGGGCAGGGTCAGGCCGAGCTCGGCGATCCGCGCCTCGACGGCCCCGCTCACGACTTGGCCCGCTTCAGGTAGGCCACGAGCTGCTCGGGGTTGTTCGGCCCGGGCACGACCTGGACGAGCTCCCAGCCGTCCTCGCCCCAGGTGTCCAGAATCTGCTTGGTCGCGTGCACCAGAAGCGGCACCGTGACGTACTCCCACTTGGTCATGGGGCCGACTGTATCCGCTGCCGCGGGGCTGTCCGCCGAGGCGGGCCCTCCGAGGCGGCCCCCCACCGCTCCCCGCGGCTCCTTCTCGGCTCCCCCGAGGCTCCCCCTAGGTGGCTTGTCCGGGGCGGCCTGCTGATTGCGCGCGGCCGCCAGTGGTTAGGCTCGACAACGTGAGCAGGCTCCAGGTCGTCAGCGGCAAGGGTGGTACCGGTAAGACGACGGTCGCCGCCGCCCTCGCCCTCGCCCTCGCGACGGAGGGGAAGCGGACCCTCCTCGTCGAGGTCGAAGGCAGGCAGGGCATCGCACAGGTCTTCGAGACGGAAGCCCTTCCGTACGAGGAGCGCAAGATCGCCGTCGCGCCGGGCGGCGGTGAGGTGTTCGCGCTGGCGATCGACGCCGAGCGCGCGCTCCTCGACTACCTCCAGATGTTCTACAAACTGGGCGGGGCGGGGCGGGCCCTGAAGAAGCTCGGCGCGATCGACTTCGCGACGACGATAGCGCCGGGCGTCCGGGACGTGCTGCTGACCGGCAAGGCGTGCGAGGCGGTCCGGCGGCGGGAGAAGGACGGCCGCCCCACCTATGACCACGTGGTCATGGACGCGCCGCCCACCGGCCGCATCACCCGCTTCCTCAACGTGAACGACGAGGTCGCTGGCCTGGCCAGGATCGGCCCGATACACAACCAGGCGCAGGCCGTCATGCGGGTCCTCAAGTCCCCGGAGACGGCGGTGCATCTGGTGACCCTCCTGGAGGAGATGCCGGTCCAGGAGACCGCGGACGGCATCGCGGAGCTGAGGGCCGCCGAACTGCCGGTGGGCAGGGTCGTGGTGAACATGGTCCGCCCGCACGTGCTCGACGAGGCGGCGGTACGGGCCGCCTCCGGCGACCACCGGGACGCGATCGCGCGGACCCTGGCCTCCGTCGGCGTCACGGGCGGCACGGCCCTCGTCGAGCCGCTCCTCGACCAGGCGGCCGAGCACGCGCGGCGGGTGGAGCTGGAGCGGGCGCAGCGCGCGGTCCTGGACGGCGTCGGCGTCCCCTCGTACGAGCTCCCCTTCCTCGGGGACGGGGCGGACATCGCCGGGCTCTACCGGCTGGCGAAGGAACTGCGGAAGCAAGGGGTGGGCGCGTGACGGAGAAAGCGGGCGCCGTGGCGGCCGGCGCCGGGGCGGGTCCGGGGCTCGACCATGCCCCCGTTCTGGAGCTCGACCCGATTCTCGACGACCGGGGCACCCGGATCATCGTCTGCTGTGGCGCGGGTGGGGTCGGGAAGACGACCACGGCGGCGGCGCTCGGGGTGCGGGCGGCGGAGCGGGGCCGGCGGGTCGTGGTGCTCACCATCGACCCGGCGCGCCGGCTCGCCCAGTCCATGGGGATCGACTCCCTCGACAACACGCCCCGCAAGGTCGACGGCATCAAGGGCTCCGACGGCGGTGAACTGCACGCCATGATGCTGGACATGAAGCGGACCTTCGACGAGATCGTCGAGGCGCACGCGGATCCCGAGCGGGCGCGGGCGATCCTGGAGAACCCCTTCTACCAGTCCCTGTCGGCCGGATTCGCCGGTACGCAGGAGTACATGGCGATGGAGAAGCTGGGCCAGCTCCGGGCCCGCGACGAGTGGGACCTGATCGTCGTCGACACCCCGCCGTCCCGGTCGGCCCTGGACTTCCTGGACGCGCCGAAGCGGCTCGGGTCCTTCCTCGACGGGAAGTTCATCAAGCTGCTGATGGCCCCGGCGAAGGTGGGCGGCCGGGCCGGGATGAAGTTCCTCAACGTCGGCATGTCGATGATGACGGGGACCCTGGGGAAGCTGCTCGGGGGTCAGTTCCTCAAGGACGTACAGACGTTCGTGGCGGCGATGGACACGATGTTCGGCGGATTCCGGACCCGCGCGGACGCCACGTACAAGCTGCTCCAGGCCCCGGGCACGGCCTTCCTCGTGGTCGCCACGCCGGAGCGGGACGCGCTGCGCGAGGCCGCGTACTTCGTGGAGCGGCTGGCCGCGGAGGAGATGCCGCTGGCGGGTCTCGTCCTCAACCGCGTCCACGGCAGTGGTGCCGCCCGGCTGTCGGCCGAGCGGGCGCGGGCCGCCGCGGAAAATCTTGACGAGGGACGCATTGTCGATCAGGGGGGCGGGAAGGCTGGACTGGGTGGCTCCCCGGCCACCGCACACGAGCCCGAGCCCGAGCCCGAGCCGAATGATCTCGCCACCGCCGCCGCAGAATCCGTACCCGAGGCTGCCCCCACAGCCGAACCGGCACAGGAAACAGAAGCATCAAACACGGACATCGCCGTGGACGTACGTCAGCTCACCGCGGGACTTCTGCGCCTGCATGCCGAGCGCATGCGGGTGCTCGCGCGTGAGCAGCGCACGCGCGACCGCTTCACCGCGCTCCACCCCGAGGTGGCGGTGGCCGAAGTGGCGGCCCTGCCCGGCGATGTGCACGACCTCGCCGGGCTGCGGGCCATCGGTGACCGGCTCATGGCGGGGCAGACGCCCTCGGCCTGAGCCGTCTCGCGTACGAGTACCCGTATCCGTACTCGTACCCGTGCTCCGTACGGATCGAAGGTGCGGATCGAAAGTACGGATCGAGGGGACAGGTCGGGACTAGCCGACCGCGGCGTACGCCTCGTACGTCGCGTCGTCCTCGATCGCCACGGGCAGCAGGCCCGCTCCCCGCTCGTACTCCGTCCGCGCGGTCTCCAGGAGCCGGCGCCACGAGGTGACGGTCGGCCTCCGGCGCAGCAGGGCGCGGCGCTCGCGCTCCGTCATGCCGCCCCACACGCCGAACTCCACGCGGTTGTCGAGGGCGTCGGCGAGGCACTCGGTCCGCACCGGACATCCGGTGCACACCGCCTTCGCCCTGTTCTGCGCCGCTCCCTGCACGAAAAGTTCATCCGGATCGGTAGTGCGGCAGGCCGCCTGCGCACTCCAGTCAGCTACCCAGCCCATACCGGCGCCGTCCTCTCCCGAATCGAGGCTCCCCCACGGCGGTAGCGGCATATTCACCGCTGCCAGTTGGGACGTTACGGAAGGTGGGCACAGCGCAACACCCCCTTCGGGCCCAATCTTGAATGGTCCGAACGGACTATGCGTGCGCGCCAGATCACCCAGAGGAGTGATCGAAAGGCATGCGTGACATAGCGGACATATCTCGCGGACATGCCCTTATTTGATGGGGCCACTTCGGGCACCATGTGACGCATGAGCCGGAATCGGACACGAGATTCCCGTGTTTCGGGGTCACGGGAATTCATACCGATGTCACGCACAGGTCTTGATGCGAGACCACACTGCTGTGACAGTTGAGAGCAGCTTAGGCCAAGGCATACACGTGTGTCCGGCGAATGAGAACGTAGGCGCTTCGCGTTGCCGTGCCGCCGAGTTCAGGGGGCACGTACTCCGCTTTCAGAGGACGAGTCCTCCGTCTCCAAGGGACGAGTGCTCCGCTTTCAGGAGACGAGCCCTCCGCCTTCAAGGGACGAGTGCTCCGCCTTCAGGGGATGAGTCCTCCCCCTTCAAAGGACAAGTGCTCCGCCTTCAGGGAACGAGTCCTCCGTTCACGGCGCGGAGGTAGAGCCGCTGGTGCCACTCGTTGGCGTCCGGCCCGGGGTCGGTGGCCAGGACGGGGTTCGGGCCGGTCTCGATGAGGTGCAGGAGCGTCCAGGCGACGCCGTAGCAGTCGTCCGGGCCGAAGCAGGAGACGAGCGCCTTCGCCTCCCCTCCCGTGACCGGCCCGGCGATCGCGCGAAGCTGGTCGAAACGCCGGTCGATCTCTTCCTCGGTCGAGTCCCAGTCGGGGAGCGGGCCGTCGGCGACGAACGTCTGCACTTCGGGTCTCATGGGCGCATGATCGGCCGCCGTCACCGCAGCGGGCAAACCGGCCGGGACGGCCGGTCAGGGCCCGGTTTCGCGAGGACATTCCCTCCGGCGCCCGCCCGGATGTCACGGTCTGGTACGCGAACGCTCCGAGAGGCCCCTGCTCCTGCGGATCTCTCATCCTGACGGATTAGGCTGCCCCCCATGGCAAAGAAGCGCTCGGGCGGTGGTCTGACCGGGACCCAGCAGACCGCCAAGTTCCTCGGTGTCAGTGTGCTCGCCGGAGCAGTGCTGGCGGGCATCGCCCTGCCCGCGGCCGGCGCACTCGGGCTGGCCGCGAAGGGCACGGTGGAGGGGTTCGACGAGATTCCCTCCAACCTGAAGACCCCACCGCTGAGTCAGCGCACCACGATCCTGGACGCCGAGGGCGGTCTGATCGCCACGGTGTACTCGCGCGACCGGAAGGTCGTGCCGATCGACAAGATCTCCCCGTACATGCAGAAGGCGATCGTCGCGATCGAGGACGGGCGCTTCTACGAGCACGGGGCGATCGACCTCAAGGGCGTGCTGCGCGCCATCAACCGCAACGCGCAGTCGGGCGGGGTCGCGCAGGGCGCGTCCACGCTGACCCAGCAGTACGTGAAGAACGTCTTCGTCGAGGAGGCCGGTGACGACCCCGAGAAGGTCGCGCAGGCCACCCAGCAGACCATCGGCCGCAAGGTCCGCGAGCTGAAGTTCGCGATCCAGGTCGAGGAGGAGCTGGGCAAGAAGAAGATCCTGGAGAACTACCTCAACATCACGTTCTTCGGGCAGCAGGCCTACGGCATCGAGGCCGCCTCCCAGCGGTACTTCTCCAAGCACGCCGCCGACCTGGACCTGGGCGAGGCGGCGATGATGGCCGGTCTCGTCCAGTCGCCGAGCCGCTACGACCCCATCAACGACATCCAGGAAGCCACCAAGCGCCGCAACACGGTCCTCCAGCGGATGGCCGACGTGAAGGACATCAGCCAGGCCGAGGCGGACGCCGCGAAGGCCAAGCCGATCAAGCTGAAGGTCAAGACCCCGAAGAACGGCTGCATCACCGCCGTCGACGGCGCGGGCTTCTTCTGCGACTACGTCCGCAAGACGATCCTCAACGACCCGACCTTCGGCAAGACGGCCGAGGAGCGGACGAAGCTGTGGAACCTGGGTGGTCTCACCATCAGGACCACGCTCGACCCGCGCGCGCAGGCCGCCGCCAACGAGGCCGCCATCGCGAAGGTCAACAAGGACGACCCGGTCGCCGCCTCCGTGGTGCAGGTCCAGCCCAAGACCGGCCGCATCCTGTCGATGGGCCAGTCCCGCCCGTACGGCCTGGACCAGAAGCAGCACCAGACGACGCTGAACCTCGCCGTCGGCAGCAAGATGGGCGGCACGACGTACGGCTTCCAGGTCGGCTCGACCTTCAAGCCGATCACCGCCGCCGCGGCCCTGGAGAAGGGCATCAGCCCGGCGACGAGCTTCAACGACCCGGCGCAGATCAACATGAACGAGAGCCAGTACACCCGCTGCGACGGCAAGCCCGCGGGTTACGCGAACTGGGAGGTGAACAATGAGATGAAGTCGGAGAAGGGCGTCTTCGACATGACGAGCGCCCTCGGCAAGTCCATCAACACCTACTTCGCCAAGCTGGAGCAGATGGCCGGCCTCTGCGAGACGCTGACGATGGCCAAGAACGTCGGCTACGAGCGCGAGCTGGGCAAGCCCCTCAAGCAGATCCCGTCCGCCACCCTCGGCAGCGCGGAGAGCACCCCGCTCGACATGGCGTCCGTCTACGCGACCTTCGCCAACCGCGGCATCTACTGCACCCCGATCGCCATCGAGTCGATCAAGGCCGCCAACGGCGACAAGCTGAACGTGCCGCAGACCAAGTGCACGCGCGCGATGAGCGACCGCACCGCCGACACCGTCAACCAGATGCTGAAGGGCGTCGTCGAGGACGGCACCGGTACGCGGGCCGGTCTCAGCGACCGCGACAACGCGGGCAAGACCGGTACGACCAACGACCGCAAGGACGCCTGGTTCGTCGGCTACACCCCGAACCTGTCCACCGCCGTCTGGGTCGGTGACGACGTCGGCGAGAAGAAGTCGATGTACGACATCACCATCGGCGGCGAGTACTACGACAAGGTCTGCGGTGGCTGCCTCCCCGGCCCCATCTGGAAGATCGCGATGACGGGCGCCCTGGACGCCGGCCAGACGCCGGGCTTCGTCCCCGTCTCCGTGCCGCGGGCCGAGAAGCCCAAGGACCCGGAGGAGGGTGACGCGGGCCCGAACAAGCCCCGCAAGCCCGCCGACGCCAAGCCCGGCGACACCACGCCGACGACCGACCCGCTCCCCGGAGGGATCACGCTCCCGCCGAACCTGATCGGCGGCGGCCACGGCGGCCGCAAGCCCGGCCACTGACGCACCACCCCTGATACGAGGAAGGGCGCCCCACCTGAGTGGGGCGCCCTTCCTCGTACGTACTGCGCGGATCAGCCCGCGAGCAGCTTCTTCACCGCGGCGGCGACGCGGCCGCCCTCGGCCTGGCCGGCCACCTTCGGGTTCACGATCTTCATGACGGCACCCATGGCGCGCGGCCCCTCGGCGCCCGCCGCCTTCGCCTCCTCGACGGCCGCCGCGACGATGGAGTCGAGCTCCTCGTCGCTGAGCTGCTTCGGCAGGTACGCGTCGAGGATGAGGCCCTCGGCCTTCTCGCGCTCGGCGGATTCGGGGCGACCGCCCTTGGCGAAGGCGTCCGCGGCCTCGCGGCGCTTCTTCGCCTCCTTCGCGATCACCTTCTGCACCTCGTCGTCGGAGAGTTCGCGCTTCGTCGTGCCCGCGACCTCCTCCTTGGTGATCGCGGTGATGGTGAGCCGCAGGGTCGAGGAGCGCAGTTCGTCGCGCTCCCGGATCGCGGCGTTGAGGTCGTCCTGGAGCTTCGCCTTGAGCGTGGTCATGGGGTCAAGTGTCGCAGGTGGCCCACCCGTACCGCCCGCGCATTTCGACTCGGCGGGTCTGCGACGATAAGGGGATGCGCGCACGGTACGGGATCCCCCTGAAGATCACGGCAGGCCTCACGGCGACGGCTGCGGCCGGAATCGTCTACGCGGCCGGCTTCGAGGCCCGGTCCTTCCGGCTCCGCCGGGTGACGATCCCGGTCCTCCCGCGCGGCATGCGCGATCTGCGGGTCCTCCAGGTCTCCGACATCCACATGGTGAGCGGCCAGCGCAAGAAGCGCGCCTGGCTGCAGTCCCTCGCGGGGCTCCGCCCGGACTTCGTCGTCAACACCGGCGACAACCTCTCCGACACGCAGGCCGTGCCGGAGGTCCTCGACGCGCTCGGGCCGCTGATGGACTTCCCCGGCGTGTACGTCTTCGGCTCCAACGACTACTACGGGCCGACGCCGCGCAACCCCGCCCGCTACCTGAAGGAGAAGGTCCAGGGCCGCCACGGGCTCAACGGCAACCCGCCGGTCGTCGGCGCCGTGCACAACCCGTGGGAGGGCATGAAGGAGGCCTTCGACGCGGCGGGCTGGGTGGACCTCACCAACACCCGCGGCCGGCTGAAGCTGCCGCAGGCCGAACTCGCCTTCACCGGCCTGGACGACCCGCACATCAAGCGCGACCGGTACGAGCGGGTGGCCGGCGGCCCCGACGCGACGGCCGACTTCACGGTGGGCGTCGTACACGCCCCGTACCTGCGCTCCCTCGACGCCTTCACGGCCGACGGGTACGAGCTGATCCTCGCCGGGCACACCCACGGCGGGCAGCTGTGCATCCCCTTCTACGGGGCGCTCGTCACCAACTGCGACCTGGACACGGACCGGGTGAAGGGGCTCTCCACGCACACGGTCGCGGACCGGACCTCCTACCTCCACGTCTCCGCGGGCTGCGGCACCAACCGGTACACCCCGGTCCGCTTCGCCTGCCCGCCCGAGGCCACCCTGATCACCCTGACGGCGCGCGCCTGAGCACTTACGGTGGGGCCATGCTCACGCCTCACACCGGGGCCGTGCCGGCCTCCGCCGTCATACCCCCCGCCCGCCGCCGCCCCTGGGCGGCGGTTTTCCGGGGCCTGATCGCCCTGTCCGCGGCGACGGGCATCGTCATCGAGTGCGTGTACGGGGACGTGCTCGTCGTCCTGAGCTTCTTCACCATCTGGTCCAACGTCCTGGTCGCCGCCGTCCTCGGCCTGGGCGCCGTCCGGGCCTGGACCCGCCGCCCGCCGCTGCCCGCGCTGTGGACCGGCGGGGTGCTGCTCTGCATCTCGGTCGTCGGCCTCGTCTTCCACCTGGTCCTCGACAACGAGGCGAGCGAGTTCAACATGGCCGCCGAGATCGCCCGCCTCACCGGCGCGAAGGCCGTCGCCAACCAGCTCCTCCACACCGTGACCCCCCTCGGCACGGCCCTCGACTTCCTCCTGCTCACGGCACCCGGCGCCCTCCGGTGGCGCCACGCCGCCCAGTGGCTCGCGGCCCCGTTCCTCTACTTCGCCTTCGCCCTGGTCCGCGGCGAGCTGATCTCCCCCGACGCGCCGACCCGCTACACGTACCCCTTCCTCGACGTCACCGTCCACGGCTACGCCGGCGTCCTCACCAACGCCGTCGTCCTCGGCGCGGCCTTCTACGCCCTCGGCCTGGCGATCGTCGGCCTGGACCGCATCCGACCTGCGCCGAGGTCCCCCGAATACCGGATTTCGTCTCAGCGCGCGCGTGGGCTAAAGTAAGCGATGTCGCCGGGACGGGAAGACCGAAACAGCGACATCGGGGTGTAGCGCAGCTTGGCAGCGCGCTTCGTTCGGGACGAAGAGGTCGTGGGTTCAAATCCCGCCACCCCGACAGCCGAAACAGCAGGCGAGGCAGGTACTGAGATCAGTACCTGCCTCGCCTGTTTCTGCTGCCTGTGTGACTGCCGTCGGCCCAGGCAAGCCGAGCAGACACGGCACCGGGAGCAGCCGCCGGGTCAGGAGCGGAGCAGTTCAGCCGCGGCTCGGACGGGTGAGCCCTTGGCGATGACCGCGCAGGACCTCCCAGAGCGCTCCCAGGGCACATGACTGGACCAAGGCACTGACGAGGACCCCGCCGACCACGTACAGGAGGGGCGCGTCCATGCCCCAAACCGCCCCGACGCCCCCCGCGGCCAGCAAGGAGGTGGGGGCGGTGAGGAGGAACGGCCATATCCCGACGATTCCGGGATCCGCGAACAGCGCGGCGGCCACCTCGAACACGACGGACGCACCGACGAGCCCCAGATAGACGGCGGAAGCGGCATTGGCGAAGGTCAGACGGAACAGGGTGCGAGCGTTCATCGATTCCCCCCGGAGATGTGGTGCTCCCATGCTCCTGGCGGACCATGACTCCGGCGTGAGTATCCGTACTCAAACCGACCCGTCTCGCCCCCCAGTGGGCAGTCGGACCGAAACGGGAGAGCCCCCGACCGGTCACGCCGGCCAGGGGCATCGGTGGTCACGGCGCTCATGCGCCTTGCAGACCTGACGAGCTGCAGCCTTGCGGATCGTCGGCAGGGGGGCGGGACTCTTCCTGCGGCACCGGAGCGTCCCCCGATTCCCTCGAAACCCCCGCCACCGCGGGGGCGTCCGGTCCTAGATCACCGGCGGGCGGCCCAGCCGGGTCATGCGGAGGACCGTGGTCCAGCGCATCGGGGCGCGGGGGCCGCAGGAGCGGCGGACGCCTTCCGCGAAGCCGCCGAACCAGGCCTTGAGGCCCGGCAGGGAGCGGGTGCGGGCCAGGGTCAGGAGGGTCCAGACGCCGAGGTAGACGGGGACGAGGAGGGCCGGGAGGTTCCGCTTGGCCAGCCAGACGCGGTTGCGGGCGGTCATCCGGTAGTAGACGGCGTGCCGGGCCGGGCTGGTCTTCGGGTGCTGGAGGAGCAGCTTCGGCTCGTAGATGACCTTCCAGCCGGCGTCCAGGGCGCGCCAGGCGAGGTCGGTCTCCTCGTGGGTGAAGAAGAAGTCCTCCGGCCAGCCGCCGATCTCGTCCAGCATGCGCATCGACAGGCCGTGGCCGCCGCCGAGGAAGGTGGTCACCTCGCCGCCGCGCAGCGGGTCCTTCGCGCCGAGGCGCGGGATGTGGCGGCGCTGGGTCTCGCCGGTCTCGTCGGCGATGCGGAACGAGACGACGCCGAGGGCCGGGTCCCCGTCGTACAGGTCCGCCAGGCGGCGGAAGACGTCCCTGTCGACGAGGAGGCCGTCGTCGTCGAGGTCCACCACGATGTCGACGTCGCCGAAGGACCGCAGGGTCTCGATCGCGACGTTGCGGCCGCCGGAGACACCCCGGTTCTCGGGGAGTTCGACGCCGGTGACGCCCTCGGGAAGGGCCGGGAGCGACCCGGTGCCGTTGCCGACGACGACGATCCGGGCGGCGGCCTCGTCCTGGTCGGCCACGGCGTCGAGCAGGGCCCGCAGCTCGGCCGGGCGCGTGCCCATCGTCAGTACCGCCACACCCACACGAGGTCGTGCCACGACCCACTCCGTCCCATGTCCGCTGTCCGCCGGAAACCGCTCCGGGCCGCGATGCTAACCGCCTGGGGACACCTTCCGTTCACCCGGACCACGGGTGTCGTGCACCGGGCGGGAGCCCGGAGGGGGGAGCGCGGCGAGCGGCGGACGCGGGCGGCTCTACGCTGGTTCTCTTCCGTCAGGTTGATCGATCGTCGAAAGGGTGGTCTCCAGGTGCTGGTCGCGGACCGATATCGGCTTCATGTGTGTATCGGCCGGGGCGGCATGGGCGAGGTGTGGCAGGCCACCGACGAGGTCCTGGGGCGGGCCGTGGCCGTGAAGCTGATGCTGGCCCAGGCGACCGATCCCTCCGCCGGCGACCGCTTCCGGCTCGAGGCGCAGACCGCCGCGCGGCTGAGCCACCCGCACGTCGTGGGCGTCTTCGACTTCGGCACGTGGGACGGAAAGCTGTTCCTCGTCATGGAGTTGGTGGAGGGCGACAGCCTCCAGGGAAGCCCCTCCGAGCCGATGGTCCTGCCCGCCGAGCGGGTCGCGGTGGTCGCCGCGCACGCCGCCGCCGGGCTCGCCGCCGCCCACCGGCAGGGCGTGGTGCACCGGGACATCAAGCCGGGGAACCTGCTCGTCGACGCCGAGGGCACGGTGAAGCTGGCGGACTTCGGCATCGCGCGGTTCGTCGACGACCCCTCGGCCGCGCTGACGACGACCGGTCAGATCGTCGGCACGGGGCTCTACCTCGCGCCCGAGCGGGCCCTCGGGCAGCCGGCCTCGCCCGCCTCCGACGTGTACTCGCTGGGCTGCGTGCTGTACCAACTCACCACCGGACGGCCGCCGTTCCGCGCGGACACGGCGACGGCCCTGCTGTACCAGCACATCGACACCCCGCCGGTGCCGCCGAACCGGCTCGGCGCGATGCTGCCGCCCGACTTCGAGGCGTACCTGCTGAGCCTGCTCGCCAAGCAGCCGGAGCAGCGGCCCTCGGCGCAGGCGATCGCGGACTGGTTCTCCTCCGGCGCCTGGCGCTCCTACCCCGGCGCCGCCCCGGTCCGGCCCCCGGCACCGCATCAGCCCTCCGGGCACGCCCCGGGCCAGGCCCACGCGCCCCATCGGTCCGCCGGGTCCGCCCCCATGCCGATGCCCGCGCCGGTGCACACGCCCGCGCCGACCCCGCCGCCGATGAACCGGCCGCCGGCGACCCGGCCCGTCTCCCCCGCGCCCGCGTCCCGGCGGCGCCAGAGCCCGGCGGCGAGCACCGGCGGCGCGCTCGCGGAGCTCTCCCGGCGCCGCCCGCGCAAGACGGCGGCGGTGGCCGGGGCGATCGCCTTCGTGGTCTTCCTGATCATCGGGATGGCCTGGCTGTCCTGAGCCTGGATTGCGGGGGCCTGGATTGCGGGGGCGCTCAGTACAGTCTCGGCGCCATCACGTGCGGCTCCCCGTCCGCCTCCGTGAGCAGCATGCAGCGCGGTACGCCGGGCCCCGGGGTCGCCCGTACGGTCACCGGCGTCGGCGGGTCGGTCGGCAACTCGATCGCGAGGGTGACCGGCCGGTCGTCGCGGGACGTGGCGTGGCCGGTCTCCTTGCCGTCGACGAGGACCTCGACGACGGGGGTGTGCCCGGTCTGGACGGTCGCGGAGACCGAGTGCCCGAGGTAGTCGATGTGGAAGTGGTGGCGCGCTCTCATGGGCCACCTCCGTACCGCCAGGGTGGGGGAGCGTACCTCCAGCGTAGGCATGGTCCGGCGCTTCCGCCGCTCCTGCCGCTTCTGCTCCCGCTCCTGCTCCTGCTCCCGCTCCTGCTGCTGTCTCTCCGAAGTGCGGCCGTAGTACCCCGGTGTTCAGATGGACCGGTACGCCGACCACCGGCCCGCGTGGGAACGGAGCACCTGGCACATGAGCGACACCCTGCCCTCCTTCGACGACACCGCCGACTTCGAAGACGCCGACCGGGGCTTCCTCGGTGCCCTCGTCCCCGGTGTGGTGCAGGCCGAGGACGGCCGCGTGATCTGGGACAACGACGCCTACGCCTTCCTCAAGGGCGACTGCCCGGACACCGCGCACCCCAGTCTGTGGCGGCAGGGGCAGCTCTCCGCGCGCCAGGGCCTGTACGAGGTCACCTCGGGGATCTACCAGGTCCGCGGCCTGGACCTCTCCAACATGACGCTCGTCGAGGGCGAGCGCGGGGTGATCGTCATCGACCCGCTGATCTCCGTGGAGACGGCGGCCGCCGCCCTCGCGCTCTACAAGGAGCACCGGGGCGACCGGCCGGTCACCGGCGTGATCTACACCCACTCGCACGGCGACCACTTCGGCGGCGTCCGCGGCGTCCTCCCGCACGGCACCGAGGGGGGCGTCCCGGTCCTCGCGCCCGCCGGGTTCCTGGAGCACGCGGTCAGCGAGAACGTGTACGCGGGCAACGCGATGACCCGCCGGGCCAGCTTCATGTACGGCGTCGGCCTCCCGAAGGCCCCCGACGGGCAGATCGGCGTGGGCCTCGGCCAGTCCACCTCCACCGGCACGATCAGCCTGATCCCGCCGACCGTGGACATCACGGAGACCGGACAGCAGGAGACGGTCGACGGGGTGCGGATCGTGTTCCAGCTGACGCCGGGCACCGAGGCCCCGGCCGAGATGAACTTCCTCTTCCCCGACCACCGCGCCCTGTGCCTGGCGGAGAACGCCACGCACAACATGCACAACGTGCTCACCCTGCGCGGCGCGGTCGTCCGCGACTCCCGGATCTGGGCCCACTACCTGGACGAGGCGATCGAGTACTTCAACGGCCGGTACGACGTCGCCTTCGCCTCCCACCACTGGCCGACCTGGGGCCACGACAACGTGGTGCGGTTCCTGTCCGAGCAGCGCGACCTCTACGCGTACCTGCACGACCAGACCCTCCGCCTGCTCAACGAGGGATGGACGGGCGTCGAGATCGCCGAGCGGATCGAGCTGCCGCCCGCCCTGCAGAAGGCCTGGCACGCCCGCGGCTACTACGGCTCCCTCAGCCACAACAGCAAGGCTGTCTACCAGCGGTACCTCGGCTGGTACGACGGCAACCCGGCCCACCTGTGGGAGCACCCGCCGGTGGAGCTCGCGCAGCGGTACGTGGACGTGGCCGGCGGCCCCGCCGAGGCCCTCGCCAAGGCCCGCCGGTACATGGCGATCGGCGATCCGCGCTTCGCCGCGACCCTCCTCAACCACGTGGTCTTCGCCGACCCCGGGAACGAGGAGGCGAAGCAGGTCCTCGCCACGGTGTACGAGGAGCTCGGGTACGGCGCCGAGAACGCGACCTGGCGGAACTTCTACCTGCGCGGCGCCCAGGAGCTCCGACAGGGCGTCACGGGCGAGATGGTCGACATGGGCAACCCCGAGATGGCGATGGCCCTCACCGTCCCCATGCTGATCGACTCGATCGCCATCTCGATCGACGGTCCGCGCGCCTGGGACGAGGACCTGACGATCGACCTGGTGCTCCTCGACGGCCCCGCAGGGGCGGGCGAGGGCGGCCCCGCGGACGCGGGCGAGGGCGGCCCCGCGGACGCGGGCGAGCGGCACCGGCTCACCCTGCACAACGGCGCCCTCACCCACCGGGTGGTCGCCGAGCCCCGGACGCCCGCCGGACTCGTCCTCACCCTCGGGAAGGCCCAACTGCTCGGCCTCCTCGCCGGGAAGAGCCTCCAGGAGCTGGGGATCGGGGTGGAGGGCGACCCGGCGCTTCTCACCCGTCTCTTCTCGTACGCGACGAAGCCCGACGCCCGGTTCCCGATCGTCACCCCGTAGACCGTCCGTGAGGAAGCCGCGATGAACCGCGCTCAGTG
The DNA here is from genome assembly GCF_042874035.1 of Streptomyces sp. NPDC004284. Classification (NCBI taxonomy): domain Bacteria; kingdom Bacillati; phylum Actinomycetota; class Actinomycetes; order Kitasatosporales; family Streptomycetaceae; genus Streptomyces; species Streptomyces sp. NPDC004284. The sequence continues at coordinate 26,042 of NZ_JBIAMJ010000015.1, read as the reverse complement.
CACCGTCCACGCCAGGACGCCCAGCAGGATCAGCATCAGGCAGATCCCCAGGTTGACCACCTTGTACTGGAGGAAGACCGCGACGAACTCCCGGATCGTCGCCGAGGGCCAGAAGTAGGCGGCGGTCGGCGAGCCGACCACATGGCCGTCGATCCCCGCCCGGCGGGCCATCAGCGCGGCCCGGAAGGCATGGAAGTTGTTGGTGACGATCACGCAGGAGGAGCCGGGTCTGTCCCGCTCCATCAGCTCCTTGCTGAAGAGCATGTTCTCCTCGGTCGTGCGCGAGCGGTCCTCGCGCACGACCGCCCCGGCCGGAAAGCCGCCGTCGATCAGGTAGTCGGCCATCGCGTGCGACTCGGGCAGTTCCTCGTCGGGCCCCTGTCCGCCGGAGGTGATGAGGACGGGCGCGTCCCCGCCCCGGGCGGCCAGCGTCTCGTACACCTGCCGGCCCCGGTCCAGACGGCTCGCGAGGAGCGGCGGCACGCGGCGGCCGCCGATCAGGCCCGAGCCGAGGACCACGACGTAGTCGGCGTCGCGGTGGATCCGCATCCGGCCGTACAGGAACGCGTAGCCGACGAAGCAGAGGAAGAGGAACGAGACGTAGCCGAGCACCAGCAGGGTGGTGCTCGTGAGCAGGCCCAGGATCCGCGAGCCGGTCGCGGCCGTCGCCACCGCCAGGGCCATCACCCCGAACATGGCGAGTCCGGCGAGGAGCGCGAGCAGATTGGCCGGGCGTCTGCCCTCCTTGCGGAGCATCTTCACGCCGTTCGCGCAGAGCAGCCCGGCGAGGATCACCGGCCCGATGCCCAGCGCGAGCAGCACGACGACCATCACGGTCTCGGCGAGCCCGGGGCGGGTCTCGTCGATCCCGAAGAGGAGGCCGATCCCGAGGAAGGTGACGGCGAGACCGAGATACACGGCATTGCTGAAGCGGCGCCGGTCGCGCAGCACACCGACCCCGAAGAGCAGCAGAAACACGGCAGCTACGACGAAGGCGAACATTCCGACATCGTAGGCATCGGAACCGACATCGGACCGGCCGCGATCGGCGCCCTGTGGAAAACTCCGGCCCTAGGCCTCGCCCGCCAGCGCGAACAGGCCGCGTCTCGCGCCCTCTTCGTAGGCGCTCCGCAGCTCCGGGTCGACGAGCAGCGCACCGAGGGCCTCCTCGCCGCGCGTGCGCGTCACCACGCAGTACTCCGCCGGCCGGTACGAGGAGTCGAAGACCGAGGTCCGCAACAGGTCGACCGCGCCCAGGAGATGGGCCGCCGCGTCACGCCGGCCCTCCAGCGCCCGCATCTGGGCCAGGAGTTCCGCCGCGCAGGCCGCGCCCACCGCGGAGCCGAGCCGCAGATGCTCGCGCAGGGCCCGCCTGGCGTACTCCGACGCGCGCTCCCGGTCCCCGTCCCAGGCGCCGAGTTCGGCCCGTACGTGGTTCGCCCAGGCCTCGGCGAACATGTCACGGCCCACCCAGGCCCGCCGGCTCTCCCGGTCCAGGTCCCCCTGGTCCAGCGCCTCCTGCGCGGCCTCGGGGTCGGAACGGCACAGGGAGAGCGCGAGCCCGACCCAGCACGCCCGCCGGGTCGGCCCGAACTCCGGGTGCTCCTCCATCAGGGCGAGGGCCTCCCGGAACTCGGCCGCCGCCGCGCGCGTACGCCCCTGGTAGAGGGCGGTCGAGCCGCGCAGATGGGCGAGGAGCGCCAGACAGCGTTCGTCGCCGTCCCGGACGGCCGCCGCCCAGGCCTGGGCGAGGAGCGGATCGGCGTCCTCGGGGCGGCCCGACTCCAGCTCCAGGAAGGCGGCGAGCCACAGGGCACGGGCGGACGGCGGTCCCGAGTGCAGGCTGAGGGCGTGCCGCAGCCGGGCGCGGCCCTCGGCGATCCGCCCGCAGAGCGCCCACAGGAACCACAGGGACACCGCGATCTCGACGGCCGTGTCGGCCTCGGCGCTCGGCGAGAGCGGAGCGGTCGTCGGGTCCATGGCGGCGGCCAGATCGGGGAGTTCGCGCAGCGCCAGGTCCCGGGCGTCGAGCTGCCGGCCCCGCTGCCACCAGTCGGCGGCCCGCCGGGCCACCTTCACGCACCAGCGGCGGTGGTGCAGGAGGACGGCCCAGCGGTCTCCGCGCGCGGTGAGCCGGCGGGCGCCGACGGCCCGCATCGGGTGCGGCATCCAGTAGCGGGGCAGGCCGTCCTCGCCGTCGAACAGGTCGTCGACGGGGAGCAGGGCGAGGGGCGCGAGCCGGTCCAGGACCGCCTGGATCTCCCCGGCGGGCAGCGTGCCGGAGGCGCAGACCTCGCGGACGGCCTCCCGGCCGAAGGCCCCCTCGAAGACGGACAGCCGCTCCCACAGGAGCTGTTCGGCGGGACCGCAGCTCTCGTAGCCGCGCTCGGCCGCGGCGATCTGGTCGAGGCCGACGTGCTCGCCCCACAGGCGTTCGGTCTCCGGTGGTTCTCCTGCCCACATGTGCCCCAGCCCCCGTGTCACTCCTCCGCCCTTCTCCTGTGACATAGGACGGTTCTCATGGAAACAAGCCAGCTTCACGGCTTGAATGCATGTGCCCCGGTCCACATCCTGGGGCCTTCCCGTGCCCGCACCCAGGGTTTCCCCGGGATCGACCAAGGAGGCACATGCATACCAGGGAATCCGTCCTGGGGGAGGTGGATCTGGCATTGATCCACGCACTGCAGATAGCGCCCCGGGCCAGCTGGACCCAGCTCTCCGGCGTCCTCACCGTCAGCCCGGACACCCTCGCACGGCGCTGGGAGACCCTCACCTCCAGGGGGTACGCCTGGAGTTCGATGCTCGCCGCCCGCCGCGGCACCGCGGCCACCCTGTACGCGTGGGTGGAGCTGGAATGCGTCGCCGGCGCCACCGACAGCACCGCGACCGCGGTCTCGGACGACCCGTACACCCTCGGCGTCCACCAGGTGACCGGCGACGCCGACCTGGTGCTGCTCGTCAACTGCCCGGACCTGCACTCCCTCGACGGCTATCTCGCCGGGCGGGTGCGGCGGCTCCCCGGGGTGCTCAGGACCCGCACCCAGGTCGTCACACAGCTGCACAACCGCCCGTACCGCTCGCGGATCGAGCAGCTCACCCCGGGACAGGCGCAGCACCTCGCCGAGATCACCGGCGGCGACCGGCGGACCCGGCACCCCGCGCGCGCGTACCCGGTCGTCACGGAGCTCGACCAGCGGATCGTCGCGGAGCTGGCAGGGGACGCCCGGCGCAGCGCCGCCGAACTGGCCCGGCAGTGCGACACGAGCGAGTCGACCGTACGCCGCAGGCTGGACGCCCTCGGCGCGGCCGGCGTCCTCCACCACCACTGTCTGCCGGCCCCGCGGTTCTCCGGCCGGCCCGTGTGGGCGCTGGTCACGACGGACGTACCGCCCCTGGACGTGACCGAGTCGGTGGCCGCCCTGAGCCGGCTGCGCCAGACCCGCCTGATCACCTCGGTCACCGGGCCGCACAACCTGGCCCTCGCCATGTGGCTCCGTACCGTCGAGGAGCTCCACGACGTGACGGCGGCCCTCGTGCGGGCCGCGCCGGCGCTGCGGATCACCGGTACCGCGGTCGCGCTGCGCACCCACAAGATCGGCGCGCAGGTCCTCGGGCCGGACGGGCGCCGCACCCATCACATAAGGCCCGCGACGCCCCCCTGACAGGGCTCCGGGGGCGTGTTCTGATGGAGGGCATGGAGTTCGCCGTGTTCGTGACGCTGCCCGGCCTGGTCATCCTGCTGACCGTGATCGCCTTCGCCGACCAGTTCCTCCGCATGACCGGACGCGGCAAGCGCAGGGGGCAGGTCTCCTCGACGGGCTTCGAGCAGCTGCACGCCACCTTCTCGCAGGGCAAGCAGAACGAACTCAAGGAGCGGCAGAGCTCCCTGGTGCTGCGCGACGACGAGGAGGACGGCGCCCCGCCGCGCCACTCGACGGTGGACCTCGGCGGCGGGCGGGCCGTCATCAGGATCGGGCGGTGACCCGGGTCGGGCCGGCCTGGACGATCAGGCCGGCCGGAGCGCGCCGCCCCGGGATCAGGCCGGTCGGGACGCCTTGATCGAGTACATCAGGGGGATGCGGGGGCGGTCCGCGGGGAAGCGGTAGTAGCCGTCCTCGTGCCGCTGGAGGGCTCCGTAACGGGGGAAGAGCGAGACGTCGTGCTCGTGCAGGAACTCGATGCGCAGACCCGCCTTCGCCAGCGCCGTGACGACCTCGCCGACCGGGTGCACCCACTCCACGCTGCGGTTGTGGACGGTGGCGGCGTCGAGGTCGGCGTACGTCCCCGGGGTGGTGTCCACCCACGGATCGCGGACGAAGTAGTCGTGCACGACCCGGCTGCCGGTCTCGTCGTCGAACGAGTCGGTCAGCGGATGGAACTCGGCGACGTAGAGGAAGCCGCCCGGGGCGACGAGCGAGGCGGCGGTCTCCGCCCAGCGGTCGAGGTCGGGCAGCCAGCACAGCGCCCCGCTGCCGGTGTAGACGACGTCGTACGAGGAGTCCGGGACGGCCTCGGCGGCGTCGTACACGTCGGCGGCGACGAAGGCGGCGCGCTCCTGCGGGAGGCCCAGGTCGGCGGCGAGCGAGCGGGCGGTCTCGACGGCCGGCTCGGAGAAGTCGAGGCCGACCACGTGGGAGGCGCCGTGCCGGGCCCAGGAGAGGGTGTCCAGGCCGATGTGGCACTGGAGGTGCAGGAGGGAGCGCCCGGTGACGTCGCCGACCTCCGCGAGCTCGAAGTCCCGCAGGGCGTCCTTGCCCGCGCGGAAGGTGTCGAGGTCGTAGAACTCGCTGGCGGCGTGGATCGGGACGCGCTCGTCCCAGCGGGCGCGGTTGGCCTCGCGCCAGTCCTCGGGGGTCGGTGAGTACATGTCGGCGAGGTTATCCACAGGCTGCGGAGGGCGCGACCCGTTTGTCGGCCGCGCGGAGCATGATGGATGCCATGACTACCGAGAGCAAGCACATCGACACCCCGGTCTGGGAGCAGCGCTTCCGGGCACCCCGTGTCTCCCTGCCCGAATGGGCCGAGGAGGCCCCGGACCGCTCACTGTTCGTGTCCAACGCGACCGGGACGTACGAGCTGTACGCCTGGGACCGGGCGAGTGGCGGGCAGCGGCAGGTGACGGACCGGCCGAACGGGACGACGGACGGCACGCTGTCGCCGGACGGCGCCTCGATCTGGTGGTTCGCGGACACCGACGGGGACGAGTTCGGGGTGTGGATGCGCCAGCCGTTCGCGGGCGGCGCGGACGAGCCGGCCGTGCCCGGTCTCGCCCCCTCCTATCCGGCCGGCCTCGCCATCGGCCGGGAGGGCACGCTCGTGGTGGGCCGCTCCACGGACGAGGACGGTTCGACGGTCCATCTCGTACGGCCCGGGGCCGACGCCCCGGTCGAGATCTACCGGCACCGGGAGTCGGCCGGCGTCGGCGACCTGTCGTACGACGGCTCGCTGATCGCGATCGAGCACACCGAGCACGGGGACGCGATGCACTCGGCGCTGCGGGTGCTGCGGGCCTCGGACGCGAGTGTGGTGGCCGAGCTCGACGACACCAAGGGCGGCACGGAGGAGCTGGGGCTCACGGTCCTCGGCTTCGCCCCGCTGGCCGGGGACACCCGGCTGCTCGTCGGCCATCAGCGGCGCGGCCGCTGGGAGCCGATGCTGTGGGACGTGGCGACGGGCACCGAGACCGACCTGCGGCTCGATCTGCCGGGCGACGTGTCGGCCGAGTGGTATCCGGACGGCTCGGGCCTGCTGATCGTGCACGGCTTCGAGGCCCGCAGCGAGCTGTGGCGGTACGAGATCGCGACCGGCGCCCTGGTGCGGGTGGAGACCCCGGCCGGTTCGGTGTCGAGCGCGACGGCCCGGCCCGACGGCTCCGTGGAGTACCTGTGGTCCTCGGCGGCCGAGCCGCCGGTGGTGCGCTCCACGACCGGCGGTGTCGTCCTCGACCCGCCCGGTCCGAAGGCGCCGCCGTCGGTGCCGGTGGAGGACGTGTGGGTGGAGGGACCCGGCGGCAGGGTGCACGCGCTCGTGCAGCGCCCGGCGGAGGGCGAGGGCCCCTTCCCGACGGTCTTCGAGGTGCACGGCGGCCCCGCCTGGCACGACAGCGACGCCTTCGCCTCGGGCCCGGCGGCCTGGGTGGACCACGGGTACGCGGTGGTGCGGGTCAACTACCGGGGCTCCACGGGGTACGGCCGGGAGTGGACGGACGCGCTCAAGCACCGGGTCGGTCTGATCGAGCTGGAGGACATCGCGGCGGTCCGGGCCTGGGCGGTGGCGAGCGGCCTCGCGGACCCGGCGCGCCTGGTCCTGTCCGGCGGCTCCTGGGGCGGGTACCTCACCCTTCTCGGTCTGGGCACCCAGCCGGACGACTGGGCGGTCGGTCTGGCGGCGGTCCCGGTCGCGGACTACGTCACGGCGTACGAGGACGAGATGGAGGCCCTCAAGGCGCTGGACCGGACGCTGCTGGGCGGCTCGCCGGAGGAGGTGCCCGAGCGGTACGCGGCCTCGTCGCCGCTGACGTACGTGGACGCGGTGAAGGCCCCGGTGCACGTGTCGGCCGGCGTCAACGACCCGCGCTGCCCGATCCGCCAGATCGACAACTACATCGACCGGCTCGCGGCCCGGGGCGCGGTCCACGAGGTCTACCGGTACGACGCGGGCCACGGCTCGCTGGTGGTGGAGGAGCGGATCAAGCAGGTCGCCCTGGACCTGGACTTCGCGGCGAGACACCTGGGGACCCGGGCGTCGGAGGGCTGAGCCGGCTTGCGTACCGTGGGGGGCGTGTACCGGTTCCTGATGACGCCCCGCTGGTGGGGGATCAACGTCTTCGTCCTCCTCGCGATCCCGTTCTGCGTGTTCATGGGGACGTGGCAGCTCGGCAAGTTCGAGGACCGCGTGAAGTCCCACCAGGAGGCCGAGCGGCGGCCCGCCGCGAGCTCGCTGAAGGCCGAGGCGCTGGACTCGCTCCTGCCGGTCGACAAGGAGACCTCGGGCCGCTCGGCCGAGGCGCGCGGCCGGTTCGGGGAGCAGTTCCTCGTGCCGGACCGCGAGCTGGACGGCCGGACCGGCTCGTACGTCCTGACGCTGCTGAAGACCGACGGCGGACGGTCGCTTCCGGTGGTCCGGGGCTGGCTCCCCCAGGGCGCGAAGGCCCCCGCCCCGCCGTCCGGCGAGGTCACGGTGGTCGGCGCGCTCCAGGCCTCGGAGAACCCGGGCACGAAGGGCGTCGACGCGGCGGGCGGGCTCCCGGAGGGCCAGCTCGCCATGATCAGCGCGGCGTCCCTGGTGAACGTGGTCACGGACGACGTCTACGACGCCTGGATCACCCTCGCGGACTCCCCCACCGGCCTCAAGCCGGTCCCCGCCACAGCCGCGGAAGGCACGAGCCTGGACGCGAAGGCCTTCCAGAACCTCGGCTACACGGCCGAATGGTTCGTCTTCGCCGGCTTCGTCGTCTTCATGTGGTTCCGCCTCGTCCGCCGCGAGGCGGAAGCCTCCCGCGACGCGGCGCTGGGTCTGTAGACCCTGGCCCTGCGGACGCCGGGCTGCGGGCGGCCGGGCTTGCGGGCGGTGGGGCTGCGGGGCTGCGGGGCTGCGGGGCTGCGGCCGGGCCTACAACGCGCCGGCCTGTAGGCCCTGGGCCTGCGGGGCCCCGAGCCTGTGGGGCCCTGGTCCTGCGGGGCCCCGAGCCTGCGGGCGCGCCGGCCCTGCGGACGCGCCGGGCCCTGCGGACGCCAGGCTGCGGCTCACCGGGTCTGCGGGGCTTGCCGGGCCCTGCGGGGCTCCCCGGTCCCGGTCCCCCAGGCCGCCGGGCCCGTAGGGCACCCCGACCCGTAAGCCTCCCCGGTCCCCCAGACCGCCCTGACCGTCCGGCTGTCCCGGCCGCCCTCGCCGCCCTGACCGTCCCGGCCGCCCTGACCGTCTGGCCGTCCTCGCCGCCCTGACCGTCCGGCTGTCCCGGCCGCCCTGACCGTCTGGCCGCCTGACCGTCCCGGTCGTCCCGGCTGTCCTCGCAGCCCTGACCGTCCTGGCCGCCCTGACCGTCCTGGCCGCCCTGACCGTCCTCGTCGTCCTCGGCGTCCCGGCGGGGCTCAGGAGGTCGGGAGGACGCCTGTGCGGTAGAGGGTGCCGGAGCAGGCGTTGGGGATGAGGGCCGAGGCGGTGGGGCCGCCGGAGGGGGCGGTGTGGGTGACCACGACGCTGCCGTCGGCCGGGGCGGCGTCCTCGTGGCCCAGTTGGGGGGCCGTGCCCACTTCGGGGGCGGTGCTGGGGCCGGTGCCGGTGCCGCCGGAGTCGGTGCCGGGGCTGGGGTCGGGGTTGCCCGTACCGCCCGAGGGGGTGGGCGTCGGGGTCGGGGTGGCGGGCGGTTCGGTCGGGGTGGTGGGCGTGGGGGTCGGGGTGGTGCCGGTCGTCGGGCAGGTCTCGCTCGGCACCCAGACGAACTTCACCTCGTAGCTGTCCTTCGGCTTCAGGACGAGCGCGAAGGACTCCTGCGAGGGGTCGGGCAGTCCGCTGCCCGCGTCGCCCGCGGTGTGCCGGACCACCGAGATCTGGGCCGGGTCGGCCGCCCCGCGGGCCTCGACGCCGACGGTGCCCGCGCCGTCCACGACGCAGTCCGCGCCGGAGACGTTGGCGATGCGGAAGGTGCCGTGGACCTTGCCCTCGGCGTCGGGCCCGCCGGCGCCCTCCTGGGTGACGCCGAGCTGGTCGGCGGCGCACCGGGGGGCGGAGTCGGAGCCGGTGCCCGGCGTCCCCTGCGGGCTCTTGTCGGCGGCGTCGGCCCCCGGGCGCTGCGGCTTGCCGGAGGCGCCGTCGGCCTCGCCCGGGCTGGGCGAGGCGCCGCCCGCGGGGGGCGTGGAGCTCTTGCCGCCCACGACGCCGGTCTCGGTGCCGGTGCCGCCCTGGGCCTGCTCGCCGTGGCCGGCGTTCACGGGGTTGGCGGCGGAGATGCCGCCCGAGGTGGCGACGTGCACGAAGGCGGGGACGGCGGTGCCGATGAGGACGGCGGCGGCCGCGGCGCCGACGACGACCTGCCGCTTGCGGGCGCGTCGTGCGGGCACGGCGCGGCGCAGGTGCTCCAGCGAGCCGAGGGAGGGCTCCAGGCCGCCCACGGCGTCCTGGAACAGCCGCCGCAGCGCGAGCTCGTCGTCTCCCTCGCCGGTGCCGGGCTCGATCTTCACCATGCGCTGTCCACTCGGCTCGTCACGTACATCCAGGGCGTCGGGCTGCTTCTCTGCGGCGTTGCCGTCCTCGGGCGCCGTCTCGGGCGCCGCCTCGGGCGCCGCCTCGGGCGCCGCCTCGGCGGCATGCCTCTCGGGGACGTCGTCGCCGTCACGCTTCTCGTGGGCCACGCCGTCCCCGCCGGGTGCCTTGTTCATGTCGTCGCTCCCATCGCGACGCGCAGCGCCGCGATGCCCCGCGAACCGTACGCCTTCACCGATCCCAGGGATATCCCGAGCGTCTCGGCGACCTGAACCTCGGTCATGTCGGAGAAGTACCGCAGGGCGAGGACCTCGCGCTGGCGCCGCTGGAGCCCGCGCATGGCCTTGATCAGGTCCTCGCGCTCCAGCTGCTCGTACGCCCCCTCCTCCGCGCTGGCCATGTCCGGCATCGGCTTGGACAGCAGCTTGAGGCCGAGGATGCGGCGGCGCAGCGCGGACCGGGAGAGGTTGACCACGGTCTGGCGGAGGTAGGCGAGCGTCTTCTCGGGCTCACGGACCCGCTTGCGGGCCGAGTGGACGCGGATGAAGGCCTCCTGGACGACGTCCTCGCAGGAGGCCGTGTCGTCGAGGAGCAGCGCGGCGAGTCCGAGCAGCGACCGGTAGTGGGCGCGGTAGGTCTCGGTCAGGTGGTCGACGGTGGTGCCGGCCGCCGGGACGGTCTCGGCGCTCTTGCGGGGCGACGGGATGCCGTCGACGCCGCGCGTGTGGGCTCCGGTGGGCACGGGGGCGATCACCGGCATGCCGCCGAGTGCGCGCGGGCGCCGGAGCGGACGGATCGCCGAGCCGCGTACGGGGACGACGGCGCCGCTCCGCACGGGGAGCACCGCCGTGCCTCCGCCGCGCGGCGGGGCGATGGTCGCGATGTCGAGTACCTCTGCCACGCCTGTTGGACACGCTTACCCCCGACAGGGTTGTACGCGTACGCCACCCTTTTCGACGGTGAGTTGTTCGTCCTCATGCGTAACCGTTCTCCCCCGATGCCCCGCCTCCGGCGTGTCCCGCGCCACACGGTCGTGGGTGCACGCAGAGACGCGCCCCGCCCAACTCTGGTTGCAGTACGGGGGAAGTGCATCGTCGACCACGGCATCACCGCAGTTCAAGGGGTATCTGACGCCTTTTTGCTCACAGGTCTTTCACAGATCCCACAAATCCGTGACAAGGGATTCCGCGATCTGGAGCGCGTTCAGGGCGGCGCCCTTGCGGAGGTTGTCGGCGCAGACGAAGAAGTCGAGGGCGCGCTCGTCGTCGAGGGAGCGCCGAACCCGGCCGACCCAGGCGGGGTCGGTGCCGACGACGTCGGCGGGGGTGGGGAAGTCGCCCGCGGCCGGGTCGTCGTAGAGCACGACCCCGGGGGAGGTCGCGAGGACCTCGTGGGCGCGTCCGACGGGGACGGGGTTCTCGAAGCGGGCGTGGACGGAGACGGAGTGCCCGGTGACGACGGGGACGCGCACGCAGGTGGCGGCGATCCGGAGGCGGCTCAGGCCGAGGACGCGCCGGGTCTCGTCCCGTACGCGCTCCTCCTCGGTGGAGGACCCGTCGGCGGCGGGGGCGCCCGACCAGGGCAGGACGTTGAGCGCGAGGGGGCCGGGGAAGGGGCCGGTGCTGTCGCCGACGGCCCGCCGTACGTCTCCGGGGTGGGTGCCGAGGTCGCCGTCGGAGGCCACCAGGCCGAGCTGGGCGCGGAGCGCGTCGACGCCCGCCTGTCCGGCGCCGGCCCCGGACGCGGCCTGCTGGACGGTGACGACCAGTTCGGCGAGCCCGAACTCGGCGTGCAGGGCGCCCACGGCGACGATCAGCGCGAGGGTGGTGGAGCCGGGTCCGGCGACGATGCCCCGGGGGCGCACCCGGGCGGCGTGCGCGTTGATCTCGGGGACCACGAGGGGGACGTCGGGGTCCGCCCGGAAGGCGGCGGAGGTGTCCACGACGACGGCGCCCTTGGAGACGGCGATCGGCGCCCAGCGGGCGGCGACGTCCTCGGGCACCAGGAACAGCGCCAGGTCGACGCCGTCGAAGACCTCCTCGCTCAGCGCGAGGATCTCGCACTCCTCCCCGCGCACGGCGGCCAGGGGGGTCCCCCCTGCTCGAGCGGAGCCGAGAGCTTGGGGGAGGCCGGCCGAGCGCGGGGAGGAGACGAGGCGTATCTCGCCCCAGACGTCCGCGTGGTGCGTGAGCATCTGGAGCATCACCGAGCCGGCCGCCCCGGTCGCTCCCACGACCGCGAGCGTCGGCTTCGGGGTCATCGGCCGGTGCCTCCGTAGACGACGGCCTCGTCCGAGTCGCTGTCCAGACCGAAGGCGGTGTGGACGGCGCGCACGGCCTCGTTGACGTCGTCGGCGCGGGTGACGACCGAGATGCGGATCTCGGAGGTCGAGATGAGCTCGATGTTCACGCCCGCGTCGGAGAGCGCCTTGAAGAAGTCCGCGGTGACGCCCGGGTTGGTCTTCATACCGGCGCCGACCAGGGAGATCTTGCCGATCTGGTCGTCGTAGCGCAGCGAGTCGAAGCCGATCGCGCTCTTCGCCTTCTCCAGGGCGTCGATGGCCTTGTGGCCCTCGGCCTTGGGGAGGGTGAAGGAGATGTCCGTGAGGCCGGTGGAGGCGGCGGACACGTTCTGCACGATCATGTCGATGTTGATCTCGGCGTCCGCGACGGCGCGGAAGATGGCCGCGGCCTCGCCCGGCTTGTCCGGCACGCCGACGACGGTGATCTTCGCCTCGGAGGTGTCGTGGGCGACACCCGAGATGATGGCCTGCTCCACCTTCTGGTCCTTTGCGTCGGAAAGCGGTTCGTTGCTGACCCAGGTGCCCTGGAGTCCCGAGAAGGACGAGCGGACGTGGATCGGGATGTTGTAGCGGCGCGCGTACTCGACGCAGCGGTGCAGCAGCACCTTGGAGCCGGAGGCGGCGAGCTCCAGCATGTCCTCGAAGGAGATCCAGTCGATCTTCTTCGCCTTCTTCACGACGCGCGGGTCGGCCGTGAACACGCCGTCGACGTCGGTGTAGATCTCGCAGACCTCGGCGTCGAGCGCCGCGGCGAGCGCCACGGCGGTCGTGTCGGAACCGCCGCGCCCGAGCGTGGTGATGTCCTTCTTGTCCTGGCTGACGCCCTGGAAGCCGGCGACGATGGCGATGTTGCCCTCGTCGAGGGCGGTACGGATCCGGCCCGGCGTGACATCGATGATGCGCGCTTTGTTGTGGACCGAGTCGGTGATGACACCGGCCTGGCTGCCCGTGAACGACTGGGCCTCGTGGCCCAGGTTTTTGATCGCCATGGCCAGCAGGGCCATGGAGATCCGCTCTCCGGCGGTCAGCAGCATGTCGAACTCACGTCCGGCAGGGATCGGGGATACCTGCTCGGCGAGATCGATCAACTCGTCCGTCGTGTCGCCCATCGCGGAAACCACGACGACCACCTGGTGGCCGTTCTTCTTGGCGTCCACGATCCGCTTGGCGACGCGCTTGATGCCTTCGGCATCGGCAACGGAGGAGCCTCCGTACTTCTGCACGACAAGGCCCACGTGCGCTCCTCGCTCAGTCTATGCCGCAGCTGATGCTGCGATCGGCTCAGTCTATCGAGGGGGGACGAAACGCCAGGGTGATATCGGATGGTGAGACGGGGTGCTCGCGGAGTGATCACGGGGTCGGCTCTGCGAGGGCCTCCGCCACATGAACGGTGAGCGGGTGCCGCTCCCCCAGGACACGTACGCAGACGGGCAGCAGGTCCCTGTACTCGGCCAGGGCTCGGTCGGCCTCCCCCGAGGCCGCGTGCAGGTCGGCGAGGAGGATTCGCGCGCCCAGGGCCTCCATGCGCTCCTCACCGAGGAGGGTCCGCAACTCGGCCGCCACGTGCGAGCACAGTGCGAGGGCGTCGGAGGTGCGGTTCGCGGCCTGGTACATCTCGGCGAGGCCGAGCAACGTTCCCAGCGTCCGCTCCTCGCCCGCGCCGAAGAGAAGCGCCTGGTCCGCGGCCGCGCCCTCCAGGAGGGCGATCGCCTCGTCGAGCAGCCCGGCCTCCCCGTACGCCTGCGCGAGGGTTATCCGCGCCAGGATCGTGCCCATGTCGTCGGCCCCGAGCGACTCGGTCATGCTCCGCACCAGTGCGGCCGCCCGCTCGACCGCCCCGTCCGTGCCTCCCGTCGTACCGAGGAGCAAGCCGCGCGCCCCGAGCGTGAACGGATGCTCCGGCCCGTGAAGCCGCTCGGCACCTGCCAGAGCCCGCTCGAACACCCCGACCGCCGCCCCGGGCAGCCCGGCGAGCACGTAGTACGTGCCGGCCGCGGACAGCGCCCCCAGCAGCCGCACGTCGTCCTCCGCCGGGTCGGCGTGCCGCAGATACGCCTCGACGTGCGGCACCAGCCCGCGCCACGTCTCCCAGCAGGCCGGATTCTCGACGTCGTACGGTACGGCTTCGACAATCGCCGCCTCCGCCGCCCGCCGGGCCTCCCCGACGAGCCCGAGGCCCTCCGCCCCGGGCCGCCGGACCACCGCCTGCACCAGCCGGTGCACCGACACCGCCCCGTCCTCGTGCAGCGTCACCATGCTGTGCGCGGCCAGCTCCCCCAGCGCCTCCCGCGTTCCCGGCGCGGACGGCAGGAGCAGCACGGGGATCCGGTCCGGGGCGAACCAGGCAAGCAGCCGCAGGACCGCCCGCGCGGAGGCGTCGAGCCGTTCCAGCGTGACGCGCAGGGTCCGCGCAACGGCCTCCTCCGCGTTCCCCGGCCCGCCGCTCCGGCCCAGCTCCTCCAGGTACGCGAGCGGAGGCATCGCCGTACGTCCGCAGTACGCGGCGGCGATCTCGACGGCCAGCGGGAGGTGCCCGAGGCTCTCGCAGAGCCCCTCCGCCCCCGTGGTGTCCCGGGGCCCCGCGTGCGTCGCGACCCGTGTGAACAGCTCCACGGCCTCGCCCGCCGGCAGCACGGGCAGGTCGAGGACCCGCCCGATCCCGTACCAGGCGTCCGTCGACCGGCTCGTCAGCACCACCCGCCCCCGCCCGGTCCGGGCGAGCAGGCCTGCCACGTCCTCCGGATCGGTGACGTTGTCCAGGACCAGCAGCCACCCGTCATGCGCCGACAGCCACTGCAACGCTCGTTCCCGCAGCGCCTCCTGCGGCAGTACGTCGATCAGCTCCGGCTGCATCGCGGCGGCGAGGCCCGCGAGGCCCGCGTCCACGTCGGCCCGGCTCTCCGCCGTGATCCACCAGACGGGGTTACGGTGCGGGGCCTGCCGCCGGGCCCAGCGGGCGACCAGCGAGGACTTCCCGACGCCGCCGAGGCCGCAGACGACGACGGGCTCCTCCGCGGCTTCCAGGACGGCGAGTTCGTCCGTACGCCCGACGAAGTGCGCCGATTTACGGGGGACGTTGACCAACCCGTCGGGGCAGCGGACCGGGCCGGTCGCCTCGGGCGGCAGCACCGTCACCCGGTCCCCGGTGTGCACCCACCCGATGTCCCCGCCGGCCGCGACGGACCTCTCCCCCGACGCCGATACGCCCCCGCTCACGCGTCGCCCGTCGACACGCTCCCGATGTCCCCGCCGGCGGCGACGGAACGCTCACCGGAGGCGGTGACGGGGCCGGCGGCGGGGGGGCCGGATCCCGGCATGGCGGGCGGGGCGGGCGGGGCCTGCACCCCGTCACCGGTGACGGCGACCCCGATGTTCCCGCCTGCGGCGACAGAACGGGGCCCGGACGCCTCCACCCCGCTCCCGGAGCGCCCGAACTGCGCCCACAGGGAGAGCCCGAGCCCGACGACCGCGAGGATGAAACCGGCGACGCTGGCGATCTGGTCGGCCTTGCCGAGGTCGGTGAAGGCGACGACGAGGAGGGCGGTGACGCCGACGGTGGCGACGCCGATTCCGCTCCAGAGGAGGGGTTTCGAGGGGGTGGAGGCTGCCATGCAGCCATGATGCGGGACTCAGTCGTTCAACGACAGCTGTTCGCGGGCGAGCTGGCGGACCATCATGGTCAACAGCGTTCCGCCCAGGGTGGATTCGCAGTCGTCGAGGAGATCTCGCACCAGGCGCCGGGCCCGGTCGAGTTCACCGGCCTCGGTCAGGACGAAGACGTGGAATCCGCGCCGCACGAGGGTGTTCGGATGTGTCAGACCGAACCGTGTCCGAGCTCCCGCGACTCCTGCCTCGGTGAGGGCGAGGGCCCGGTCGGTCCGTCCCAGGTCCAGAAGGTTGCCGACGAGCGACCTCTCGATGCTGTCGATCAGAGCGGTGTCCTCGGGCAGAACCTCCCTGGCCCGGGCGAGCAGTGCCTCCAGCCCTGCACAGGCGCTCAGAGGATCGGGGTCGGCGCCGAGCAGCGCACGCCGTGCCCCCAGAGTCTCCGGGGCGTCCTCGCCCAGGGAGCGGGCCGCTCGGTCCACGTTCTCCCGCAGCAGCTCCTCGGCCCGGCGAGGGTCCGACGGAAGGAGCGCCTTCGCCAGCTGTGCTCGGGCCTCGATCGTGCGAGCGTCGTCAGGGCCGTACAGCCGGATGTTGAGCTCGAAGTACTCCTTGGGCAGACCGGCCAGCTCTGGAGAGCCATCGAGCTGCTGCTGCAGCACCAAGCCGCCCATGGCCTGGCGAGAGAGCTCGCTCTCCTCGCCGTACAGACGCGTGTAGCCGAGCAGGGCTCGCGCGAAGAGCAGGAGGGCGCGGCGGTCGGTCGTCATTCCGAGGACCATCCCGGCCCAGTGGAAGAGCATGCACCAATCCCCGGTGTCCTCGTCCGGCTCCGTGTGCTGGGCGAGGGACGCTACCTGGGTCGCGTAGGGCAGGCACACGTTCAGGGTCGCGGAGATGTTCCCCTGCACTCCGGACGCCGCCCGGGCCAGCAGGCCCCTCGCCTCCTCCCGCCCCCCGCCCCCGGCCCGCACCACCGCCTGCACCAACCGGTGCACCCCGATCGACTCCCCGTCCAGGCTGATCATGCTGTGCGCCCGCAGCCTCCGCACCGCCTCCGTAACCTCCACCGGACTCCCCAACGGCTCCAGCAACCGCCTCGGGATCCCCTCCGGAGCCCACCACGCCAGGATCGAGAGAATCCGCCCCGCCAGCGGCGTGTCCCCCAGGCGGTCCAGGGTCACCTGCCACACCCGCGCCACCGTCCGCCCCGCCTCGCCGCCCTCCGCCGTCAGGGCGTACGTCTCGGCCGGGTAGCGGGCCAGGAGGTCCAGGTAGGCGCGCGGGGTGATGCCCGCCTCGGCGCAGTACGCGGCGGCCTGGCGGAGGGCCAGCGGAAGGTGGCCCAGCTCCGCGCAGACCTCGGGAACGCCGTCCCCGGGGCAGACGCGCGTGAAGAGGGCCGCCGCCTCCGCCGGGTCCAGCTCCGGTACCGCGATCGTCTCGGCGAGGTCCTGCCAGCCCGTGGCGCGGCGGGTGGTGATCAGGACGCGCCCGCCCGTCGCACGGGCGAGGAGCGGCTTCACGTCGGCCGGGTCGGAGACGTTGTCCAGGATGAGGAGCCAGTCGTCATGCGCCGACAGCCACTGCAACGCCCGCTCCCGCAGGGCGTCGTCCGGGAGGACCCCCACGTACGCGGGCTGCATCGCGCGGGCGAGGGCCGCGAGGCCCGCGTCCAGCTCGCCGGCCGTCTCCGCGGTGATCCACCACACAGGATCGTGGTCGTCGAGCCGGCCGGCGGCCCAGTGCGCGGCGAGGGTCGATTTGCCGATGCCGCCGAGGCCGCAGAGGACCTGGACGCCGGAGGGGGCGCCCGCGTCCAGGCGGGACAGTTCTTCCGTACGGCCGACGAAGAGTGTCGTCCGTTCCGGTAAGTGGACGAGCCTGGTGTCCGGTACGGAGAGGGACTCCGCGGGCAGCAGGACGCCGTTCTCGACGAAGGTCACCCCGTCACCCGTGACGACCTTTCCGATGTCCCCGCCCGCCGCGACCGACCGGTCTCCGGAGGCCTCCGGTCTTCCCCTCAAGCGCGCTTGCCCCGCAGGCCCAGCGGGGCCGCGATCTCCTCCAGCATGACGCGGCCCGCCTCCTCGGCGAGGTCGTCCTCGGTGAGGTCCTCGTCGGTGTCGAGGCCGTCGAGGGCGGCGAGGGGCTGGTCGAGGCGGACGTGGGCGACGAGGGACTGGAGGGCGCGGAGGGTGGCGGAGGCGGTGGGGCCCCAGTTGGAGAAGTACGAGAACTGCCACCACCACAGGGCCTCGCTGGTGCGGCCGGCGCGGTAGTGGGCGAGGCCGTGGCGGAGGTCGGTGACGATGTCGGCGAGGTTGTCGGAGATGCGGGCCGGGACGGGGGCCTTGCGCGGCTCGTACGGGTCGAAGACCTCGGAGAAGACGTCGACCGGGTCCAGCATCACCGCGAACCGCTCGCGCAGTTCGTCGACGTCCGGCTCCGGGCCCGTGTCCGGCTCGTACCGCTCGTCCGGGACGATGTCCGCGTGCGCGCCCAGCCGGCCGCCCGCGAGGAGCAGCTGGCTGATCTCCAGGAGCAGGAAGGGCACGGCGCTGTCCGGCTCGTCACCCTTGGCGACCTCGGTCGTCGCGACGATGAAGCTCTCGATCGAGTCGGCGATCTGGACCGCGAAGTCGTCCGGATCCTGCGTGACGGAGTGCAGTGTGGCGTCAGACATCGAGCAGCCTCCCTGAGAGCGCGCGGGCGAGCGCGCCGGCCCTGTCGTCATACATCTAGCAGCCTCCGTCCCTCGAAGGCACGGCCGAGGGTCACCTCGTCGGCGTACTCCAGGTCGCCGCCGACCGGGAGCCCGCTCGCGAGCCGGGTGACCTTCAGTCCCATGGGCTTGATCATCCGCGCCAGGTACGTCGCGGTGGCCTCGCCCTCCAGGTTGGGGTCGGTCGCGAGGATCAGCTCGGTGACGGTGCCGTCCGCGAGCCGCGCGAGCAGCTCGCGGATGCGCAGGTCGTCCGGGCCGACGCCCTCGATCGGGCTGATCGCGCCGCCGAGGACGTGGTACCGGCCGCGGAACTCGCGGGTCCGCTCGATCGCCACGACGTCCTTGGGCTCCTCGACCACGCAGATGACGGTGAGGTCGCGGCGCGGGTCGCGGCAGATGTTGCACTGCTCCTGCTGCGCCACGTTCCCGCAGACCGCGCAGAACCTGACCTTCTCCTTGACCTCCAGGAGCGCGTGCGCGAGGCGGCGCACGTCCGTGGGCTCCGCCTGGAGGACGTGGAAGGCGATCCGCTGCGCGCTCTTGGGACCGACGCCGGGCAGCCTGCCCAGTTCGTCGATGAGGTCCTGAACCACGCCTTCGTACACCGGAACGCCCTTCTCGGAAGTGCTTGATTCTTACGGTAGTGGCTGGAAGCGAGCCTTAGAAGGGGCTCAGAAGCCCAGGCCCGGCATCCCGCCCATGCCCTGCGCCAGCGGACCGAGCTTGGCCTGCTGGAGCTGCTGCGCGTTCTCGTTGGCGGCCTGGACGGCGGCGACGATCAGGTCGGCCAGCGTCTCGGTGTCCTCCGGGTCGACGGCCTTCGGGTCGATGACCAGGCCGCGGAGCTCGCCGGAGCCGGTGACGGTCGCCTTCACCAGGCCGCCGCCCGCCTGGCCGTCGACCTCGGTCGCGGCGAGTTCCGCCTGCGCCCGGGCGAGGTCCTGCTGCATCTTCTGGGCCTGCTGGAGGAGCTGCTGCATGTTGGGCTGGCCACCACCGGGGATCACGGTCACTCACTCCTACTGGTCATCGGAACGTCCCCACGGCTCGTCGGAACGTCGGTATCCCGAGCC
Source organism: Streptomyces sp. NPDC004284 (assembly GCF_042874035.1). Classification (NCBI taxonomy): domain Bacteria; kingdom Bacillati; phylum Actinomycetota; class Actinomycetes; order Kitasatosporales; family Streptomycetaceae; genus Streptomyces; species Streptomyces sp. NPDC004284. Next base: position 7,132 of record NZ_JBIAMJ010000015.1, on the reverse strand, counting down.
TACGTGCTCCCCGAGCGGGGTGCCGACGCAACTCTTTCGAGTGAGAAACTGCGGGCTCCTCTACCTGATCAACACCCTCTTGCGGGCGGAAATCCCGGGATTCCGGGTCCGTCGCCCACCATTCGGCGGTAGGAAGGGCAGGCACCACGTGCACCGCACGTCACAGAAGGACATGAGCGCTGAGCTGAACAGAGGAGTCCCCCGGTGAGCCAGCAGCCGGAGATGCAGCCGCCGGGGCCCCCCGGGGGAGACGCCACCCACGACCTGACCGGTACGCCGTTCCCCCTGGGCGACTGGGGCGAGCCCGCCGAACGGCTCGACGAGCTGTACCGCTGGGTCGAGACGAACGCCCTGCGCACCGCCGAGTGGTACCTCTCCGACCGCGTCTGGAAGCGCCGGGCCGCCCGGATCCTGCGGATCGGCACGGCCGCCGGGGTGGTCGCGGGGGCCGCGCTGCCCCTGCTCGACGTGACCGGGGTCGCCGAGGGCCTCGCGGGCTGGGGCTATCTGTCGCTGCTGCTCGGGGCCGCCTGCCTGGCCTGCGACCGGTTCTTCGGCCTGACGTCCGGCTGGATGCGGGACGTGGCCACGGCGCAGGCCGTGCAGCGCCGGCTCCAGGCCCTGCAGTTCGACTGGGCCGCGGAGAGCGTCCGGGAGGTCCTGGGCCCCACGGAGGGCACGGCGAGCGAGGCGGCCGAGCGCTGTCTCGGCGTGCTGCGCCGCTTCTCGGAGGACGTGACGGAGCTGGTGCGGGTGGAGACCGCGGACTGGATGGTCGAGTTCCGCTCGGGCCCGGCGCCGCTGGCGCTCCAGTCGGCCGGCGTGACCCCGGCGCGCGCGGAGATCCCCCACCCCTCGGGCCGCTTCCCCCTGCCGCCGGGCACCCGCCCGAACATGCCGCGTCAGCGGCCTCCGGAGGCCCGCTGACGCGGGCCTCCGGTACGCGTCGGGATCAGCTCAGGATGATCATCGAGCCCTGGGCGAGGCTCCGGGTCGCCGCCGCGTGCAGGCCCAGCCAGACGTGGCGCTCCCGGGCGAAGGGGTGGTCCTCGTACGGGCCGGTCTCGGCCGGCTCCTCCAGGGTGGTGGGCCGCTCCGGGGGCCGGGGGGCGGCGGGCGGGTTCATCGGGTCGATGCCGATCGAGGGGGCCACGAACTCCAGCTCGCGCAGGAGGCCGTACGAGGAGCCGAGCGGCCCGCCGCCTTCGAGGAGCTCGTCGCTGGCGAGCGGCACGGGGAAGTCCACCGGCACGTACGCGCCCGCGTGGTCGTAGTGCCAGACCAGGTGGGACTGCTGCGCGGTCGCCTCGAACATCTCCAGGAGCTGTTCGTAGTCCCCGCCGAGCGCGCCGACCGGCTCGACCGGCAGCCCGCACATCTGGAGCAGGTAGGCGCGGCGCAGGAAGTGCAGGGCCTCGTAGTCGAAGCCCGCGACGGGAGCGACGTCCCCGGAGAGCCCCGGCATGTACGCGTAGACGGGCACGGTCGGCAGGCCCGAGGCGCTCAGCACGGCGTCGTAGGCGGCTATCTCTTCGGCGAAGGGATTGTCGGGGCTGTGGCACAGCACGTCGACGAGGGGGACCAGCCACAGGTCACAGGCCAAGGGAGGCTCGCTCTCCGTCGGTTGCAGGGACGGCCAGGGTAGTCGGCTCGGCCGACGACGCCCACCCGCCGGTGACCTGCCCCCGGAGGCCCGGCCTCAACCGGATGGCACGTCAGCGGGCCCGCGCCTCCAGGCGGTCCGCCCATTCCAGCGAGTGCGCGTTGTACTCCCGGACGACCTCGACGGCGGCCTCCGCGTCGCGGCGGGTGATCGCGTCGACCAGGTCCACGTGCCCGCTCCACAGCCAGCCGAGGAGGTCCCGCTCGGAGCGCAGGTAGGGCACGGAGAAGACCCAGGCCTGGACGCGGAGCCGGTGCAGGAAGTCGGCGATGTAGTCGTTGGCGGAGACCAGGCGGCCCAGCTCGCGCCAGTAGCGGATGTCGTAGCCGATGAGGATGTCCAGGTCCCCGGCGCGGGCGGCGCGGGCGGCGGCCTCGCCCCGGCGGCGTACGGAGACGAGCGCGAGGGCGATGGCGTGGTCGGGCTCGGGGACGGCGGGAGGGCCGTCCGCGTGGCGGCGGAAGATGCCGTCGACGACGAGCGTCCGGGCCGCGACCATGTTCCGGTAGTCGCCGATCGAGTACTGGTGGACGCGGAAGCCGCGGTGCTGGTCGGAGTCGAGGAGGCCCTGCGCGCAGAGGTCGACGAGGGCTTCGCGGACGGGCGTCGCGGAGACCCCGTACTGCTCGGCGATCTGCTTGACGGTGAATTCCTCGCCCGGCTCGAGACGTCCTGCGAGCACTTCGTCACGCAGCGCGTCCGCAATCTGCTGTCGCAAGGTGTTGCGCGTGACAGCTCCGCTCGCGGGCATGGGTCGGCCCCCTCCGTCCGGTTTCGGACACCCTAGTCCAGACGGAGGGGGCCTCCTCGTTACGAGGTCAGACCGTGTGCTCGTCGGCCACCGAGAGGGCCGCGTCGAGGGCCGCCAGGCCCTCCTTGGCCTCGGCCTCGGACACGTTGCAGGCGGGAACCGCGTGGGTGCGGTTCATGTTGATGAAGGGCCACAGGCCGTTCTTCTTCGCCGCCGCGCCGAGGGCCGCCATCGGCGCGTTCGCCTCGCCGGCCGCGTTGTACGGGACGAGCGGCTCGCGCGTCTCCTTGTTCTTGACCAGGTCGAGGGCCCAGAAGACGCCCATGCCGCGGACCTCGCCGACGGACGGGTGGCGCTCGGCGAGCGCGCGCAGGCCGGGGCCGAGGACGTTCTCGCCGATGTGGGCGGCGTTCTCGACGACCTTCTCGTCGGCCATCACGTTGATGGTGGCGACGGCGGCGGCGCAGGCCAGCGGGTGACCGGAGTAGGTCAGGCCGCCCGGGTAGGGGCGCTTGTCGAAGGTCGCGGCGATCTTCTCGCTGATGGCGACGCCGCCGAGCGGCACGTAGCCGGAGTTCACGCCCTTGGCGAAGGTCATCAGGTCGGGCACGACGTCGAAGTGCTCGGCGGCGAACCACTTGCCGGTGCGGCCGAAGCCGGCCATGACCTCGTCGAGGATGAAGACGATGCCGTACTTGTCGCAGATCTCGCGGACGCCGGCGAGGTAGCCGGGCGGCGGGGTCATGATGCCGGCGGTGCCGGGCACGGTCTCCAGGATGATCGCGGCGATCGTCGCCGGACCCTCGAAGGCGATCGTGTCCTCCAGGTGCTGGAGGGCCCGCGCGCTCTCCTCCGCCTCGGTGGTGGCGTAGAAGGGCGAGCGGTAGAGGAAGGGCGCCCAGAAGTGCACGACGCCCGCGGAGGCCGTGTCGGAGGGCCAGCGGCGCGGGTCACCGGTCAGGTTGATCGCCGTGGAGGTGGCGCCGTGGTACGAGCGGTAGGCGGAGAGCACCTTCGTACGGCCGGTGTGCAGCCGGGCCATGCGGACGGCGTTCTCGACGGCCTCGGCACCGCCGTTGGTGAAGAAGATCTTGTCCAGGTCGCCCGGGGTGCGCTCGGCGATGAGGCGTGCGGCCTCGGAGCGGACGTCCACGGCGAAGGCGGGCGCGAAGGTCGCGAGCTTCCCGGCCTGCTCCTGGATCGCGGCGACGACCTTCGGGTGCTGGTAGCCGATGTTCGTGTAGACGAGACCGCTGGTGAAGTCCAGGTAGCGGTTGCCGTCGTAGTCCCAGAAGTACGAACCCTCCGCGCCGGCGACGGCGAGCGGGTCGATCAGTCCCTGTGCGGACCAGGAGTGGAAGACGTGCGCGCGGTCGGCGGCCTTGACGGCCGCGCCGGCCTGGGGATCGGGTTCGACATGAGGGGTCATGCGGTCGAGGGTAAGGAACCGCAGGTGGGACGGGCCATGGCCATCTTGTCCATCGAGACCGTGGCGGACCCGACACCTTGCTGGGCCGTCCCCGACGGCTCCGGCACCCCTATGCTGCGCGGCATGGACACGCCCGGTCGCAGCGCCGCCACGACGCTCACCGGCTGGGGCATGGTCCTCAGCGCCGGAGCGGCCCTGCCCGTCTCCCTCGCGGGGGTCTCCCCGTACCCGCCGCTCGTGGCCCCGCTGGCGCTCGCCGGACTCTCCGTCGCCTTCGCCGCCGCCTGGGTCCTCGCCTCGTACCGGGCCTCCACCCACCGCTCCCGGGACCCGCTGTCCAAGCCGTACCGGGAGACCCGCCGGCCGAACCCCGCCCTGCGGTACGTGTTCGGCTTCGGCGTCGCCCTCGCCACCGCCGCCGCGTTCATGGCGGTCTTCACCATCGACAGCGACTACGGCCGCGAGACCGAGCGCCTGGAGGCCGCCGGGTACGACCAGTACCGGGTCCCCGTGGTCCGTCTCGTGAGCGATCCCGTCTTCCACAAGGGCGACGAAGACCACGACCCGTACTACACCACCGACCTCGTCCTGCGGATCCCGTACGCGTCGGGTCCGCGCGAGGTCACCGTCCGCGACGTGTACACCCGCGTCAAGCGGCCCGTGGCCGGCCGCACGAAGGTGGGCGTGTACTTCGCGCCCCGCGACCCGGCGGTACCCGTCGTCGAGAACGGCTCCCGCGACACGTTCTGGTACTTCCTCATCCCGTTCGCCATCTGGGGCGGCCCCTGGACCCTGATCGCGGGCGGGATCCTCTCCGGCTCCATGGACGACAACGAGGTGCACGGGCTGCGCCGCTTCGAGCCGGATGTCCACCTCCCCGCCCTCGGCATCCTCCTCGTCGGCCTGGCCCTGCTGCTGCCGGTCGCCCTCGGCTTCGAAGTGGCGGGCCACGACCGCCTGCCCGCCCTCCTCGCCTCCCTGACCCCGGCCCTGGCCTTCACCTGGCTGGTCAAGCGGGGCTGAACCGGCCGGGATCCGTGCGCACGACCTCCTCCCGGTACTCCCCCGCCGACCCCTGGTCGGCAAAGAGCTCCGACACGGCGCTCCGCAGCAACAGCGGGTGCACGAAGCGGTCCTGACACGTCGGCGGGAACCGCCACGCCAGGGGCCAGGTCCTCCCGGTGAGCGCCGGCACCGGTACGTAACTCACGTGCGCCGGTCCCGCGTTGAAGCGCGTCACCCCGCGCGGCCACGCCCGGTGCGCCGTCGAGCCCGGCGGCACGAGGAAATAGACCCCGCGCCGACCGTTCGCCTCCATCACGACGGGCCCCGGGTCTCCCCCCGTCAGCGCCTCCATCCAGTCGGCCAGCCGACGCCCTTCGTCACCGTCCACGCGAACGGCGTCGAATTGTACGCCCGCCTTACGGAGTTGGAATCCGGAAACTGGAATCCAATCCACCTTCACTTCCCGATTCTCTTCAATCACGACACCATGCTCCCGCGTCGGCGCTAGCGTTTTCCACGACTGCGGCGGGCGCGTCGACAACCCCTTGACCTGCGTCAACGCACCTCGCACGCAGTCGAATTCGGCGGGGAGCAGTTGAGACCGGTTGAGATCGGTTGAGTCCGAATGGGGAGCATGAATGGCACGAGCGGAAAACAGGGAAACAGTCGGCCCCGCGGCCCGCATGGCGGCCGCCGTGGCCAAGCGATTGCGACTGAAGAAGGGATGGACCCAGGAGTATCTGGGGGCGCAAATGGGCTTCACCGGCGCGGCCATCAGCGCCATGGAGCGCCTCATCCACCCGGTGAGCGACGACATGCTCGTCCAGCTCGAAAGCGTCCTCGGCGGCGGCACGGGCATCTTCGAGGAGATGCGGGAGCTCGTACGGCTGGAGAAGCTGCCGGAGCAGTTCCGGGAGTACGCGCCGATCGAGCAGAAGGCGGTGGCGTTGTGGTTGTACGCCAATCACGTCGTCCACGGGCTGTTCCAGACGGAGGCGTACGCACGGGCGCTGATCGCCGGCGGTTACCCGGAGCCGACGCCGGAGCGGATCGAGGAGCTGGTCGTCGCCCGTATGGCCCGGAAGAAGCTGTTCGACCGGAAGCCGGTGTGCGAGATCGAGCTGATCCTCGACGAGTCGGTGCTCAGGCGAACGATCGGGAGCGAGGACATCATGCGGGAGCAGTTGCTGTACTTGGCGGAGTGCGCCCAGAGGAGCAACGTGAACCTTCAGGTGCTCCCGCTGGACGCGGGGTTGGGGGGTAAGTACGCAGGGGCCCGAGGCGACCTGAACATCGTGGAGACCCCGGCCCACGACCACGTGACCTACCTGGAGATCCAGGGGGAAAGCCTGCTGATCACCGACCGGACGAAGGTCAGTACCCATCGGCAGCGGTATGCGAAGATCCGGGCACAGGCCCTGGATCCGCGCAGGTCGCTGGGCGTCATCGAGGAGTTGGCGGGAGTACGGAGATGAGCGAGACCCTGCACTGGTTCAAGTCCAGCTACAGCGACGATGGCGGAGGGAACTGCGTAGAAGTCGCCACCTGCGCCCACGCCGTCCACCTCCGCGACTCCAAGGTCAGCGACGGGCCCACGTTCGCCGTGGAGCCCGCCGCCTGGACCGCGTTTCTTGGATGGGCCGACCGTCAGCAGTAGAGGTTCGAGCCGGCGGGAACGCCCAGGATCTGGGTGAACTGCTGGTACTTGGTGACCCGGCTCTGGACCTGGGCCGGGTTGCCGCCGTTGCATTCCAGGCTGCCGTTGATGGCCCAGATGGTCTGGCCGAAGCCGGCGCCGTTGACCATGGCGTTGTGGGCGGTCATGGTGCCGGGGCCCTTCTGGGTGTTCCAGTACCAGAGGCCGGTCTGCATGGCGACGGACGGGTCCTGCTCGACGCGCCAGGGGTTGTTGAGCAGGTCGATGCCGAGGGCGTCACCGGCCGCCTTGTAGTTGAAGTTCCAGGAGAGCTGGATGGGGCCGCGGCCGTAGTACGCGGACTGGCCGGCGGGGCAGCCGTACGACTGCGTCGCGTCGCAGTAGTGGGGGTAGTTGGCGGTGTTCTGCTCGACGATGTAGTAGAGCCCGCCGGTCTCGTGGGAGACGTTGGCGAGGAAGGCGGCGGCCTCCTGCTTCTTCACCGTGTCGGTGCCGGTGGTGGCGAAGCCGGGGTAGGCCTTGAGGGCGGCCCCGAGGCCCGCGTACGTGTAGAAGGGGTTCCGGCTCGGGAACATCTGGTTGAACTGGGCCTCGGAGACGACGAATCCGGAGGGGTCCGGGTCCGTG
>NZ_JBIAMJ010000014.1:0-211369 GCF_042874035.1 Streptomyces sp. NPDC004284 | reverse complement strand
CCCGGAAACCCCCACCCCCACCCACCCCCACCCCCACCGGGCCTCCGCCCCCCACCCCGGGACGGAGGCCCCACCCCCACCCCCACCACCGGCACCACCCCGCAGAAGATGACGTCACCCACTCACGCCACTCGCATCACAGCAGGCCAGCGGGTTTGAGAACGCCTGATCACACCCCCGGGTGATCAACCCGCCCGACCCGTTCCCCGATCCTCCTCGCCCCCGTACGCTCACGCGCCCCACCACAACCCGGCGCAAGGAGCTGATGCGTTGTCCGGCAACCCCGACACCCACGGACCCGACGAGGAACTGAAATTCCAATCCCCCACCGCGACCGTCTTCCAGCGGAACTCGGTGACCACCTGGTCCATGGCCCGGCGCCTGCCTCAACTCGTACGCCGGGCCCTTCGCCTCGCATGGAGCGTGAACCCCCGCTCCGTGGTCGTGCTCCTCACCTGCCAGGCCCTCTCGGCCGCCCTCGAAGCGTTCGCGCTCATGGCCACCACCAGCACCATCACGGCCCTGATCGCCTCCGGACGCATCCAGGAGCGCCTCGTCGAGGCGCTGCCCGCCATCAGCGTCCTCGCCGGGGCGGCCGGGGCGCGTGCGCTCCTCGGCATCGCGATCGTCAACGTCTCCACCCGCCTGTCCCCCCGCATCTCACGCGAGGCCGAACTGGAGATGCTCAGCGCGGCCGTCCACGCCGAACTCGTCGCCTACGACCACCCCGGCTTCAACGACAAATGGGAGAACGCCGACCGGGGCGCCGACGCCGCACGGGATCTGATCACCGAGTCCCAGCAGCTCATGGCCTGCCTCGCGTCGATCACGGCGGCGGCCGGCGTCGTGACCGTCCTGCACCCCGCACTGCTGCCGCTCCTCGTCCTGGCCGTACTGCCGCAGGGCATCGCCAGCATGAAGGGCGCGCGTATCCAGTACGAGTCGTCCCGCGCCATGGCCGCCGAGCGCCGCACCCTCAGCCATCTGCGCTGGCACATCGCGGACAAGGGCACCGCCGACCAGCTCCGTTCCGGCACCATGGCCGACTTCCTCCTCGGCCGCTACCGCGCCATCGGCTCCCGTGTCGACGCCGTCACCGACAAGGCCGTCCACCAAGGCGCCCGGTACGCGCTCATCGGCGCCGTCACCGGCGGGGTCGCGTCCGCCGCCGTCTGGACCGCCCTCGGGCTGCTGCTCGCCACCGGACACATGTCCGTCGCATCCGCCGGAACAGCCGTGTTCGCGATGCGCACCGTCGGCTCTTCCCTGCGTGGCATGGTCGGCTACGGAACCCAGCTCTTCCGCACCGGCCTCTACTTCGACGACTGGGTGGAATTCATCGAGGAGGCCGGCGGCCACCGCCTGAACCGGGGCACCGTCGTCCCCGACGCGCCCAGCATCGTCAAGGCCGACGCGCTGACGTACCTCTACCCCGACGCGGACCGGCCCGCCCTGGACAAGGTCACCCTGGAAGTCCGCCGCGGCGAGGTCCTGGCCCTGGTCGGCGAGAACGGCTCCGGCAAGACGACCCTCTCCAAGCTGCTGTCCGGCCTCTACCTGCCCACCGACGGCCGGGTCTGCTGGGACGACCACGACACCACCGAACTCGACCCCCACGCCCTGTGGGCGCAGACCGCCGTCGTGCCCCAGTCCTTCGCCCAATGGCCCCTCACCGCCCGCGAGAACATCACCCTCGGACAACCCCACGGCGACGACGACCACCTCCGCACCGCCACCGAGAAATCAGGCGCGCACGAAGTCGTGGACGGCCTCCGCAGCGGCTTGGACACACTCCTGGCCCGGGAATGGTTCGGCGGCGTCCAACTGTCCGGCGGCCAATGGCAGCGCATCGCCATCGCCCGCGCCTTCCACCGCCCCGCCGGTCTCCTGGTCATGGACGAGCCCACCAGCGCCCTCGACGCCCGCGCCGAGCACCGCATCTTCTCCGGCCTCCGCGACATCGCCCGGGACCGCGCCGTCGTCCTCGTCACCCACCGGCTCGCCAACGTCGCCATCGCCGACCGCATCGTCGTCCTCGACCACGGACGCGTCATCCAGGACGGCACCTTCGACGAACTCGTGAAAGCTCCCGGGCTCTTCAAGGAACTGTGGGACCTTCAGAACGACCGGCGCATCCCCGTCCAACGCACCCACACCGACGAGTCCGTCCTCTGAGTCTGGAGAACGCGTGATGTCCGATCGATCCGACCGCCCCCGGGGAACCCTCGTCTACCTGGTCACCCCGCGCCGGGAACTGGTGATGATGCTCCGCGACGAGGGCGGAACCCACTGCTGGCCCGGCTATTGGGCCGTGCTCGGCGGCAAGCCGGAGGACGGTGAATCCGCCCTGATGACCGCACGCCGGGAGACCCGTGAGGAGGCAGGCGTCGACATCCCGGACCTCACCGAGACCGAGGTCGAGCCGTACGAGAAGGGGATGACGCCGCCGCACGTCTTCTGGGCGCTGTGGGACGGCACCACGGCCGACCTCGTGAAGGGCGAGGAGGGCCAGGCGCTCGCCCTGATTCCGGTCGACGACGTGGCGGGCATGAAGGTGCCGCCGCACATCGCGCACTACCTCCCGCAGGTCCTCGCACGCATGGCGAGCACATGAACCGGCCCGACCTCACCTACGGACTGAGCCCTCGGGCAGAGCTCGATCAGAACGCCCGCCCCGAGGTGCTCCGGGCCGGCGAGCTCGGCGACCTCGTCCAGGTCGACGCCGCCAACGCGGCCTGGCTCAAGGAAGTCGTTGCCGAACACGGCCGGCCTGGCATCCGGCTCGTCGGCGAGCAGGACGCCCGCCACGCCCGGCCGCTCGTACAGCACGCCGACCGCGATGGAGATCCAGCGCACCGCCCTGGACCTCCTCATGGCCGCCCTCGACACCGAGGGCGCGGGAAGCAGCACCTCCCCCTCGAACGGAAAACCGCAGGCCGGGCCATGACCGTGCGGGCGGGGAACGAACCGACACCATGGAGGCTTCGCCGTCTCGACATGGCTGGTCAGAGGGTGGCCTGGCCTCGTTTCGGGCTGCTCGCGCCGGCCGTGGGGGTGGTCTGCGCTTCTGCGCTGTCGATCGTTCGGCGGAATGGTTTCGCCGATGAGTCGTCCGTCCTCGGACGGTCTACCCAGCGACACGACCGTTCTCGACAGGAGTGCCCATGTCCACCATCCAGCCAGTGATCTTGACTGCTGACCAGGACGTTCTACTCGGCTTCTATACGGAATTGTTCGGCGCTCAGGAGAGCTTCCGGGTGCCTGCGGAAGGTCCGGCCTTCTACCTCGGCCTGCGCATCGGCGACACCGACCTCGGACTCGTGGCCAAGACGGACCTGGCGAGTGGGGCGGCACCGCGGATCCTGCTCAGCATCGAGGTCGACGACGTCGACGAGACACTCGGCCGGGTGGAGGCGCTGGGCGGCTCGGTCCGGAGCGGCCCCAACGACATGCCGTGGGGACAGCGCGTCGCCCACATCCTGGACCCCGACGGCAACCCGGTGAACCTCACTCAGCCCATCCCGGCTCGGTGACGCTGCTGCCTGCGAGCCCTACACGACGGTGCACCATGCGGCCGGCAGCCAGGGCGGTCTCCTGACCGCGTCGGCGATCCGGTCGGCGAGTCGGTCGGCTTCCTCCAGGTACCGAGTGGTGAGGAAGATCGGGACATGGACGCCCTCGTCGTCCACCAGTCCGTGGATGGTCTCCCGCATGGTCCGCCTGCTGCGCGGGTCAAGGCCGGTGGCCGGCGGTCGGCTCGCCGAGGGAGATCACCCGTGGCCGGCCGACCAGCGTCACCGCGAGGTCCAGGCGGCGGCGCATCCCGCCGGAGTACGTCGCCGCAGGCTTCCGGGCCACGTCCACCAGATCGAACCGCGCCAGCGGTTCAGCCGCGCTCTGCCTCCGTTCCCGGCGGGGCAGCCGGTTCAGGTCGGCCATCAGCAGCGGGGTCTCCTCGCCGGTGAGGAAACCGTCCACCGCGGAGAACTGGCGGGTGACGCCGATCGCGGCACGCCCCGCGTCCGGATCCCGATCCCCGTCGTGACCGACGCCCCGCATCTCTCCCGCGTCGGAGCGGATCAGCGTGGACAGGACCTGCACCACGGTGGTCCTGCCCGCACCGTTCGGGCCGAGCAAAGCGAAGACAGACCTCGCGGGGATGTCGGGGTCGATGCCGTCGAGCACCACGTGGTCGCCGTACGCCTTGCGTACCGCACTGGCCGTGACCTCGGAGGACACCCGATGCCTGGTGACAGACTCGCCCTCCAGGACCGACAGCGGATCGCCGCGGGACTGCGCGAGGAGCTGACCTACACCGCCATCGGCCGCCGCATCGGGCGTCCGGCCTCCGCTGTCACCCGCGAAGTGATGCGCAACGGCGAGCCGCGCGACTAGGAGCTGTACGGAGTTCGGATCTTCGTGAGGCTTGATGGCGTGCAGGCCTGGGCTGGTAGAACTCGCATGTGGCGCGTTTTGATGTGACGGATGCCGAGTGGGCTTTGATCGAGGGGTGTCTGCCGGTGGCGGCGACTGGTCCGCTGCCCCGGCGGGTGCGGGACCAGTTCAACGGGGTGTTGTGGCGGTTTCGTACCGGCTGCGGTTGGCGTGACGTGCCGGAGCGCTATGGGTCCTGGTCGACGGTGTACTCACGGTTCAGCACCTGGGCGAAGGCTGGGGTGTTCCAGGCCCTGATGGATGCCCTGATCGCGGAGGCCGCGACGCGTGGGCGGGTCGGTCTGGAACTGGTCAGTGTGGATTCCACGGTCGTACGCGCCCATCACGAATCGGCCGGACTGGCGATCGCCGGGGAGACCCTGGACGCCCTTGAGCAGGCTCTGACCGAGGAAAAGGGGGTTCCACTGCTAGAGCAGGGACCGGTCCTGCGGGTGACGCGCCGCAGGCCAACCCCGGTGCGGGTTCCGCAGAGGAGGCGAACCGGAACCGTGCTGCGACGCGCCAGCGTCGCCGGGCACGGGCGAAGGCGGCCGAACTCGGCCGGTCCAGAGGCGGACTGAGCAGCAAAATCCACGCCGCGGTCGACACGGCGGGACTGCCACTGGTGTTCATCCTGACCCCGGGGCAGGCCGCGGACAGCCCGCAGTTCCAGACTGTGCTCGGCCGGATCCGGGTCCAAGGCTCACTCGGCCGACCGCGCACCCGACCCGCGGCGGTGGCCGCGGACAAGGCCTATTCCTCCAAGGCCAACCGCGCCTACCTGCGCAGACGCGGGATCACCGCCGTCATCCCGGAGAAGTCCGACCAGGCCGCCAACCGGCGGAAGAAGGGCTCGGCCGGTGGTCGCCCTGTCGCCTTCGACTTGCACCGGTACCGGCAGCGCAACACCGTGGAGCGCTGCTTTCAGAAGCTCAAGGCCTGGCGTGGAATCGCCACCCGCTACGACAAGTCCCCCGAAAGCTATGCAGCAGGACTTCACCTCCGAGGATCGATCATGTGGCTGAAGCACCTCACCGCAGCCACATGATCCGAACTTCGAACAGCTCCTAGCACTCCGAGGCGGCCCACCGGGCCGGTACACGACACGCACACCGGCGCAGGAGCACCGCACCCACACCGTCACCAGGAAGGACCGACCCCGGCGGGCGCGATCCCCGGCTCGTGGACGCGGTGGACGCGCAGGCCATGGAACTGATGTTCCAGGCCGGGCTCCCGCCGATGAGGGCCAAGGTGCTCGCCGCGTTGTTCACCACCGACAGCGGCAGCCTCACCTCCGCGGAACTCGCGCGGCGCCTGCACGTCAGCCCCGCCTCCGTCTCCAAGGCCGTCGGCTGCCTGGACAACCAGGCACTCACCAAACGGGAACGCGACCCCACAGCCGCGCCGGACACTACGCCATCGACGACCTGCTCCGCTCGGCCCAGCACTGGCACAGGATCCACTCTGCCCATCCTCGGGAAACACCCCTTCGGGAAGGGTCTCTTCGGGAGACGTCTCTCCGGAAAACGTCCCTTTGGAAGACGTCCCTTCGGGAGACGTCCGAAACCGACGGCTGAACAGATCGTGTTGGCGAAGGAAGCCGACGGAGCAGGTACTTGGGGAGCTACCGCTTGTGCCCGTGCTGGACGTCCAGACAGAGCGCCCAGACGTCGGAGTAGCTGCCCTCGGAGGGCGATCCCCCGCTGTGGGTGGCTGCCGTCCAGTACGACGGGTTGGCGCCCCCGTCGCCGACCGGGGTGCCGGCGGCGTCGCTGGGGAAGCTGCCGTTGAGGTGGGGGCCGCCCGAGGTCGCCTTGCTGAAGTCGGTGGTGGTCACGTTGCCGCCGCTGATCGCGGCGCCGCCGCTCACCAACTGCCCTTCCCCGCGGGAGCAGCCGACCGTGGCCGTCTGTCCGGTGGAGGCCGTGTTCGGGCCGCTGACCTCGGTGAAGTGGACCGTCGTGGAGACGTGCTTGAGGTCGATGTCGTCCGTGCTGCAGATCGCGTAGGCGTAGGTCATGTTGTCCGCGCCGCGTCCGCCGCCGATCCCGCCGACCGCCGTCCAGGAGTCGGGGTCGCGCTCGCCGTCACCCGCTGCGATCGAACCGAAGTGGTGCTCGGCGTCGTTGAAGGTGGGGAAGCTGGCGATCGGCTTGAGGCTGCCGACACTGGCCGGGGTGGTGCGGGCGCCGCCGCCTATCAGGACGGTGCCGGTCGGGCAGGTCGCCGTGACGAGCTTGGACGACAGCCCGACGGACGGCCCCTGGGCCTTGTTCATGACGATCTGGGTGTGCCTGATCAGGTTGCTGGTGAGGCAGATCGCGTATGGGGTGGTGGAGAAGGCGTCGCTGCTGCGGCTCCCGCTTCCGCCGAACGCCATCCAGTGCGTGGCGTCGGTGCCGACGATCCCGGGTACGTCGGTGTACTCGGTGGCGCCGTCGGCGCTGGGGACCACGCCCATCACGTGGTTGCCGTTGGACATCTCGTCGCTGCCGATGGCCTGGTCGGCGCCGCCGCCGGAGACGAGGCCGTCGGGACAGTCGGCGTGCGAGGAGACCCCGGTGAACGGAGTCGCGGGGCCCATGGTGGCCCCGGGGGTGGAGACGGTGACGTCGACGGTCTTGGCGTACGCGGCTCCTGGCACCGCGACGGTCAACAGGGCGGCCAGGATCAGGGCCTTGCCCGTGGCGGAGCCCCGCCGGATTCTCGTACTCATCGGATTCCCTCTCGTGTGTTCGCGTGCTCGTGCGCTCGTGCTCGTGCTCGTGCGTTCGCGCTCATGCTCGTGCGTTCGCGCATATGGCCGGTCGTCGGGAACGGCCGCCTCAGACGCCGTCGTTGGCGCACAGAGCCCACGCGTCGGTGTAGGTACCGGGAGAGGACTGGCCTCCGGCGTGTGAGGAGGCCGTCCAGTAGGCCGCCGTGGTGGTCCCGTCGCTGACCGCGGTACCGCCGGAGGTGCTGGGGAAGCTGCCGTTGAGGTGGTCGCCGCCCGAACCAGGACCGGTGAAGTTGGTGGTGGTCACGCTGCCCCCGCTGATCGCGGCACCGCCGGCGACCAGGTTCCCGTCGCCCTGGCCGCAACCCACGGTCGCCGTCTGGCCGGTGCTCCCCGTGGTCGGGCCGCTCACCTCGGTGTGACGGACCTTCACCGTGGCACCGCTGGCGTTGATGCCGCTTCCGCTGCAGATCGCGTACGCGTAGGTGTAGTTGGCGCTGTTGGCGCCGGAGTCCCAGCCGACGGCCGTCCAGGAGTCGGGGTTGGTCTCTCCGTCCGCCGCGGCCTTCGCGCCGAAGGCGTGCGCGGAGTCGTTGAAGGTGGGGAAGGTCGCGATCGCCTTCAAGCTGCCCGTATTGCCCGGTGTGGTGCGGGCGCCGCCGCCCAGCAGACGGGTGTTGGCCGGGCAGGTCGCCGTGACGAGGCCTGTGGTCGCCCCGGCAGTGGGGGTGTTGGCCTTGTTCATGACGACCTGGGTGTGGTTGATGAGGTTGCTGGTGAAGCACACGGCATAGGGGGTGGTGGAGAAGGAGGCGTTGACCTGGCCCCCGCTCCCGCCGATGCCGAGCCAGTGCGTCACGTCGGTGCCCACGACACCGGTGGAACCGGTGTACTCGGTGGTGCCGTTGGAGCTGGGCGAGGTGCCGTTGACGTGGTTGCCGTTCACGCTCGTGCCGGTGCCGATGGCCTGGTTGATCCCGCCACCGGAGATGAGACCGCTGGAACAGTCCGCGTGCGTCGATATCTCGGAGTTGGCCGAGGCGGGACCGCTGGTGGCCCCGGGGGTCTTCACGGTCGCGGTCACCGTGTTGGCGTATGCGGTTCCCGGCACCGCCAGGGCCAGCACCGCGCCGAGTACCAGCGCCCTGCTCAGAGCAGGGCGCGGCAACAGGTTTCTTGTCATCGGATTCCATCTTTCTGATGGTCGACATGGACGGCGGCTGGGAACGAAGAGGCGGTTCGAGCGCAGTGCCGTGAAGAGGGAGGGCCGGGACTCGTGGACGTGGTCCTGGCCGGCTCTGGAGTGAGCCGTTCATTCGGGCTGCCGGGGAGGACAGAAGCCCGTGCGCTTCTGCGTCGAGGGTCACTCATGCGTACGCAGATGCGGACTGTAGCAGCGGACTCCGACAATATCTACAGGCTGTTGAAGCGTTCTCCCTTGCATACGTGCGTCATTGACCTGGCGGCGACGGGGTGTGCCGCAAGGAGGGCGAGTGTTGGGCAGATGTGAGGTCTCAAGGTCTGATCACCTCATGGGTGCGGGGAGATCTGTCTGCTACGGTACGCAGCTGCCGCTCACCGCAATGGGCGCCTTCCTGCGGAGATCCAAGGAGATGGATCCCATGAACCAAGCCTTCTGCGACTGTCGCCGCCCCATGGGTCCGGGTCGGGCCGTCGTTCTCATGACGGGGCGGCGCTTGCCGGGACCGCCCCGTTCGCCTCGTGCGCCCCTTCCGTGGGTGTCACCGTGCGCACGAGGTGTCGAGGGCGATCGTTCCCGCATCGCGGTGCGTGCCAGGAAGCAGGTGACGGCGTCCTCGTCCTCGTACTCGCCCTCGCACTCGTCCGGGCGCCGACTCGGCGGAAAGGCTTCTCAAGGAATCCGCGAGGGCTTTGCGTCCATTCGCCTGGTGAATGCGACGCATGACGCCAAAGGGAATCTCCCTTCCAGTAGCGTCGACAACAGTGCAGGTCACAGACCTGACGACTGTTCGTTCTCGGCTTTGTGAGGCGTGTTCCCATGACCCTGTCCATTCGCAACCAGCTCCCCGGCACCGTCATTGCGGTCATCACGGGTGAGGCCATGGCCTCCGTGAAGGTGCGCCTGGCCGGCGGTCAGAACATCACCGCGGCCATCACCGCCGACGCGGTCAGGGACCTGGGCCTGGCCGAGGGCTCTGCGGTCAAGGCACTCGTGAAGTCGACCGAGGTCGCCCTCGCGACCGGGCCGGTCGAAGGCATCTCCATCCGCAACCAGCTGCCCGGCTCCGTCACCGAGGTCTCGACCGGTGGCGCCATGGGGTCGGTGAAGGTCTCCGTCGAGGGCGGGGAACTGACCGCCGCCATCACCAAGGAAGCCGTCGAGGACCTCGGCCTGAACGCCGGCACCTCCGTCGTCGCCCTGATCAAGTCGACCGAGATCTCACTCTCCGCGGCCTGATCACCGGCTGCGGCGGCTGCCGGCCGACAGCGATGCCCGGGGGTCGTCGACACGGTCGCCTGCCGGACCGGTCCCCGGACGCTCCTCGGGTGTCCGGGTGGTGGAACTGCCGGCAATCCATCCGCGGTCCTGGATACCGCCCGGCCCCTCCTCGGCTTCCTCGTCCCGGGGAAGCCAGGGCGGGCACTTGCCGCGCTCCCCCGTTTACCCGTACACGGGCAAACGAAGCGGACTGCCCCTGCGGGCACCGGCCACTCCCGAGCACCCCTCCTTGCTGCTCCTCGACGGCGGACAGGAGTTGGGCCTGTTCACCGGCGGCTCGCCGATCGTGGACTCCGCCGCCCGCGCCGATCTCCTCGGCGCCCACTGCACCGAGGAGCACGGCCCGCGCCCCGTACCGCCCCCCTCCGGCAGCGGACGCGACTGCCGGACACGACCGCCGCATGCCCCACCCACCACTGCGCACGGCCTCGCTTCGGCGCGCCGGGGGCCGTGGGCCGTGCTCCTCGGGTCCGATGCGCTCCGGGGCGGCGTTCTCGGTAGCGTGATCGTCCATCGCATGGAATGACCATGCGCCCGGATGGCCTGTACGAGGGCTTTCGGTGGAAAGTGATGAGGTTGCCATGAGTGAACCGACGAGGCCGGAGATCGAGCTTCCGGAGGGTGATGCTCCCAGCGAGCTGACGGTTCGGGACATCGTCGTCGGGGACGGGCCCGAGGCGAAGCCGGGAAGGGTGGTCCGGGTTCATTACGTCGGGGTCACTTTTGAGTCCGGGAAGGAGTTCGACGCCTCCTGGGATCGGGGGGAGCCGTTCAAGTTCGCGGTGGGTGGCGGAAGGGTCATCAAGGGCTGGGATCGGGGGATCAGGGGGATGAGGGTCGGTGGTCGGCGCGAGATCATCGTTCCTCCGCGTCTCGGGTACGGAAAGCAGTCGCCTTCGCCGTTGATCCCGGCGGGGTCGACACTCGTCTTCGTGGTGGACCTGCTCTCGGTGGTCTGATCGGGGCCTGCCATGGAGCGTCGAACTCCGTGCGGCAGGACTTAGCGGCGGGCTCGGACGGTGAGTGTGTGAAGGGCCCAGGCCGGCAGTGTGCCCACGGCGGCCAGTGTGAGGGCCAGGTGGAGATGGGTTGCTCCGGCGAGTGGGGTGCAGGGGTCGGGGCCGGGGGTGAGGCAGCCGACGAGTCTTGCCAGTACGCCCCAGGCCGACACGCCGAGCAGGCCGGAGCCGAAGGCGGCGAGAGCGCCCCGGGCGAGTGGGAGGGGGGCGTAGCCGGCGCCTGCCCACAGGGCTGCCGCCACCTGGCCGGCGATCAGTACCCCTACTGCCATCAGTTCGGGGGTCGGGGTGCCGATC
Organism: Streptomyces sp. NPDC004284; assembly: GCF_042874035.1. Lineage (NCBI taxonomy): Bacteria > Bacillati > Actinomycetota > Actinomycetes > Kitasatosporales > Streptomycetaceae > Streptomyces > Streptomyces sp. NPDC004284. The sequence continues at coordinate 200,418 of NZ_JBIAMJ010000014.1, read as the reverse complement.
CATACGACCAGCAGGGCCGATGCGGCCGACGTCAGAGCTGTCGGGACGCCGAAGCGGACGAGGGGGCCCGGTGGTGGGCCCGGTGGGCCGAATCCGGTGAAGGTGTGCCGGGCGCCGGGGCGCCACGACACGTACTGCCCGACCAGGGGTATCAGTGTGGCCGTCAGTATCACCGGCATCACGACCGATGTGATCCGGGTGAACGCCAGCACGGCCGCGCCGCCGATGAAGACCACCGCGCCCGGTAGTGAGGGCGCGATGAACACCGCCGCGTACAGCGTCATCCCCGGGAGTGTCAGGAGGAAGCCGACCATCGGCAGCAGGCCGGCCGTGCCTGCCGCGAGAACCGTCCACAGCACCCGTCGCGGGCGGCGGTTGCGGGCCAGGACCGGCTCCCATGCTCTTGCGACCAGCGCCAGCCAGCGTACGAGGGCCCAGCCGCACAGACTCGTCAGCCCGAGGTACGGCACGGCCAGGGACGCCCCTTGCCCGCCCACGCTCATCAGGCTGAAGGCCTCCGACGGGGACAGGAGCCGGAGCACGCCCACGCCCAGGCCCAGGCCGAGCCCCGCGCGCCGCAGCCGCGCCGGGGTGAGGGAGCCCGGGGCGTGCGCCGCCGTCTGCCACAGCACCGTCCCCGCCGCGCCCACCAGCAGGCTTCCGGACAGGATCAGCGCGGTGAGCTCCGTCACCGGTCCTGTCTGGCTGCCGCCGCCGATCGGCCCCAGTCGCACCTTGTCGTAGAGGAAGGCGCCCGCCGCGCCGACCGCCCACATGTCCCAGAAGCCGATCTCGTACAGGACCCCGCGGTCGGCCAGCGCCCGCGCCCTCCGGGCGAGCGGCGGGTGGACGCTCAGCAGACCGTGCCCACCGCCCTTCCCGGCCCATTCGGCCGGAAGGGCTTCGAACAGCCTCCGCAGACCGTCCGGCGACCCTTCCCACTCCACCACCCGCGCATCGGCGTACAGCTCCCGGCTGCGCAGCACCGCGTTCTTGAGCAGCGTCACCAGTGCGGCGAGCAACAGGATCTCGGCGGCGAACGCCAGGACGGAACCCGCGAGCGCGGGCCCCAGGAGCAGGGCGGCCGGAGCCCCGACGACGGTCAGGGCCCCCAGTGCCGGCATGCTCGCCCGCCACAGGATCAGCGTCAGGAAGGCGATGTCCAGGTCCCGGTTGCGGATGTGCGCCAGTTCGTGGAGGACGATGCTCCGGAACGCTTCCCGATCCAGGGAGTACAGGGTGAGCAGCCCGCCGCTCAGGGCCACCCGGCGTCGGCCCAGGCGCCCGAAGGCCAGGGCGTGTACCGCCGGGTTCAGCGGTTCCGCGAGGAAGACGACCTGTGCGCGCACGCCCGATCCGCCGAGCAGGCCGGCCAGATACGCGGACAGTTCGGGCATGCCGGTGAGCGGGCGGTAGCCGCGCCGCCGGGTACGGCGCCGGGGCAGGCCGGCGTAGGCGCCGAGGAGGGCCAGCAGCAGGACGACCGAGACGCCGGCGGTGACCAGGTGGCTCGCGCCTGCGCGCGGGTCCTCGCAGTCGCCCATGTCGAGCTCGGTCGGGATGCGGATGTCCGTGTCGGAGCCTCGTTCACGGGCGGCCTCCTCCGTCGCCCGGGCGTAGCAGTCGCTGTACTCCAGCACCTCCTCCCACCGCACCGCGGACAGGAGGACGGATGAGGTGCCGTTCACCAGGATGGCCGACACGGCGGCCATCGCGGCGATCAGCAGTGCGAAGCGTACGGACGTGCCGGAGGGAAGCGTGAACGGTCCCGGGCGGCCGCGCGCCACCGGTCCCGCCGTCCACCGCCTCGTCGTCCACCGCCTCATCGGTCGCCTCCGGCAGGCTCCTCCCCGCCCGGGTCGCCCTCACCCGGGGCGTCGGCGTCCGGGGCGTCGATGCCCGGCCTCTCCTGGGACAGCGTGGCGAGTTCCGCGACGATCCCGTCCGCGATCGCCCACGCCTGCTCCTCGGGCACCCGCCACCGGAGCGCCGCCCGCAGGGCCACCTCGCGCAGCCGGGTCAGCTGCTCGGCGGTCAGCCGCTCAGCCTCCGCGGGCGTGGTGGCCGGCCCCTCGGCCGGTTCGGGGGCGCGTCGCGTGCGGCGGCGGAGCAGCCTCGGCAGCAGCCGGTTCCGGGTGGTGTCCACCGCGTCGGCGGTGGACTGCTGCACGATGTGGTCGAGGACCTGGACCGCCGCGGAGAGCGCCGCCGTGCTGATGAGCGCGGCGACCACGTCGAGGCCTATCCCCAGCGGTTCGTCGCGGTGCACCGGCCACAGCCGGTCCTTCGCGGGCGACTCGTGGAAGGCCTCGGCCGTCATCGGGAACTGGGGCAGCTCGTGCGGTGCCGCCGCGTCCACCGCGCGGCGCGCCAGCCGGGTCGCCGTCTCGGTGTCGTAGCGGTCGTAGCGTCCGCCGTCCCTGCCTCGGTACTCGTATCCGCGCATGTGGCCAGATCCCTCCCCCGCCATCCTGTTCTTTCGCCAACTCACCATGATGCCAGTGAAGTTGGAGGAGAGAGGTGGGTGGTTCTCGGGTCTCTCGTCGTCGATCTGCGGCCCCTGGCGCCGACTACCGGGGATCGCTCTCCGTCCCGCCGGGGCCGGTGCCGAGGTACGCCTCCCGTACCGCCGGGTCCGCCTGGACCTCGGCTGCCGTTCCTTCGGCGAGGACCCGGCCGAGGTCGAGCACCACGACGCGGGAGCACAGCTCCATCACGAAGGCCACGTCGTGCTCGACGAGCAGCACCGCGCAGTTCTCCTCGTCGGCCATGTGGCGTATGACGGCGGCGAGTCCGCGGCGCTCCTCGGCGGTCGTCCCGGACGCGGGCTCGTCCAGGAGCAGGACCCGGGGCGGATCGGCGAGGGCGCGGGCCAGTTCGACCATGCGGGCCTGTCCGACGGGCAGGCCGCCCGCGTACGAGCCGGCGAGCGCGTCGAGTCCGCACTCGTGGAGCACGGCGGCGGCCCGCTCCCGGTGGCGGCGCGTCGCGGGCCGCACTCCGCCCCGCCAGTCCTGTGCCACGACGAGGTTGTCCGCGACGGTCAACTGGCCGAAGAGCTGCTGGCGTTGGAAGGTGCGGCGGATGCCGTGCCGGGCCCGCCAGACGGGGGATCTGCGGGTGATGTCCGTGCCGTCGTACGCGATCGCTCCCGCGTCCGGCCGCCGCATCCCCGACAGCACGTCGAAGAGCGTCGTCTTGCCCGCGCCGTTCGGCCCGATGAGGCCGCAGATCTCACCGGGGCCGACGGAGACGGTCACGTCGCGCAGGGCGTGGACGCCGCCGAAGCGGACGTCGATCCCGCTCGCGCGGAGCAGCGTGTGGTTCATCGGCGGACTCCCGTCCCCAGGTAGGCCTCGGCGAGCCGGTCCCGGTCCACCTCGGACCGGGGCCCGGACCAGGCGATCTCGCCCTGTGCCAGATAGGCGACGGTGTCGGCGATGCCGAGCACCTCGGCCGCCTTCTCCTCGACGAGGACGAGCGCGGTGCCGTGGCCGCGGAGTTCGGTCAGGAGCTGGAAGACCTCGTCCACGACGCGCGGCGCGAGGCCGAGGGAGGGTTCGTCGGCGACGAGGACCGCCGGCGGTCGCTGGAGGAGCGGCGCGAGGGCGAGGAGCTGCTGCTCTCCGCCCGACAGGGATCCGGCGGCGACGGTGCGGCGGGCCGCGAGCGCGGGGAACCGCGCGTACACGGCGTCGCGGTCCTCGGCTCGCGTCAGCTGCAGGGCCAGGTTCTCCTCGATCGAGAGCCCGGCGAAGATCCCCCGCCCCTCGGGGGCCAGCCGGACCCCGCGGCGTGCCCGGGTGACCGCCGCGTCGCGGGTGGCGTCCTCACCCCGTACCCGTACCAGCCCGCCGGTCGGCCGCAGGAGTCCCGCCGCCACCCGGCAGAGGGTGGACTTCCCGGCCCCGTTGGGTCCGAGCAGCACCAGTACCTCGCCGCCGCGCACCGTGAGGTCCACGCCGCGCAGTACGGGCGCGCCGCCGTAGCCCGCGTGTACGCCGGCCAGGTCGAGCGCGCTCGGCGCCTCGCGAGGAACGCCGGCCGTCCCCGTCCCCGTCCCCGTCCCCGTCCCCGTCCCCGGGGCGGTGTCCCCGGCACCCCCGGCACCCCCGGCCCCGACGACGTACCGCGCGGACGAACCGCCGCCCGCCGGTCCCCGCCCCGCCGGTCCCCGCTGCGCGGCGCGCCGGGCCGCTCGTCTCGACGGCAGTGCGGCGCAGTACCCGTCCGGGTCGTTCGCCAGTGCGAGGCCCGCCAGGCCGAAGAGGATCACCGGCAGCTGCGCGGACTCCGTCACGTACGTGGTCATCAGGTGCGGGGCCACCGCGAAGACCAGCCCCGCCACCACGGCGAACTGCGGCCTGCGCACCCCGGCCGCGACCACGACCGCCAGCCACACCAGGCCCGTCATCGCCGTGAAGTCCGTGGCCGTGATCCTGGTGTTGTACGAGGCGTAGAGCACCCCGCCGAAGCCGGCGAGGCCCGCGGACACCGTGAACAGCAGGAGTTTCGTCCGTACCACCGACACCCCTGAGGCGGCGGCGGCCTCGGGAGCCGAGCGGACCGCGAGCATGGCCCGGCCCCAGCGGGAGCCGCGCAGCCAGGTGAGGAGCGCGATCAGCGCCCCGCTGAGCAGCACCAGTACGAGTCCCAGCGCCCGGTCGTCGCCCAGGTCCACCGGTCCGGCCACCGGCCGGGGGATCTCCCACCCGGTGTCGCCGTTGCGCAGGGGGCCGAGCTGGAAGAGCACCTGGTCCGCCAGGAAGGCGAGCGCCAGGGTGGCCAGGGCCAGCGATCTGCCCCCGAGCCGCAGGGCGGGCAGCGCGACCACGGCGCCGAGCAGGGCCGCCGCCAGCGTGCCGCCGGCCGCCGCGGCGACGAAGGGCCAGCCGTGGCTCATCAGCAGCCCGGCGACCAGGGCGGCGCCGGTCACGAAGGTCGCCTGGGCCAGCGACACCATCGCACCGAGACCGGTGACCACCGTGAACGACATGAACACGAGCCCGATCGCCAGCCCTTGGGCCAGGATCCCGCTCCAGAAGGGCGTGGTGACGGTGTAGAACGCCGCGCCGAGGAGGACACCGGCCGTCAGCCACGCGCCCCAGCGACGGCCCCACCCCTTCCCGGCGAGGTAGTCGACCGGCGGCGGGTCCGCGGCCGCCGTGCCCGCCGCGCGGCTCCGCCGCCGTCCGAGGACGACGAGTCCGGCGAAGAGGATGAGGAACGGTACGGCCGTACGGAAGCCGGTGATGCCCTCGGCGAACGACGCGTACCCCGCCACCAGGTTCTGCAGCACCCCGAGCCCGAGGCCGCCCGCGAAAGCGAGCGGCACCGACACGAAGCGCCCGAGGACCGCGGCGGTGGCCGAGACGAACAGGAACAGCGTGTAGTCGTGCGCGGAGAGGCCGAGGAGCGGGGTGGCGAGGACACCGGCGAGGCCCGCGAGGCCGGAGGACAGCATCCAGGCGATCGAGGACAGCCGGTCCGCGCTGATGCCCCGCAGCTCGGTCAGCGCCCGGTTGTCGACCGCCGCCCGCAGCCGCAGACCGAGCCGGGTGTGCCGCATCAGGACCCACAGGCCGGCCGCCGCGAGGGCCGTGGCGATCCAGGTGATCAGCTGGTCGGAGTCGACGCCCACGCCGTCGAGCGGCTGCCAGGACACCGCGGGGCTCGGCCCGACGCCCGGCAGGCCGAACTGGTTCTCGGCGGGCTGGACCGGGGCGCCCGCCCGCTCCAGGAGTTCGACCGCCCACAGTCCGGCCGCGGGCAGCGCGACGAGCAGGCCGATCGTGGCCACGATCTGCGCCGTCTCGCCGGCCTTGGCCAGCCTTCTGAACATCAGCCGGTCCAGGCCCCAGCCGAGGCCGGGTGCCGCCACGAACACCAGGAGCAGGGCGGTGGGGACGGCCGGCCAGCCGAAGCCGGAGTGCAGCTCGTAGAACGCGAGGGCGCACAGGTAGGCGGTGGCGCCGTGCGCGAAGTTGAAGAGCCCGGAGGCGGAGTAGGACAGGACGAGGCCGGTCGCGAGCAGCGCGTACAGCGCGCCCGAGACCAGCCCGCTCAGGACGAAGCCCAGCAGGTCACCCACGTGACGCGCCCCTCAGCCGAAGGGGATCGGCGGATAGCACCTGAAGGGCACGGCGACCTCGTACCGCCCGTTCTTCAGCCGGACGAGCGCCCCGCAGCCGAAGCTCTCCTTCTGTCCCTTGGGTTCGGCGCGGTCGCCGACGAGCGTCCCGGTGTCGGAGAAGCCGTCGGCGGCCGTCTGGAAGGACTCGACGGTGAGGTCCTTGCCGGCCTTCTTCGCGATCGAGAGGAAGAGGTCGGCGCTCATGTACCCCGTCATCATGTGCATGTTGAGGGGGATGTCCTTGCCTCCGGCGGCCTTCCTGATGTCGGCCTTGAACTGCCGCATCGCGGGGCCGTCCGACTCGAAGGGCTGGAACTGCAGCAGGACGTGCACCCCGTCGAGGGCCTGCTTCGTCGCGTCCTTCGCCAGCAGTCCGGGGTCGTAGTCCGTCGGGTCGGAGATGACGCCCTTGTAGCCGGACCGCTTGAGCGCGGTGAACAGGCCGATGTTGTACGGGGTCTGCATCACGGAGACGACGGCGTCGGGCGCGGCGCCGCCGGGGCCGGAGCGGAGGATCTCCTTGGTGTACGCCGACCAGTCGCTGGGCATCGACGTCGCCGGCACCACGGCCTTGGCGTACGGGACCCGGAAGCCGGCCGCCTTGAACCCCTGGGTGAAGGTACGGATGCCGAACTTGCCGGCGTCGTTGTCGCCGGCGATCAGCGCGACCGACTTGCCGCGCGCGCCGCCGAGGACGGCCGCGAGACCCTCGGGCCAGGTCTGGTTGAGCGTGCCGCCGGGCATCGGGACGAGGCAGCCGTTGAAGCCGTAGAGGTGCTTCGGGCCGCAGAACGAGGGGAGCGTGCCCCAGCCCACCGTCGGGACCTTCTGGGCGTCGAGGAAGTCGGCCCCGGCGAAGGTGACCGAGCTCATGGGCGAGACGGCGAAGACCTTGTCCTGCTGGACGAGCTTGCGGGCCGCCGCCAGGTTCCTGGCGGGGTCCTGGCCGTCGTCCTCGGCCCCCAGGTACTCGATCTTCCGTCCGTTGATCCCGCCCTCGGCGTTGGCCCGGTCGTAGCGGGCCCGGGCGCCGAGGTCGGTGTCCTTCTTGGAGTAGCCGCTGGCGGTGGTCATGGAGACGATGCCGCCGACCTTGATGGAGTCGGCGGTGACCCCGCGTACGGAGGAGGTGCTGCTTCCACCGGTGGACGCGGAGTTACAGGCGGTGACGAGGAGCAGGGTGCAGGTGGCGGCTATGACGCGCAACGGTCGAGGCACGGGCGATCCCTCCGTCGGGTGACCGCATTCTGTGACCGGACCGATGAAGCGTCAATAACTGATGCGCCGTCAATTGACGGTACGTCAGATGACTACCGCCCCGCCCTCCGCCGAGGCCGGGCGGCGGGCGTAGGTGAAGAGGTGGTCCTCGGGAGCCGCGCGGTCGTCGTCCGGATCGAAGACCGACAGCGCGTGGTGGAGCACGTCCAGCCCGCAGTCCTCCCGCTGGAGGCGCAGGTACTCCTCCACCGAGAAGCTGGAGACCTTGACCGTGCGCTCCATCCAGACGATCTCGACGTCCTCCACGTCCGCGGGCACGGTCGCCGTCACCAGGAAGCCGCCCGGCGCCAGCCAGCCGGCCATGCGCTTGAGGGCGGCGGCCGCCTCCGCCCGGCTCATCATCATCAGCGGGAAGAACGCGCACACCGCGTCGAAGCTGCCCTCCGGCGCGTCGAAGGCGCGCACGTCGCACTGCTCGAAGCGGGCCCCGGGAACCTGCGCGCTCGCGAGGGCGACCATCTCGCCGGACACGTCGATGCCGGTCACCTCGCAGCCGGCGCGCGCCAGGAGGTCGGCGACCGGGCGTCCCGTACCGCTGCCGACGTCGAGGACCCTGGCCCCCGCGCCCAGTCGCCCGGTGAGCCACTCGATCGCCGCCAGCTGGGCCGGCAGCCGCACGAAGGCATGCTCGTACTCGATCCCCAGGCCGTCGAACAGCTCCGCCGCCGACACCGTCCGCCCCTTCGTACCGTCGTGGTCCATTCCAAGTCCCTTCCGTCGCAAGGTGCCTACGTGGGGTTCGTACCACGCGCGGGCCCGGGACCAGAAGAGCCGCACCGGCGTCCGCACCATCCCGCCGGGAGCTACCGGGATCTACCGGGAGCCTGCGGCCACGGCGAGGATCGCCCGCACCTGGGCGATGACGTCGAGCCGGTTGCGTACGAACTCCGCGTCCGTGACCGTGCCCGTCGCCGGGTCGGTGTTTCCGGGGCCGCACTCGAGGACCGGCGTGTGGACGTGGCCGCCGGGCAGCCGCGTCAGGCCGAGGCGGTCGCGCAGCAGGGTGGCCCGGTAGGCGATCTCGTCGGACAGGTGGTTCCCGCCGCCGCCCGCGCGGGCCGTGGAGCCGGGCGTCGGCCCGCCGGGGCGGACCACGGGGGTGCCGGCCCCGGCCGGCAGTTCGGTCACGGAGGTGTTGTCGTAGACGGGGAAGCGGCCGGTGGACGCGGCCGTGATCGCCGTGTACGGAAGGGTCGTCGACGTCCACTGGGGCTGCGCGGCCGGATCGGCGACGGGCACGGTCTCCGTACGCGAGAGGTTCTCGTTGTCGGGGAACCCGCCGCGCCAGGCCCCGTTGGTCCGCTCGATGTCGAACCGGCCGGGCCGGCCCTGGCTCACCGTGGTGAACAGGTCCACCTCCGGCAGGTGCGGGCGCAGGGTCCGCTCGACCGTGCCGTCGACGAAGGAGTCCGCGTCGGCGAACTCCGGTGCCAGGAAGGCGAATCCGCCGAGCATCAGGATCCCCTGGGGCGCGGCCCGGTCGAGCCGGGCCTCTTCCGCGAAAACGGTACTCACCCCGGCGGCCGGGGCGGACGGGGCGCCAGGGCCAGACAGACGGCGGCGAGGGGGAGGGCGAGTGCGGTACGTACGGAGAGCCCCGGAGCCCTTGTCGTACGAACATGGCGTTCCGTCAGGAACGGCCCTCACAGAGAAACCCATGTCATGGCGTGGTTGTCACGGCGCGCAGCTGGAGCGAGTCGATCACCTCTCCGAGCCGCCGGACCGCCTCGGTGGGTGCGAGCTGCGTGCGGGACGGCTTCCTTACCGGCCGGAACCGCGTTCCCTGTCCTAGCACTTGCGGCCGCCACGGACGACAAGCCGCACTGACGCCTTCCGGACCGACCCTGCCGGACAGCAGGCGCTACGGAGACGGCGGCTGATGTCGTGGGCCACCGAGGCGGGTATCCGCCGCCCCGGTATGTCCACCTGCGACAGCCACCTTGTTCAGTGGGGTGACGGACTCGGGTCCAGGGCGTTGCCGACGGTGCAGCCGCCCTCTCCGGGCATCCGCTGCATCCGGGGAGGCACCCACACCTCGGTGGCGCCGGGGACCACGCGGGCAAGCAGGCAGTCCTGTGCGTCGAAGCCGTTGCCCTCCACCGACAGGAGAACTCCGACTCGGCCGCCGTCCGCCTTCACCTCGGCGTGGATCGCAGGGGGCAGGTCCAGGGCCGCGAGCGCACGGCGCACCTCGGCCTCGTCCACCCGGCCGTCCTTCGGCACCCGGGGAAGTTTCGCGCGGAGCTCCTCGTACGGAAGCCGGGGCGGTGCGGGCAGCGGAGGGAAGGTCAGCGCGGGGCCGTCCGGGCAATCCACGTCCCGCGGATCCTCATCCCACTCCGACTCGGGCGACACCTGCACCGCGAAACAGCGCCGCACGACGACCTGTTCAGGGGAGAGCCACCCTTTGTACGCCACGCCGGACGTACGGATGACCACCTCGACGCCGTCCCCGTCGTGTGTCGAGGTACCGGTCACCCGCAGGACCTCCACTCCGTCGATACCGGAAGCCGAGCGCCCGACCTCCTCCGCCGTACGCGGACGCTGGCCGTAGAGCCGGTCGCCCGCCTGCCTGGCCACTTCCCGGGCGGCATCCGCCCCCTCGTCCTCGGCAGACTGCAGCACCCCGCAGCCGGCGGTGAACAGCAACAGTGGCGCAAGCAGCATCAGTCGGCGCATGCATCGACCCTTCCGGCACCGGAGGCGGCGGACAATCGCGCATGTACCCAGACCGGGGTAGGCGATCGTACTCAGCCGGGCCGGGCAGCAGCTCAGGAGCTGACGGGGGGCGGGAGCGGGTATAGGGAGTGATCCGTCCGGTTCTTCGGTTCCGGCGCCATGGGCACGGCCGTCGCCGAGGCTCTGGTGTGCCGAGGAGAGTACGTCCCGGATCGTCAACCGGTCCGGTCGAGCGGACGTCCCCGACGGGGCCAAGACGGTCGCGGGCGGTGCGGCCGATCCCGCGTTCGCCACCGCCGCCGTCGCCGCCGGCGCCCGTATGGTCTCGATGGACAACGTCTACGGCTACGGCACGCCCAGAGGCTGCCCGGCCACCGGGCAGACCCCTGACGCCACGACCACCCGCAAGGGCCGGCTCCGGGGCCGAATGGGCCGGAACCGCGTCTGGCGCCTCCGCGACGCCCCGTACACCCGCGCCACCCGAGACCGGTCGACCTGGCCCACCGCGCCACCGGCCGTCCCGGTGCCGGCCGTCTGCGCCGGATGCCGGCGTTCGCCCTGTACGCGAGGGGCGCGGTCGACCGCACGATGCGCGGACTCATCGAGATGCGGTACGAGTTCACCGGAGCGCTCGTCGTCGACTCCGCTCTCATCCGGGACCGTCCGGACGCCGTCGCCACCCGGCCGAGGAGGCGCTGGAGCAGACAGCGGCGCCTACCGCGCCCTCAGCGACGTGCTTCTCCCTATCAGGCCCGCTCGCCCAAGCCCGTCGACGGGCCGTTACATCGCGTTGAAGAGGATCTTGTTCTTGCCGGAGAAGAGCGGGTCGGCCCGTGTGAGCTTGGCCTGGACGTCGGCGCCCAGCACGAGGTCGGAACCGGACGTGATCCTGCCCATCACGGCGGGTTCCGCCAGGTGCACCGTGCCCTCCTTCGGCTTGCCGTCCTCCGCGTCGGTGTTGATGATCGCGCCGCCGAAGACCTCGCCCACCCGGTTCTTGAGCACCGCGGCCTCCACAAGGTCCACCGCACGCCGGTCCGCCGTCTTCCCCTTCCCCCGCGCCATGTCGCAGGGCAGACACTGCAGGGCCTCGAGCACCCAGGGCGGCGGGGCCTGGTCGGCGCACGCGGCGACGCACAGCTCACCGGCGTACCGGTCGATCAGGCGTCGCAGCGGGGCCGTGCAGTGGGTGTACGGGGCGGCGATCGCCGCGTGGACCGTGTGCTCCGGGATGTGGTGGTCGCGGAAGGTGGTGTACTCCGCCTTGAGCAGCATGGCGGTGGCCTCGCTGAGGAAGGCCATGTGCTTCTGGTCGGCCGGATCGAGGGAGTCGACCAGCGCGGCGTACGAGACTCCGGGCTTCCAGTCGATGCCCAGGAGCTTCGCGATGTCGTGCACGCGCCGGACCACGTGCTCGTCGGGCTGCTCCTGCTGGGTCCGCAGGATCCCGGTGCCGCTGTCCAGCATGATCCGGGCCGCGGCCATTCCGGTCATGAGGGAGATCTGCTCGTTCCAGCCCTCTACGGGCAGTGCCGCCACGTAGCTCAGCCGGAACGTTCCGTCCTTCAGGGTGACCTCCTGGTCCGGCAGGTTCACCGAGATCCCGCCGCGCGCGGCCTCGACGGCTTCCCTCAGTCTGCCGATCTCACGCAGCAGCGCGACGGGCTCCTCGGCCGTGCCGGCATCGATGTCGTGCTGGACCCCCGCGTAGTCGAGTCTGGCCTGGCTGCGGACCTTCGCCCGGCTTACGGTCGAGTCGGTCACGTTGCCGTCGGCGTCGAGGTCGTGCTGCCACAGCAGGGCGGGGACGATCTGGTGCGGAAGCAGGCTGGCCGGCCCCTCGGAGATCGACGGCGGATGCAGGGGCACCTTGAGGTCGGGGAAGTACAGCGTCTCGATCCGGTCGTGGGCCTCGGCGTCCAACGGGCTGCCGGGCTTGACGAAGGCCGCGACGTCGGCGATGGCGTAGTGCACGCGGTATCCGCCGCCCGGGCGTCGCTCCAGGTACATGGCCTGGTCGAGGTCCATGGACGTCGGCGGGTCGATCGTGAACAACGGCAGGTCGGTGGCGTCCCTGTCGGGCAGCCGGAGGTCGGCTTTGGCGGCCTCCGCCGCTTCGAGCACGTGCGCGGGGAATCCGGTAGGGGTCTTCAGCTCTTCCCGGAGCTGCTGCAGTGCCTTGAGCAGCCCGTCCTGGGCTTCGCGGGACATGTGCATGTGACGGCGTCGCATGTCTCGAACGTAGGGCGGCCACCACGGAGCGGCGCAGTGAGCGGGTCCGGGCGGGGGAACGGAGCGGCGACCGGACCGACGGGACGAGGCCTGCCGCCTTCGGGCCGCGGGGTGTCGAACGCGCCGTCCTGACCCGCCCTGCCGAAGGAGGGCCGGAGCCTCCGCGATCCTGTCGGCGGCTTCCTCGCCCGCACCCTCGGAGGAGGGGTGGATCATGCGCGCCATGGGGGCGTGCCCTTCCTCACGGACCTCGATCACGGTCTGCCGGGCCTCGGGCCCCGGGCGCCTCTGTCGCCTCGCGGCTCATCGCGGCTCATCGCGGCTCATCGCGGCTCATCGCGAGGTCGCGGTCGAGAACGGCGTCCGACGCGTCGAGGCTTCGCTCGCCGGCCACGGTGCGGGCGTGCGCGACCACCCCGTCGAGGCCTTCATCGCATCGCGAACCTGTCGGGCTTCCCGTACCGCTGCGATCTCTTCCGACTGCAGGACGCCGTCGGCGACATCGTCCGCCCCTTGCAGGACCGCCCGGTCCGCGTCGACCGCGAGACCCTCACTCTCGGGTACGCCGGCGTCTGCTCCGGCTTCCGGCTTCCTGTTTCCTGCTTCCGGCTTCCGGCTTCCGGCTTCCGGCTTCCTGCTTCCTGCGGCACGCGGAGAGGGCCACGCAGCGGTACGGGGTCGACGTGCGCGACATCCCGGAGGTCGACGTGCGCGGCATCCTGAGGGAATGCGGCCGGCGGCGACCGGTCGGCGGGCAGGAGGGCATGATCGTGGACATCGCCCTCGGCCTCGCGGCCACCCGCTGACGTCCGTTCCGGGCAGGGGGCGTCCTTCCGGGTCCGGGGCGGTCGGCGGTCGCTGGGCGACTCGTCGGGATCGCGGGTGCGGTCAGCCCGGTTGGACTGGTCCGATGGCCAGCGAGTGCACGGTCGGGCCCGCGCAGTGCTCGGTCTTCCACGGGACGAAGAGCGCGGCCGTCCGATCGGGCGGGTAGATCCGGAGGCCCTCGGCGGGAGAGAGCTTGCACTGCGCCGGGTCGTAGCCGCTGATGCCGTTGGCATCGCGCAGTTGGGCTTTGGCCCGTCCGCCGGGCTGAAGGGTGACGGTGGTGATCGTCCCCGGTTCGCGCACGGCGGCGTTGCCGGACTGCACGCCGTTCTGGGCCACGTAGGAGACGCCCGGGTAGCCGGTCATCGTGCACGTGGTGGTGGATCTGTTGGTGAACACCAAGGTCGCGTAGATCGAACCCGCTGCGGGTTCGGGCCTGGTCAGGGCGGCCGAGAGCTGGCCGGTCCTGCACTCCCGGGACGGGCGGCCCGGCCCGGTCGACCGGGCGCTCCCGGTCGGCGACGGCGTGGCCGATGGAGAGCCGGCGGTGCTGGAGGGTGCAGGTGGGGCCGATGGAGAGCCGGTGGTGCTGGAAGGTGCGGGCGTGGCCGAGGGGGAGCCGGCGGTGCTGGAAGGTGCAGGTGGGGCCGATGGGGAGCCGGCGGTACTGGAGGGCGCGGCCGCCGGCGTGGACGGGGGCGGTGCCGGAGAGGGAGAGGACGAGCAGGCCGTCATTGCCAGCGATGCGAGGGCAAGGGCAGCGACCGGAAGCGCGGTCCTGCGCTTCCACGCCCTCGGCCGCGGCGACTCCGGGGCGGCCGCGCTCCACCCCCGGCGGGTCGTCCACGGCGGCTTCCCGCATCGGCCCCGCCCATGCGGGTCCGCTTCGCTCTTCCTGCCGGGCAGGCTTGAACTGGGCATGGCCATGTCTTCACCGTACGCCCGCCCTCGTGCTCAGCACCACAGTCCGGCCTCACCCGGGCGGCGTGCGTGTCCTTGTCCTCGTTCCCGTCCTCGCTCTCGTCCTTCCACCGCCGGCCGGAGAGGTCCGGGGCGCAGGTCCACGGTCAGGTCGAAGGTGACGAACCCGCTCGTCGTCCGGGTCATCGGGAGCTCGAAGCCGACGTATCAGTTGCACAGTCCGGCCTCGGCGCAGAAGGCGCTGACGCTGCAGCACTCCGCCGGCGGCTTCCACAGCAGCCGCTCGGTCTCCTGCCATCGGCTGTCCACGAGCTCCCACTCCCCTCCCTACGGGTGCCACCGGCCCGGAGCCGCCATCTGGCACACCACCCCTGGAACGCATGCGCGTCAACCTTGACACCTTTGATTCATCCCTTCCGGTGGCGTGTGAACGCCAGAGAGCACTGTCATCCGGTCAGCACGACAGAGACGCGCGCGGGCAGTGGTCCAGGGGTGGCCGGCGGGATCTCCGGAAGGCGCCGGCGGGGGGCGGCGGCGCCGTGACGCGTGATGTCAGTGCGCGTAAACCCACCGGTCGGAGCTGGCCGGGACCTCTCCTCCCCTGCTGTACGCGGCGCTGCGGGGGCGCTGAGCTACAGAGCGTTCCGGCCCTTTCCTCCCCTTCCGTGCGCGGCGCGGCGTCGGGGGCGTGGGGCCTAGCGCACTGCCGACCGATAGGAGAAGTCACCATGAGCACGCCTCCTTCTGTCCCGCTCCGGGTCGCCCTCGTCAACGGAAGCTTCGAGCAGCCGTCCGTCACCGAGATGGCGTTCCTGCCGGACGCCTCCCAGACCCAGGCTCCGCGGCACGTCCCGGGCTGGCTCACCACCGCCACCGACCACATGATCGAACTGTGGCACTCCGGCTTCAGCGGCGTCCCCTCCGCGGAGGGCGAGCAGTTCGCCGAGCTCAACGCCAACGAGGTCTCCACCCTCTACCAGGACCTGCCGACCACGCCCGGCACCAAGCTGTACTGGCGGCTCTATCACCGCGGCCGGCAGGGGCAGGACACCATGGCCCTGGACATCGGCGCCCCGGGCAGCGCGGTCGAGCAGCGCACCTTCACCGACGGCAACACGGCGTGGGGGTACTACACCGGCACCTACACCGTCCCGGCCGGGCAGACCACGACCCGTTTCGCCTTCCGGTCCGTCTCGGCGGCCGGCGGAAACCGCGGGATCGGCAACTTCCTCGACGGTGTGTTCTTCGGCACCGCTCCGCACGTGGTGCTCACCAAGAGCGCGGTGCCGGAAGGTCCGTTGGACGTCGGCGATGTCGTCACCTACCGGATCACCGCCAGGAACGAGGGCGGCGGGGCCGCCGAACGGCTCACCCTCACCGACGTCCTGCCCCCGGGGACGACGTACGTGCCCGGTTCGCTGCGGATCATCGACGGCCCGAACGCGGGCGTGAAGACCGATCAGGCGGGTGACGACCAGGCCTCGTACGACCCTGGGACCGACACGGTGACCTTCCGGCTCGGCACCGGTGCCTCCGCCTCCCAGGGCGGCAGCCTGGCCAACACCGCCGCACTGCCGCAGGGCACCACCGTCGAGTACCGGGTCACCCTCGGTCTGCAGACGGCGGGCACCCGGGTGACCAACACCGCCGTCGCCACGTACGAGAACCGGCTCGGCTCCACCCCGGAGCCGCTGACGTCCACGTCCGACGAGGCCGTGACCGTCGTCAGGCCGGCCGCCGACCTGGACGTGACCAAGGCGGCCGACGCCACCACCGTGACCGTCGGACAGACCGTCACCTACCGTCTGACCGTCCACAACGCCGGCCCCAGCCCTGCGACCGGTGTCACGGTCGCCGACCGGCTCCCGAGCGGGCTCGCCTTCCTGTCCGCCGAAGCCGACGCCGGCGCCTACGCCCCGGAGACCGGGCAGTGGACCGTCGGTGGACTGGCTGTCGGCGCCCGCGCGACCCTCACCCTGCGGGCGAAGGCCACCAGGCCGGCACGCCTCACCAACACGGCCACCGTCACCGCCGTCGAAAAGGACCCCCACCCGGCCGACAACACCGACTCCGTCACCCTCTGCGTCGAACCCGCACCGGCCTGCTGCGCCCCGTGCGTACCCCGTAGCTGACCCGACGCGGAAGGGACGGGGCCGAGCCCCACACCAGGTGTCGGAGCCGCTGGACTCGGCTCCGACACCTGTGAGGTCGATACGAGCCCCGACGGACAGTCGATCGCCCGCCGTCGCGGGAAGAGTCCACGACGCGATGTCTTTCGCTCCCCCGAGGAGGATCCGGTCGATCCACACGACCGGGAAGCACGACGGCCAGGTGAAGCCGAAGCCCCGCCGGACGTGGACTGCGCCGAGGCCATGCCGGTCGGTGAGCGGTCCTCCAGCACCGTCAGCCACACGACTTCTGCGCCCGCCATCGGCTGCGTCCCCGCGGGGGCTTGGTGGTGGGCGACCACCCGTACGCCCTCCCCCGCACCCCACGCGCCAAGCCGCGCCGAAGCCGCCTCGCTCGACTCCTGCACCACTGCGACGTGGTCTCCGTCAACGGCCCCAACTACCGGCTCAAGAACCGGCTCGCCGCCATCGAACGCGACACCGACATGGCCTGATCACACCAACTTCCCACCCGTCGTCATCCCGTCGGCTTCCTAGACGGGCCGACGGGGAGGCAGAGCCGCTCGGGCACGCCAGAAATCCGCGTCGCGAGGGTCGGTGAGCCATCCGATCAGACGCTCGGCACCTGCTTGGAAGGCGCGAGGCAGTGAGGTCTCCTCCCCGACAACAAGCCTGAGGGCGTCGACGTCATGGCTGGCGTGATCGGTGTCGCACCAGCAGGCCACGTTCACCGCCGCGTCGACCGCGAGCCGGCCGACGTCCGTCCACACCACTTGAAGCAGGAACTCCAGCTGATCGCCCCCGTCTGAATGCTCAATGACATCCAGGCCGAGCACCATGGGCGTCCAAGGCCGCGGGCCCGGGAAGACCACGTGATCCAGTACCCACTCCCACTCGGCCTTGTCTCCGTCCGCGCGAGCCGCATCGACTGCACGGGCGGCTTGCTCCAGGGATCCCACGTCGGCACGCGACAGGCGAGGAAAGAGCGTGGTCAATGGGACATCGTCGAAGGCACCTCGCATGAGTCGATCATGCGTTCTCTCCGCCGCCAACGACAAGGGCCCACCGCCCTGACCTTTCCCACCACACGATCGGCATCCTGAAGATCACCGAAATGAGCACGTTCATCGATTTTGTCACTGATTTTGTGACGCAGGCCGTGGTCAGGTTCCGAGCGAAGCGCCCGCCACGGTTTGCGCGGAGCCGGTGCCGACGGTGCCGTCTCGACGCCTTGTCTGAGCGGGCGGACGTAGCGGTTGACGACCGCTCTGTCTCCGCGAAAGCCCTGGTCTCGGACTTCCCGGAAGAGCCGGCCGGCGTTGCGGCAGCCCTGAGTGAAGCGTTCGCAGAGGTAGGGCCTGCAGTCGTCGAGCAGGGCCCGTCGCCGGGCGACCTTGACCAGCAGCTCGTCGACGCCGGCGGCGCGGGCGTGTCGACGGACGGCGTAGTGGTCCAGGTCGAGGTCCCGGCTGATACGAAGAGGAACTCCCGGCCGTGGATCGTCTCGGACGAACTGTGGTCGTTGATCGAGCCGTTGCTGCCGATCCCGGCACCAAGGCTGGTGGCGGGACGGCCGCGGGTACCCGACCGGCAGGCTCTGTGCGGGATCCTGTTCGTGCTCCACACCGGCATCCAGTGGGAGTATCTGCTCCAGGAGCTCGGCTTCGGCTCCGGCATGACCTGCTGGCGGCGGCTTGCCGCGTGGAACGAGGCCGATGTCTGGGACCGACTCCACGCCGTCCTGCTGCCGAAGCTGCGGTCGGCCAAGCAGCTCGACTGGTCGCGGGCGGTGATCGACTCCAGCCATGTCCGGGCTGCCCGCAGGGGCCCAAAAGCGGTCCCAGCCCGGTCGACCGCGCACGTCCGGGCAGCAAGCACCACGTCCTCGTCGACGGACAGGGCATCCCGCTCGCCGTGTCGCCGACCGGCGGAAACCGCAATGACGTCACCCAGCTGATGCCCCTGCTCGCGAAGATCCCGTCCGTCGCCGGCCTGGTCGGCCGGCCCAGGCGGCGACCGGACATGCTGTTGGCCGACCGGGGTTACGACCACGACAAGTACCGTCGCCTGGTCCGGGCTCAGGGCATCAAGCCGTTGATCGCCCGGCGCGGTGTCCCGCACGGCTCCGGACTCGGCGTCCACCGCTGGGTCGTCGAACACACCATCGCCTGACTGCACGGCTTCCGTCGCTTACGCGTCCGATGGAACGACGTGACGACACCCACGAAGCATTCCTCGGCCTCGCCACCTGCCTCATCACCCACCGACACGTCCAACGCCTTCGTCAGGACCTCTAGGTCAGGCACTGGAGTCCGCTCCGACGTAAGCCCAGGAGGGCAAGGCGATGCCACCGGCAGGACCCTCGAACCTGAGGCATTGCGCGGCCAAGGGGGCCAAATTCAGCCATCACATCGAATTCGCATATTCTTTCGGTAGCCATTCTCCAGGAGCTCGGGAATGTCGCGGATTCCGGTGAATTTCAGGATTCTGCTGGTGACGGCGAAACTTCGGCGCATAGAGTATCGCGCGCTGCTCGCGATGGCGGTCAGCGAGGTCGACGGTGGAGGGTGCCGCGATTGAACTGCGGAACATGAACACGCAGGGAAGCTCCGCCCAAGGTACTGGACACATGTACGCCTTTCCCGACCTGCGGCCTTTACGAATCGCCCACAACTCCCTCAAGTAATCGTCATGAAGAGGTCCACGCGGCAGCAATGGGGCCTTTTCTTTTCCGTGTGTGGAGAGTGATGCCATGAACCGAGTCGACGGAGACTCGCGCCGAGCGGTCCCGAGGCTTGCGGGGCCACTGGCGCGCGTAGGTTTATCTGTTTTATTGCTGGCAGGTGGCGCCCTGGGGGCGACGACCGGACCAGCCGCCGCTTCGGCCGAGGACGGCACGCTGACGGTCGAGGTGCTGCGTGACTTCTTCGGCACCGGCGTGATCAACACGACGATGGACGTGCCGCAGCGCGGCATGAAGGTGCGGATCTCCGACCCCGCCGGGCACGGTGTCACCGGCGTCACGGACGCCACTGGAAAGGTGGTGGTGTCGCGGTCGACGACGCTGAGCGGCGGCCGGTACCGCGTCGACGTCAGCATCCCGGCGCCGTACAAGGGCTACCTGCGGGCGGCACCCGCGTCGACGGCGGAGAACCACTTCGACAGCTTCACGTCGTTCGTGGACGTCTCGGGCGGAAAGAACGCCTCGGTGGTGACGGGCGTGTGGAACCCGGCCGACTACGCACTGCCGGACTCGCGGTATTTCGTGCCGGTCCAGAACGGGGCCACCGGAACGGACACACGGGCACTGGTGGCGTTCGGGACGCAGACCCGGGGCACCTGTCCCACCGGTGTGTCGTGTCCGGACACGCTGGCCACGCAGGCTCAGGTGGGCACGACGTTCGGGCTGGCCTACGACAGGTACCGCACCCGGCTGTTCCAGAGCGCGTTCGCCCGCCGGTTCGCCGCGTACGGGCCGGAGGGGCCCGGCGCGATCTACACGGTGCCGGTCGGCGGCTCCGGCGCACCGGAGCTGTTCGCGCAGGTGCCGGGTGCCGCGCTGACGCCGCACGACACCGCCGACATGAACAAGGATCCGGGATTCACCGACGCGCCGGGCAAGGAGAGCATCGGCGGCCTGGCCCTGTCGGAGGACGGCTCCACGCTGTACGCGGTGAACCTGCTGACCCGCAGCCTGGTGAGCTTCGACGCGACAGGGGCCACCGCCCCGGCTCCCGAGGCGACGACGCCGATCCCGGACCCGGGGTGCGCGAGCCCCGGTGACTGGCGGCCGTTCGGCCTCGACGTCCACGACAACACGCTGTACGTCGGCGGTGTGTGCAGCGCGGAGAGCACACAGCAGCGCACGGACCTGAAGGCCGTCGTCTACGCCTACGACGGCAAGCGGTTCACCACGGTGCTGACCCACACGCTCACCGACAAGCGCGGCACCGTCTTCACCGGTGCGGGCGCCGCTCCCCAGGCCACTCACTGGAACCCGTGGAACACCACCCTGGCCACGTGGGACGAGCGGAAGGCGGGCAACGCCTTCATCGATCCGCAGCCGGAGCTCGCCTCCCTCGCCTTCGGCCGCGACGGCTCGATGATCCTGGGCTTCCGCGACCGGTTCATGGACGTGCTCAGCGCCAAGGGACTCGACCCCCGTCCGGGGAACAACACGCCGGAACTCGGCATGTCCGGTGGCGACATCACCATGGCCTGCGCCGTTCCCACCGGTGGGTACGCGTGGGAGGGCACCGGAAACTGCCCCAACCACGCCACCCCCGCCAACAACGGCGGCCAGGACGCCGATGTCGTCGAGTACTTCCCCGGCGACTTCTTCCAGGGCCCGCACCAGGAGAACGCGCTGGGCTCCGTGGCCTACATCCCGCAGCAGGACTGGGTCGTCAGCACGGAGTTCGACCCGACCGTCAACATCGAGACGGCCGGCACCGGTTATCACCACATCACGACCGGTGAGGGCCCGGGCAACGCCCCGAACGCCAACGCGTACCAGTTCGTCGGCCAGGAACAGAACGGGTTCGGCAAGGCCGGCGGGCTCGGCGACATCGCGTACGCGGCGGCGAACGCCCCGATCCAGATCGGCAACCTCGTCTGGTTCGACGGCGATCACAACGGGATCCAGGACCCGGCGGAACCGCTGCTGCCCGGGGCGACGATCAACCTGCTGGACGCGGACGGCAAGCAGGTCGCCACGACCAGGACCGATGGCGCCGGCGAGTACTACTTCGGTGGTGTAGGCGCCGCGTACCAGCTCGTCCCCGGTGCGAAATACACGGTGCAGTTCGACGTGTGCACCGCGGACACCAGCGGGGTGCCGAGGCGACCCACGGCGGACAAGCTGCGGTTCACGCTCCCGCGAGCCGGCGCCGACCGGGCGCACGACTCCAACGTGACGCCGCCGACCACCGGACGGTTGTGCAACGGCTACGCGCCCGTCACGGCACCGGACAAGCCGGGCGGCGTCAATCACACGATCGACGCCGGGGTCTACATCCCGAAGGGAAAGCCGAAGCCGACCCCGAAGCCGAGCTCACCGCCCACCTCGACGCCGCCTCCGCACACGCCGCCTTCGCACCACACACCGCCCCCCAACAAGCCGGGCCCGAACGGTGGGGACTCGGGTTCGCTGGCGCACACCGGTTCGTCCGGGGTGGCGCAGTTGAGCGGCCTCGTCGGCCTGCTGCTGGGTGCGGGCCTGCTCATCACGTTCATGAGCCGGAAACGCCGTGCCCGGAAACACTGAACGAACCGAACAACAGTGATCTGATCTGATCTGCCCGACCGCGATCCGGATGGCGCGGTCGGGCAGATCACGTCACGGCCGGTCCGCGAGGGCCGGCCGACGGACGAGCGGCGCGGCCGGGCGGTCTGCGGCCGAATGGTGCGGGTGAACCGAGAGGGTGGGGAAGAAGAGTGTCCACGTCGAGCCGCGTGCGGAGCGGGAGATCCCAGCAAGCACTGCCGGGCCGTGTGCCCGGCCGGCGCCGATGGCCGCGGCCACGCCGGGTGGCCGTCGGTATCGCCACGGCAGCCGTCGCGGTGGGTGCCGCGTTCCTGGTCACCGGCGGCGGCTCCGAACCCAGCGGTCCGCGCGCACTGACCTCGGACGAGGCGAACCGGCTGGCGATCACGCGGTTCCGCAACTACGAGGCGCGCGGCCGCGCGGTGACGATCACCGTGCCGGGCACCGCCGGTGGGCTGATCGTCACCGGGTCCGTCGACTACCGGGGCAAGGTCGGTTACGGCGTCGTCCACGGCACCGGGCGCGACACCTCCAGCGAAGGTCTGATCGAGTGGACGGCCGACTCGGTGTTCGTCCACCCGATGGCGAACGCCCCGGCGTACGCACCCGCCTCGCCGCCCCGCACGGGCTGGTACCGCCGTCCGCTGCAGTCCTCCGGCAGCTCGCTGGACAGTTCGCTGACCATCGCGCTCGGTCTCGGCAGCGACCGGCCGGACAACGCCGAACTGCTGCCGCAGAACGGCGCCGCCTGGTGGGGACGAGACCAGGTGGACGGGCATCGGGCGGACGTCATGACCGGGCCGTCCTCCCCTGACCGCTCCGATACGGCGGGCAACGTGCGCTACTGGGTGGGCTCGGACGGCACGATGTACCGGGTCCGCGTCAGCGTCGGTTCCGCGCCCCAGCCGGTGGACATCGAATTCGACACCCAGAAGTTCCTGCCGGTCACGCCGGTACCCGGAGTCACCCCGAAGAGGTAGCCGCAGCCCGGGGCTCTCGGGGCGGGTGGGACGCTCAGGACGCGGAGGCGCTCAGGACGTCTTCACCCGCGCACCCGCGGCGAGCAGGGACGCCGACGGCAGCGGGACGCCCGCCAGGTCCGGCAGGTCCGGCACGGCCGGGACGGCGGTGGCGCCCGTGGTGAGGGCGTGGGGGAACTGCGGCTGTGGAGCAGGCGCCGCCACCTCGGTGAACGGGATGCCGCCGGGGGCCGTCGGCGTCGCCCACCGGCCGGCCGGCGAGAGCGTCGTGGACGGCAGTGGGCAGGACGCCGTGGTCGCGAGCCGGGCGGGCACTGTGGTCCGCAGATCGTTGCCGCGCAGGCAGTTGCCCCGTCCTCGTGCCGCGGTGGGGAACGTCCAGCCGACGTCGACGCTGTTGCCGGTGAACGTGTTGTCCGTGATCTGGTTGCCGATCGCGGGGATGTCGGCGGTCGCGGTGATCACCAGCCCCGCGTTGCTGTTGCCGGCGATGCGGTTGCGGACGAACCGGTTGTCGCTGCCGCCGTCGACGCCGATGCCGATGCCCCACCCGCCGTCGGCCTGCTGCGGGGTGGCCCGCTGCTGGTTGGCGGCGATCAGATTGCCCGCGATGACGGCGCCCTGCTGCGGGAGCAGTTTCTCCTGGTGGTCGGAGCCGGTGGTCAGGCCGACCCGGTTGCCGACCAGGCGGTTGCCGACCACGTACATGTCCCCGCCGGCGTTGGTGCCTTCGTAACCGACCGCGTTGAGTTCGGCGATGTTGTCCCGCACCACGATGCGGCAGGGTTTGCACTGTCCGACGTAGATCCCCGAGTCCGCCCCGCCTGACGCGTAGGAGTGCTCGATGACACCGTTCTGCGCGGAGAACGCGTAGATGCCGTACAGCCCGTTGCGGGTCGCGGTCACGTGCGAGACCAGGAACGACTTCAGGAAGGTGACGGGCTCGTCACCGGTGTCGTAGCCGCCGCTTCGCCCCGGCAGCCCGGCCGCCGCCGCCTTCGCCGAACCGGTGACCAGCACGCCGTTCTGCGTGTTGTTCTGCACGGTCAGGTTCTCCACGGCCACCCCGGGAGCCGCGACGACGACACCGTTCGGCTGCTGCAACCGTCCGTCGATGACGACCTTGTCCCGGGACTCACCACGAAGAGTGACGCGAGGCGTGGAGACCTTCACCGACTCGTGGTACACGCCCGGAGCGACCAGCACCAGGTCACCGGCGTGCGCCAACGACACCGCGGCCGAGATCGTCGGGGCATCACCGGGGACCCGGATCGTCACCTGTGCACCGCTCGGTCGCCGGCCTTTGCCCGATCCGCCGTCACCGCCGCCGTTGCTGCAGCCGGTCACAAGCGTCAGCGTGCCCAGTACCGTCGCCAGCACGCGAAGAGCTAATCGAAGCATGATCCCATTCTGGCATGACATCACCCAATTCCACTTCGAAAACGGCAGGTTGACCAACACGTGCGATTCCGGTGTGGCACTCTGCACTCCATGCACCGAGCCGACTCCCGTCCGTCACGCCGCGCGTTCATCGGTGTCGCCGGGGCCGTGGCGACCACCGGGCTCACCGCGGGGTGCGAATCGCCCGCGGCTCGGCCGGGCCGGCCCCCTTCCCCCGCGTCAGGCGCACAGGTGTCGCCGACCGGCCGCCATCAGGCGGGCATCACCCTCCCGCAACCGGCCCAGCCGAACCTCCTGGCGCTGGTGGCCGACCTCGGCGCCGACGTGGCTCCCGGTCCGTTGCTGGCCGAACTCGGTCAGGCCGTCCGCGGACTCGTCGCGGGGACCGACCCACGGCTGCTCGGCCTGCCGCCGGGCGACCTCACCGTGACCGTCGGTGTGGGCCCCCGGCTGGTCCGCATGGCCGGTGCATCGCTGCCCGGCGCGGTGGACCTGCCCCGGTTCTCCCGCGAGCGGATCGCGCCGCGGGCTCGGGGCGGTGACCTGCTGATCCAGATCTGTGCCGGTGACGCGCTGCTCCTCCCGGTCGTCGCCGCCGCGCTCCTGGCCCAGGCCGGAGACCGCGTCCACGAACGCTGGCGGCAGTCCGCGCGCCGTGGTGCGAACGTGCCCGTCGGCGACGGTCTGACCGCGCCCCGCAACCCACTCGGTTTCATCGACGGCATCGTGGGCCCGCACACGAGCGCCGAGCAACGACGCGACCTGTGGCTGGCCGGTCCTCCCGAGGTCGCCGGCGGCACCCTTGCCGTACTGCGGCACATGGAACTCGACCTGTCACGGTTCGCCGCCCTGTCCGTGCCCGAGCAGGAAGCGGTCTTCGGACGGCGACGGGGCAGCGGCGCCCCCTTGTCGGGCGGCCCGGTCGCGGCGGGCCCGGACCTCGGTGCCAAGACACCGGACGGACGCTACCTCGTCCCCGCGGACGCCCACGTGCGCAGAGCGAACCCCGTCGTGGTCGGCACCGGCCTCATGCTCCGCCGTTCCTACAGCACCGACGATCCCGCCCCCGGCCTGCTCTTCATCAGCTTCCAGAACGACCTGCGGACCTTCACCGCCACCCTCGCCCACATGGACACCTCCGACGCGCTGCTGCGCTTCACCACCACGACCGCCAGCGCGACCTTCCTGATCCTCCCTGGTTTCGACCGTCAACACCCGCTCGGTTCGCAGCTGTTCGGCTGATCACGCCCCGCCGACGTCAGCCGCCGATGCCAAAGGGCGCGTACCAAGATGAGTACACGCCCTCTCCTGTGCCCCGGCAGGATTCGAACCTGCGACACCCGCTGTAGAGGGTCAGGCCGGCATGTGGGCTTCGGGGTCGAGCCGCCCGCAGGACGAGGAAGGCATGGGCGGCGGTGACGAGGGTGACGTGCTGGTGCAAGCCACGCCAGGTCCGGCCTTCGAAGCGGTCCAGTCCCAGACCATGCTTGAGCTCGCGGTAGTCGTGTTCGACGCGCCGGCGCGTCTTCGCCCACCGGATCAGGTCGGCGACCGGAGTGGCGGAGGGCAGGTTCGATATCCAATAGCCCGTCGGCGCGTCCTGACCGCGTGGCCACTCGACCGGAAGGGTCCGGGCGGGCAGGAGGCCATCCCACCGGTGCGCCCGCCGTCGGCCTCCTGGGTCGCGACCGGGGACTGCTCACCCGCGGGCCGGACCGTCAGAACCGCGAACCATGGGGTCATCGCGCCTTTGCCGCCCTGACGCCAGGTGACCTCCGTGAACTGCTCCGCACCCGTTCCCTCCACCAGGACACTGACGACTCACGACGGGATGCGGTAGCGGGGCAGCGCCGGAGGTCCGAGCCCGCCATGGACAGGCCGGTGCGGCTCGGCCTCTTCGGCATGGGCGGCCTCCTTTCCGGTCAGCGCGAGGGCATATCGATCCGAGACGCTTGGGGTTCGGGCTCGTTGGCTGTGGGTGAGCGATCTGGTGGGGGATGCGCGGACGTGGTCGCCGGCCGTACCTGGGGCGGGCAAGGGCGGACGCCGGTGGTCCGCCGTACCGGGAACCGGTTCTCCGTGAACGCGATGCGCGCGATCGGCACCAAGGGGCGGATGCACTTCATGGTCTTCACCGAGTCGTTCGACGCGAAGGTCATGTGCCGCTTCCTCGCCCGGCTCGCCGGCCACTTCGACCGCGAGGCGCATCTGATCGTCGACCGGCACTCGGCCCACCGCTCGAAGGCCGTACAGGCGTGGCTCGCCGACCACAAGGACCAGGTCGAGCTGCACTTCCTGCCCTCGTACCCATCCGAGCCGAACCCCGACGAGCTGGTCAACGCCGACCTCAAACGCCACCTGCCCCACGCCCACCGGGCCGGAAACCAGGCCGAACTCGCCACCGAAACCCGCAGGTTCTTCCACCGCCGACACCGCCGGCCCCACATCGTCACCGGCTTCCGGCTTCGAATGCGTGAAGTCGGTCAGCCGTCCATGATCAAGCCAGTGCCGGCGAGGCATCCGTCGACCAGGTCGGGGTGGTGCTGGATCTGCTTGAGCCGACGCTTCACGGCCCGGGTGATCTGGCCGAGATCGGCTGCGGCGAGGTCGCCGATGTCGCGTTCGGCCAGCGACCGGACACCCTCCTGCGGGTTCAGGTCCGGTGCGTAGGCGGGCAGCCGGAGCACGGTGAGCCGGGCGGCATTCGCCTCGATGAACTCCCGCAGCGGCTTGGCCGGGTGAAGGCGGACGTTGTCCCCGGACCAGCACGATCGGACCGCCGGGCTGGATCCGGGCCCGGACGATCAGGTCGCGGAAGTCGCGCCGTCCGAAGCCCTTCGGCTCGTCCTTGCGGCCCCGGTGCTCGCGGATCCGGTAGATGAGTTGGGAACGTTCACCGGGCTTGTGGCAGGTCATGCCCGCCATCGACACCCGGCCGGAGCCCCGGCCCCGTACCCGGACGACGGAGGTCCGGCCGATCCGGCCCGAGGACCTGGCGCGCGGCGGTGTCATCGACTGCCCGGTTGCGTCCTCGAAGACGATCCAGGCCCCGAGGGCCGCCGCGGCGCTCTTGCCCGCGGCCAGGTCTCCTTCTTCCACACCTCGACCGCCGTGTCGTCACGCTCGATCGCCCGGCGGGCGGGCTGCTGTCACGACCAGCCGTGCCGCCTCAGCAGCTGCCACGTGCCCTCGACCGTGCAGGAGACCTGGAACAGCCGGCCGATCAGAGTTTTCACCCGCGCCGGCGTCCACCGCTGGTCCACCCGCCCATGGACGAGCAGCCCCCGCTCCAACTCCCCTTCCAGCCTGACGATCTGGGATGAGCTGAGCCTCGGCCGGCCCGGCGAGCCCTTCGACGGGACGCCGGCCTCTCCGCGCTCGCGCCAGGCCCGGCGCCACCGCTCCACCGACCGCTCGCTCACGCGCAGCGCGGCAGCGATCTCCCGGTTCTTCTCCCGCCCTCGCAGCGTTCCACGGCCTGCAGCCGGATCCGCTCCCGCGCGGTCCTCTCGGCGTCGGTCAACCCGCCGCCCTGCGTGTACCCCACGGTCCCAGGGCTGTACGAGTGTTCCGGGGTGCCGCCGCACGGGACTCTCTCTGTCCGGTGGGGGGGAACGACTCAGGCGAGGGTGAGGAAGAGCTTCTCCAGCTTTTCCTGTGTCATGGGCGGGGTGCCGGAGTCGTCGCCGAGGCACTGGCGCATTCCGCTCGCCACGATCTTGAATCCGGCCCGGTCCAGGGCTTTGGATACGGCCGCGAGCTGGGTGACGACCTCCTCGCACTCCTGGCCGGATTCGACCATGGCGATCACGGCGGCCAGTTGTCCCTGCGCCCGCCTGAGGCGGTTCAGGACCGGTTTCATCGATTCTTCGTCCACCTGCACGGGAATTCTCCTCCTTCACCCCCCACCGGGCATGCCTTGGCGGCACGCGTCCTTACGTCATTTCGATGATGCGCCCTGACGGGCACCGGCACTGGCACCGGCTTTCGGTTCTTGGTGCGGCGTTCGTGAGCGCCTCCGTATTCGGGTGGCGACCGCGACGGTCGCCCCAGCTGCGAGTACGGCCCAGGTGGCGGGGTGGGTCCAGACGGCGGTGTCCAGCTGCTGGGCGAGGACGAAGACGCCCATGACGACGACGAACCAGCCGAACGCCTTGCGCAGGGCGTCCTGCGGGATGCGTCCGGCGAGGCGGGCGCCGATCAGGCTGCCGATCACGGCCGCCACTGTGACGGTCATGGCGATGCCCCAGTCGATGGAGACGCCGGAGAGGTGGCCGGCGAGTCCGGCGAAGGACTTCATGGTGATGACGAGGAGCGAGGTGCCGACGGCGATGCCCATGGGCAGTCCGCCGAGTATGGCCAGGGCCGGAACGACGAGGAAGCCACCGCCGGAGCCGACCAGGCCGGTCACGGCGCCGACGACGAGGCCCTCGACCGCGATGTGCTTCAGCGGCAGGTCGCTGTGGGCGGGCCGGGCCTTCTTCGCCCCGTCACGCGGCTTGCGGAGCATCGCGTAGGCGGTGGCGAGCATCATCAGCGCGAACGCGATGAGCAGGACGGTTCCGGGGATGTACTCGGCGACGCGGCCGCCTGCGTAGGCGCCGGCCATGCTGAAGGCGCCGAAGAGCAGCCCGGTCCGCCACCGCACTCGGCGGGCCCGCGCGTGAGGGATGAGGGCGGCGAGGCTGGTGACGCCGACGACGAACAGCGAGGTGGCGATGGCCTCCTTGGTCTCCTGTCCGACGAGGTAGACCAGGATCGGGACGGTGAGGATGGAGCCGCCGCCGCCGAGGATGCCGAGGCTGACGCCGATGAGCAGGGAGACCACGACGATGAGGGCGGTCATGACGCGCTCCGCAGCTCCGCGATCACGCTGCGGACGTCGGTGCGCGGGCCGCGGTTGTAGGGGAGCTTGGAGAGCAGCACGCCCATGGCGCAGGAGTTGCTCAGCGCCGCGTAGGTCAGGCCGGCGCCGATCGCCGTGCCGATGAGGTGGGCACCGGGGACGGCGATGCCGATGAGGCCGGTGGCCAGGACGACCGAGCCCGCGACAAGGCGGACCTGGCGCTCCATGTCCCACCGCTCGGGACCCCGCTCCACGGGAGCGCTCGCCGCCTCCCAGGCGGTGATCCCGCCCTCCAGGACACGGAGGTTGGGCAGACCGGCCTGCGCGAGGGCCTGCTCGGCCTCCTTCGCCCGCTGTCCGGAGCGGCAGACGAGCACCACCTCCTCGTCCAGGTGCGAACGCAGCTCCGCGCGGTGCTCGCGCAGGGTGCTCAGCGGCACGTTGTACGAGCCGGCGATGTGGGCGGTGCGGAATTCGCCGGGGGTGCGCACGTCGAGCAGGCGTGGCGTACGGCCCTCCTGGACGAGGCGGTGCAGGACGGCTGGGGTGATCGACTGGACGGTGCGCTCGGCGCTCATGGGTGACTCCGGCAGGGTGTAGACGGGTGAGGGATGCGGGGGTGGTGGGTCATGGCAGTGACCCAGGTGTGAGAGAACAAGGGGCCGTCGCGGGCGGGGTGGTACGCCCGCGCCCGCGACGGGGCGGAGGAGCGGGGGCAGTGCGGCCCCCGTCTCCGCCATCCGTCCGGCGGTGCACGGCGGGAAGATCCCGGAGCCGTGACGGGCCGGCGGTTCGTGGGCGGTCGGGCGCGCTCAGACCTCGGCGGATTCGGCCGCCAGGGCCCAGGCGGTCCAGCCGCCGAGGATGTCGGAGACGTCCTCGATGCCGCGGTGGCGCAGCAGGCTGGCGGCGATGGAGGAGCGGTGGCCGCCCGCGCAGTGCAGGACCAGGGGCCGGTCGGTGGGGAGTTCGCCGGTGCGGGCGGGCAGTTCGCTCAGCGGGATGTGCAGGGCCTCGGGGATGAAGCCGTTGGCCTCGCGCTCGCCGCAGGTGCGGACGTCGACCACGAGCGGCGGGTTGTTTCCGGCGAGGGCGGCCTTGAGGTGGGTGGCGGTGAGGCGGCTGGCGGGGGTGACCTCGGCCTCCATCACCCGCAGGGCGTCCTCGGGGTTGCGGACGTAGCCCACGACGCGGTCGAAGCCGATGCGGGCGAGGCGGGTGACGATCTCCTCCTCCCGGTTCTGAGGCGCCATCACCACCACTTCCTCTGCGGGGTCCAGGACGGTGCCGGCCTGTTCGGCGAACCGGCCGTCGGCCGGCACGTTCACCGCACCGGCCAGGTGACCGGCCGCGAACTCCTGCGGATCACGCGTGTCGACCACCACGGCGCCGCCTGCCCGCAGCCCGGCGAACTCCTCCAGGGACAGCGGACGGGCCGCGACGGTCGCGTCGTACAGCGGGCGGTCCTTGCGGTTGAGGTCGGCGTCGTAGGCGAAGTAGCCCGGTGCGGCGGACTGTCCCGCGGTCACCAGCGCGACGAACTCCTCCCGGCCCATCGGGACGCAGGCGTAGTTGGTCGCCCGCTGTTCCCCGATCGTGGAGGACTTCTCCGTCGACAGGTTCTTCCCGCAGGCCGAGCCCGCGCCGTGGGCGGGGAAGACGCGGACCTCGTCCGGCAGGCCCATCAGCTTGTTCTGCACGCTGTCGTGCAGCATCCCACCCAGCTCCTCGGCCGTCACGCCCACCGACGCCAGCAGGTCGGGGCGGCCGACATCACCGATGAAGAGGGCGTCACCGGTCAGGACCCCGTACGGGACGGCGTCGCCGGCGTGCTCGTAGACGAGGACGCTGATCGACTCCGGGGTGTGCCCGGGGGTCTCCATGACCTCCAGCACCACGTCGCCCAGGGCGATCCGCTCGCCCTCGGCGAGGTGCCGGACCGGGTACTCCGTCTCGGCACGGGAGCCGTAACCGATCCACGCACCGGTCTCGTCGGCCATCTCCAGGTGGCCCGCGACGAAGTCCGCGTGGAAATGGGTGTTGATGACACCGACCACGGTGAACCCGTGAGCCCGCGCATCGGCGAGGTACTCCGACACGTCCCGGCGCGGGTCGACGACGACCGCCTGACCGGTCTTCTCGTCGGCGATCATGTACGACGCCTGGGACAGGCAGTCGAGGTAGTACTGGGCGAAGAACACGGCGAACCTTTCGACGGAGAAAGCGGTCGCGGAGCGGAGCCCCACGAGACGGAATGAAGTGCGGTGAGGGTGGGCCGCCGGCCGTTCAGGCGGTCCGGGCGTCCGTGCCGCGCACGACCGGGCGGCCGGTAGAGGCCCATCCGGAGGTGCCGCCCGCGACCGAGACCGCGTGGAAACCTGCGGCCTCCAGGTGCTCGGCGGCCCAGGCGCTGCGGTTGCCGCTCGCGCAGATCACGTAGACGGGCCGGTCGGAGGGCAGTGCGGCGAGGTGGACGCCCAGTTCGGAGAGAGGCGCGGTGCGGACGCCCGGCACGTGGCCCGCTGCGTATTCGTCCGGCTCTCGGACGTCGATGGTGAAGGCGCCCTGAGCCAGCTCGGCCGCGAAGACGTCCAGATCCACTTCACGCATGGAAGATCAACCTTTCGAATACCCCCCGGGGTACTTATGCCATCGACTGTAGGCAGGGCCGCGGAGGGAAGTCAAATACCCCCCTGGGTATCCCACGCCACAAGGGAAGATCCCGGCAGGAAGGAGGATCTAATACCCCTAGGGGTATTGCGATCTGCGGATACGGGAACGGCCGGAACGGTGACGAGATGACACGAGCGAACACGAAGCCGCGGCCCGCGCCCGCCCCCCGTGCGGCCGGGGCTCCGGGGGAACCGTGCGCAGTTCTTCCTGATCGTCCTCGTCACGGCGGCGGTCGGGGCACTCGTCGGCCCGAAGCGGACCAGGGTCCCCTGATCGGCGCCGAGGCCATCGGGCTCGCCGGGAACCCGGCCGTCTTCTCCTTCATCGTCGCCCTCGGCCTCGCCAAGACCCTCACGAACCTCGCCGCCCGCGCGCTCACCGCCCGCTTCCGCCGCAGGCAGCTGCTCCTGGCCGGCTGGCTGATCGGCGCACCCGTCCCGTTCGTGCTCGCCTGGGCGCCTTCGTGGCGGTGGATCGTGGCCGCGAACGTCCTGCTCGGCGTCGACCAGGGGCTGACCTGGTCGATGACCGTCAACATGAAGATCGACCCCGTGGGACCCTCCCGCCGAGGACTCGCCACCGGCCTCAACGAAGCCGCCGGCTACGTCGCGATCGGCGCCACGGCCCTGCGCACCGGCTGCCTCGCCGCCCGGTACGGGCTGCGTCCCGCCCCGAACTCGTCGGGGTGATCTTCCTCGCCGCCGGTCTCGGACTGTCCCTCCTGGCCAAGGACACCGCCGCCGCAGGCCGTGAAGGCGGCCAGGCCGATCAGGGCGCCGATGTCGGCCTTGACGCTCATCTTGCCGCCCACGGCGATGACGACGGAGGTGGTGCTATGGCGGACTCCTTGAGAAGAACAGGGGTGGATGGTGAGGGGGCGGGAACGGAGAGCGGCCGGGACCGCCGCCGGGCCGGTGTCGAGGGAGGCGATCTCCCAGCGGCCGTCGCGGGCGGTGAGCGTGAGCGCGTACGCCATCGGCCAGGACCGTCCCCGGCGCGAGGCAGCGCTCGACCGCGCCGCCGGCACCGAGGAACGCGGACAGGAACCCGCCGACCGTGTCGGCGAGCGCGGTGTCCTCGACCCGGGCGGTGTACGGCGAGTCGGGCTCCTGCCCGGCAGCTTCCCTCGGCGCCCCGGCCACGTACGCCCGGCTGTCACCGCTGCCGGTCTCGGTGACGGGAACGGTGAAGAACCGCAGCCCGCGCACGGACTGCTCCCCCGGTACACCGGCGACGGCGTCCGCGAGGCGGGCGGCAATGGTCACGGCCAAGGCGCCGGTCCCCCGCCTCTCGGTCCGGACGGCAGCCACCTGGACGACCGCGACCGGCCGGCGGCCCCACCGCGGGGCCCGGCCCCCGGAGCCAGCAGCCGCAGCCGAGCCATCTCCGCAGACGACTCGGTGGCCGTACCGGACTCCAGCCACATCCCCAGGACCGTCTCCTCGAACCCGGCGGGCCCGCCGGCACCGTCGGCGGTCGCTTGAACAGCGACGGGACGGACGACGGCGGCCGGCTTCACCGGCACGGGCGTGGGCCGGTCGACACCGACCAGAAGGGCGGTGGGGCCTGTGGCGAGCGCCGCCCGCACACCGCGGCCCGTACGAGGAACGCGCGGCGTCCCCGCAGAGGCGCGACACGGGAACGGGCGCCTGTCAGGCAGGGGACACGACGGGGGCCGCAGCAGGGAGGGCGAAGGCATCGGAGAGGCTCCTTGAAGAGGTCGGCGAAGCTGATGCCTCACTCTTCGACGCCCCTCTCACCCCCGTGCTGACCACCGGGAAGCCCAGGCCGTCGCAAGGCCATGACTCCGCATGGTGAGTTCGCCGGTGAGAGGGCCGTGACCTGCGTGGTGAGCCCGGTGGTAAGTGCCGGGGCAGACCGCCGGACACTCGCCATGGCCGGTCAGGGCCTGCCGGGGCCTCCCGCCCGGACATCGGTGGCCGCGGGCGGGGCGGGCGCGCAGGACAGGGGCGCTTCCAGCCGCACCGCCGGTCGTGGTGACCTCAGGACGTCCCCGTACGACCTTGGAGCCGTTTGCCGACCCGACTCGTGATCGTCACGTGGAAGACCGATCTGGGGAGCCGGTCACCGAATGCCCAACAGCCTCAGGACGGCCTGTTCATGGACGGTGTGGACGGTGGGCAGTTCGGCCAGCGACGCGCGCTCGTCGATGCCGTGCAGGCCCTCGTACGGAACGCCGAACCCAGCGGTGACGGGGATTCCGTGGCCGGCGAGGAGGTTGCCGATGTTCGACGGGCCTGCCGTCTTCGCCCGTACGTCGAGTCCTGCCTCTCGAGCCGCGGACAGGAGGGCGGCGGCCGGCTGCTCGCTCTCCCCGAGGCGGTACGCGGGCCAGGCCGCCACCTCCGCGATCTCGGTCGGGATCGGGACGGGCAGCTCGGCATCGAGCTCGGCGACCGCCTTGCGCACGAGTGTCTCGGCGCCGCCCGCGTCGAAGGACGGGGTGGTACGGACGTCGACGTTGATGTCGACGCGGTCGGGAGTGACGGAGAACCCTTCGCCACCGTGGATGGCGGTGACGGTCAGCTTCGGCCCCAGCGGGAAGCCGGAGGCCGTGTCACGGCCAGGGAGTTCCGCCGTTTCGAGCAGGTGGACCAAGCGGGCGGCGCGGGTGATCGCGCCGGTGACGGAGCGGCTGGAGCCGGAGTGCCCGGACGGCGCGTGTACGGCGATCGTGGCCCGCCACAGGCCACGGCCGCCGACGACGACCTCGTCCATCCCGGGGTAGCCGATGATCACTCCTGCCGGACGTGCGGCCCGGGGGTCGGCGAGGTAGGCGCGTGCGCCGCCGAAGGTCCCGGTGTGCTCGTCGACGTCCAGGAGCACGGCGAGGCCTCCCGCGAACTCATGGGCGCGGGGGACGAGGCCGGCGGCGATGTGGCAGAACATGGCGGCGGCGAGCTTCGAGTCCGCCGCACCCCGGCCCTGCAGCCATCCGTCCCGTACCTGCCCGGAGGTCGGGTGGAACGACCAGCGGGTGGTGTCGCCGTAGGGAGCGGTGTCGACACACGCGTCGAGCGTCCACCACGACCCGGGTCGGCTCCCGGCGATCTCGACCAGGAGTCCGACCGGCGCGCCACCGGCGTCGTGCAGACGACGGTGCGGCAGTCCCCTGGTCGTGAGCCAGTCCTCCAGGACGCCCAGCACGGGACCATAGTCGTCGACCCCACCGCGACTCGATCGGCGAATCAACTCCTGCGCGAGCTCCACCACCGACCGCATCCGCTCGTCGTGCTCAGCCTCCAGGGGGCCACCACCCATGCTTCTTTCCCCATCCTGGTATCTGCGGCGTCCATCGTCGGACCGATGCCCACCCCTCGATCGACCTCCACTCGTGCTCCAGGATCGAGTACGTGATCGAGTCCCGCCATGCTCCACGAACGAAGACGTGGTCGCGGATCCGCCCGTCCTCGGTCATGCCGGCCCGCGGAAGCGTCCGCGCGGACGCCTCGTTGAACGGCGAACGAGCCGCCCGGATGCGGTGAAGACCCGGCGCCCGGAAGCCGAGTGCGCACAGCAGGTGGACCGTCTCGGTTCCCAGCCCCTTGCCCCACTCGCCCGGGTGCGGGGCGAATCCGATGGTGGCCGCTGT
The DNA here is from genome assembly GCF_042874035.1 of Streptomyces sp. NPDC004284. NCBI lineage: Bacteria > Bacillati > Actinomycetota > Actinomycetes > Kitasatosporales > Streptomycetaceae > Streptomyces > Streptomyces sp. NPDC004284. The sequence goes on along the minus strand of NZ_JBIAMJ010000014.1, from coordinate 165,439 downwards.
CGAGGTCGCCGTCACCCCGCAGACCGTCCGCGTCCGGGACTCCGAGGACGCGGAGCGCCGGCCTTTCGCGGTCGGCCGCGCGGGCCGGGAGCGGTTCGTGTCGTTCGCGACGGAGGAATGAGCGGCACTCCCACTCGGCGTCACGCGGGAGCCGCCCGCCGCCGTACGGCGGTGGGCGACGCTCGTCTCAGAACAGTGCCAAGCCCTCGCCGCCGGTGTCCGCGACGACCGGCCGGGGCTGGGCGGGGAGGCCGTCCAGGCGGTCGGGGCCGGCCGCGGCGGCCACAGCGGGGGCCGTATCGGCCAGCCAGCCGCGGAACCGCTCGGCGGCCTCGCGGTAGGGGACCTGCGCCAGGACACGGTGCTCGCCGGCAGGGCAGAAGTCGACCGTGACGGTGAGCAGGCAGGAACGGGGCGCGTTCTGGCTGCCCGTCCAGGACACGCGCAGGGCGCCGCAGGGCTCGCGCCCGCGTGGGGCCCGGTGGGTCGGGCGCAGTGACCGGCAGGCTATGAGGGCGGTCCACGCGGCGAGGTGCGGCAGCGGCAGGATGGTGCGCGCGCGACAGCCGGTGCAGCGGTGCCAGTGGCGAAGCCAGTCGTCGGCGTCGGTGCGGAAGAGGCGGGTGTAGCGGTTCGCCACGCGGACGTCGTTGGCGTAGAGGTGGTCGGGACGTTCCCGCGTGTTGCAGGACTGGCAGACGGGGGCGCGGACGTATCCGTGCTCGTGGCAGTGGTCGAGGACCGCGGCGGGCGCGGCGCGGCAGACGGCGCACACCCAGCCGGTCACCTCTCGGGCGATGCCGGGCTTCCTGCTGAGCACCGAGTACAGCCGGCCTTCGAGCTCCTTGTCGTACGGGCGCGGCGAGGCGGCGGGGTCCTCGGGGCCTGTCGCCCGCCGGTCCTCAAGGCCCGTCGCCCGTCGGCCGTCGGCGTCCCCGGCCCGCCGGGGGCGGGAGGGCGGCTCGGCCACGGCCACGCCCGTCTCACGGGTCCCCGCGGCTCGCAGCCACCGCGTCTCGGCGTGCTCGGCCGCGTCGAGCAGCCTCACCACCGCGCGCGGCAGCCACCACGTCCGCCGGGTCCCGTCGTGGGTGTGCTCCACGAGTACCTGTCGCCAGTCGATCCCCGCCAGATGGCACGGTCGACCGTCCCCGTCCCGTGCCCCGCGTCCGGGACCGCCCGGCAACCGGAGTTCCCCCGCGACGCGACGCCGCCAGCGCAGCGGCGTCTCCTCGTCGTGCTCCGGCTCCGGCGCCCCGTGGAACGGACCGACACGGACCAGGTCCCGCCGGTCCATCCCCACCGCGTTCAGCTCCGCGGCCGCCCGGCGTACCTCGTGCTCCGCGACGCCCCACCGACCGCCGCCCGTCTCGACCGTCGCCACCACACGGCTGCCGATCAGGACGTATCCCGTCCGGGCACGGGCCGGCGAGCGGGTGAACGCCCCGGAAGCCGTCGGCACGGCGCCGCCGGCCGTCAGACCGACCCACAGCGCGTCCGCGGCGTCCAGGGTGATCAGGCCGTCCGCGCGGCCGGGCACGACACGCTCCGTCATACCGACAGGCTAACGGCGCCGACACGCCGACGGGTTCGAGCGCCCCGGCCGGGACGCCTGGTCGCGGTCGGCGGAGTTCGCGTCGGGGGGCCTGAGCCGCGCCTGTCCCGGCGGTCGCGTGGTCACGGGGCGCGTTCACCGCCGGGACCTCGGACCGTCAGGTCAGCGGGTCGGCCCGACAAGCTTCCCGGCCTCGTCCCGGAGGCCCTTGATCGCCGCCAGGGCCGCTTCACGCTCGGTCTTGATCTTCAAGCCCCGCTCCATGAGGCCGCTGAGCGATCGTTCCACCTCGGCGATCCACTCGCTCAGGTACCGCTCGCCGGCGGCGGTGAGAGAGGTCCGCTGTGCACGTGCTTCCTCGTCGAAGTGATTCCTTATCCGCTTCCGCCGCTTGTTGACCGCCATCCACCTGTTCTGGTCCTGCGCGACGCTCGTCAGGTCCGTCAACGGCCCCATGATCGCCAGCGCCCACTGCACCTTGCCGGCCGCACCGGCTACCTTGTCGGCCGCCTTGGTCTTGCCCCACGGTTTGAACTTCCCCACACCGTTGGAGACTTTCCCGCCGGCGTCGAGGACCTTCTGGCCCACCCGGTTCTTGCTGAGCTTTTCCACGACGACGGAGGCCGCGCTGCCACCGTCCGCGACCTTCCCGATCCACTCGTGGGCCTTCGCGGCGCCCGCCTTCGCGGCCTTCTTCGCCGCTTCCTTGGCCCCCTGCGCCAGCGGTGACGCGTCGCCCGGGGGTGCGTCGATCGTCGGATCGGGTGCTTCGATGCCGTTCACCCAGGATTCGGGCTCGGGCACAGCGGTTCCGTACTCGGCGACCAGCGCGTCGAACGCCGTCCTCACCGACGTGGAGAACCTCGCGTCGAACTCGGTGCTCGCACCGTCCAGTTCCTCTTGGACCGCACGGGCGACGTGGCCGGGGACGATGCCGTCCTTCTCCGAGACGCCGGCCGCTGCCCTGTCTCCGGCCGTCGTGATCCGGGAGGCGACGACTTCGCTCTCCCTCTTCAGGGCGCTCAGGACACGCTCCTTCGCCTGGGAGATCGACTCCTCGGCCTTCTTCGCGGTCGCCGCGGCATCGAGTTCCTCACCGTTCAGCACCCACTGCCGCTCGGCGTCCTCCAGCACTCGAAGGAGTTCGAAGGCCTGCGCCTTGGGCCGGACACCGCTGACGCCGGGCGCGATGATCCTCCGCAATTCGGCCGTCAGAGCGTCGATACCGCTCTCCGCGACGAACGACTCACGCTGAGCGGCCGAGAGAGCGGGGTCGTTGACCGCGTCGACGTAGTCGCGTGCGTCGGCCGGGACGATCGGGACGCGGTCGGCGAAGGGCCCCAGTCGCCCGCGAACCTCGTCGAGGATGACGTCGCGATCACTGTTCTCGGCGTTCATCTTGTTGACGACGACCACGCTCCGGTCGGCGAACCCGTCGACGTCGAGCGTCCGCAGAATCGCCCTGGTCTCCGCCTCGCCCGGCAGTTCGCTCGTCGTCACGATCACCAACGCGTCCGCACCACGCACGCCGCGCCGTGCCGCATCGGAGTGCTCGTCGATACCCGACAGCGTCCCGGGCAGGTCGACGAGCGTCACGCCGTTCCACTCGTACGGCGTCGGCTCGTGCGTCTTGGGCGCCGCGTCGACGAGTTCGCCGACAGCGGCCGAGGGGAGCCGGAGCAGTGCCGCGATGAGCGTGGACTTCCCCGCGCTGTACGGACCCGTGAGCGCGATCCGCAGCGGGCTCGTGTCGGCGCGAGGCAGGCTCGCGGTCAGGCCGCGCGTGCGAGAGTGAGCGTTCAGGACTTCTTCGACCCGTGCGGTCAGCGCGAGTACGGGGGCGTCCGGGCCCCCGTCGTTCTTGGGCGCGTCAACCGAATCATCGTCAGTCATCTGTGTTCCCTTCACTCCCGTCGGAGGTGCCGAGGCATCCGGAATCCGTGCGGATCTCGATCCGTTCGGGGAGGACATCCACGAACGGGTCCCGCAGACACGCCCGCACGTCCGCGACGCGGGACACGTCGGTCCAGACACGCAGTGCGACTCCCGGAGTCCGACGTGCCCGACGGATCGCCGCCGGTTCCCCGCCCGCGAGGGCCATGAGCCGGCGCGCCAGGACGAGGTCGATCGCGTCGAGGGCGGACCGCACGGCCGGCCGCAGTCGGCACAGCCGCTCGAACCGCTCCCGCGTGCCACTGGTGTCCGAGGACCGCGCCTCGGACAGGGCGTCGGCCTGGTCCACCGCGTCATCGGTGATGCGAGCCGCCCACGCCGCGAGCCCGTCGAACAGTTCATCGAGGCATGCCTCGGCCTCGGTCGTGGTCGCACTGGTCCACCTGTCCTTCGCCCGCCGGGCGCGGTCGACCTCGCCGCTCCACGCCTTCGCCGCTCCCGCCAGGACCTCCGCCGCGTAGACCGCCGTCGCCGCGGGAGGGGGGACCGCGAGCTTCTTGGGGATCCCCTTGGCGGCGACGGAGCTCAGAAGGGCTGTCGCCGCCCCCTTGGCAGCCGCCGTACCCAGGCTCACGGCCTTCTCCCTCAGGTCGGGACGCGGTCGTACACGCGGCTGCGCGTCGCCCCGGCGCTCCGGGGTGCCCACCGGTGCGCGCAGAACCATCCCCCGTTTCCGCGCCTCCAGCTCGAACTCGTCCTCGAGACCGGAGAGAAGTCCCTCCAACTCCAGACCGGTGACGAAGTCGCTCCACCGCCGCGCGTCATCCACGCCACCCAGGTCCCGGACCACATCCGGCAACCGCTCCTTGGCACGGTGACGCTCGGCTTCGAGCCGGTCGCGCGTGTCCTGGCCCGCTGTCCGGAGAGCCTCGAGCAACGCGGCCCGGTCACTCGACGTGGAGCGTTCGAGCTCGCCGAGCGCGAGATCGATCCCGGGGAATTCCTCGATCAGCCGGTCGTGGAACGCGGCCACCGGCGCCCGCACCCCGTCGGCCAGCCGGACCGCACGAAGCGGAATCGCACGCTCGGCCAGGAGTCGGGTGAGGGACTGCTCCAGCTCGGGCAACCTGCTCGCCCGAAGGGCCCTGTCCCCCAGCGCGCGATCCCCCGTGGACAACGCTTCGTGCGCGGCGCCGGAGTGGACCGGGAGGACAACGGGCGGCGCGACGTCGACCGCTCCGGAGACCTGCTCGATCCGGACGGCGTGACCCGCCGCCGACGTGAACTCCCTTTCCGGGTTCTCGACGAAGCGCTGAAGGCGGTGCGGTTCGACGACCCGTCCCTTCACGTTGACCACCACGAGCAGGGGTTTCCCCGCGAGGAGAAGTCGCTGGAGCTCGGCGGACTCCTCCTCGCGCAGCGTGTCGGCGTAGTTCCATATCACCGCGTCGGCGCTGTCGCACGCGGCCCGAGCGCGCGTGGCGTCGAGGTCGTCGTCCTTCGCGGCGAAGCCGGGCGTGTCGAGGTACGTCACGGAGCCGACGTGGAACGCGGCGGTCTCCCGCGTGGTGCGGTGCGCCCCTCGCCCGATCCCGGTCCGGTCCGCGTCGCGGGTCAGCGCCTTGCGGAGTGTGGTCTTCCCGGACTTGGTTCTTCCGGCGATGGCCACGCGCAGCCTGCCGCTCGCCGCGGGCATGACTCGTACGGCATCGCGCAGTTCACGTTCGAACGCCCCGATGCGGCTGACGACCTCGACGAGGTCCTCGTTCTCGATCGCGTGCGCGGAGTACGACGTTCGCGGAAGACGGGCCTCGGCCTCCTCCCGGAGAGCGGTCTGGACGTCGCGGTAGGCCGATCGGCTCGTGTCCACCACCCCGGACGCGAACCGGTCGGCCAGGGCCCCGAGGGCCTCGCGGAGATCCGGTTCGGTGCGCCATAGATCCATGGCCGCCGCCACGTGGTCGAACGACTCGACGTTCTTCCCGTACCAGGACTCGAACGCCCGCAGCTCGTTGATGTCGGTCCGGGAGGCGACCGCCAGCAGCCCCGCCGTGAGCCGCGCGGCCGAGCCCGTGGCGGTTGCGGCCGGAGCCACGGCCGTGTTCACGGGCACCGTCGCGAGCCCGTGCTCGATCACCGCCCGCACGCTGTCCTCCGCGAGCATGTCCACCGTGCTTCCGGAAACGGCACCGGTGTCACGGGCCTCGATCGCCCAGAGCAGGGCGTCACGCCGATCCGATCGGAACCCGGACCGCGCGTCCGGCGCGAACCAGCGCCACCACTGTGGCCGCTCGGACAGGACCGCCTCGTACGACTCCTCCGCTGCGACGGAGTCCCGCACCTTCTCCAGCAGCGGCACCAGCTCCCCGTTCCGCAGATCCCGGGCCGCCGCGGCACTGTGCCCGAGCACGAGCTCGCGCGCCTCCGCCGCCTTCCGGCCTCCTCGCCGACGGCTCAGGTCGGCCAGCGCGGTTCCGATGTCGATCTCACGGATCGAGCGCCAGATCTCCTCGGGCCATTCCCGGTCCGCGCGCCGACACGGCTCAAGGGCTTCGGGCAGCAGTCGTTCCGCGTCCGCCACCGCCACGGCGTCCGCCCGAAGCGCTTCCACCGGCACGCCTTCCAGCGCCCGGAGATGTGTCCGCAACCCTTCGAGCCGCTTCAGTTCCCGGAGGGATCCGCCCCCGTCCGGCGCCGGAGTCCGGCCCCCAGCCGTTGTCAGACGGACCAGTTCGTGTTCCTCGACGCACGCCGCCACCGCGTCGGACACCCATGGAAGAGTGCTTCCCGACGGCGGCAGGCCGACGCACCCGTGTGCCTGGGCGACCGCGTCCACGTCCTTGGCGAATCGCTGGAGTGCGGCCGGCCCGGCCATGGCGTCCACCCCCAACGGTTCGAGCAGGAGGGCCAGCATCTCGGCTCTGAGGCTCGTCCTGTCGTTCCCCGCCCTGTCACGCATCACTACTCCTCGTGGGGACCGTGGTACCTGAACTCGGGCAGAGTGGATGTGCGCCCGGAGGAATCAGGGCCCGCGACTGCTGGGACGCCTCCGCTCGCACGCCCCCGGCGATCGTGCGCGGGAGGTCGGGGTGCCGGCCGAAGGTCTGCGTGATCCGCACCTCACGGGCGAACCGCTCCACGGTCCTGGTGTCGCCGTGCATGTCGACCTGCAGGCCTGACCGGCGCCGGAGGACGGACTCGACCGTCACGACGCGGTCGGCATCGTCCGGAGCGGCGTCCAGATCCTCGGCTCTGCGGACCTCGCCCACGTTGCCCGAGTCAACGGCACCCGGGAGCCGGGACCGCCCCGCGATCGGCTCCGTCGCCACAGCCCGTTCCCTTGCGTCTCCGACAAGCACAGCCCGTTCCCTTGCGTCTCCGACAAGACAGACCTGACGAGTCATAGCCCGTATTCGTCCATCAGTCGCATCAGGTTCCGCTTGCGCTTCTGGGCGGCGCGCAGGTCGGTGGTGTACGCGGTGAAGTCGTCCGGTGTGCCGAGGCGGCGGTGGCAGTCGCGGATGCCCAGGAGCAGGCCGACGAGCTGTTCGTAGGCGCGGTTGCCGGTCTCGCGGGTGAGGCGGGTGGCCAGGCGGAGGTAGACGGCGAGGGCATCCGCGGGGCGGGTCGGGCGGGACCGGTCCGCAAGGGTGAGCCACTGGCCGTCGTGGGCGCCGTACTCGCCGGCTGTCCGCCAGGCGGCTTCGACGTCCCCGTCGTCCAGCAGGATGTCGACGAGAACCCCGCCACCGCGCGTGTCCGCCGGCTCGGCATCGGCGTGGAGAAGCGCCAGCGCCTTCTCGCGCTCGGTCGGCCAGCACGCGGCGGCAATGGCCGCGGCACGCAGCTGCCGGTAGGCGAGCAGGGTGCGGCAGGCTGCGAAGCGGTCCCGGCGCAGGGCGAGAGCATCGGCGGACCGGCCGATCCGGGTGTAGCGGTCGGCGAGGTGGTCGATCAGGGCGGTGTCGACGGTGGCGAGGTCCGCGGTCTCCCGGATGCCGCGCTCGGCCCATTCCAGGGCTTCGGCGGTACGGCCGGCGGTGTCGAGCTCGCGGGCGACGAGCAGATGGGTGTGACCGTTCGGCGCGAGGTCGACGGCGTGCACGGCGATCACCGTGTCGATGTCCCGCCCCGACTTCGCGAGGCGCTGCATCAGATGCTTCTCGGCCCAGCCGGTGCGGTTCGCCCGCCATGCCTCGACCGCGTACCGGCGCAGGGCGGCCGTCCCCCGCTCGCCGAGCAGGTCCTCGTAGTCGAGCGGGTCGATGTCCGTCAGGTCGGCCGCGTCGTCCAGAGCGTGCGTCACCAGCCAGTGCGCGAGCTCCTCCAGGTCGGGGCCGGCCGCGCGGCAGGCCTCGTGGTGGGCGTCGGCCAGGCCGGCGCCGATCTCCTCGAGCCGGCCGTCGGAGTCATCGACGCTTTCGACCACGGCTGCCAGCGTCCCGATCGCCTCCCGGGCCAGGGTCATCGCGTCGGCCGCCCGGCCGGAAGCCGTGAGCGACCGGATCGCGTCGACCACCTGCCCGGCCTGGTCGGTGTAGGCACGGGCGTCGGCGTACTCGACGTAGCCGTACTGGGCAAAGGGGCCGCTGTCGAGCAACTCGCGGATACGGGAACGGATCCCGGCCACATCGCCGCGGGCGCTCGCCGCCCGCAGTTCCAGACGCCTCCGCAGGTTCCGGTCCTCGGCCACCTCCTCCCGTACGAGATCGAGGAGATCGTCCCGTGACAGGCCGGTCAGCCAGGCGTCGAGGTGGCGGGTCCGGTCCCGGGCCGCCTTCCGCCGGCGAGGCAGATCGGCCTCCTGAGCGATCACCGTCAGACCGAGCGCGACCAGATGCTTGCAGAAGTTGCCCTCCTGGCCGTACGGGCAACCGCACGTGCCCGCGGGCTTCCTGCGCCCGCCCAGGAGCAGCTCCACCTCGTACCGCTCCGTGCCGCGTACCGATGCCCTGATCCAGCCGTCACCGAACTCGGCCCCGGACACTTCGTCGACATAAGCAAGTCCACGCTCGAACGAACGCTCCCCGGCCAGCGCCCTCAGCTTCGCTTCCGTAAGACCGCCCACGACTCTCCGCGCTCCGCTCCGGCTCGGACTCCCCCAACGGCCCTCACACTAACGGCCGCCCGGGGGCTCATCCTCGCGTCAGGCCGTCGACAACCGATTCCCTGCGGTACCTCACGCCCCGCCTGTATGGTCGTCGACCACCCCGACTCCCCGGACCTTCCTCGAAAGGTGCCGCATGCACAAGCCCGCCACCGTGAACCTGACGAAGGCCTCGCCCACGGTCTCCCTGGACAAGCACGGCGTGACCTCGGGACTGATCAAGGTCAACCTCAACTGGACCTCACCGCAGGCCGCCGCGCAGCGGGCGGGCGGCGAGGCCCGTGGCCTGTTCGGCCGGATCCGGGCGTCGCTGCGGTCGGCCACGGCCAGGACGGTGGATCTCGACCTCGGCTGCATGATCCGCTGCACCGACGGCTCCAAGACCGTGGTCCAGGCCCTGGGCAACGCCTTCGGCGCGATGGACCGCTTCCCGTACGTCGCCCTCGACACGGACGACCGGACCGGGGCCCGGGAGACGGGAGAGAACCTGGCCATCAACCTGGACCACCAGGCCGAGTTCCAGAAACTCCTGCTCTTCGTCTACATCTACGAAGGGTCCGGCGACTTCCGCGGCCTCGACGCGGTGGTGACCCTGACATCCGACCGCGGCGACCGCTTCCGGGTGGTTCTGGACGAATGCCCTCCGCAGGCACATGCGTGCGCCATCGCCCTCATCAAGCGCCAGAAGGGCGAACTCGTCATCGGACGCGAGGTGCGATGGTTCACCCCGGCGGACGGTCCCGGAGTCCAAGACGTGATCTCCCGCGCGTACCGACTCGGCATGAAATGGACCCCCGGCCGGAAGTAACGCCCCACGGGCGCGTACGCCCTCGGGCGCATCAGCGATCGGATCGTGTTCGACAAGCTGCTGACTGCTTCGGCTTGGTTCGATTCGTTCAGTTCGTTCAGTTCGTTCAGTTCGTTCAGTTCGTTCAGTTCGCTCAGTTCGGTTCGGTTCGATTCGGTTCGGTTCGGTTCGGTTCGGTTCGGTTCGGTTCGGTTACTCCTATCAGGCCATCGCCGGCACAACCTGCTCGACGACCACCATCCGCACCCGTCGTGACGGGTGGATCGCCCTCGGCGTCTTCACTCGGCTCAAGCAGATCGCGCCCCAGTCCTACGACCGGGTCGCCATCGACGGCTCCCTCACCAGGACGTCGTTTCCTTTGGTCTTCGGCGATCGTCGACGGGACGTGGATCGTCTTGTTGAGCAGTTGGTGCCGGACGAGCTGTGGGAGCTGTTTCGGCGGGTGGTGCCGCCGACGGTGGTGCAGCGGCCGCAGGGCGGGGGACGTCGGCGAGCCGGGGACCGTGAGGTGCTGGCTGCGATCGTGTTCGTGGCGACGTCGGGCTGCACCTGGCGTCAACTCCCGCCATTCTTCGGGGGCTTGCCGACAAACGGTGTACAAGCGGTTCGCACGGTGGAGCCGTGAGCATGTGTGGGCCCGTCTCTACCGGGTCATCCTGGACGAGCTCGGCTCACGCGGGCAGCTCGACTGGTCCCGGTGCGTGATCGACTCGGTGAGCATTCGTGCCCTCAAAGGGGGCATCTGACGGGACCGCATCCGACCGACCGCGATAAAGAGGGATCGAAGATCCAGCAGAACCAGTCACCACCGTGATCGTCGGCTCGTCCGGCCAATCGGGCACTCAGGTCCGGCAAGGTCCGTCAGTGGTCAGCCGCCCTGAAGAACCCACTCGTCAAGACCGCCGTGGACATGGGCTTCAAGACATCCCGGGGCATCCATGCCGACGGCCACGCCCCGGTACAGGGCGATGAGCGAGTCCTTGCCCCGCCACCAGGTGTCGGTCAAACCCCGCACTTCAGGTACCGGCTCGTACCCTTCGAGGTCCAGGGAGTCGACGGCCTCGCCGGTGATCCTCGTGATGGTTTCGGCCCAGCGCCTCGCATGGCCGGCCAGCGCCAACGATTCCACCCAGCCTTCGGTACTGGCATGCAGCGGTACCCAGTGGTAGCCGTCGATCCCGAACTCGCCACCGGGGCCGATCATGAATCCGTAGGCCATGGAATACCGACAGTCCCCGGCCGGGATCCACCAGCCCTCAGCGGCCGAGCCCTCGGGAACGTCCGCGCCCAGGACCCGCGGGCCGCTGTCGTAGAACGGCGCCGGTGGCAGCGCGAGACCGCCCCAACGGTTCTCGAAGGCCACCGCGCGATCGATCTCCGCGGCCGGGACACCGTGCTCGATCCAGGCATCGCGGTGACACTCGATGTCCTACCGGGCGACACGGATGCCTTCACACGCGACGAATCTCTTGGCCCTGCGGGTCAAACCGGCCGGTGCGACCGGGATGGGCGATACGGGAGTGGCGGCCGTCATGGCCTCGAAGTCTAGCGGCAGGGCCTGGCAACGCCTGGTCAGAAGCCCGCCCGCTCCGCTGTGGCCCAGGACCTGCACTCGGACACCAACAAGCATGCTCAAGAGCCGACTTTCGTACTCAGTCACCCGTGCTCCCGGGAACCGCCACAAGAAACGACGTCTGAAGCCCCCGGCGGCGGCGAGGCAGCCGGACGCTCACCGGTCGACTGCGGCGAGCAAGGCCTGAAACGCTCAGGCCCGACCGGTGGTGACGGCATCCCGCTCGGCCGGGTCCTGGCCGGAGCGAACGGCCACGGCTCCCCGTTGCCCGCCCCGACCCTGTACCTGCTGGACGACATCGGTCCGCTGCCCGACGACATCGCTGTCCGCCTCGACGCCGGCTGCGACGCGGACAAGACCCGCACGGGACCCACCGCCCGAACTTTGCACGGCCACATCGCGCAGAAGGGCGAGAAGGCACCGATCCAGGCCGAGCCAGTGGTGGCACGTCGGGCGCACCGGCGCCCGGCAGAACGCCTTCTGCCGCCTCGCCCGCCGCTACGGACGCCGTACCGCCGTCATCGACGCCGTCTTCGACCTCGCCGACACGATCGTCACCATCCGCAGCCTGATCCGCCGAGCGTGGACCACCCGCCGCTGGGACGCCCGCCCCCGACGCCGACCGCAAGCCGCCCTCCATCCGACCGCCCATGACGAGGTACTCCCGTGTGGGTACTGGTGATTCCCACAGCCGCCGGCCCGCGAGCGGCGGTCCGGATGCCTTCCTACCTTCGCCGGTGGGCCTCGATGAGGAGGCGCTGAGAGTGAGCCACGAACGGACCATGGCGTTCGATGAAGGAGTGGAGTTCCGCCAGGCGGTCGCGGTAGGCGTCCACGGTGAATCCGGGGACGGTCCAGATCACCTTGCGCAGGAAGTGGACCACCGCCGCGATGTCGTGGAACTCCATCCGGAGAGCTTCCTGGCGTACGTCGACGACGTCCAGGCCCGCCGCCTCCGCGGCGGCCACGGCCGCGATCGGGCTCGTTCCCGCGTACGTGGTGGTCGCCGGCACGGGGCGCGGCTTCGGCGACTGGGGCCCCCTCATGAACTCGTACAGTTCCCGTACCGAGCCGGAACCGACGTGTTGGGCCAGGTACACGCCGTCCGGGCGCAGCACCCGTCGCACCTCGTCCCAGCGGGTGACCACGGGGTGTCGGCTGACCACCAGGTCGAACGACTCCTTCGCGAACGGCAGGCCGGACGCGTCCTCGACCTCGACGACGTTCGCGTCGAACTTCGCCAGAGCACGGCGGGCGATCGCGATGTTCGGGCGCCAGGACTCCGTCGCCGCCAGCACCGGCGGGGCGACGGGGATCGAGGCCAGCACCTCGCCACCGCCCGTCTGGATGTCGAGTCCGGCCGCAGCCTTCGCCATCCGCTCGGCGAGCAGCCTCGCGTAGCCCCAGGACGGTCGTTGCTCGCTGGCACGGCCTGAGAACCAGGAGAAGTCCCCACCCGCAGTGGGGACGGCCTCCCCTTCCTCGACGAGCTCTTCGAACGCACGCATGGCGCCGAGAATGGCAGGCGGGAACGGTGCGCGCATCCGAGTTTCGCCGGCTCGCCGTCCGGCGCGAATCGCCTCGCGATTCCCGTAGAAGTCACATGCCGAAGGCGATGCGCAGATCGCGGCGTCATTCCGAAACCGTGACGGATCGGCCGTGTCACCTGCGCGTCTGGCCGAGTACGTCAAGGAGCGGGGGCCGACACCGTGGACTACGACCAGCTGGTCGAGAGAGACCTCGGGAAACTCGGGTCCGCCGTAGCCGACTGGAAGCGGATGGGGGGAGAGCTGCAGCGGTTGTCCGGGGACTGCCGGGACGGACTGCGGGCCAAGGCGGACAAGGCCCGATGAGAGGGCGTCAAATGCCACCGTGGCGCGCGAATTCGTCGGGAAGACGGTCGTCGCCGAGCGCGAGGGACTTCTGGGTCCAGCTGCGGACCAACGGCATTTCGAGAAGTCCGGGGAAAACCGGTGGCCATTCCGGTCGAGACGCCCGGCCAGGGGTACACCCGCACGGACCGCAACTGGTACGTGGCCGTCGGCGGCGTCATGTCGAACGCCACCGGTGTCGTGACTGCCGTGCCCGGACCCGACGGCATCAAGGACCGAAAGGACCGACCGTCGCGCGCAGGACCGTGCGAAGGGCCCGCAAGCAGCCGCCTGCGGGCCCTCGGTCAGGAGGCGGGAGAGGGATGTGGGGCGCTGGGCGGCTCGGGGAGTCGGCCGGTGCGGCGGGCCCAGGTCTCGAACGCCACGGTCATGAAGGGCGGGACGGCGGCCAGCAGGGCCAGGAGCGTCGTTCGGCCCAGTCGCCACTTGAGCCGGATCGCCAACAGGACGGTCAGGAGTACGTAGGCGATGAAGGCGGCTCCGTGCAGCGCGCCGAAGATCCGTACGCCGAGCTCGGTGGTCTTCGGGACGTACTTGAAGTACATCCCGATCAGCAGACCTGCCCAGGTGCACGCCTCGATGAACGCGATCCAGGTGAAGGCGCGCAGCAGGCGACCCGTCGAGCCGGCTGTCTCCGCGGGTGGAGTGACCGGTGTGAGGGGGGTTGTGGGGCGTGGGCGCGTGGGCCACAGGGCGCGGTGTCCGAGGAGATGGACGACGGCGGGGACGAGCAGGGGCCGGATGAGGAAGGTGTCCAGCAGGATGCCGAAGGCCATGGCGAAGCCGAACTGGAAGAGTTCGCGGATCGGTTGGGTCATCAGGACGGCGAAGGTCGCCGCGAGGATGAGCCCCGCGGAGGAGACGACGCCGCCGGTGCGGGTGAGCGCGGCGCTGATGGCCTTGGCGGGAGACGTCGTGCGCAGTTCCTGCTTGAACCGGCTCATGATGAAGATGTTGTAGTCGACGCCGAGCGCGACGAGGAAGACGAAGATGTACGCGGTGACGCGGTTGCCGATGCCTTCGTCGCCGAGGAGGGTGACGGTGAAGAAGGTGGTGGCGCCCAGCGTGGCCAGGAACGACAGGATGAGCGTCGCCACCAGGTAGAGCGGCGCGAGGAGCGAGCGCAGCAGGAGGACGAGGACCGCGGTCACGAGCGCCAGGACGAGGAGCACGATGGAGGTCGTGTCGCGGTCGAGGGCGGAGCGGATGTCGGCGTTCTGTGCCGTCTCCCCCGCGATGAGCACCGTGGCGTCCTTCGCGCCGGCGCGGTCGGCCGCGGCGCGTGCGGTCTTCTTCAGGGGCTCGATCGCGTCGAGTGCCTCGGAGCCGTAGGGGTCGAGGTCGAGGACGACGTCGTAGAAGACGGTCCTGCCGTCCGCGCCGAACCGGGGGTGCTGTCCGACTCGGGCGACGTGGTCGGCGCCCGCGAGTGCGGTGGCGATGCGGGTGGACGCGGGTCCGGAGCGGAGGTCGTTCCCGTCGTGGACGACGACGGTGCTGGGGGCGATCTCGCCGGGGCCGAACTCCTCCTGGATGAGCTTCTGTCCGTGTTCGGACTCGGTTGCCGCGCGGAAGCCGCTGAGCGTGTTGAAGCTCTCCTGGTAGCCGATCAGTCCGGCGCTCATCACCACGAGGAGCGCGATCACGGCGGTGACCACCCGGACCGGGGCGCGGGCGACGAGGCCGGCGACGCGGTGCCAGACGCCCGCGCCGCGGCTGCGCTCGGCGGCCTTGTCCACGCCGCCCGGCCAGAAGACGCCCCCGCCGAACAGGAGGACCAGGGCGGGGATGAAGGTGAACGCCACCAGCGCCATGACGGCGACGCCGAGGGCGAGGTACGGGCCGAAGCCGTGCAGCGCGGGTGAGGCCGCGACGAGCAGGGCGAACATGGCGAGCACGATGGTGGAGGCGCTGGCGAGGACGGATTCGGCGGTGCGCCGCACGGCGGTCTGCATCGCGCTGGGGCGGTCCGGTTCGTCGAGGAGGGCCTCGCGGTAGCGGGCGGTGATGATCAGCGCGTAGTCGGTGCCCACTCCGAACAGCAGCACGGTCATGATCGAGGCGGTCTGGGAGCTGATCGTGATGATCCCGGCGTCGGCGAGGAGCGTTCCGGTCGTCTCCGCCACCCGCATCGCCACGCCGACGGCGACGAGTGGCACGAGTGCCATCAGCGGCGAGCGGTAGATGGCCAGGAGGATGACGAGGACGAGCAGGACGGTGGCCAGGAGCATGGCCTTGTCACCGCCGCTGAAGACCTTCACGGTGTCCGTCGCGATGCCGGCGGGGCCGGTCACGGCGACTTCGGTGGGCCCCGCACGGTCGGATGCGAGGGCGCGCACCTCGTCGACGGCGTTCTGGAAGGACTCGTCCGAGGGGCTTCCGGTCAGGGGCACGATGACCAGCTGGGTGCCACGGTCCCGCGAGACCAGCCCGGTCGCGGCGTCGGGGGCGGTCACCGTGGAGACCACGTCCGTGGCCTGGTCGGGCCCGGCGCCTCGCGACAGCGCGGAGGTGATGCGTACGACGGCTTCCCCGGCCTGCGTCGCGGCGTCGGCGCCCTCGCCGCGGACCACGATGATCGCGGGCGTCGCGTCCCGGCCCGGCAGCTGCGCGCGGACGAGCTCGCGGGCCTTCATGGAGTCCGCGGCGGCGGGCGGGAGGTTCGCGGAGGCGTTGTCCTCGACGGATTCCAGGGCGGGGGCGACACCGGCGAGGAGACCTGCCGCCAGGACCCAGAACGCCACCACCGCGGCGGCGCGTTTTCTCGATCCCAGGAGACATCGGAGCAGGCGGGAGTACATCGATCGCATCGGACAGCCTTCGACAGGACGCAGGAACAGATGTTAGCGACAGGGGTGTCGCTAAGTTGGCGTCAAGCTAGCACGAGGCCGCGGGACGCCCCCGGCACGGGGGGTAGATTGGTGCGGGACGACACAGCGCCCGAGGCGGAGCGGAGAGCATGCCCAAGATCGAAGCCGGCAGTGTCCGCGAGCACCGGGCTCAGCGGCTCGCCCAGCTGATCGACGCGGCCGAGGCGATCCTGGGCGAGGGCGGCGTGGAGGCGCTCACCGCCGGGGCGGTCGCCGAGCGGGCCGGCATCGCGCGCAACAGCATCTACCGTTACTTCGACTCCATCGAAGACCTTCTGGAACTCGTCGTGACACGCGAGTTCCCGGCCTGGATCGACGCCGTGGAGCAGGCGATCGCGGCCGCGGCCACGCCCGGGGAACGCGCGGCCGCCTATGTCAGCGCCAATCTCGAACAGGCCGCGCGCGGCACCCACGCCTGGCGGGCCTCCCTCTCGCGCGGCTCGCTCTCCCCGTCGGCGCGGGAGCGCGTGAAGCATCTGCACACCTCCCTGCACGAGGCCCTCGACCGGGTCGTCCGTGAACTGGGCCATCCACAGCCGGAGTTGGCCGTTGCCGTGGTCCAGGCGATGGTCGACGCGTGCATCCGCCGCATCGACCAGGGCGACGACCTGACCACCGTGTCCGAGTTCGCGGCGGCGGCCACCCGTCGGCTCCTCGCGGACAGCCACTCCTGACGCCTGCCCTCCTCGGCCGGGAGGGTGGTGACCGGGCCACCACGCTCAGCGTTCCGACACGCCGGCCGCTGTCAGCCCCACTCCCTCCGGGCCACCGCCGTGTCGCCTTCGACAGCCCCGGCGCCGCTCCCGGTCTTCCGGGATGACATGGACGTACAAATCAGGACGAAATCACACTCTCGGCATTAGATTCCTCTTCCAGTGGGCGGTCGGGCATCTGCGTCCGTCACTTCCTTGAGCAGGGGGCATCGGTGGACTCCGACGAGCAGGGCAGGGCCGACCGGGTCCGTGCCGTCCGGACCGGTCGGCGGCGCCGGCGCGTCCCGGCCCGCGGCCGGTCCCCCGGCAGGCCGGGAATCGCTCCAGCAACGGACCGATCCCGTCGACGAGGTACGCCATGACCCATGCGGAATCCAAGACCGAGGCCTCCTCCGGGGACTCCCCGCCCACGGCCAAGCTGACCCTTCTGACACTGACCGCCATGGTCGTCGGCTCCATGGTCGGAGCCGGTGTCTTCTCCCTGCCCCGGCGGTTCGCCCAGGAGACCGGCGTCGCCGGCGCGCTGATCGCCTGGGCGGTCGCCGGCCTGGGCATGCTGATGCTCGCCTTCGTCTTCCAGACCCTCGCGATCCGGCGCCCCGACCTGGACGCCGGCGTCTACGCGTACGCCAAGGCCGGGTTCGGCGAGTACCTCGGCTTCTTCTCCGCCTTCGGCTACTGGGCCAGTGCCTGCGTCGGAAACGTGACCTACTGGGTCCTGATCATGTCGACGATCGGTGCCGTCGCCCCGGCGCTCGGCGACGGCGACACCGCCCTCGCCATCATCCTGTCCTCCGCCGGACTCTGGGGCTTCTTCCTGCTCGTCCGCCGCGGGGTGAAGGAGGCGGCCGCGATCAACCGGATCGTCACCGTCGCCAAGATCGTCCCCATCATCGTCTTCATCATCCTGGCGCTCTTCTCCTTCGATCCGTCCGTCTTCGCGGACAACTTCGGCGGCGCGGACTACGCGGGCTCGCTGTTCGACCAGGTCCGCGGCACGATGCTCGCCACCGTCTTCGTCTTCCTCGGCGTCGAGGGCGCGAGCGTCTACTCGCGGCACGCCAAACGGCGGGAGGACGTGGGGCGGGCCACGATCCTGGGTTTCCTCAGCGTCTTCGCGATCTTCGCCTCGGTGACGATCGTGTCGTACGGCATCCTGCCCATGAGCGAGATCGCCGAACTCCGGCAGCCCTCCATGGCGGGCGTCCTGGAGGCCGCCGTCGGCACCTGGGGCAAGGTCTTCGTCAGCGTCGGCCTGGTCGTGTCCGTCCTCGGCGCCTATCTCGCCTGGACGCTGATGGCCGCCGAAGTGCTCTTCGTCGCGGCCAAGGACAAGGACATGCCCCGCTTCCTCGGGCGGTCCAGCGGCGACGACGTCCCGGTCCCGGCCCTGCTGATGACGACGTCCCTCAGCCAGATCGTCCTGGTCGTCACGGCCTTCTCCGACGACGCCTTCAACTTCGCCCTCGACCTGACGAGCGCTCTGAGCCTCATCCCCTTCCTCCTGGCCGCCGCCTTCGCCGTCAAGATCGCGCTGCGGCCTCGGGCGGAGCAGGTCACCGGGAACAGCACGCGCCGCGAACTCGTCGTCGCCGTCGTCGCCACCCTCTACACGGCGTTCCTCCTCTACGCGGCCGGACTCAAGTTCGTCCTCGTCTCCTGCATCCTCTACGCCCCGGCCACCTTCCTGTTCGTCAAGGCCAGACGGGAGCAGAACCGGCGTCCGTTCTCCCCGGCCGAGGCCGTCATCTGCGCGGTCTCCGTCATCGGCGCCGCCGTCGGTGTCACCGCCCTCGCCGCCGGCTGGATCGAGCTCTGAACCCGTCGGGACACGTGTCCGGCCCCCCTCGGAAAGGTTTGACCATGACAAGCACCGAGACCAGCTCCACCCCGTCCGCGCTCGGCGTCCACTCCGAGGTCGGACGGCTGCGCAAGGTCCTGGTCTGCGCCCCCGGGCTCGCACACCGGCGGCTGACCCCGACCAACTCCGACGACCTGCTCTTCGACGACGTCATGTGGGTGGAGAACGCCCAGCGCGACCACGCCGACTTCGTCGACAAGCTCACCCGGCGCGGCGTCGACGTCGTCGAGCTGCACCAGCTGCTCGCCGAGACCATGGCGATCCCCGGGGCGAAGGCCTGGCTCCTCGACAGGAAGATCGTGCCCAACGAGGTCGGCCTCGGACTGGTCGACGACACCCGCGCGTTCCTCGACTCCCTCGCACCGCGCGAGCTGGCCGAGTTCCTCATCGGCGGGCTGTCCACGGCCGATCTGCCCGAGGAGTTCCGCTCCGGGTACGTGTCCCTCGCCCGGGAAGGCGTCGGGGCACGCGAGTACCTCATGCCGCCGCTGCCGAACACCCTCTACACCCGCGACACCACCTGCTGGCTGTACGGCGGACTCACCCTCAACCCGCTGTACTGGCCCGCCCGCCACGGCGAGACCCTCCTCATGAAGGCCGTCTACACCTTCCACCCCGACTTCAAGGGCTCGACCGTCTGGTGGGGCGACCCCGAACAGGACTGGGGCCAGGCCTCCTTCGAGGGCGGCGACATCATGCCGGTCGGCAACGGGGTCGTCCTCATGGGCATGAGCGAGCGCACCTCGCGCCAGGCCATCACCCAGGTCGCCGCCGCCCTGTTCAGGAACGGCGCCGCCGAGCACGTGATCGTGGCCGGCATGCCGAGACTGCGCGCGGCCATGCACCTCGACACCGTGTTCACCTTCGCCGACCGCGACATCGTCACGCTCTATCCGAGGATCATGGACGCCGTCCACACCTTCTCGCTGCGGCCGAGCGACAAGGCGCCGGGCGTGGAGATCACCGACGAGGGCACCACCCCGTTCGTCGACGTCGTCGCCAAGGGCCTCGGGCTGCCCCAGCTCCGGGTGATCGAGACCGGCGGAGACGTCTACGCCTCCGAGCGCCAGCAGTGGGACAGCGGCAACAACGCCGTCGCGCTCGAACCCGGTGTCGTCTTCACGTACGACCGCAACACCCAGACCAACGCCCTGCTGCGCCGGGCGGGGGTGGAGGTCATCACGATCGTCGGCGCCGAACTCGGCCGCGGTCGCGGAGGCGGCCACTGCATGACCTGCCCGCTGGTCCGCGACGCCGTCGACTTCTGAGCCGCCCCGCCCCGCCCCGCGGTCCGACGCCCACGGTCCACCGGCTCCCTTCGGCAGGAAGTCGGCGGACCGTGGGCGTCGACGGGGTCCCGGCCGGCGGTACGACGTACGGCCCGGGGTCGGCCCGCCGTCTAGGCGGCGGTGCCGGCGAGCTGCTCGCTGAGCTCCCGCTCGCTGTCCTCCGGGAGGGAGGTCTTGAGGACGGTTCCGCCGAGGGGTTCCATGGCCGCGGCGAACCGGTCCTCGGTGATCTTGGAGGCCATGATGACGACGGCCGCCGAACCCGGCTCGAGGAGATCGCTCACCTTCCTCCGGAACCCGTTGTCGACACCCATCTGGGTCAGCTTGCCGATGAGGCCTCCGAGGGCCGCGCCCACCACTCCGATCCCCGGGGTGAGGATCAGAATGCCGAAGACCAGACCCCAGAGGGCGCCGGCCGTGGCCGAGACGGCGATCTCCTCACGTCTCGCGGGGGTGTCGACATGGGTCTCTCCGTCGTCGTCGACCTTGACGACGGCGAGACCGCTCAGGGTGACGACGTGTTCGTCACGGAGCTTTTGAACCGTGGTGAAGGCCTTGGTCGCGACCTCGTGATCGTCGTAGCCGATGACGATGAGTTCGGACATGCGCTGATCCTCCTCAGTACCTCTGCGCTGCGGTGAGCCGTGGCGTGAGCACCGGCTCGGGGGGCTGTCGACTGATGACCAGGGACTGCTTCCGCTCGCCCGGGGCGAGGTCCTCGGCGCCGACGAACTGGGTCTCGACGACCTTGCCCGACGGGTCGAGGAAGTCGATCCGGGCGGCGTACGACGCCTTCGCGCTCGTCTTGTTGGTGATGGTGACGACGACGGTGAGCAGGCCGTTCGTGTCGGCCCGGGGCTTGGCGGTCATCCCGACCTCGTTCAGGGCGTTGCCCCTGCCCTCGACGCCCTTCAGGGCGTTCTCCGCCGCCTGTCGTGAGCGTTCGACCTCGGCGCCGATCGACGCCTTGCGCGATGCCTCCCGGGCGGAGGCCGAGGCCGCCGCCGAGGACGCCGAGGCCCGTGCGGACGCGATCCGCGACTCCGCCGCCGAGGCGACGGAGGAGGGGTGGTCGCCGGAGAACGAGGCGGAGTCGGGCGCCGTGGGGCGCCCGCTGAACGCGGTTCCGCCTCCGTCGCCCCCATCCGTGCCACAGGACACGAGGCCGACCGCGCCGAGCGCGGTCACGACGACGGCGACGGCGGCGCTCGCCGCCCGGACACGGACCGGCCGACTCCCTTGGGGCGGTGCGGTGTTCATGAGGTGTGTTCCTCCCGTGGGCTTCGGTCCGCGTCGCCGTCAGAAGCGCAGCACGGCGGCGATGCGGTTCGCGTCGGCCAGGGAGTCGTCGGGGACGAACCGCACCTCGGCGCCCTTTTCCAGGGCCTGTTCGACGATCTCGTCCACGATGTCCTCGCGGGAGTCGAGGTCGGACGCGTCCGCGGGTTCGAGGTGGTCGCCGTAGTCGCGCACGACGGTCCGGTAGTGCTCCTCGACGGCGAGCAGCCGGATCCGGCCCTCCTTCGCGGCCTGGTGCACCTCGTCGAGGCCGCCGGCGTACTCGCGCCGGCCCCGTGCCGAGTCCAGCTCGGCCAGCAGGCCGGCCGTCGCGGCCTCCTCGTGGGCGGCGAGCAGGGGGGCCACCGCCTTGCGCACGGCCTCCTCGGGCCCGCGTCCGAGACCGCCCTGATGGAGGGTGACCGTGTCCTGCGGCAGCGATCCGGTCTCTTCCAGGAGGGAGACCGCGGGAGCCTCGCCGATCACGTACAGCGGGCGGGGTTCGGCGGCGAGGACGGCCTTCAGGGCCTCGTGCGCCTCGCGGAAGAAGGTGCGCGTGTCCTCGTCGCGGAAGGTGCTCGGCAGGTCCCCGACGCGTTCCTTGCGCTCGGCGTCCGGGTCCTCCAGACTCCGCGTCAGCGGGAAGCCGTCGGCCGTGTGCTCGGCGGCCCGCTCCGGCCCGCCGTCCCACAGGGAGATCCGGTCCGCCGCCACGGCCAGCGCCCAGTAGGGGCGCTCGGCCGACCGGGCGGCGACGAGGTTGCGCGTGAGGAAGGTGTCGGCGACGACCACCCGCTCCGGCACCGCCCGGGCCACCGTCCACACCTGGTGCTCGCCCGGCGCCACGTAGATCACCAGGCCGTCCTCCGCATGGACGAGGTCGACCTCGGCGACCGCCCGCTCCAGCTGGCCCAGCACGTCCGCACGCCGCTCCCGCGTCACCCCCGGGTCGTCCTGGAGCTGTTTCTCCGCCCGGGCCAGGAGGTTGCGCAGCCGTACCGCGTCCTGCGCGTTGTCCGGCTCCCTCCGGTGGGTCGGCATCAGGAGCGACACGGCAGGATACGGGCGGGGCCGGCGCAACTCGGCCAGCACGCCGGTGCTGAGTGCGGGGTACATGAATACGCCTTTCGAAGGTCGCTCCCCCACGGACGTCGGCGACACGGTGCGACGGGTCGAGATGCTTCCCGCCGTCGGCTGCCGGCGCGAGCCGGGGTGTACGGGTCTGGGCGCGCCGAAGTTCGGTCCGCATTCGCCATCCTTGCCCGATATGAACCTGTTCGCGAGTCGGTGGACCGCCCGCCGCCCCCGGCCCGTCCGATACGAAGCCCCGTTCGCGCACCCCATGAAGGTGCGCGAACGGGGCAGTCACGGGTGTCTGCGGTGTCCGCCGGACGGAGTGCTCGGGGGCGGCTACGAACCCGTCGTCGCAGCGACCAGGACGCCGTCGTGGTACGGCGTCAGAACCAGCGGGCCCATCGGACCGGCGCTCCGCCAGTCGGGCATCTCGGCCTTGTCGGTGAGCTTCAGGCTCTGGCACAGATCTCGGCGCGTAGGTCGGTGGGATCGCTCGCGCCCGCCGCCCTGGCCGTGGCCCGTGGCCCCGAGCATCTCGGCGAGTGCGTGGCCCGAGGGAGGGCCCCGGAGCGGCCCGCTGTCATGGAGCGGGCCCTGTCACCGTGCGGGCCCGTGAGGGACGGCTTGCCCGGTGTGGCGGTCGCCTCCTCGGGGATCGTGTCATCCCGCATCTCCACGAGCCCGGGCCCTGGGCTTCCGCGTGTTCCTGCCCCTGTTCCACATCCGTACGGCGAGGACGGCCGCCGAGGCGGTGAACAGGCAGGCGGTGATCAGCAGCCATCGGCTCAGGAACACGTCGGCCGGCAGGCCGGTGCTGATCGTGTAGTGGCCGACCTGTCCGAGGATCAGGGGCCAGTACACGAGCAGCAGGACGCCGGAGACGAAGGCGGGCACCCGGATGTGGTTGATGCCGACTCGTGGTGTGCGCGCTCCTTGCTTCGCGCCGTGTCCGAGGAGCCTTTGGACGGCCAGGTCGGTGAGCGCGTACAGGGGCAGGAGGACGAGGTCGTGCAGGAGTGCGGCCCCGACGAACCACATGGCCACGCCGAGGGTGTCTCCTTCGAGGAGGCGAAGCCCCGCGTAGCAGGTGAGGGCGAAGGAGGCGAGGACGAGGAGCAGGTGGAGGGGTGCGGCTCCGTAGTGGTGGCGGAAGGGAGTTGTGGCGGGGGCGGTGGTGGGCGGCTTCATGAAGGCTCCCCGAAGGTGAGGCGGGTGACCCATTTGGTGTTGTGGACTCCGGGGGCTCCGGGGACGATCACGCGGGCCGGGTGGCCGTGGTCGCGGGAGAGGACCGCACCGTTGACGCGTACGGCCAGCAGCGAGCGGGCGTCTCGGACCTGGCCGTCGCTCAGGACGACCGAACTGAACGAACCGCCTCGCTGGACGGACTCGACCAGGACGTGCGGGGTGTGTGTGCCCAGGCCGACGAGCGCGGCCAGGTCGGTGAGACGGACACCGCTCCAGCGCTGGTCGGCGGTCGACCAGCCCTCCACGCAGGCGATGGGGAGCAGCGCTTCGTTCTGCGGCAGGTCGAGCAGTTGTGCGTAGGTGACGTCGATCTGGCGGCCCGCGCCGCGCACGGTCAGGCGCCAGGCCGGGCCGATGTCGCTGGGGCGGATGCCGACCGAGGCGGCGGTCTTGTTGATCTGGAAGCCGTTCGGGCCGGAGCCCGGTTCCTGGCCGTGCGGCGCCAGGAGTGCCGTCCGGCGCCACCAGCCGCCCAGGCTCTGCCCCGCGGTCACGACGAACAGCGCGAGGGAGCCCAGCCCGACCATGCCCAGCGCGCCTCGCCGGGAGAGGGTCGGAGCGGCCGGGTGGGGCGAGACGAGCCCGGCCGCCTCCTCGCTGTCCGGGGCCGGCTGCCGCGGCCCGGCGCGCAGGGCCCGCACGGCCCGCTTCAGCCGGAGGACCACGTGGACGGCGAAGGCGCCGATGAACACCCAGGCCCCGTAGAAGTGCAGCGTGTAGAAGGAGCCCGGGAAGATGTAGTGGAGCTGCACGTTGAGGAGGCCGGTCACGAACTCGAACCCGGCGCCGCCCACCAGCAGGAGCAGCGAGAGGCGCTCGAGGGCCTCGGCGGCCGACCGCACCGGGGGCCAGACGAAGAGCTTCGGGATCACCGACCACAGCTTGGCCAGGAGCACGGGCACGAGCACGACGCCGAGCGTGACGTGCACCCCCTGGGTGACCCGGTAGAGCCAGTACGGAGAGGTCGGCCAGGAGAAGAGGTAGAAGCCGAGCCATCCCTTGCCCGGGGTCTGGTCGTTGACCGCCGCGAGGTCCGGTTCGTACGCGGCGTACGACAGCAGGCCCGTGACGAACAGGATCGTGATGCCGAAGAGCAGCACGATCCCGAACACCGCGGTCAGCCACGGGCCGCGCAGCGGGCTGCGCCAGAACTCCGGTCGTGACGGGCCCCTCGGCGGGCCGGCCGCCCAGCCGGACGCGAGGGCCGATCGCAGCCGGGCGGAGCGCGCCGGGCCGTCGCCGTCGGGTTCCGTTCCCGCCCGCGCCGGTCCGTCGGGGGCGGCTGCTGCGCCGTCGTTCGCGTTCATGGGGTGTCTCCGTGGGTCGCGCGTTCGTGGGTTCGCCGGGCCGCCCGCGCCGAGGCGGACATGCCCGGCCCGGCCGTGCGGTCGGGGGTGCGGCCCGGTCCGTGGGCTCGTCGGCGCGCCGCCCAGCCGCACAGGACGGCCAGCGCGGCCGTGGCGTACAGGGCCGTGCCGGCGTACGGGAGGACACGGTCCGTCAGGTAGGCGGCGGCGCCGGCGACCGCGACGCCGAGCCATTCCCAGCGGCCGTCGAGCGCCACCAGGGCGACCAGCAGGAGGGCGTACCAGGAGTAGCCGGGGGTGGTCAGGAGGAAGGCGGTCCCGGTGACGAGGAGGGCGCCGCTCCACGGGCGCTCGGGGTCGCCCCGGAGGATCACGTACAGGCTGGCCGCGAGCATGCCCGCGGCGACGGCGGGCACGGCCCAGGAGTCGGGGAGCAGCAGGCGCAGGAGGGCGTAGCGGTCGCCGGCGGAGGCGTTCTGGTAGCCCTCTTCGTCGGCGTACCCGGTGAGGTAGCCGAGGACGGAGGAGTGGGAGAGCAGGACGTACGGCAGGTACAGGGCGGTGAGGACCGCGGCGGCGGGCAGCAGGGTGGCGGCGGCGTCACGGGCGCGGCGTACGCCGGACAGGGCCCCAGGGATCAGGACGGCGGGCAGGAGTTTGGCCGCGACGGCCAGGCCGAGCACCGCGCCGCCCCAGGCCCGGTGGCGGACCGTCAGGGCCAGGGCGAGGACGGACAGCAGGACGGCGAGGACGTCGGCGTGGGCGTTGTTGACGGCTTCGACGGCGATCGCCGGGCACCAGGCCCAGTAGGCCGCGGTGCGGGGGTCACCGCGCCGGCGGAGGATGCGCAGCAGCGCCAGGGTGGTGGTGGCGGCGAGTACGGCGCCGCAGGCCTGGAAGGCCTTGTGGCGGGCTCCGTCGGGTGAGAGTGCGTGGACGAGGAGGAAGTACAGCTCGCCGGCCGGGGGGTAGACGGTGTGGACGTGGGGGCGGTTGATGCGGGTGCAGACTCCCTCGGACACGGCGGTGAGGCCCGGCTCGCCGCACACCTTGCCGGTGGGGAACAGCCAGGTGTCGCGGTACGGCAGGAGGGCGGCGTCGGCCGGGGCATGGTCGTAGGGGGAGATGCCCGCCGCCTGCACGCGGCCGTCCCAGGCGTAGCGGTACGAGTCGGTGCTGGTGCGGGGTGGGGCGGCCAGTCCCGTCAGGGCGACGGCCACGCCACCGGCGAGGACGAGGGCGGCGACGTGCCGGGCGGGTGCCCGGCGCAGGGACCACAGGGCCGCCGCGAACAGGACCCAGCAGGCGGCGTACAGCCAGGACAGACCGGCGGGGTCCGCGAAGTAGCCGTCCTTGCGGACGGTGAGGAGGAGCACCGCGACCAGACCGGTCACGAGGGCGGCGGTGGTGGCGGTGGCCCGTGAGCCGGTGGTGGGAGGTCGGGTCACGACGCGGCTCCGAGGGGAGCGGGGGTCCCGGCGGCCGTGGCGCCGCTCGACGTCCCGGGGGCGAGTTCGGCGAAGTGCCGGCCGTCCACCGTCCAGCTGCCGACGGTGTGCCACCCCGTGGCCTCGGCGTGGCGCAGCAGGGCCCGGCGGCCGAGCCGGGCCCACGGGAAGGGGGTGCCGAGGGCGCCGCGGCCGTCGTCGAGGCGCACCTCGCACCGCTCGTCCACCTCGACGGGAGCGGCCTCGGCGACCAGGCGCCCGCCGGGGGCGAGCAGGTCCGCGGTGCGCTCCAGGAGGGCGCCGGGGTCGCCGCCGATGCCGATGTTCCCGTCGATCAGCAGGGCGGTGTTCCAGCGCCGTTCGCCGGGCAGGGGGTCGAAGACGGAGCGGCACAGGGCCGTTCCGCCGCGGCGCGCGGTCCGTGCGACGGCGGCCGGGGTCACGTCGATGCCGAGTGCGCGGTGGCCGCGTCCGGCCAGGGCGGCGACGAGCCGGCCGGGTCCGCAGCCGATGTCGAGGACGGTTCCGCGGCAGCGGGCGAGCACGCTCTCGTCGGCGGCGTCGGTCCCGGCGCACCAGCGTTCGACGTCCAGGGGCAGCAGCCAGCCGTCCGTCCTGCGCAGGAAGAGCGGGCCCTGCCCGGTGCGCAGGGCCCGGGCGTACGGGTCGGCCCGCCATGCCGGGCCGAGCGTCGCCGGCGGCTGGGAGGCGGTGGGGGCGGTCATCGTGTCACCGGTGTACGGGCGCTGAGCTGCCGGTGTCGTGTGGCGAACCGGCCGGCCGGTGCCAGGGCGGCCACCTCGGCGGCGTCGGCGGCGGTGTCCACGTCCCGCAGCCGGGGCAGCGTCCCGGTGCGCAGGCCGGACCCGCGCAGCCGCTCGTACTGCACCGCTCCGGTCTCGGGCACGGACATGGGTACGCCGAGCAGCAGGGCCGGGTCCGGCGCCGCGAGGCCCAGGGCCCAGAACCCGCCGTCGGCGGCCGGGCCGAACCAGGCGTCGTACGCGTCGAAGGCCAGTGCGGGCGCCAGGAGTTCGGGGGTGACCTGCGGGGTGTCCATGCCGATCAGCAGTGCCGGGCCGGCGCAGGCGGCGAACGCGGTCGCGAGCCGTTCGTCGAGGCCCCCGCCGCTCTGCGGCACGACCTCGAATCCGGGCGGCAGCCACGGCCCCGGGGCGCCGTCCAGGACCAGTACGTGCCGCTCGGCCGGGGTGGCCGCCACGGCTTCGAGGGTGTCGGCGAGCGAGGCCTCGGCCAGGGCCGCCGCCTGCCCGGGGGTGAACGGCGGGGTGAGCCGGGTCTTGACCCGGCCGGGCACGGGCGCTTTGGCGATCACGAGCAGGCTGGTCACCGCGCGCCCCCGGACCGCCCGGCAGGGCCGGGGACGGCGGGTGCGTACGGCGGTTCGGCGAGCACCGCGCGCATGTCGCGGACCGCGTGCCAGGTGCCCCGCCAGGTGCCGGTGACCTTGGACCTGCCGCTGCGCGGCAGGTAGGGCACGTCCTCCTCGCGTACCCGCCAGCCCGCGTCGGCCGCCCGGACGACCATCTGCAGCGGGTAGCCGGAGCGCCGGTCGGTCAGTTCAAGGCGGAGGAGCTCCTCCCGGCGCATGGCCCGCAGGGGGCCGAGGTCGTGCAGGCGCAGGCCGGTGCGGCGGCGCAGCATCCGGGAGAGGGCGAGGTTGCCCGCCCTGGCGTGCGCGGGCCACGCGCCCCGTCCCCGGGGGCGGCGGCGGCCGAGCACGAGATCGGCCTCGCCCTCGGCCACCGCCCGGACGAACCCGCTCAGCAGGCCGGGGTCGAGGGAGGCGTCGCAGTCGCAGAAGCAGACGTACTCGGCCTCGGCGGCCATGAGTCCGGCATGGCAGGCGGCCCCGAAGCCCCGCCGGGACTCCGGCACGACGGTGGCGCCCAGGGAGCGGGCGATGTCGGCGGATCCGTCGGTGGACCCGTTGTCCACCACCAGGGGCCGCCAGCCGGCGGGGATGCGGGCGAGTACCCAGGGCAGTGCCTCGGCCTCGTTCAGACAGGGCAGGACGACGTCCACGGAGTGTTCGGTCACGACTGCCACCGTAGGAATTCCTCCGGGACATGGCGGACATCGACTCCTTACGAAACGCGGACGTCCGCCATCCGGGGGCGGGCCGGCGGGGACGGCGGAGGCCCGGCGGTGCGAGGCTTGCCGTCATGAGCACGTCCCTGCCCGTCCCGCCCGCCCGGGTCCTCGTCGTCGACGACGACCCCACCGTCGCCGAGGTCGTCACCGGCTATCTCCGCCGGGCCGGCCACAGCGTCCACCACGCCGCCGACGGCCCCGCCGCACTCGACTCCGCCGCCCGGCACGACCCGGACCTGGTCGTCCTCGACCTCATGCTGCCCGGCATCGACGGTCTCGAGGTGTGCCGGCGGCTGCGCGCCGACCGTCCCGTTCCGGTGATCATGCTGACGGCGCGCGGCGACGAGGACGACCGGATCGCCGGGCTGGAGCTCGGCGCGGACGACTACGTCACGAAACCGTTCAGCCCGCGTGAACTGGTCCTGCGCGTGGAGTCCGTCCTGCGCCGGAGCCGGGCCGCGCCTCCGGAGGTCCCCGGACGGGGGCTGCTGACCGGGGCGGGGATCCGGCTCGATCCGCAGACCCGCCGGGCCCTCAAGAACGGGCGGGAACTCATGCTCACCCTGAGGGAGTTCGACCTCCTCGCGCACTTCCTCACCCGTCCCGGCCTGGCCCACGGGCGTCAGGAGCTGATGCGGGACGTGTGGGGCTGGGACTTCGGCGACCTGTCCACCGTCACCGTCCACGTGCGCCGCCTGCGCGCCAAGATCGAGGACGACCCGGCCGCCCCCCGGCTGATCCGGACCGTCTGGGGCGTGGGGTACCGCTTCGAGGCGGGCGGAGAGGAAGGCGCCCGGTGAGGGACCTCCTGCTGATCGCGGCGTTCGCGTTCGGGGGCGCGGCCTGTGCCGGCCTGCTCGGCGCGGTCGCGCTGCGTCTGCTGCGGCACCGTTCCGTCGCCGTCTCGTTGGCCGTCGTCGCCGCGGTCGCCGTCACCGCCATGCTCTCCGGCACCCTCGCCGTCGCCCGGGCCATGTTCCTCTCCCCGCACGACCTGAGCGTGGTCACCCTCGTGGTCGCCATGGCCGCGGTCGTCTCCCTGGCCACCGCGGTGCTCCTCGGCCGATGGGTCGTGGCGCGCGGCCGTGAACTGGCGCGTGCGGCCCGGGACTTCGGCGAGGACGGCAGCTTCGCCGCGCCATCCGCCCGGCCCACCGCGGAACTGGCCGCCGTCACCCGTGAACTGGCCGCCACCAGCGCCAGGCTCGCCGCCTCCCGGGAGCGCGAGCGCGCCCTGGAGTCCTCCCGCCGCGAGCTCGTCGCCTGGATCTCCCACGACCTGCGCACCCCGCTCGCCGGGCTGCGGGCCATGGCGGAGGCGCTGGAGGACGGGGTGGCCGCCGACCCCGCCCGCTACCACCGGCAGATCCGCACCGAGGTCGAACGTCTGGACAGCATGGTCGGGGACCTCTTCGAGCTCTCCCGCATCCACGCCGGGGCCCTCGAACTGACCCTCGGCCGCGTCTCCCTCCAGGACCTGGCGGCCGACGCGCTGCTCGGCGCCGATCCGCTCGCCCGCGAGCGCGGCGTACGGCTGTGCGGCGACGGCATCGACCACGTCCCGGTCGAGGTGGACGGCAAGGAGATGACCCGGGTCCTGGCCAACCTGCTCGTCAACGCCATCCGTCACACCCCCGCCGACGGCACCGTGGCCGTACGGGTCGACCGGCACGAGGGCCGTGCCGTGCTGTCCGTGACCGACGGGTGCGGCGGCATCCCGGAGGAAGACCTGCCCAAGGTCTTCGACACGGGCTGGCGCGGCGTTCCCGCCCGCACGCCCCCCGCCGGCGCCGGACTCGGGCTGGCGATCGTACGGGGCATCGTCGAGGCCCACGCCGGGCGGGCACGGGTCCACAACGTGCCCGGCGGCTGCCGCTTCGAGGTCACCCTGCCCCTCGCCGGCGCGAACGCCTGACGGACACGCCCGCGGCGCCCTCGCGGGCCGGGGCCCGGCTACCCGATCCGGGCCGAGGCCCGCTGCCCGGCTCGGGCGAACTCGGCCATGCCCTCGGCGAATCCCGTCTCGGGACGCCAGCCCAGATCACGCCGCAGCCGGGACGAGTCCGCCGTGATGTGCCGGACGTCGCCGAGCCGGAACTCCCCCGTCACCACGGGGGCCGGGCCGCCGTGCTCCGCGGCGAGCGCGGCGGCCATCTCCCCCACGGTGCGCGGGTCGCCGCTGCCCACGTTGTAGGCCGTGTGGCCGCCGTCCGGCAGGCCGTCGACCTCGGCCAGGACGGCCGCGTTCGCGCGGGCGACGTCCCGTACGTGGACGAAGTCCCGCCGCTGCGCGCCGTCCTCGAACACCCGCGGGGCCTCGCCCCGGGCCAGCGCGGACCGGAAGAAGGAGGCGACACCCGCGTACGGGGTGTCCCGCGGCATGCCCGGGCCGTACACGTTGTGGTACCGCAGTGACACGGCCCTGCCGCCGACGGACCGGGCCCAGGCGGCGGCCAGATGCTCCTGCGCGAGCTTCGTCGTCGCGTACACGTTCCGCGGGTCGGCCGGGGCGTCCTCGCCCACCAGCCCGGGGACGAGCTCGGCCCCGCAGCGCCGGCAGCGCGGCTCGAACCGGCCCGCCTCCAGGTCCGCGACCGCCCGGGGCCCCGGCCGCACCACCCCGTGCTCGCGGCACTCGTACCGTCCCTCGCCGTACACGACCATCGACCCCGCCTGTACGAACCGCCGCACCCCGGCCTCGGCCATCCCGGCCAGCAGCACCGCCGTCCCCAGGTCGTTGCGGGCGACGTACTCCGGCGCGTCCGCGAAGTCCTTCCCCAGGCCCACCATCGCGGCCTGGTGGCACACGGCGTCCACACCGCGCAGGACACGCCTCACCGTCGCCGCGTCCCGGACGTCGCCCCGGACGAACTCGGCATCCGGCAACTCGGGGGGATGCGGATGAGCAGCCGGCAACAGCGCGTCGAGCACGACCGGCACATGTCCCCCGGCCGCCAGGACGTCCACCACGTGCGCGCCGATGAACCCGGCTCCTCCTGTGACGAGTACTCGCATGCCCGGCACGCTACGGAACCCCACCCCTCGGCGACGGCTCCCGCGCCGGGCCGTAAGACTTCCGTCACCCTTCCCCGGGCACGGGCCCACCTGGCACCCGGGCCCGGACCGCCGACACCGCGAAAGCGACCCCGAGGCCGTCCGGGAAGCGGGGCGGGGCGGGGCGGGGAAGCGGAACGGCTGCGAACGGCGTGCACGAGAGCTCCCGGGCCTCAAGGATCGAACGGTCAACACAATTCAACAAAACACAGCGCAACCCAACGCGCCTCACCCCACAGGGAACGCCGCGCCCGCCTGAACGTCAAGAACCCCACCCAAGGGTTTTGCATGAAAGCGCTTGTTTCTGCTCGGTATCGAGCAAGATCACTCACCCGATGCGCGATTTTGTTGCTCATTCCCTGGACAGGCCGCCAGCCGAGTGGTGAGAATCCATCCGATCCGTCGCGGGCTCACGGCGCCGACCGCTCACCGGCGCCGACCGCCCGGACGGAGCCCCACCTCTCGTCCCACGCAGGGCCCGATCCGCACCACCGCCCCACGCGGCGCCCGCGTCACTGCCACCAGGGCCGGATCCGCATGCCCGCACGCAGGCACCCGACCGAATCCAGAAGGGACCGCACCGTGCGCACACCCCTCAGGCCGAACGGCCGACTCATCAGACGCGCGGCCACCGTCGCCGCCGCACTCCTGACCCTCGCGACCGTGAACGGCCAGGCGACCACCCAGGCGCGCGCCGCCGCCCCGAAAACCACGATCACCGTGGCCGGCACCAGCCCTGGACGCACGTTCGACGGCATCGGGGCGATCAGCGGCGGCGGGGGCAACACCCGCCTGCTGCGCGACTACCCGGCCGCCCAGCGGGGAGAGATCCTCGACTACCTCTTCAAGCCCGGTTACGGGGCGAGCCTGCAGATCCTCAAGGTCGAGGTCGGCGGCGACACCAACTCCACCGACGGCGCCGAGGCCAGCGTCGAGCACAGCAGGGGCGTGGTCGACTGCGACGCGGGCTACGAGTGGTGGCTGATGGAGCAGGCCAAGGCCCGCAACCCGAACATCAAGTTCGCCGCCCTGTCCTGGGGCGCGCCGGGCTGGATCGGCAACCACAGCTTCTACTCGCAGGACATGATCGACTATCTGATCACCTGGCTCGGCTGCGCCGAGCAGCACGGTCTGACCGTCGACTACATGGGCGGCTGGAACGAGCGGGACTTCGACGCCGCGTGGTACAAGTCCCTCAAGTCGGCCCTGCTCAGCCGCGGTTACGCCTCCACCAAGATCATCGGCGGCGAGTCGTGGGGCTGGCCGATCGCCACCGCCATGAAGAACGACCCCGCCCTGTACGACGCGGTGGACGTCGCCGGCTCCCACTACGACTGCGGCTACATGTCGGCGATGACCCGGTGCTCCTCGACCGCCGACGCGCAGAACCTCGGGAAGCCGATCTGGGCGAGCGAGAACGGCTCGAAGGGCGCCGAGGCCGGCGCCGCCCCCGTCGCCCGTGCCATCAACCGGGGTTACATCGACGCGAAGATGACGGCGTACATCAACTGGCCGCTCGTCGCCTCGCTCTACCAGAACCTCGGTTTCCACGACGCCGGCCTGGTCACCGCCAACCAGCCGTGGTCCGGGCACTACAGCGTCGGCCGCACCACCTGGTCCATCGCCCAGACCACCCAGTTCACCTCCCCCGGCTGGAAGTACCTGGACACCGCCACCGGCTACCTGGGGGCGGGCAACGCCGCCTCGGGCAGCTACGTCAGCTACGCGGCGCCGGACAGGTCCGCGTGGAGCACCGTCTTCGAGACGATGGACGCCACCGCCGCGCAGACGGTGAATCTGAAGGTCGCCGGCGGTCTCCCCGGCGGCACCCTGCACGTGTGGTCCACCGACCTCTCCCAGAACGCCGGCGCGACCCCGCGCATGGTGCGCGACGCCGACCTGACCGCGAGCGGGGGCGCGTACAGCCTCACGCTGGCCCCGGGTCGCGTCTACACCGTGACCACCACCACCGGTGGGGGCGCGGCCGTCACGACACCGCCGCAGCGCAAGCAGCTGGCCCTCCCGTACACGGACTCCCTCGGCGGCTACGCCAAGGGCCAGGAGGCCAGGTACTTCTCCACGATGAACGGCGCCTTCGAGGCGGCGCCCTGCGCCGGCGGCCGCACCGGTTCCTGCCTGCGCCAGATGTCGCCGGTCCCGCCCATCCAGTGGACCGACGAGAAGTCCAACCAGCCGTACACCGTCATGGGCGAGCAGAGCTGGAGCGACTACACGGTCAGCGCGGACGTGCTCCTGGAGCAGGGCGGCAGCGCCGCCGAGCTCCTCGGCCGGATCGGCACCCAGGACAAGAACAACAACGGCCTCGACGCGTACCACCTTCGTCTGAGCGACACCGGTACGTGGAAGCTCCTGAAGTCCGGCCGTCCGTGGGGTGATTGGGACACCGCGGTCCCGCCGCTCGCCGAGGGGACCGTGCCCGCGCCCGGCACCGGGACCTGGCACAACCTCGCCCTGACCTTCCAGGGCGACGCGATCACGGTCGCCATCGACGGCCGGACGCAGGCCACGGTCACCGACAGCGGCTTCGGCGGCGGGCAGGTCGGTCTCGGCACCGCCGGCTACCACCCGGTCCAGTACGCGGACTTCCGCGTCACCCCGGGCACCACGCCCGCCCTCTCCGGCACCTACAGGATCGTCAACGCCAACAGCGGCCAGTCCCTCGACGCCTCGGGCGGACAGACGGCCGACGGGACGCCCGTCATCCAGTGGCCCGACAACGGCGGCGCCAACCAGCAGTGGACCCTCGCCCGTGACGCCGACGGCTACTACACGGTCACCGGCGCCGCGAGCGGCAAGCTCCTCACGGTCCCCCTGGCGACCACCTGGCCCGGCACCCAGCTGGGCATCCGGTCCGCGACCGGCGGCCCCGAGCAGCAGTGGGTGATCGCCCCGGCGAACAACGGCACGTACACCGTCGAGTCCCGCGCCAACGGCTACGCGCTCGACGTACGCGGGGCTTCGACCGCCGGCGGCGCCTCCGTCGACCAGTACATCACCACCGGCGGCACCAACCAGCAGTGGCGGCTGATCAAGGTCTCCTGACCCCGCCCGCAGCCCCTCGGGGGGCGGGGCAGGACCGGCGACGGACCTGCCCCGCCCTTCCTCATCGGACGACGACACATCGACAGAGGAGCACACGAACGTGATCGGAAACACCAGTGGGATGAGGCGGCGAGGTGTCCTCGCCGCGGGCCTGGCCGGTGTGGGGGCCACCCTGGTGCCCGCCGGGCAGGCCGCCGCGACGCCGGCCGACCCGGCGCTGCCCCCGCAGGCCACGGCCGCGGGCGGGCGCCGTGTGCTGAACCTCAACACCGGCTGGGCGTTCTGGCGCGACGACGCCACCGGCGCCCAGCAGCCCGGATTCGACGACTCGGCGTGGGCCGCGGTCTCGCTCCCGCACACGATGCGGCTGGAGAAGAAGCGTCCCTCCGCCTACGACGTGTACGCGGGCATCGGCTGGTACCGGCGGTACTTCCGGGTCGACCCGCAGGACCGGGGGCGGCGGCACGCCGTCGTCTTCGACGGGGTCCAGACCGACTGCGCGGTCTACCTGAACGGGGAGAAGCTCACCGAGCACTTCGGCGGGACCACGGGCTTCGTCGTCGACATCACCGACAAGGTCCTCTTCGACCGCGACAACGTCCTCGCGGTCCGCGTGTCGAACCTCGACGACCCGCTCACTCCCCCCGGCAAGCCGCGGAACGAACTGGGGTTCCTCACGTACGGCGGCATCTACCGGGGCGTCACGCTCCGCGTCACGGAACCGGTCCACGTCTCCGACGCCCTCCAGGAGGACCTGGTCGCCGGGGGCGGGGTGTTCGTGACGTACCCGAGGGCGACCACGACGCGGGCGACGGCCAAGGTCAGGACCCACGTGGTGAACCGGACGGCGGTCACCGCGCGGACCACGCTGACCACGGTCCTCCGCGACGCCCGGGGCACGGCGGTCGCGCAGGCCACGGACACCGTCTCCGTGCCGGGAGGCGGCGCCACCACCTACGCGCAGACGCTGAGCGTGCCCCGGCCGAAGCTCTGGCACCCCGACTCCCCCTCCCTGTACAGCCTGGTCAGCCAGGTCTTCGTCGACGGCCGGCTCGTCGACACGGTGACCACCCGCACCGGCATACGCCGGATCGACTACCGGGCGGACGGCTTCTACCTCAACGGCGACCGGATCTACCTGCGCGGCGCGAACGTCCACCAGAACTACGCCCACGTGGGCGACGCGGCCCCGCCGTCGATGAAGTACCGCGAGGCGCTGCGGCTGAAGCTCGGCGGATTCAACGCCGTGCGGGCGGCGCACTACCCGCACGATCCCGCCTTCCTCGACGCCTGCGACGAGCTGGGCCTCCTCGTCGTGGCCTGCCAGCCGGGCTGGCAGTACTGGAACGGCGACCAGACCTTCGTCAGCCGCACCTACCGCGACATCGCCACGATGATCCGGCGCGACCGCAACCGGCCCTCCGTCGTCCTGTGGGAGACCTCCCTCAACGAGACCCACTATCCGCAGTGGTGGGCGAAGGAGGCCAACACGGTCGCCCACGCGGAGATGCCGGGCGACCAGATGTTCACCTCGGCGGACTACGGCACGTGGGGCGGGGAGTACGGGGTCGACTACAAGGTCGTCAACACGGACGGCTCGGATCCCGCGCCGTCCGTGCCGTTCCTCACCCGCGAGTGGGGCGACTGGGAGAACCCCTCCCGCTGCGACAGGGACGAGGGTGAGGCCGCACTCGTCGGCCAGGTCGTCACCCGCCAGCGCTACCTGGAGGGCGACGGCTACTGGGACTGGGGCGGCCTGGACGCCAACCCCCGGATCGGCGGGTACTTCCTGTGGGTCTTCGAGGACTACGGCACCAACGACCCGTACCAGAGGTCCGGTGCCGTCGACATCGACCGCTACCCCAAGTACTGCTACCACTGGCTCGCGTCCATGCAGCCGGCCGGCAATCCGAACCACGGCGGCCCGATGGTCTTCGTCGCCAGTTCCCACACGGCCTCCTCCAGCCTCGACGTCATGGTCTTCAGCAACACCGACAGCGTCCGCCTCCACCAGAACGGCACGCTCGTCGGGGAGAAGACCCGCGCCCAGAACGCCGGGACCGCGCCGCACATCGCGGCCAAGGGCGGCAGCCCGTACTACACCTTCACCCTGCCCTCGTTCGCCGCGGGGGAGCTCCGGGCCGAGGGCTACATGGGTGGCACGCTCGCCGCGACCCATGTGGTCAGGACCCCCGGTGCCGCCCACCGCCTGGAGCTCGTCGTCGACGACGCCGGCGGCCAGGAGGTGCTGACCGGCCTGGTGGCCGCCGCCCTCGGCGACAGTTCGGAGGCGGGGAGGAAAGCGGCCCGGGACCTCCTCGCGGCCGCGACGGGCGCTCAGGCCCTCGTCGACCGCGTCGGCCGGAGCCGCGGCCGCGCCCTGTCGGCCCGGGAGGCCGGAGTCCTGCGCGGGTACGCGGCGTGGCTCGACCGCATCCAGCCCGTCGCCGACGGCTCGGACCTGATCCCCGTCTTCGTCAAGGTCGTCGACGCCGACGGCACCCTGGTCCCCGACTCCGCGGCCGTCGTCACCCTCGACGTGACGGGAGCCGGCTCCCTGGTGGGCCACGGCATCCCGCGGATCTCGGCACAGAGGCAGAAGGTCCAGGGCGGCATCGGCCACGCCCTGATCGCCGCCGGCACCACCGCCGGCGCCGTCACCCTCACCGCGACCGCGGACGGGCTGGAGAGCGGCCGGTGCACCGTGCAGACCACGCCCTACACCGGTACGCACGTCGCCGACGGCACCCACCCGGTGTGGCAGGACATCTCCGCCCTGGAAGGCCAGGGCGCGCAGAACCTGGCCCTGTTCAAGCCGGCGACCGCCTCCACCTCGCAGTACGGGAACGGGCCCGCCAACGCCGTGGACGACGAGGGCGGCACCAAGTGGGTCGGCGACGGCCCCGACCCCGCCTGGTGGCAGGTCGACCTCGGTGCACCGGCCGAGATCGAGCAGTTCCAGATCGTGTGGGAGACCGACCGGACCAGCTACCGGTACCGCGTCCTGGTCTCCGACGACGCCACCACCTGGACCACCGCGGTCGACGCGGCGGACAACACCGCGATGGCCGCCGCCGTCACCCACCCGGTGGCGCTCACCACGCGGCACGTGCGCGTGGACGTCCTGTCCGCCGGCGACTGGTGGCCGTCCCTCCGCGAGTTCCGCGCGGTGCCGCCCGGGGGCAGCGGCGGGGTCCCCCCGGCCGACCCCGGCCCGAGGATCGCCCGTGACCGGATCAGGACCGTCACCGCGTCCAGCCGGGCCACCGGCTACGAACCGGAGAAGGCCTTCGACGGGGACATCACCTTCGGCACCGGCTGGAGCGCGTCCGGCCCGACCGTCCCCCAGACGCTGACCGTGGAGCTGACCGACCCGCACGACCTCGCCGGGGTGCGCGTCCACTGGGGCAAGGACAGCAGCTGGTACACGTACGACCTCCAGACCTCCCCCGACGGGGCGACCTGGACCACGGCGTACTCCGGTCTGACGCGAGCGGGCCAGTACATCCTTCCCGAGGTCTTCACGGCGACGGACGTGCGGCAGGTCCGCTTCGTCATCACGCAGGTGGCCGGTGGAGGCGCGCAGACCGTCGCCGGTATCGCCGAGGTGATCCTCTACGGCACGCCCGTGTAGGACGGGACGCGCGCGGCCTCAGCGGGTGACGGACAGCCGGTACGCCGTCCCCGCGCGGGCTTCGATACGGAGACGCGGTCCGGAACCGGTCCTGCCGAGGTCGATGTCGGCCTCGGCAGGGGCGCCGCCCGCTTCGGTGACCGTGAGGTGCGGCGGGGTACCGGCGGGGAGCTGGACCGTGAGGGTG
This sequence comes from Streptomyces sp. NPDC004284, assembly GCF_042874035.1. Taxonomy (NCBI): domain Bacteria; kingdom Bacillati; phylum Actinomycetota; class Actinomycetes; order Kitasatosporales; family Streptomycetaceae; genus Streptomyces; species Streptomyces sp. NPDC004284. Next base: position 127,470 of record NZ_JBIAMJ010000014.1, on the reverse strand, counting down.
CCGCTTCGGGTCGCGTCCAGGACGGCCTCCGTCAGGACTCCCCCGGCCCAGTGGAGGTCGACGCCGGTTCCGCCCCGCGCGCGCAGACCCGTCGCCGAGCCCGTGGGCCAGGCCTCCGGGAGCGCGGGCAGCAGGCGCAGGACGCCGTTGTGGCTCTGCAGCAGCATCTCGCCGATCGCGGCGGTGATCCCGAAGTTCCCGTCGATCTGGAAGAGGTCCGGCGGGTGCAGGCCGAAGAGGTTGGGGGCGGTGTACTGCGCGAGGAGGGTCCGCACGCTCTCGTGGGCGAGTTCCGCGTCGCCCAGACGGGCGGCGAGCGCGGCCGTCCAGGCGCGGCTCCAGCCGGTGCTGCCGCTGCCGTGCTCGAGGCGGCGTGCGAGGGCACGCCGGGCCGGTTCGACGAGGGCGGGGGCGGTGAGCGGGTCGATGGCGTCGCCCGGGTAGAGGCCGTAGAGGTGGGACAGGTGCCGGTGCCCCGGGTCCTCCTCCGGCAGGTCCTCCCACCATTCGAGCAGACGTCCCTCCTCGTCGGTGCGGGGCGGGCGCAGCCGCGCTCGTACGGCGTCGAGGGTGTCCGCGAAGTCGTGGTCCACGGCCAGGAGCCGGGCCGCCCCGGCGGTGCGGCCGAGGAGTTCCGCGGCGAGCCAGTGGTCCATGGTGGCGCCGGCCGACACGGCGGCCAGGCCGCCGCCCGGGAGGCGGAAGTGGTGTTCGGGCGAGGTGGACGGGCAGGTCACGAGGGTTCCCTCGCCGTCCTCGGTCAGGAGGTCGAGCAGGAACTCCGCCGCGCCCCGCATCAGCGGGTACGCCCGCTCCGCGAGGAACGCGCGGTCCCCGTCGAAGAGGTGACGCTCCCACAGGTGCGCGCAGAGCCATGCGCCCGCCATGGGCCAGTTCGCCCAGGACGGCGATCCGGACACCGGGTGGGTGCCCCGCCAGAGGTCGAGGTTGTGGTGGACGGTCCAGCCGCCGGCTCCGTAGTAGGTGACGGCCGTGTGCGCGCCGGGTCCGGCGAGGTCCGCGATCAGGTCGAGGAGCGGTTCGTGGCATTCGGCGAGGCCGGTGGTCTCGGCGTGCCAGTAGTTCATCTGCAGGTTGATGTTGGTGGTCCAGTTGGCGTTCCAGGGCGGGGCGACCTCGGTGTTCCAGATGCCCTGGAGGTTGGCGGGCTGGGTGCCGGGGCGCGAGGAGGCGATCAGGAGGTAGCGGCCGTACGCGAAGAGGAGCGCCGCGAGCCCGGGATCGTCCCGGCCGGCCCTGAGCCTTTCGTCGGTGGGGAGTTCCGGAGCCTCCGTGCTCAGGTGCAGTGCGGCTCGGCGGTAGAGACGTCGGTGGTCGGCGACGTGTGCGGCGAGCAGCTTCTCGTACGGGAGGCCGGCGGCGGCGTGCAGGAGGCGGCGCACCTCGGCGACGGGCCCGTCGTCGGGGCCGGCCGGCGGTGTGGTGGGCCCCCGGTAGCCGGTCCCGGCCGCCACCAGGAGGAGCACCTCGTCCGCCCCGTCGACCCGCACCGTGCCGTCGGCCCGGGTGACGCGGCCGCCCGTGGCGATCACGCGGAGTCCGGCCGCGAAGCCCATGCCCTCGTCGGCGGCGTAGCGCGCCGGGTCGTCCTCTCCGAAGGAGAGGTGCGCGGGTGCCCGCCCCGACAGCATCGCCCCGGTTCCGTCGCCGGAGCGGCGGGCGTTCGGGTGGGGGGTGTGGAGGCGCGCGGTGAGGTCCACGCATCCGCCTCCTCCCGCGGTGATGCGGGTCACGAGCACGCCGGCCGGTGCCGAGACGAAGGACTCGCGGAGGAGTTCGGCGTCACCCGTGCGGTACGAGACCCGGTGCACGGCGGTGTCCAGGTCGAGTTCGCGGAGGTAGTCCTCGACCGGCTCGTCGTCTCCGCAGGTCAGACGGAGGGTGGCGAGCGGCTGGTACGCCTGGGAGTACGGGCCCTGCATCCGCTCGGCGAGCGCCTCGGCGGCGCCGTGATCGCGGTCGGCGAGGACGGCGGCCCGGAGCGCCGGAAGGTGCTCGGCCGCACCGGCGCGGTCGCGGGGGCCGGGGCCGCCGGACCAGAGGGTGTCGGCGTTGAGGTGCGCGGTCTCTCCCGTGCGCCCCTGCTCCCCCGCCCCGTACAGCAGCGCGCCGAGCCGCCCGTTGCCGAGGGGCAGGGCTTCGAGGAAGCGGGTGGCGGGGGCGCGGTACCAGAGGCGGTCCGCGGGAGGTCGGCGGTCCTTCGGCAACGGAGGTGTCCTTTCGGGGTTCGGAAGCCGCCGCGCACCCCGCACGCTCACACCCCGGTGGACCGGGGCGGGCGCGTGCTGTCGCGGACGACGAGCTCGGGCCGCAGCAACTGGAGCGAGTTGACGACGGTGCCCGACTTGGTGAGGGCGCGCAGCAGCAGTTCGACGGCCTGGCGGGCCATGTCGCGGGTGGGGACGGCGACGCTGGTGAGGGCCGGCCGTCCGAGGCCGGAGCGCAGTTCGGGGTCGTCGTCGTGGCCGACGAGGGAGAGGTCGTCCGGTACGGAGCGCCCCGCGGTCCGCGCGGCCTCCAGGACTCCCAGGGACAGGATGTCGTGGGTGGCGAAGATCGCGGTCAGCGCCGGGTCGGCGGCGAACGCCGCGTTCGCCGCGGCGAAGCCGCCGGCCGCGCTCGGCTCGGCCGCCAGGTGGACGGCGCTGTCGGGGACGGTCAGGCCGTCGTCGGCGAACGCGCGCCGGAACCCGGCCACGCGGGGGGTGTGGTCCGGGCTGGCCAGGACGGCCACGCGCTCGTGACCGAGCTCGCGCAGATGGCGTCCCGCGAGGTAGCCGGCGTGCTCGTAGTCGATGGTGACCACCGGGAGGTCGGCCGGCGCGTCGGTCTCCCAGGCGCACAGGGCGACCGGGAAGCGGGCGTCGGCGAGGAGCGGCAGATGGTCGATGAGGTCGCGGTCGCCCGCGATCAGCAAGGCGTCGACGGAGCGGCTGGTGAGGCCGGCGAGGTGCCTGCGGGCCCGCTCGCCGTCGAGGCGGGTGGTGCAGAGGAGCAGGTGGTAGCCGTGTTCCTCCAGGACGTCCTCGGCGGTCTCGACCACATCGGAGTAGAAGGCGCCCGCCACGGTGGGCACGAAGAGCCCGACCGTCTTGGTGCTCCCGGTGGCCAGGGACCGGGCCACCAGGTTGGGCGTGTAGCCGAGCTCGTCGATCGCGGCGCGCACGCGGGCGGCGGTCGCGGGACGTACGGCCACACGGCCGCTGAGGACGTTCGAGACGGTCTGCTTCGTGACGCCGGCGCGTTCGGCCACGTCCTGCATCGTCACCATCAGCGCTCCCTCATTTGACCGGTCCATCAAGGTGGCTCGAACGTAAAGGTCTTGCCTGAAACGAGTCAAGCCTCCTTGATCGATTCCTCGGGTCGAATGTGCAGTGATCGGGCATCAACACCCCACAATCGCACACGATCGATCATCAATTCCCGCCAAGGGTCTTGTTTTACCGGTCAATTGGCCTCTACGGTTCCCAACCATTCAGCACCACCGAGAGGACACCCCCATGCGTAGATCCCCCCTGCCCTCGGTCACCCGCACCGTGGGAGCCCTCACCGTCACCGCCCTCGCCTTCGGGCTCAGCGCGTGCGGCGGCGACTCGGGCGGCGACGACGCGAAGAGCTTCACCTACTGGTCGATGTGGCGGGCGGACGAGCCGCAGGGCCAGGTCCTGAAGGCGTCGATCGCCGAGTTCACCAAGTCGACGGGCATCAAGGTCGAGGTCGACTGGGTCGGTCGTGACGTGTCGAAGAAGATCGGACCGGCGATCGCCGCGAACAAGGCCCCCGACCTGTGGGACCAGGCCAACGACGCGATCTTCGGCGCCGTCGCCTCGGCCGGTCAGGCCCGCGACCTGTCGTCCGTCCTCTCCGCGCAGGTGCCCGGCGAGAACGTCCCGGTCTCCCGGGTCATCCCGGCCAAGTACTTCGACATGCTGCCGAAGGACCCGGGCGGCTCGAACCACTACGTCATCCCGTACGAGGTCGCCACGACCGGCCTCTACTACAACGCCGCGGACCCGGACGTCAGCGCGGCGATGCCGAGCGCGCCGACGGACTGGGCCGGCCTGCTCAAGGTCTGCGACACGCTCAAGGCCAAGAAGAAGCCCTGCTTCGCCTCCGAGGGCGAGGACTACTGGACCAACGGCCTCTACTTCGACTACCTGCTCAACGCGGGCGGGGTCGACGTGAGCAAGCTCGCCGCGGACGGGTCCGGTGCCGCCTGGGACGACCCGGCGGTCCTCAAGGCCGCGCAGCAGGTCGAGCAGATCGTCAAGGGCGGATACCTCGTCCCCGGCTACGACGCGACGAAGTACCCGGCGCAGCAGACCAACTGGGCCGGCGGCAAGGCCGGCTTCCTCATGAACGGCAGCTGGGTCACCGCCGAGGTGGCGAAGCAGGTCCCCGCGACGTGGAAGTTCGGCTCGATCCTGCCGCCCGGGACGAAGAGCGCGGACGCGACGCTGTTCGGCTTCTCGATCCCGAAGAAGGCCAAGCGCGTGGAACCGGCGGAGAGGTTCATCGCCTTCTTCATGCAGAAGAAGCAGATGGCGGGCATGGCGACGACCGCGCTCAACATCACCCCCCGCGAGGACATCCCGGCCCCGGCCGGCCTCGAGGCCGCGCAGAAGGCGCTGAGCGGCGCGACCGTCCGCCTGCCCTTCGACGGCGTCGCCGGCGAGTGGCCCGCGAAGGTCTTCAGCCAGAACTACCTCGACCTGTGGCACGGCAAGACCTCCGCCGCGCAGTTCGTCGCGAAGTGCAAGGCCGACCAGGTCTCGTACGCGAAGACCCAGGGCTGAGACCGTGGCCACCACGCTCCACGACCGCCCCCGGACGGACGCCGTCCGGGGCGCCGGCCGGGCCCGCCCCCATCGAACGGGCCCCCAGGCCCGTCAGCAGCGCCGGATGTTCCTGCCGTTCACCGCACCCGCGATCCTCGCGTACGCCGTCCTCTTCCTCGCCCCGGTCGGCTACGCGATCTGGACCAGCCTGTACAAGTGGGACGGCATGGGCGAGATGGAGTGGCGCGGGCTCAAGAACTACCGGTTGCTCTTCGAGGACCCGTTCTTCCGGACCTCGCTGGTCAACACCCTCAAGCTGATGGTGATCGGCGGAACGCTCACCTTCGCGATCAGCTTCCTCCTGACCCTGGTCCTGCGGGAGATGAGGGCACGGCTCTTCGCCAGGTCCGTGCTGTTCTTCCCCTGCCTGGTCAACGGCATGGTGTTCGGGATCGCCGCGGGGTTCCTGTTCTCCCCGGACGGCCCGGTCAACAAGGCGCTGCACTTCCTCGGGGTCACGACCCCGCCGAAGTGGCTGTCGACGGACAACCTGCTGCCGATGATCCTCGGCACGCTGATCTGGACCGCGACGGGCTACTACACCGCCATCATCATGGCCGCCGTCGACCAGATCCCGCCCCACCTCTACGAGGCCGCCGAACTCGACGGCGCGAACGCCTTCCAGCGCTTCCGCCATGTGACCCTGCCGTGCGCGTGGGACGTCATCTCGGTCTGCGCGGTGCTGTGGACGGTCAGTTCGGTGAAGATCTTCGAGCTGATCCTGCTGTTCGGCGGCACGAGCAGTTCCTATCCGCCGGCCGAGAGCTGGAACACCGCGCTGTACGTGTACACGCAGGCGTTCCCGCAGGCCACGGTCCCCCGGCTCGGCATGGCCACGGCGGCCGCGCTCGTCAGCCTGGTGATGGTGACCGTGGTGACGGTGGTCATGCGGCGGCTGATGCGCCGCGAGCCCCTCGAGTACTGAGAAAGGTCACAGCACATGCGAAGCAGACACGGGTCGTCCGGCCCGGTGAGACGGATCGCGACGGCGTTCGTCTGGTGCGTGGTGGCCGCGGACCTCCTGCTGATCCTCTGGATCGCGCTGACGTCGGTACGGGGCAGCGCCGACATCCTGCACCAGGCCTTCGGGCTTCCGCTCCCGCCGCACTTCGGCAACTACGCCAAGGCGTTCGACGAGGGCGGGTTCGGACCCGCCGCGCTCAACAGCGTCGTCGTCTCGACGGCGTCCTCGCTGGTGGCCGTGGTACTCGCCGCACCGTGCGCCTACGCCCTCGCGCGCCGCCGCACACGGACCTCGTCCGCGCTCACGATGACCTTCGCGATGGGTCTGGGCGTGCCCGGCCAGGTCCTCGTGGTGCCGCTCTTCGTGGGCATGGCCCAGGTGGACCTGACCGACAGCCAGTTCGGCCTGACCCTCGTCTACGTCGGTCTCGCGATGCCCTTCACCGTCTTCATGCTGACGGGCTTCTTCTCCGGCATCCCGGCGGTACTGGAGGAGGCCGCCGCCCTGGACGGCGCGGGACCGCTGCGGTCCTTCGTCCAGGTCGTGCTGCCGGTGGCCCGGGGCGGGCTGATCACGGCCTTCCTCCTGCAGTTCATCAGCGCCTGGAACGAGACCCTGTTCGCCCTCGTCCTCACGCACAGCCAGGAGCAGATCACGCTGCCGGTGGCGCTCGCGTCGTTCGTCGCCTCCGCGCAGCTCAACGGGCTGGACTACGGAACGATGTTCGCCGGAGTCTGCGTCATCCTCGCCCCGATGATCGCGCTGTTCTCCTGGATGGGGACGCGGATCATCCAGGGCATGACCGTGGGGATCGGCAAATGACCCGGCGCCTGGCCTCGACGCTGCGCACCGACGTCCTGCCGATCGAGGGGGCCGCCGACCCGGTCGGCACGCTGCCGATCCTGCACGGCATCTCCTCGTACACCGCGGAAGGCGCCGGGATCGACGACGAGATGCGCCGGAACCTCGCGTACGGAGCCCCGCACACGCTGCTCCCCTACACCCGGCAGGGCGTGTACGACCGCGAGCGCTCCGCGCGCGAACTGCCCACCGTGGTCCTGGAGAACGAGCACCTCACCGCCACCTTCCTGCCCGGGTACGGAGGCCGGCTCTGGTCGCTCGTCCACCGGCCCACCGGCCGCGAGCTGCTGCACCGCAACCCCGTGCTCCAGCCGGCCAACCTCGCCCTGCGCGACGCGTGGCCGGCCGGGGGCGTGGAGTGGAACCTCGGGACGACCGGTCACTGGCCGCTGACCTGCGAGCCGCTGCACGCGGTCCGGGCGAGCGCGCCGGACGGCACGCCGGTGCTGCGGATGTTCGCCTTCGAGCGGCTGCGCGGCCTCGTCCTGCGGATGGACGCCTGGCTGCCGGCCGGCTCGCCCGTCCTCCTCGTCCACGTCGGCGTGCACAATCCGGCGGAGGAGGAGACCCCCGTCTACTGGTGGTCGAACATCGCCGTGCCGGAGCACCCCGGCGTACGGGTGCTCGCACCGGCCGACCACGCCTTCCACTGCGACTACGTCAGCGACCTGAAGCGGGTGGGCTTCCCGGTCGTCGGGGCCGAGGACCGCAGCTACCCGGGCCGGGCCGCCCGGGCCGCCGACCACTTCCTCGACGTCCCGGCCGGCGAGCGACGCTGGATCGCCGCACTCGACGCGAGCGGTACGGGTCTGGTCCAGACGTCCACGGACCGGCTGCGCGGCCGCAAGCTCTTCTGCTGGGGCACGTCCACGGGCGGGAAGCACTGGCAGGAGTGGCTCTCCGGCCCCGGCTCGTCGTACCTGGAGATCCAGGCCGGCCTTGCCCGTACCCAGCTGGAGCACCTGCCGATGCCCGGCGGAGCGACCTGGTCGTGGGTCGAGGCGTACGGGCTCCTGGAGGCCGACGCCGAGGCCGTGCACGGCCGTTGGGGCGAGGCCCGGCGGGCCGCGGCCGACGCCCTGGACCGGCTGGTGCCCGCCGCGGAGCTGGACCGCGCCCTGGCCGAGGCCGACGGGTTCGGCGAGCCGGAGGCCCTGCTCGCCGAGGGGTCCGGCTGGGCCGCCCTGGAGATCGAGGCGGGCCGCTTCCCCGCCTCTCCCCTGCTGCCGTTCGGCATCCCGGGCGCCGAGCAGGAGCCCTGGCGGCAGCTGCTCGCGACCGGCGCGCTGCCGGTCGGCGACCCGCCGGCCGCTCCCGTCACCGGGGCGCACTGGAGGCGGCTCCTGGAGAAGGGCGCGGACGACTGGCACGCCCTGTACCACCTGGGTCTGCTGCGGCTGGCCGACGGGGAACGGGAAGCCGCGCGCGGCGCCTGGCGGCGCTCGCTCGCCGAGCGGCGTACGCCGTGGGTCCTGAGGGCCCTGGCCTTCCTGGACGATTCACCCGCCGGGGCCGCGGACCTGATGGCCGAGGCGCACCGACTGCGCCCGGAGCTGTTCGAGCTGACCGTCGAGGTGCTGGAGGCGCTCCTGCGGGCCGAGCGCCCGGAGGAGGCGCTCACCGTCGTCGAGGCGCTGCGCGGACCGGCCCGCGGCCACGGCCGGGTCCGTCTCGCCGAGGCCACGGCCGCGTACGCGCTGGGGGCGAGGAGCGGGTGCGGCGGCTGCTCGCCGAGGGGATCCGGGTGGACGACATGCGTGAGGGCGAGGTGTCCCTCGACCGGCTGTGGCTCGCCGCGCACCCGGGGAAGCCCGTGCCTCCGGAGTACGACTTCCGAACGACGGAAGACTGAGACCCGGCCCCCTGTCTCCGCCGCAGGGGGCCGCCCATCGGGCAGGTGTGTGTCATGCACACCTCATCACCCCCACAGGGAGGACCAGTGTCAGCCGCTCGAAGAAGGTTCCGTGGCGCTCTCTTCGCCACCGCCCTCACCGCCGCCGTCGCCACGGCGACGACGTCCGCGCCCGCGTCGGCCACGGCCACCGCCGCCACCTACACGGTGTCGATCGGATCGGTCGGAAGCTACGCGTACCCCACGGACACCCCGGCCGCGACGTACATCGACAAGGACGGGACGTTCTACTTCCAGCAGTCCGCCGCCCTCTACGGGGCGAACGACCCCCGGTACTGGGACTTCTACACCGGAAAGGACCTGGAGTCCGCCACCAGGTCGCCGATCAGCGACGCCGTGAACCCGGCGAACAGCTCCGACCGGAACAACAACACCACCTGGCGCTGCAACAACAGCCCCACCGGAGCGGAGTCCACCCCCGCCCCCGCCGGCTCCGGCTACTCGCAGAAGAACTACTGCGACCTCGTCGGCACCTGGGTCGACCCCGACACCGGCGACTGGTACGGCCTGGTCCACAACGAGTTCACGCCGCAGCCCTTCGGCGACGGGCTGCACTACGACGCCATCGACTACGCCAGGTCCACCGACCAGGGCCGGACCTGGACCGTCGAGGGCCACGCCATCACCTCCGCGTACAGCACCGCCCGCGGCGACAACGCGGCCTTCCCGAACCAGACGTACCACTACGGCAACGGCGATCCCCGCCTGTTCGTGGACACCGCCTCGGGCTACTTCTACGTCTACTACGGCTCCCGCGTCATCCCCAAGGGCGGCGTCGGCGGCGGCAACGGCGGCCTCGCGCACGTCGCGCGCGCCCCGATCTCCGGCAAGATGGCCGGCGGTTCCTGGCAGAAGTGGTACGACGGCGCCTGGACACAGCCCGGCGTCGGCGGCAGGGAGAGCAACATGGTGCCGGTCACCGCGAACAACCCCAACGGCTACACACCGGTCGCCGACGACTACGACCCGGCCAACACCGGCAGCGTCGACCAGCAGGTCGCGGCCGGTCAACTCCCGCCCAAGTCGGACCTGTTCATCATGAACATCGCCTACGACGCCCACCTCGGCCTGTACATCGGCGAGCCCGAGGTCGTCACCGGCACGGCCCCGCAGCGCTTCTACGCGACCGACGACCTGGCCAGCCAGAAGTGGACCCTGATCGGCGACAGCGGCAGCTACACCTCGGGCTCCTGGTACCGCTGGTTCCTGGACAGCGTGAACCGCACCGACTCGACGATCGTCGGCAAGACCTTCCGTTCCTACTGCTCCATCAGCTGCGCGACCTCCGACGGCGAGTACGCGAACGTCACCGTGGACACGAGCGCACCGGCCGCTCCGGTCGACACGACCAGGACCTACCGGATCGCCGGCGGGAACGGCCGGGTCCTCGCCCAGGTCTCCGGCGGCTCGGCGACCACCTCGGTGGCCTCCGCCACCGGCTCCGCCCTGGAGTCGTGGACGTTCCTTGCCCACGGCGACGGCTCGTACCGGATCGTCAACTCCACGACCGGCGGGCTCCTCGGCGTCGACTCGACCGCCACCACCAACCGCGCCTGGGGCACCCGACCCACCGTCACCGCGGCCGGCAGCGGCGGCGCGAGCGCCGGGCAGCAGTGGTGGATCGTCCCCAGCACCTCGAACCCGGGGACCTTCCGGCTGGTCAACCGCTACAGCGGCCTGGTGATCGGCATGTCCGCGACCACCGGCCGCCTGGCCGAGACCACGCCCGGCCGCTCCTGGACGGACAGCACCGGCAACGCGGTCGGCGGCGGGCGCACGGCCGCCGAGCAGACCCTGTCCTTCATCCAGACCGGCTCGGCCCCCGAGACGATCGTCTTCAACAGCCCGGGTGACCAGTCCGGTACGGCGGGGGCGACTGTCTCCCTCCAGCTGAACGCCACGGACAACGCGGGCAAGCCGCTGGCCTTCTCGGCGACCGGCCTTCCGTCGGGCCTGTCGATCAGCTCCTCCGGCCTGATCACGGGAACCCCGACCGCCGCCGGGACCTCTCAGGTCACGATCACCGCCTCGTCGGGAACCGCCACCAGCCAGGTCGCCCTCACCTGGACGATCAGCCCCGACTTCAGCGGAACCCACCGTCTGATCACCGGGGGCAAGGCGCTCGACAACGGCAACAGCATGACCGCGGGACGCCAGCTCACCACGGTGACCGCGGGCAACAAGACCAACCAGAAGTGGCAGTTCGTCCGCCAGTCCGACGGCTCCTACGAGCTCGTCAACGTCAGGTCGGGCCTGTGCGCCGACGTCAACGGCGGCTCCACCGCCGCCGGCACGGCGATCATCCAGTGGCAGTGCGGCGGAAACAGCAACCAGCGGTGGAACGTCCGGCAGCTCCCGGACGGCTCCGTCACGGTCACCTCGGCCCGCAGCGGCCTGCTGCTCACCACGGCCTCCACGACCAGCGGAGCGCTCGTGACCCAGCAGCCGGACACCGGCTCGGCCCTGCAACGGTGGTCGGTCGGCTGAGCACGGCACCGCGCCCCTGACGCCGGATTCCCGGGGGATGCTCCCCCGGAGCCCGGCCCGTCAGGGGCGCGGTGCCGCCGGGCGGCACCAGCGGCGCCCCTCCGGCCGTCTGCCGGTCGCACCCGGCGCAGCGGGAGGACGGCCGGTCCTCGGCGGTTTCCGTACGGGCGGCCATGGGTCTCACCGTGGCGGGGGCCGGTGCCGGGGGGCGGGCGGGGAGGTGGTCCGTCCGGTGCGGCCTCCGGGCGGCTCGTCCCGTCCGGAATCGTCACTCCGGCGCGGTCCCGGGGACGCGGCCGGGGACGGCTCGGGCGGCGGTACGAGCCCGAGGTGGGCCCAGGCGGCGGGCGTCGCGACCCGTCCCCGGGGCGTCCGGGCCAGCAGCCCCGCCCGGACCAGGAACGGTTCGGCGACCTCCTCCACCGTCTCCCGCTCCTCCCCCACGGCGACCGCGAGGGTGGCCAGGCCCACCGGTCCGCCGCCGAACAGCTTCACCAGGGCGTGCAGCACGGCCCGGTCCAAGCGGTCCAGGCCACGGACGTCGACCTCGTAGACCCCCAGGGCCGCGGACGCGATCTCGCGGGTGACCACTCCGTCCGCGGTGACCTGGGCGTAGTCCCGCACCCTGCGCAGCAGCCGGTTGGCGATGCGGGGCGTGCCGCGGGAGCGGCCGGCGATCTCGGCGGCGCCGTCGGGGTCGATCTCCACCTCCAGCAGCCGGGCGGAGCGGTGGATGACGCGCTCCAGTTCGGCCGGCTCGTAGAACTCCATGTGGGCGGTGAAGCCGAAGCGGTCGCGCAGCGGCGGGAGCAGCAGGCCGGCCCGGACGGTGGCGCCGACGAGGGTGAACGGCGGCAGTTCGAGGGACATGGCGGTCGCGTCGAGACCGGTGCCGACGACGATGTCGACGCGGAAGTCCTCCATCGCCAGGTAGAGCATCTCCTCGGCGGGCCGGGACATGCGGTGGATCTCGTCGAGGAAGAGGACCTCGCCCCCGGCGAGCGAGGCCAGGACCGCCGCCAGGTCCCCGGGGTGCTGGATGGCGGGGCCGGAGGTGATGCGCAGCGGGGCTTCCATCTCCGCGGCGATGATCATCGCCAGGGTGGTCTTGCCGAGCCCCGGGGCGCCGGAGAGCAGCACGTGGTCGGCGGTGGCGCTCCGCTGCCGCGCGGCCCTGAGGACGAGGTCGAGCTGCTCGCGGACCCGTTCCTGGCCGATGAACCCGTCCAGGGCCTTGGGGCGCAGCGCCGCCTCGGTGGCCCGGTCCTCGCCGTCGGCGGGGGCCGCGACCGGACGGTGAGCCGGCTCCGCCGCGGTGGGCCGGCCGACGCCGGTCCTGCCCGGCGCCGGCGTCTCCTCTTGGGGCATGGCCGCGCCGGGGAACACGGTGCCGCTCCGGTTCACCGGCGTGCGCCTCGTGCCGGGGTGAGGGAGCGGTGGGCTGGTCTTCACGGCCCGGCCGGGGTGCCGTCGAGGAGGACGCGGGGGGCCGGACCGGTCGTGGCCGACGAGGCCGGCCCGGTGGGGCGCCGACCGGCCGCGGCCGAGTCGAACGGCACGGTGCCGGGTGCGGCCGCCCGGTTCGCCGTCTCCGCCCGGGGCTCCGCCGCCGGGGCCTCCGGTTTCGCACCGATGCCCAGTTTCTCCCTGGTCCTCCTCTCGATCTCGTCGGTGACGCCGGGGTGGTCCCTCAGGAAGTTACGGGCGTTCTCCTTGCCCTGGCCGAGCCGGTCGCCCTCGTACGTGTACCAGGTGCCGGACCTGCGGACGAGGCCGTGCTGGACGCCCAGGTCGATCAGCTCGCCCTCACGGCTGATGCCCCGGCCGTAGAGGATGTCGAACTCGGCCTGCCTGAACGGCGGGGCGACCTTGTTCTTGGCCACCTTGACGCGGGTGCGGTTGCCCACCGCGTCCGTGCCGTCCTTGAGGGTCTCGATGCGACGGATGTCGAGGCGCACCGAGGCGTAGAACTTCAGCGCCCGGCCGCCGGGAGTGGTCTCCGGCGAGCCGAAGATCACGCCGATCTTCTCGCGCAGCTGGTTGATGAAGATCATCGTGGTTCCGGAGTGGTTCAGCGCGCCGGCGATCTTCCGGAGCGCCTGGCTCATCAGCCGGGCCTGGAGACCGACGTGGGGGTCGCCCATCTCGCCCTCGATCTCCGCGCGCGGCACCAGCGCGGCGACGGAGTCGACGACGATCAGGTCCAGGGCGCCGGAGTGGATGAGGATGTCGGCGATCTGCAGGGCCTGTTCGCCGTGGTCCGGCTGGCAGACCAGCAGGGCGTCGGTGTCGACGCCGAGCCGCCTGGCGTACTCGAGGTCGAGGCCGTACTCGGCGTCGATGCACGCCGCGGTCCCGCCCGCCTTCTGCGCGTTGGCCATGGCGTGCAGGGCCAGGGTCGTCTTGCCGGAGGACTCCGGGCCGTAGATCTCCACCACGCGGCCGCGCGGCAGGCCGCCGACGCCGAGGGCGAGATCCAGGGCGATCGAGCCGGTGGGAATGACCTCGATGGGGACCCCCGGCTCATCGCCCAGGCGCATCACCGAGCCCGCGCCGAACCGTTTTTCGATCTGGGCGAGGGCGAGTTCGAGCGTTTCCTCGCGGTCCTGTTCCTTCATGGGGTCCGCCTCGGAGGGGTGCGGTGTCGGGTGCGGTGTGGGGTCGCGGCCGGCGCACGGGTGCGCCGGCCCGTCAGAAGGGGTCCTTCTCCTCGCGGGGGGCATGCCGTCCGCCCTCGGCGGGGACCGGTTGCTCGCCGTCGCCGTCGGGCCGGGTGAACGGGTCCTCGGCGGGAGGACGGGGGCCGCCTCGGGAACCGGCGGGGACGCCGGTGTGCGAGGGTTTGGTGAGCATCGCGGCGGCGAACCGCAGCGACGGGCCGATCTCGTCGGCCTCCAGCTCGATGACGGTCCGCCTCTCGCCCTCCCGGGTCTCGTACGTCCGCTGGCGCAGCCGCCCCTGGACGATGACGCGGGTGCCGCGGGTCAGGGACTCGGCGGCGTGCTCCGCCTCCTGCCGCCAGACCGAGCAGCGCAGGAACAGCGTCTCGGCGTCCCGCCATTCGTTGCTCTGCCGGTCGAAGGTGCGGGGCGTGGACGCGACGGTGAAGTGCGCGACCGTGTCGCCGGACGGGGTGAGGCGCAGCTCGGGGTCGTCGGTCAGGTTGCCGACGACCGTGATGACGGTTTCACCGACCATGGTGGCTTTCCTCTCGTGCGCCGGGTGATTCCTCACCCGTGCCTGTTCGAGTTCGACTGGGGGCGATCATCGGGTTCGCCTCGCTTCCCCCCTCCTGCTTCGGCCCTGGCTCGGCGAGCCCGGCCGCGAGGAGCCGTGCCTGGTGGGCGGGGGCCCTCCTCAGCGGGATTCCGAGCCGGGGGACGACGCAGGGACGGCCTGCGGCGGCCCCGCACCAGGGGCAGGGCACGCGGAGGAAGCGGACGCGCGGGGCGCGCTTCGAGCCGGTGAGGCGGGAGGGCGGACCGGCCGGGGTGGCGGGCACGCGCTCGACTCGCTCTCCTGAGGCGATCGCGGTCACCAGCGCGAGGAGTTCCGCACGGTAACGGCGCGGGTCGTCGGGGTCGCTGTCCGGGAGCGGCAGCGGGTTGCGGGCGAGCCGCTCCTCCCGGATCGCGCGCACCTCGGCGCGGATGTCGGCGGCGGCGATACGGGACCGCTGCCTGCCCAGCCTGGTCACGGCCGCCCGCCCGTCGGCGACGTCCAGGTCGGCGAGCAGCAGGTGCCAGGCATCCGTCGTGGTGTCCTCCAGGTGCATCGACGGGCACATCGCCGCGACCAGGGCGACGAGCTGGGCCGTCTCGGCCGGCAGCATGCGCTCCTCCCTTCCGCGGGGGAACGTCCCGGCCGACGCCGGTGCGCCGCTTCCCGCCGCGTCCACCGGCTGCTGGTACACGTACAGGACGGCCCCGCAGGCGCACCGCAGCCGCTTGTCGTCCTCGAACGTCCAGCGGCCGCAATCGAGGTGACCGGCTCGGGAGACCAGGAACCACACCGTGCCGAGCGCGTCCCGGTCGGGGTGGTCGATGACGGCGGTCATGGATCCTCACCGCCCTCGAGGGGGAGCAGACGGCTCAGGTCGAGCGTGCCGGTGTGCCAGGCGCGGGCGATCCGTTCCCGTCCGCCGGGCAGGGGGCGCAGGCTGAACGACCGCGGTTCGGAGGCCGACAGCACGCCCAGCCCCGGGATCGCCTCGCCGGTGTACGGGTCGGCGACCGGATCGAGGCAGGTCAGCCGGGCGAGGAATTGCCGCTGCCAGCCGGGGCGCACCCGGACCAGCGTCTCCACCTCGCCGGGGTGGTTGTCGGCCACCCAGACGGTGAAGGCCTCCTCGTCGGCGACCACGACCGTCGGCCTGGGGTCGACGAGGGTGAGGGTGGCGACCGGGGTGTCGTCCGGCAGGGCCACCCGGACCGACTTCAGGTTCAGCTCGGCGCGGGCCGCGCGCAGCCCCTCCAGGACCTCGTGGCGCTCGGTCCGGTACTCGGCGTCGACGGCGTCGCGCAGCACCCGGAGTACGGCGACCCGGGTGGCGTGCTCCTTGAGACTCATGCGGACTTGCCCTTCCGCTCGGTCCCGTTCTCCCGCCTGGCCCCGGCCCCGGACTCGACGTCCGCGGCGACCCTGTTCCTCGCCGCCGCGGTGCCGTGGCGCACGATCAGCTGGCCGAGCGTGCGGGTCTCCCCGGTGTCGTCCAGGACGGCGGCGCCGAGCAGGTTGTGCCGGCGGACCTCCTCGTACAGGGCGCGCAGCTCCTCGTGGTCGGCGCCCGGCGCGGTGGCCGCCGTGACGTAGTCGGCGACGGAGAGGGTGGGCTTGCCGGCCTCCAGCCAGCCGAGGACGGCCTCGGCGAACTCCGGGCCCGGCGTGTGGAGCACCGTCCCGGAGAGCGGCTTCGCCCGGGACTTGGAGATCACCAGGGTGTTCTCGTGGTCGAGATCGCCGACGATGTCGAATTCGTACTCGATGCCCTCCCGTTGCTCGGGCTTGAGCCCGATCTTGCGCGGCACCTTGCGGCCGCGCTCGTCGGCCTCCACGACGTACTCGGTCTTGGTGCGCATGGTGACGATGAGGTGGCCGGGGTAGGCGAGGAGGGCGTCGATCATCGCCCGCTCCTGGGGGCGGGCCTCCTTCCAGCCGGCGAAGCTGCCGCCCGCCCCGAGGCGCTTGGCCGCGTTGTCGACCTGCTCCAGCATCCCGCCGGTGCCGGACCAGAAGTGGCTCAGGGAATCGACGATCATGACGTCGTAGCCGTCATGGGCGGCCACCGCGAGCGCGTCGACGAGGGTGGTGGGCTGGAACGTCGTGAGCGGGAGGGTGTCGAAGGCGAACTCGTCGGCGTACTTGGCGGCGCTGCCGTGCTCGGTGTCGATCAGGGCGACCTGCTCGCCGAGCCCGGTGGCGGTGACCAGGGCGGTGTAGGTCTTGCCCGACCCGGTGGGGCCGGCGAGCGCGATGCGGGCCTTGGCCTGTTCCTTGGTGGCGGTGGTGAAGGTGAGGTTCACGCCGTTCTCCTGGCGTCTGCGACAGCGGTTCCGGGTGGGTCCGACCGGCAGGGGACGCGGTCCTCGTCCGGCAGGACGTGCTCCGCGCGACCGCCCTCGGATCGAATATGCATTCGAATTACTGTCTGCATCCACGCTAGGCGCCCAAGAGGGAACAATCCACCCTTTTCCGCAAGAAAAATGCAGGAAAGGGTGAAATGTCAGCCAGGGAGCGTATAATGCCCTCCCGCACCTGCGTGGGTGTCGGATGCCTCCGGTCTCAGCCGGCGTCGGCGGCCGGGCGCTCGCCCTCCCCCGCGGCCGGGTCCGTGACGGGCAGGGGATACGGCGGCGGGGTGCCGCCCCAGGCCGGGCACAGCGCCCGACGGGGGCACCGGCCGCACAGCCGGCTCGGGCGCGGGGGCCGGTCGCCCGTCCGCGTCGCCCGCCCGATCGCGTCCCCCAGCACCGGCAGCTCGCGCTCCACGGCCCGCGGATCCCCCTCCGCCGGGTCGTGAGTGAGCACGTCCCCGCTGCCCGGGCAGACCGGCCGCCACAGCACCAGGGCGTAGAACTCCGGCTGGAACGGCGCGTCCGCCGCACACGCGGGCCGGGGCGCCCGGCCGGTCTCGTGGTCGACGATCCGCACCTCGCCGGTCGGCGCCACGTCCACCCGGTCGATGATCCCGCGCGGCCTCAGCCCCGAGTCCAGCGTGGTCGTGACGGACGGCTCCCGTTCCGCGGGCTCCAGCCGGGCCGGGTCCTCCGGGGTGGACCACCGCTCGACCAGCCGCTCCGCCGTGGCCGGCCACTCCGCGCCCCGGTCCGAGGCGGGCGCTCGGCCGTCCCGCGCGAACGACTCCGCGGGCTCCGGCCGCGCCGCCACCGGCCGCTCCCGCGCGCCCGCCACCACGGCCCGGGCCCGGACGGCCGTGCGCTCCGCCGCCGGGACGTCGAAGAGCCGCTCCGGTACCGCGTGCGCCGGCACGCCCCGAGCCGCCGCGTTCGGCTTCTCCGGCAGCCGGTCGATCGCCCGGAACCGGTGGAGCAGCGGGCACCGCGTGAAGTCGCCCGCCCGCGACGGCGACAGCGACGACGGCGGCGCGGCGGGCCGGAGTGCTGCGGGCGGGGCCGGTGCGCCGGAAGTGTCGATCGGCTGCACACCCCTGACCTTACGCCGGAGGCCGACGCACCGCCCCCGCCCGCGGAGGCGGCCTACCGGCGTTCGAGCATGACCACCTCGAACTCCTCGAGGCCGCAGATGGACACCCCCGTCTTCGTGACCGCTTCGCCGCGGGCCGCCGACTGCTGGCCGCGGGAGGCCGCCAGCGCGGCCTGATCGGTGTAGATCACACCCACGCTGCCCCGGCCCCTGGCCCGGTCGAGGAGCATCGCCGCGGTCTCGAAGCCCGCGATGGCCCGCACCTTGGGCAGCGTGGTGCCCCGGAACGTCTCCACCAGCAGGTCGGCGCCGGACGGGTCGACATCGAACCGTGTCAGGCGGAAACCCGCGCCGGGTCCGACCTGCGCGGGAGGAGTGAACACCGCCGCCTCCCAGCTGTCGACCGTCAGGGTGTTCGCGAACGGCGCCAGCATCGTCGCGCGTCGCTCCTTGAGCTGGTCGTCGCTGTTCCGCAGCGCCTGTTCGCTCTCCCACCAGGAACCCGTGAGGATCTTGCCGAGCTCGCGGTCGGTGAACAGCGCGAAGCCCCGGTATCCGGGCTGGCCGGCCAACGCCCTGGGGGCCTCCTCGCGGAGCGCGTCCACGCACTCGTCGATCTCGGCGGGATCACCGATGGCGTAGATGGTGCGAACGTACATGGGGTGCGCTCCTGTTCATCGGGCCGACGCTCGCCGGGACGGCTCTCTTCTCACCGCTTCCATCCGAGGCGCCCACGCGGCCGGGAGCAACGCGGACGGACCGTTCGGGCGAACAGCGGCAAGGCAGGACCGCCGGCGGCGACCGCCCCGCGCCGGTCTCCCGCTCGGCCTCCGCCTCGCTCACCGTGCAACGCACCGGATCGAGGAGCGGCGCCGCCCGGCCGATCGTCCCGAGCACCGACCCCGTGGCGCGGATCGAGGGCGGGGGCGTGCGGCCCGTGGTGGGGGCGGCTGCCGTGTGAACGCGATGTCCGCGATCAGCACCCGGGGCCGGATGCGCTTCACGGTCTTCACCGAGCCGTTCGGCGCGAAGGGCATGTGCCGCTTCCTCGCCCGTGACGACGAAGCCCGTACCGTACCCACCTCACGGCTCGTCGAGGTGGGTGACGGATCGTCTCCGGCGTGGGTCGGGCGGCGGTCTGTCTAGATCCGTCCCTCCCCCGGCATCAGACGGGAGGTCACCAGGTCGACCACCTCGGGCTCGGAGGGGCGGAGGTAGAAGTGGTCGCCCTCGAAGACGCGGACTTCCGCGCCCGCGGTCGTGCGGCGGCCCCAGGAGGTCAGGTTCTGCGGGGGGCAGACGGGATCGCGGTCGCCGCCGCAGGCCGTGATGGGGGCGGTGACGGTGGCGTCCGGTTCCGTGCGGTAGGCGGCGAGGAGGCGGTAGTCGGCGCAGACCGGTGGAAGCAGCAGTTCCCGCAGTTCGGGATCGTCGTAGACCGCGGCGCCTTCCGGGTCCAGCAGGCGGATCGACGCGAGGACCGCCTCCTCGTCCGGTGGGGGGACCGGATCGGGGAGCACGCCCGTCGCGGGGGCGCTCCGGCCCGAGACGAAGAGCCGTACGGGGGTGACACCCGTACGGTCTTCGAGCCGGCGTGCCACCTCGAAGGCGACGGCGGAGCCCATGCTGTGGCCGAACAGGGCCAGCGGGGCGTCGGCGTAGGGCTTCAGGGCGTCCGTGATCCGGTCCGCCATCTCGTCCATCGTCGTGACACAGGGCTCGGACAGCCGGGTGCGCCGGCCGGGGTACTGGACGGCGAGCAGTTCCAGCTCCGGTGGCACGCGGGCGGCCCAGCCGTGGAACAGGCTGGTGGTTCCGCCCGCGTGGGGGAAGCACACCAGGCGCACCGAGGGGCGGTGCGCGGCGTACCGGTGGAACCAGGGACCGTCTGGTGCGAGGCTCATGCTCAGGCCGCCAGGACCTGGCGGACGATGTCGACGGCGCGGTCGATGTCCCGCGCGTTCACTCCCGCGTGGGTCACCGCCCGTACCCTCCCGTGACCGAGTTCCCCGACGGCCAGACCGGCGTCCCGGACGGCCTCGACGAAGGTGCTCCAGGTGAAGCGCGGGTCGGTGACGCGGAACATCACGATGTTCGTCTGCACGGCTCCCGGATCCGTCTCGATGCCGTCGATCTCGGCGAGGCCGGTGGCGAGCCGGCGCGCGTTGGCGTGGTCCTCCGCGAGGCGGTCGGCGTTCTCGATGGCGACGATGCCGGCGGCCGCGATCAGGCCGGCCTGCCGCATGCCGCCGCCGAGCATCTTGCGGATGCGGCGCACCTCGGTGATGAAGTCCTCGTCGCCCGCGACGACCGAACCGATGGGGGCGGAGAGCCCCTTCGAGAGGCAGAACTGGACGGAGTCGGCGTACTGCGCGATCTCCGCCGCCTCGACCCCGGAGCCGACCGCGGCGTTGAAGATCCGGGCGCCGTCCAGGTGGACCCGCACCCCGCGTTCGTCGGCGAACCGGCGCACGTCCCGCAGGTACTCCTGGGGGAGGATGACGCCGCCGCAGCGGTTCTGGGTGTTCTCCAGGCAGATCAGCGCGGGCAGCGCGAACTGCGGGTCCGTCGTGTCGTCGGGGAAGCCCTTGGCGAGGTCGGAGATCAGGAGCCGGCCGTCCGGCTGGGTGGGGACCGGCTCGTAGACGACGCCGCCGCAGACCGAGGCTCCGCCCGCCTCGTAGATGTAGATGTCGCTCTCCGTGCCCACCAGCGCCTTGGCGCCGCGGGGCGCTTGGGCCATGATCGCCGCCAGGTTGGCCATGGTGCCGCTGGGCGTCAGGCAGGCGGCCTGCTTGCCGAGGGTTCCGGCGGCGAGCTCTTCGAGGGCCCGGACGGTGGGGTCCTCGCCGTAGACGTCGTCGCCCAGGGGGGCGTCGGCCATGGCCTTCATCATGGCGGGCGTGGGCAGGGTGAAGGTGTCGCTGCGCATTTCGATCATGGTGCGGTAACTCCCGTGGAGTCGGTGTGGGACGGGTCCTCGATCCGGATCCTGATCAGGCCCTCGGCCTGCGCCAGGCTCTGCTCGACCTCGGCGGGCGTGCCGCCGTACGCGATGAGATGGCCGAGGCGGTGGTAGGCGTTGGCCGGGGGGCGGACGGGGGCGCCCGGCGCGGCGGTGACGGTGACGCGTTCGACGCCCGGCACGGCGGCCGCCTCGTCCGTGCCGTCGACGCCCGCGAGGGTGCCTTCCCTGTCCGCGAGCAGGAAGCGGATGCCGGCGTGGCCGGACCGTTCGGGTGCGAGGTGCGGCGGGAGCCCGGCGGCCACCCGGAGCTGCTGTTCGAGCAGGTCGACTCCGGTGGCCAGCCTGATGAGTTCGGGGATCATGCCGCCGGCGGGGCGCGGGTTGATCTCCATGATCGCCGCCCGGCCCCCGGCGAGGCGTACCTCGGTGTGCGTCGCGCCGCTGACCATGCCGGCGGCGGCCACGGCGCGTCGGGCGGCGTCCTCGACGGTCCGCGCGTCCTCGGCGCCGAGCGGTGCGGGGAAGAGGTGGGCGCACTCGACGAAGTGGGGGGTGCCGGTCACCGTCTTCTGCGTGATGCCGACGCAGGTGGTGCCCTCGGGTCCGCCGAAGAGTTCGACGCTGTACTCGGGGCCCTGGACGTACTCCTCGACGAGGACGCTGCGGGCGGTCGGCATGTCGCGCACGTTCGTCCGGACGCCGAGGATCCGCTCGGCCTGCTCCAGGGCCTGCTCGGCGCTGTGGCACAACAGCACGCCGTTCGATCCGGAGTCGTCCACGGGCTTCACCACGCACGGCAGTCCCACGGCGGTCACGGCGTCGGCCATCTGCTCGGCGGTCACCGGCTCGTGCACGACGGCGAAGCGGGGCTGGGGGACGTCCGCCTCCGCCAGACGGGCCCTCAGCCCGGCCTTGTTCCGGCACACGGCGGCCGCCTCGACCGGGTTGCCGGGCAGGTCGAGCAGCCGGGCGAGCTCGGCCACGGCGGGGACGTAGAAGTCGCTGGTGGTGGTCACGGCGGCGATCTCGTCGCGGCGGAAGCGTTCCGTCACGACGGTGCGCAGCTCGTCGGTGGTGTTGGTGTCGCAGACGACGACCTCGCAGCCGGTCTCCGCGAGGCCCGCGTACCGTTCGGGCCTGCTGGTGAGCAGGACCGGGCTCAGACCCAGGTCCTCGGCCTGCCGGAGGGCCATCATGCCGGTGCCCGTGGTGTTGGACTCGACGAACAGCATGCGGGGCACGACGTCGGTGGTGCTCTTGTTGACCGCGCGGGACCATGTCCGCACCACCGTGCCGTAGTCGACGGACTCGGGTGCGGTGGCGAGCGGCAGCTCCCGGACGGCGTGTTCCTGCCAGTGTTCGTCGCTGTAGACGGTGTCGGTGTAGCGGTCCCCGCGGTCGGGGAAGAGGCCGACGATCCGCGTTCCGGGCTCGGCGCGGCGGGCGAGGTCGGTCAGGACGCGGTAGACGGATCCGGAGGTGTTGCCGCCGAAGATCTGCTGCTCCGCCGCGAGGGCGCGGGTCGCGGCGAAGGCCTCGTGGTCGTTGAGCCAGTGCACCTCGTCGATGACCCCGTGGTCCAGGTTCTCCGGTACGAGGCTGTTGCCCAGGCCGCTCTGGAGCCGGCGCGGCTCGTCGGGCTGGGCGAACAGCGCGCTGCCGACGCAGTCGACGCCGACCGTGAACAGGTGCGGGAGTCGTTCGCGCAGGGCCCGGGTGGAGCCACAGAGCGAGCCGCCGCTGCCCACCGATCCGACGAGGACGTCGATGTGGCCGAGGTCGGCGAGGAGTTCGGAGGCGAGGGCACGGTAGGCGGCCGGGTTGTCGGGGTTGCTGTACTGCTGGGGCCAGAAGGCGCCCGGCAGGTTCGCCATCAGCTCCTCCAGGCGTTGCAGCCGGGCGCCCTGCCAGCCCTGCTCGGACATCGCCTCGACGATGTGCACCCGGCAGCCCAGCGCCTGGAGCTTGCCGAGCGTGATGCCGTCGATGCGGGGGTCGGTGACGATGTGCACCGGGTGTCCGAGGGAGGCGCCCACCAGGGCGACGCCCAGGGCCATGGTCCCCGAGGAACTCTCGACGATCGGGGCGCCCTCGGTGAGCGCTCCGGTGCGCCGGGCCTCCAGGATGATGTTCCGGGCGACCCGGTCCTTCATGCCGAAGAGGTTCTGCAGTTCGAGTTTGGCGTAGACCTCGACGCCGGGGGGCGTCTCCATGCGCAGTCTGACGACCGGGGTGTGGCCGATCGCGTCGTGGACGCTGTCGAAGAGCATCGTCATCATCCTTGTGGGGGGGCGGCGGACCGCTGGGTCACGGTGTGGTGGCGGGCAGGGAGCGGTGGACCGAGACGCTGCCGTTCCAGGGGGCGCACGACGCTCGTACGTGTGCGATCTTGCTGTCGCGTTCGGTGTCGTCGCCGGCGAGCAGGATGCCGAGCATCGTGCCGCTGTGGGCGAGGACGAGCCCGAAGCCCTCGATCTCGGCGCAGAGGCGTCGCATGTCCTCGAAGTGACCGCGTCTGCGCAGCCGTCCGTTCATCTCTGCGCTCCAGGTGGCGACCCGGCCGACGGTGCGGAGGTCGCCGCCGCGGATCGCCTCGGCGAGGACGGCGAGCTGGTCGCCGTACCCCTCCTTGTCTGCGGAGCTGAACGGCTTGGGCATGCGGTTGAATCCGATGGTGTCGACCTCGCCGCCCTCGTCGTGGGCGACGACGGTCAGTTCCGGCAGCCGGCCGAGGCGTTCGCGGAGCCGTACGGCCCGGTGGTAGAACGCCACGACGCCCTCGTACATGACGCCGTCGGACGGTTCCACGCCCCTGAGGAAGGACTCGATGGCCTCCTCGTCGAAGTGGATGCCGAAGGCGTCCCCGATGGCACGGGCGGTCGCCACCAGGTCCGCGGAGGAGCTGGCGAACCCCTTCCCCTCCGGGAGGTCGCTGGTGAGCTCCAGCTCGCCGCCGCCGGGAAGGCCACAGGTGTCCATGACGATCCGGGCCAGGCGCTGGGCCTTCACCTTGTGCGGCGGCGAGACCGTGATCCGGGTGCCGGAGGACCGGGGCCGGAACACGGCCGTGGTCCACCGGTCGACCGGGAAGGTGACGAGGAAGTCCAGGTCGGTGTCGGGCAGGACTCCCTGGAGCAGCTCGCCGAAGGTACCGAAGGCGCGGCCGGAGCCGGCGATCAGATCGCCGCTCTCCGGGCCGGAAGCGGCCAGTACTCTCTCCATCTCAGAAACAGCCCCCCGTGGTGCGCGTGGCGCACGCGTGTCATCCGATACCGAGTTCGTGATTCGTCCGGGCGAGTGCGCCCGCGGTCGTCTCGCGGCGGGTCCTGCATTCACCGGCCAGACGCGCCCGTTCCGTGGCGTGGTCGGCCAGGAGTGCGGCGACCGCTTCCGGGTGCACCGAGCCGCTCGTCCGCTTCTCCAGGCTCCTGCCGACGTCGAAGGACTCGGCCAGGATGCGCTCGGGATCCTTCAGCCGGTGGCCCAGTCCGTCGGCGGCGGCGCGAAGGAGGTCCGCGTCGATGTCCCGTGGCGCGCGCCCGGCCTCCAGGGCCGCCGTGATGTAGCGGCCGGCGAGGACCTGTGCCTGTCGCCAGGGCACGTTCTCGTCGAGGGTGAGGCGGTTGGCGAGCGAGAAGCCGCCCAGGTACTCGCGCTCGCACGCCGCCCTCATCCGGTCCTCGCGGAAGGTGAGGTGCTGGACGACGGCGGTGAACAGCCGCAGCAGGGAGCGGGCGTGGTCGAAGGCCGCGTACAGCGGAGCACCCGCCTCCTTGGAGACCTCCACCAGATTGGTGTACGGCGTGTTGCGCTGTCCGAGGAGTACGTCGACGTGGCAGCCGCTGAGGTGGGCCGTTCGGCCCCGGATCCGCTCGAGGACGGGGAAGTTCTTCTTCTGGGGCATGGCCGAGGAGATGCCGGACAGCTCGTCGGGCAGGTCGACGAAGCCGTACTCGCTGCTTCCCCAGGTCATGAGATCCGTGACGAACCGGCTGGCGACCGTCCCGAAGAGGGAGAGTTCGGCGGTGATCTCGGCGGTCCAGTTCCGGGCGGCGACACCGGTCAGCGCGTGCGGCTGAGCGGTGCGGAAGCCGAGCAGCCGCGCCATCCGGTCCCTGTCCCACGGCAGGTCCTGGCCCACCATGGCGCCGGAGCCCAGGGGGCAGTTGTCGATGCCGTCGTACGTGGCGAGCAGCCGGCGCACGGTGTGCAGGACCTCCCCCGCGACGGCCGCCAGATAGAACCCGGGGGTCATGATCTGGGCGGCCTGGAAGTGGGTGTGTCCCGGCATCGGCGCGTGCCGGAGGTCTGCGGCGGGCGCGAGGACGGCGTCGCAGAAGTCGAGCAGTCGCTCCGCGACTCCGATCAGGCTGTCCCGGCTGAAGGCCAGCTGGGCGCAGGACTGGAGGTCGTTGCGGCTGCGGTCGACGTGCCAGGCCGGCAGCGGCGCGTCGAGGCCGGCCTCGACGTGGCGCTCGATGGCGAAGGCGATGTCGGACATGTTGGCGTCCGGGTCCGCGACGATGCCCTTCTCCGCCGTGTCGAGGAGGCGGCCGACGGTACGTGCCTGCTCCTCGCTCAGCAGACCCATCCGGAGGTACTCCAGGGCGAGCACCTTCTCGATCGCCACGTACCAGGGGGCGAGGTGACGCGCCTCACGGGCGAACTGCGGTTCGAGCACCTCCTCGTGGAGGAGCCGGCTCGGTCCGCTCGCGATGCGTCCGGTGAGGGCGGCCGGGGCCGACCGGTGCTGGTCCGGGCGGCCCTGGCTCATGTGCGCTCCCTCTGCGGCACTGGTCTCCCTGCTCACAGGTAGGTGTTGAGGGGGTTGAACGAATCGCCGTGCACCTGGACGCACTGGTGGTCCCGGATGTCGAGGTTCGAGCCGTCGAAGGTGTCGTGCGTGGCGCGCTGCGGGTAGACCCAGGTGTCGCCCAGGGTGTAGCGGGCGTTGAGGGCGAGACGCATCTTCGCGCCCGGGAGCGAGGCCCGCGAGCGGTGCATGCAGCGCTCGGTGAAGATGACGTACTCGCCGGCCTTCATCGGGGTGGTCTTCGTGGCGCCCGGCGCCAGCTCGAAGGGCTCGGTGACGACGGCGAGCAGCGAGTCGAGGTGCTTGTCGAGCACGCCGAACAGCTCGTCCACGGAGTGGGCGTCGGTGTCGATGCCCTCGAAGACCCGTCGGGTGTCGATGTCCAGGAGGAGGCTGTTGTTGGCCGCCCGCTGGAGCAGGTCCTCGCGCGTCCTGACCCGGTTCCGGGGGTCGACGTAGGCGCCGGACTCGGTGAGCTTGACCATGCGCTTCGGGTAGGCGGTCTGCTGGGAGCCGGTGACGAACTCCATGACGCCGTCGTCCTCGGAGACGTCCGTCAGCGCCATCCACATCGTCCAGTCCCACTGGCCGGCGGGGTTGAACGGGTAGAGGGCCGGGCGGTGTCCGCCGACCTCCTCGCCGTCGAAGTACCCGTACTCCTGGTGCCAGTCGATGGCGCCGTCTCCGGGGAACTTCTCGAAGAGCTTGCTGCGCCACAGTACGAGCGAGTCGGCTCCGGTGACCTGGGCGACGGTCTTGGTGAGCTCGGGGGCGGTCAGGATCTCGCGTACGGAATCGTTGACGAGATGCCAGTCGCGCAGCGAGTAACGGCCGTACATCGGGTGAACGGGCTGGTCCTCAAGCACGCCGCCGAAGAATTCGGCGAGTCGGTCGATCGTCTCTCGCGGGGCGAAGCTGGGAAAGGGGCCAGCAAATCCATCGGCGTTTATGTCGTTCGACACAGGCTGTGTTCCTTCCATGGGATTCGTCATTTCCTTCCTTCTTCCTTCGTGATATCCGACGCCTGAATTCTGCGGAACAGCTCCTGGACCTCTCCGTCGTCCATCTCGCTGATTCTGGCCACGAGTTCCTTCTCGATCTCGGCCGCCATGTCCCGGAGCACCGGGAACTCGAATGCCGTGGCGAGCGGGAACTCGATGCCGAACCGGCGGCGGACCTGGTCGGCGAGCCGGGTGGCGAGCAGGGAATGCCCGCCGAGGTCGAAGAAGCCGTCCGAGGCGCCGATCGACGGGAGCTCCAGGAGGGACCGCCAGATTTCGGCCAGCGCCTCCTCCGCCGGGCCGGCCGGCGGGTCCTGTACCGCACCGGGCCGATCGGTGAGGGTGCCCGGATCGGGCAGCCGGGCCCGGTCGATCTTGCCGTGCGCGGTGAGCGGGAAGCTGTCCAGCACCACCAGGAACGAGGGGACCATGTAGTCGGGCAGCCGGTCCGCGAGGTGGCCGCGCAGCCGGTCCGGCTCGGGGACGTTCCGCGGGTCGAGCCGTGTGACGTAGGCGACGAGCCGCGCCAGGTCGCCCGAGGACCGGTGGACCGTCACCACGGCCTCGCTGACCAGGGGATGACCGGCGAGCGCGGCCTCGATCTCGCCGAGCTCCACCCGCATGCCGCGGATCTTCACCTGGTGGTCGTTGCGCCCGGCGAACTTCAGGGAACCGTCCGGGCGCCGGTATCCCTGGTCGCCCGTGCGGTACATGCGCTCGCCGGGGTGGAACGGATCGGGGACGAAGGCCGCCGCGGTGCGCGCCGGGTCCTTCAGATAGCCGCGGGCCAGACCCACGCCCGCGATGTACAGCTCGCCGACGACACCGACCGGGACCTGCGCGAAGTCCTCGTCGAGGACGTACACCCGGTTGTTGTCGAAGGGGGTGCCGAGACTGACGGCACCGGTGTCCTCCTCGTCGTCGGGCCCGCAGGTGTGGATGGTCGAGTCGATGGACACCTCGGTGGCGCCCCAGGTGTTGTGCAGTCCGACGTCCGTGAGGCTCTCGTGGAACCGGGCGACGGTCGCCGGGCCGAGGGCCTCCCCGCTGGACACGACGTTCCGCAGCGCGGAGAGTCCGTCCCGGTCCTGCTCGGTGAGTCCGTCCAGGATCATCGTCAGCATGCTCGGTACGACCTGGAGCAGCACGCTGCGGTGGCGGACGGCGGCGTCGACGACGGCTCGCGGGTCGCGGTGCAGACCGGGGTCGAGCAGGGCGACCGTACCACCGTTGGCCAGCGGCCAGAACAGTTCGAGGGCCGAGTCGTCGAAGGTCAGCGTCGTCTTGTGCAGGACGGTGTCGCCCGGCCGCAGCCCGTGCCGGCGCTGCTGCCAGACCATCCGGTTGACCCAGCCGACGTGGGTGTTGGCGACCCCCTTGGGGGTCCCGGTGGATCCGGAGGTGAAGTAGACCGAGGCGAGGCCGAGGCCGTGCACGGATGTGTCGGGCCTGGTCGCGGGTAACGCGCCGATGACGGGCCGTTCGGTGTCCAGGGACACCGCGACGACGCGTTCGGGCAGTTGGGTCGTGCGCCGGGACGTGGTGAGGCAGACCGCGGCGTCCGCGCCGGCGAGGATGGTGTCCAGACGGGCGTCGGGACTCTCCACGTCGAGCGGAAGATAGGCGGCCCCCGCCTTGAGGATGCCTAAGAGGGCGACGACGAGTTCCGGCGAGCGGTCGATCAGCACGCCGACGACGTCGTCCGGAGACACGCCCAGGCCGATGAGATGGTGCGCCAGTCCGTTGGCCCGGTCGTCGAGCTCCCGGTAGGTCAGGCGTTCACCGTGTTGGACGACCGCGACGCGGTCGGGTGTCGCACGCGCCTGGTCTTCGAAAAGTCCGTGCAGCGGACGTTCCGCAGGGAACTCATGGAAAGTGTCATTCCATTCCATTGTCTTCCCTGTCGACGCATGCATCGACTCCCCTGTTTCCCCCATGCACATACCTTTCTCGCGTGCCCACCGATAGCCGGGCACAATGCCACCTGGATCGGGTGACGTGGAGACAAGTGACGTACTGCAACGCACGGACAGGGTCAGCCCCCGTGCTCACCAACAGTGACACGATGGCGACCAAAAGTCGAGAGGTTGTGGATCATGGACTGGGCCACTTGATCACGCTCTTGTGCGGGGCTTCCCGGCGACGCTAACGTGGCCGCGCTGTGACAGCGACCACTCATATCGCGTCCTTTATGCGGGGGAACAGTGAACTCCGACAGGCGACCCCTGGACTCTTCAAGACAAGAACTTCTTCGACTACTTCTGGCCAAAAAGCCTGAGACCTCTGGCGAGAACTCGCCAAAATTTTCGCCCACCTCCTCGACGGCGAAGGGTCCGCACGGGGAGGGCACGCCGGCCTCCGCCGCGCAGAGACGACTCTGGTTCCTCGACCAGTTCGGCGGACCGGATCCGGCCTACAACAGCCCGTTCCTGCTGACGCTGACGGGCCCGCTCGACGAACAGGCGCTGACCGACGCCGTGAACGATCTCGTCGGGCGCCACGAGGTGCTCCGCACCGCCTTCGGCATCGAAGCCGACGAGGTCGTCCAGGTCGTCGCACCGGAGGCCGCCGTACCGCACACCGTGGTGGACCTGAGCGGACTCGACCCCGCGGACGCCGAATCCCGGGCCCGTGAGGAGATCGGACGCGCCGCGCGTCTGCCCTTCGCCCTGGACACCGCCCCGCTGCTGCGCACGCACCTCTTCCGGCTTCCCGGAGACCTGCGGTACGTCCTGCTCAACGTGCACCACAGCGTCACCGACGGCTGGTCCGAGGACATCCTCTTCTCCGAGCTCGAGCGGTGCTACACCGCCCGCGCCGAGGGCGGGGCGCCTCGACTCCCCGCGCCCGCCCGGCAGTACGCGGACTACGCGCGCTGGGAGGCCGGCCATGACGCCGCGCAGGGCTTCGACCAGCAGGTGGCGTACTGGGCGGACCGGCTGACCGGCGCCACCGCGCCGCTGCGGCTTCCCTACGACCGGACGCGCCCGGCCCGGCCGTCGACGGACGGCGACTCGGTCCATCTGGACCTGCCGCTCGACCTCCAGCGCCGACTGCTGACGACGAAGGCCACGCACGGCCACTCGCCGTACACCGTCTTCGCCGCCGCTCTGTCCGTCGTCCTGAGCGACCACACCGAGCGGCCCGGCGGGCCCGTGGTGCTCGGCGCTCCGGTGGCCAACCGGGCGAGCCAGGAGTGGGAGTCGACGGTCGGCTTCTTCGTCAACACGCTCGCCCTGCGCGTCGAGCCCGGCCCCGAGTCGACACTGGCCGAGCTGCTCGACCAGGTGCGTACGACGGTCGTGGAGGGCCTCGCGCACCAGGAGGTGCCCTTCGACCGGGTGGTGGACGCGCTCGGAGTGGAGCGCGTGCCGGGTGTGAACCCGCTGTTCCAGGTGATGTGCACGGTCAACGAGGCGCCGAAGGCCCCCTCGTTAGGCGGCGTCGGGGTCACGCTCACGGAACTGGAGACCGGGACGGCGAAGTTCGACCTGGAGTTCAAGACCCGCATCGGCGAGGACGGTGTCGAGTCGTGGCTGGAATACCCCACCGAACTGTTCGACCGTCGTACGATCGAGACGCTCGCCGACCGGGTACGCACGGTGCTGACCGCCCTGGTGGACGAGCCCGGCCGGCGGATCGGCACCCTCTCCCTGCTGTCGGCGGACGAGCGCTCGCGGCTCGCCCCGGCGACCCCCGCCGCGTCCGCCCCGGACCCGGCACCCGCCGGACCCGGGTCCGAGGGCGCGCCGGAGGCTCCGCGGACCGCGACCGAGCGTGCCGTCGCCGACATCTGGTCGGATGTGCTCGGCCTTCCGGACCTCACTCGTGACCAGGACTTCTTCCACAGCGGTGGCAACTCGCTCATGGCCACGAAGGTCATGATCCGGGTACGCCGCCTGTGGGACGTGTCCGTCACGGTACGACTGCTCTTCGAGGCTCCCGTGCTCCGCGCCTTCGCGGAGGCGATCGACGACGCGGTCGGCGCTCCCGCCGAGGACGCTCCGGCCGCCGCCCCGGTCACCGGGACGGCCGCGACGGACCCGGAGCCCCGGACCCCCCTGGTGCCCCGGGACAGGCCCCTGCCGCTCTCGTTCGGCCAGGAGCGGCTGTGGTTCATCGACCAGCTGGAGCCGCCGAGTTCCGCGTACCACATCCCCTACCTCTGCGAGGTGCGCGGGACCCTCGACGTGGACGCCCTGGAGCGTGCCGCGAACCGGGTGGTCGCACGCCACGAGGTGCTGCGGACGAGGGTCGCCGTCGTGGACGGGGCACCCGCCCAGCTGCTCGTCGAGGACTTCCGGCTGCCGGTCCCCGTGGTCGACCTGTCCGGGGAGGGCCTCGACACGGCGGTGAGCGCGGCGCACGCGTTCGTCGACGTGCCCTTCGACCTGACCGCGGGACCGCCGCTGCGGGCCGTGGTCCACCGCCTGGGCTCCACGCACCACGTGGTCACGTTCTGCTGGCACCACAGTGTCTTCGACGGCTGGTCGACGACGGTGTTCCTGCGCGAACTCGCCGACTTCTACCGCGAGGAGGCCGGTGGGCCGGCCGCCGACGTGCCCGAGCTGCCCCTGCAGTACGCCGACTACGCGGCCTGGCAGCGGCAGTCGCTGAGCGGTGAGCAGCTGACGGGCCAGCTGGAGTACTGGAAGGAGCAGCTCGACGGGGCCCCGGCGCTGTCCGGGCTTCCGCCGGACCACGCCCGGCCGCCGGTGCGGGCCGCGGGGGGCGCGGGTGTGTCCGCGGCGCTGCCCGCCGACCTGGTGGAGCGGCTGGAGAAGGTCGCGCGCGACGCGGACGCCACGCTCTACATGACGTTGCTCGCCGCGTTCCAGGTGCTGCTGCTCCGCAACGGCGGCCAGCAGGACATGGTGGTGGGCGCGACGGTCGCCAACCGGCAGCACCCGGACTCGGAGCAGTTGATCGGGTTCTTCGTCAACACCCTCGCGCTGCGTGCCGACGTGTCCGGTGATCCGTCCTTCCACGACCTGCTGGGGCGGGTGCGCGGTGGGGTCCTCGGCGCCCTCGCGCACCAGGACCTGCCGCTGGACAAGTTGGCCGAGGCGCTGCGCCCGGACCGCTCGCTCAGTTACAACCCGCTGTTCCAGGTGGCCTTCGACCTGATGGAGGAGCCGGAGTGGGAGCCGCGGCTCGCGGATCTGACGACCCGTCCGCTGGCGGTGGCCGACCCCACGTCGCTGTTCGACCTCACCATGGTGGTCGCCCGCAAGGCGGACGGCTGGGTGACCGAGCTCCAGTACAGCACCGACCTCTTCCGCCGCTCGACCATGGAGCGTCTCCTGGAGCGCTGGGAGGTGCTGCTGCGGGGGATCGTCGACGACCCGGCCGCCCGGCTGTCCGGGCTGCCGGTCCTCACCTCCGGTGACCGCTCCCTCATCGCGACGGCGAGTCCGGGAGTCCCGCAGTCGCTGCGCTCGTCCGGCGTGACGCACGAACTCTTCGAGGCCGTCGCACGCCGCGACCCCGCCGCCGTCGCGCTCGAACAGGGCTCGACCCGCCTCACGTACGGCGAACTCGACGTGCGGGCCAACCAGTTGGCCCACCGTCTCGTCGAGGTCGGTGTGCGGCGCGGGGACCGGGTCATGCTGCGGCTCGACCGCTCCCCCGAGATGGTGATCGCGGCGCTCGCCACGATGAAGGCCGGCGCGGCCTATCTCCCGGTGGACGGCAGGTCGCCGGAGCAGCGGCTGGCCCACATCGCCGAGAACGCCCGCGCGGCCGCGGTCGTCACCACCTCGCACGTCCGGGACGACAGCACGGCGCTCGCCGCCATCCGGGTCGACCTCGACTCCGACCACGAGGCGATCCGCCGGCTCCCCGGCACACCGCCGGACCGGCCGGTCGGACCCGGAGACGCCGCGTACGTCATCTACACCTCGGGCTCCACCGGACGGCCCAACGGCGTGGAGGTCGCACACGGCAGCCTGGTGAACCTCATCGAGTGGCGCCACGCGGACTACGGCCTCGGTCCGGCCGACCGGAGCACCTGGCTGGGCGGCATCGCGTTCGACATCTCCGTGGGCGAGCTCTGGCCGATGCTGACCGCCGGAGGCACCGTCTGCATGTTCGAGCCGGGCGAGGTGCTGTCCGGGCCGGAGATGGTGCGGTGGCTGTACGAACGGGACATCACCGTCACCGACCTGGTGACCCCGCTCGCGGAGACCGTCCTGGAGACGCGGTGGCCCGCCGACAGCCGGCTCCGGCTGCTGTTCACCGGCGGCGACGCCCTGCGCCGCAGGCCGCTGCCGGACGCCCCCTTCCAGCTGATCAACTGCTACGGCCCGACGGAGACCACCGTGGAGTCGACGGTCGCGGTGATCGGCCCGGCGCCTTCGGACGGCACCCCCGTCGGCTCGCCGCCCATCGGCCGCCCCCTCGCCAATACCGTGATCCACGTCCTGGACGCCTCGTTCGACCACGTCGGGCCGGGCGTTCCGGGAGAGGTGTTCATCGGCGGCGCGGGCGTCGCGACCGGCTATGTGCGCAATCCCTCGCTCACGGCCGCGCGCTTCGTCCCCGACCCCTTCGGGGAGCCCGGGGCCCGGCTGTACCGGACCGGGGACCTCGCCCGGTGGCTGCCGGACGGGCAGCTGGAGTACCTGGGCCGGATCGACACCCAGGTGAAGATCCGCGGGCACCGCATCGAGCTCGACGAGATCGAGTCGGCCCTGCTCGACGTCGAAGGCGTGCGCGACGCCGTGGTGACCGCGCGGCGCAGCGAGACGCTGGGCACCTATCTGGTGGCCCATGTCGTGCCCGCGCGGCCGTCGGCCCCGCTGGGCGAGGAGGAGCTGCGCGAGCGGCTCGCCGAGCGGCTGCCGGACTACATGGTCCCGCCGTACGTCGTCTTCCTGCCCGAGCTCCCGCTCAACCGCAGCGGCAAGGTGGACCGCGCCGCGCTCCCCGCCCCGCAGCGGCGGCCGGAGCGGGAGGTCACGGAGCCCCGGACCGCGGAGGAGCGCGTGATCGCCGGCATCTGGCAGGAGCTGCTCGGCCTGGACCGCGTCGACGTGCACGAGAGTTTCTTCTCGCTCGGCGGACACTCCCTCCTCGCCACCCGGGTCGTGGCGGAGATCCGCTCCCGGCTCGGCCGCACCGTCGGCCTGGCCCGGTTCTTCGACGCGCCCACCGTGGCCGGTCTCGCCTCCGCCGCCCTGGCGGCGCGGGACGACGCGGCCGAGGAGCCGAAGGTCGTACGGCGCGCCCGCACCCGCAGGACCACCACCCGAACCCTTTCCGACCAGCCGAACGAGGGGAACGCTCGTTGAGCGGCGAGAACACGACCACCGGCGGGGACCGCGAGTACTTCCTCTTCGGGGCCTCACGCATCCAGCAGCAACTCTTCTACCTGCAGCAGCTTCTCGGTGACGCGCCGACGTACCACATCCCGCAGTTCTTCACCGTGCGGGGCGACCTCGACGAGCGTGCGCTGCGCGACGCGCTGGGCCGGCTGGTCGAACGGCACGAGGCCCTGCGCACCCATTTCGTCCTTCTGGACGGCGAGCTGCTCCAGGCCGTCGACCCGGAGGCCCGGGTGGACTGGAGGGTGCACGACTGCCCCACGGCCCAGGCCCTGGACGAGTGCGGGGCGCAGGAGGTCGCCCGCCCCTTCGACCTGGAGCGCGGACCGCTGTTCCGGGCGGTACTGATGCGGCGCGACGCGTCCGAGTCCGTACTGCTGCTGCACGCCCATCACACGGTCGCCGACGGCTGGTCGCTGGACGT
Organism: Streptomyces sp. NPDC004284; assembly: GCF_042874035.1. Lineage (NCBI taxonomy): Bacteria > Bacillati > Actinomycetota > Actinomycetes > Kitasatosporales > Streptomycetaceae > Streptomyces > Streptomyces sp. NPDC004284. Next base: position 93,193 of record NZ_JBIAMJ010000014.1, on the reverse strand, counting down.
CCTGGTCGAGGAGCTGTTCGACCTGTACGGCGCCCTGGCGCGGGGCGAGGAACCCGCGCTGCCCGAGGTGGAGTTCCAGTACGCCGACTACTCCGGGTGGCAGGAGGACTGGCTGGCCGGCGCCGGGGCGGAGGCGCAGCGCGCGTTCTGGTCGCGGACGCTCGAGGGCGGGCTCTCGGCCCTCCCGCTGCCCACGGACCTCCCGGGCGACCCGCACGGCACGGCGACGCCGGGCGCCACGCTGCGGCTGCCGCTTCCGCAGGACGCCGTCGACGCCCTGCGGAAGCTGGCCCGGTCGACCGACAGCACCCTGTTCATGGCCCTGTTCTCGGCCTTCACCGTGCTCCTTCGGTCCTGGACCGGCGTGGAGGACCTGGTCGTCGGCACCGCGGTCGCCAATCGCAACCGCCCCGAGTTCGCCCGGACCGTCGGCATGTTCGTCAACACGGTGGCCGTGCGCACGGACCTGACCGGTGATCCGGAGGTTCCCGAACTCCTGCGCCGCGTGCGGGAGTCGGTGCTCCGGGCGCAGGACCACCAGGACCTGCCCTTCGAGGCCGTCGTCGACGAGGTCGGCCCCGAGCGCCTCCCGGTCGGCGCGAACCCGATCTTCCAGGTGTTCTTCACCACCGGCGACGGCGAGCGGCTCCGCCGCCGGGTCGCGGGCCTGGACGTGGTGCCGGTCGAGGACAGCGCCACGACGGCGAAGTTCCCCCTGCTGTTCGACGTGCAGGAGGACGGGCCGCGGGTCGTCTGCGCGATCGACTACCGGACCGACCTGTTCTCCCCGGACCGGATCGAGGAGCTCGCCCGGAGCTTCTCCGAGGTGGTGCGGAACCTCGCGGACCGGCCGGACGCGCGCGTGAGCGAGCTGCTGGCTCCCGTCGCGGGAGGGATCGCCGCCGCGCCGCGGCCCCAGGCCCCGGCGCCGTCCGCGCCGGCCCCCGCGCCCTCGCCGTACGAGGACGAGGTGCCGTACGTGGCGCCCGGGAGCGATCTCGAGGTCACCCTCGCCGGGATCTGGGCGACGGTGCTCCGTCGCGACCGGGTGGGCATCGACGACAACTACTTCGAGATCGGCGGGGACTCCATCCGCAGCGTCCAGATCCTGGCGCACACGCGGGACGCCGGCCTGAAGATGTCGCTGATGGATCTGATGATGCATCAGACGGTGCGGGAGCTCGCGCTCGTCGTGGCTCCCTCGGACGGGCCGGGCACCGCTCCGGCCGCACCACCCGTGCACGAGCCGTTCCGGCTGCTCGACCCGGCCGACCGGGCCGCCGTGCCCGAGGGCGTCGAGGACGCCTATCCGATGACCGCGCTGCAGCAGGGCATGCTCTACCACAGCGAGGCGTCGCGGACCCGGCAGATCTACCACAACGTCGAGAGCTACCACCTGCGCGCCCGGTACTCCGAGGAGGCCTGGCGCTGGACGATCGAGCAGGTGATCGGGCGGCACGAGCTGTTCCGTACCTCGTTCGCCCTCGACGGTTTCCGTGAGCCCACGCAGCTCGTGCACCGCCGGATCGCTCCCCCGGTCACCTTCGAGGACCTGGCGGACCTGAGCCCGCAGGAGCAGGAGCAGGCGGTCGAGGCACGGTTCCGGTGGGAGGAGGAGCACCCGTTCGCCTGGGGCACGGCGCCGCTGATCCGCTTCCACGTCCAGCGGCGCGGCGACGACGCCTGCCAGTTCTGGGTGGTCTCGCACCACGCGATCATGGACGGCTGGAGCGAGCGCTCCCTCTTCACCGAGCTGATGAACCTGTACGTGCGGCGGCTGCGCGAGCCCGACGCGCCCGTTCCCGCGCCGCCGGCCTCCCGCTACTCCACCTTCGTGGCCCTCGAGCGCGAGGCGGTGCGCAGCGAGGAGCAGCAGGCCTTCTGGACGGGGCTCCTGGAGGACGCAACGCTGAGCGCCCTCCCCCGGTCGCGTCCCGCGACCGGCGCCCCTCGCATGGCGATCGGCGAGTTCGCCCTGCCGCGGGAGCTGTCTTGGTCGGTGATCGCCGTCGCCAAGCGGATGGCCGCACCCGTCAGGATCGTGCTGCTCACGGCCCATCTGCGGGTGATGTCCCTGCTCAGCGGCTCCCCGGACACGGTGACCGGAGTCGTCTACAACGGCCGGCCGGAGGAGGCCGACGGCGACCGGGTCGTCGGGCTGTTCCTGAACACGGTGCCCTTCCGGCTGCGCGCGGCGGGCGGGACCTGGGCGGATCTGATCCGGCAGGTCACCGCCGTGGACCTGGGGATCCAGCCGAACCGCCGCTACCCGATGCCGGAACTCCAGCGCCGGTTCGGCAGCACACCGATCTTCGAGTCCTTCTTCAACTACACCCACTTCCACGTGACCAACGGGGCCCCTTCGGACGACGAACTGACCGTCGTCGAGGAGCGCAGCGTCGTCCCGACGAACTTCACCTTCGGGGCCGAGTTCTCCCGGGACGAGTCGGGCGACGACATCGAACTCGCCCTGCGGTACGACGCGTCGCAGTTCGACGCGGAGGAGATCGAGCGGTACTTCGGCTACTACCGCGCCGCGCTGTCGGCCCTGACGGCCGGAGTGGACCAGCCCTACGCCCGGACCCCCCTCCTGCCCGCCGGCGAGCTGAGCGAGCTGGACGGGTGGAACGCCACCGACCGGCACTACGACCGGTCCCACGTCCTGCACACGCTGGTGGAGGAGCAGGCCCGGGTGTCCCCGGAGCGGGTCGCGGTGGTGTTCGACGGGACGCGGCTGACGTACGGGGAGCTGGACCGCCGGGCGAACCGGACCGCCCACCGGCTGCGCGAACTCGGCGCCGGAACGGGCCGCTTCGTCGGCGTGTGCATGGAGCGGTCCGCCGACATGGTGGTGGCGCTGCTCGCCGTCCTCAAGGCGGGGGCCGCGTACGTGCCGGTCTCCCCCGAGGATCCGGCGGCCCGGATCGGAAGTGTCCTCGAAGAGGCCGAGCCCGTCGTCGTCCTCGTGTCGGAGGAGCACGCGGCGATGGTGCGGGGTGCCTGCCGGGCTCAGGTCGTGGTGGCCGACGAGTCCCTCGGGGCCGGCCTGCCGGAGACCTCGCCGGCGGTGGACGTCAGCCCGGACGACCGGGCGTACATGATCTTCACCTCGGGGTCGACCGGCCGGCCGAAGGGCGTCCTGGTGTCGCACCGGGCGATCTGCAACCGGCTCCTGTGGATGCAGGAGGAGTTCACGCTCACCCCCGACGACCGGGTGCTCCAGAAGACCCCGCACACCTTCGACGTCTCCGTCTGGGAGTTCTTCTGGCCCCTGCTGACCGGCGCCGGGCTCGTCGTCGCGAAGCCGGGCGGTCATCGTGATCCCGTCTACCTGGCCGAGCTGATCCGGCGCGAGTCCGTCACCACCGTCCACTTCGTGCCGTCCATGCTGCGTGCCTTCCTCGACGCCGACGTCATCGGGCGGTGCACCGGCCTGGTGCGGGTGATCTGCAGCGGCGAGGCGCTCACCCACGAGGTGCAGGAGCGTTTCCACGCCGCCCATCCGGCCCGGCTGACGAACCTCTACGGTCCCACCGAGGCGGCCGTGGACGTCACCTGCTGGCACTGCGAGCGCGGCGGCTCCGGCGACGTCGTGCCCATCGGCCGGCCCATCGCGAACATGCGGACGCATGTGCTCGACGCGGACGGCCACCCGGCGCCGGTCGGGGTCCCGGGAGAGCTGTACCTCGCGGGTGTGGGCCTGGCCGAGGGCTATCACCGCCGGCCCGAGCTGACCGGCGAGTTCTTCGCCGAGCACCCGACGCCTTCCGGAGGGGCCGAGCGCCGCTACCGGACGGGCGACCTGGTGCGGCGCCTGCCGGACGGCAGCCTGGAGTACCTCGGGCGGGTCGACCACCAGGTGAAGATCCGCGGCTTCCGGGTGGAACTGCAGGAGATCGAGGCGGTGCTCTCGCTCCACCCCGATGTCGCCGCGTGCGCGGTCGCGCTCCGGGACGAGCGGCTCGTGGCCTTCGTCGTACCGGCGGCCGGGCGGTCCCGCTCCACCGGCCCGGGCGTGGACGACGGCGCGCTGCGCGCGTTCCTCTCCGAGCGGCTTCCGGACCACATGGTTCCGGTACGGTGGCAGCGGCTCGACGCGCTCCCGCTGTCCGCCAACGGCAAGACGGACCGCAAGGCCCTGCCGGAGCTCGCGTCGGACGGCCAGGGGCGACGGACCGCGGCACCCCCGGTCACCGGCCCGCAGAAGCGGCTCGTGGCCCTGTGGGAGGAGCTGTTCGACGTCCGGCCGATCGGCATCCACGACACGTTCACCGACCTCGGCGGGCATTCGCTGCTCGCGCTGCGCCTGCTCACGGCGATCCGGCGGGAGTTCGGGCAGTCCCTGCTCGTCACGGACCTGCTCCGGCACGACACGGTCGCCGCGCTGGCGGAGACGCTCACGCGTTCCTCCGACGGCGACACGGCCTCGCCGGGTGCGCGCCTGTCCCCCCTCCGCACCGCCGGGGAGGCCGGGGCCACGACGCCGCTGTTCCTGGTGCACCCGGTCGGTGGCGGCATCCTCTGCTACCGGGAGCTGGTGGCCTCGCTGACGGCGGCCGGCCCGGTCCACGGCCTGTCCGTGGAGGCCTTGCCCGAGGACGCGGTGGGCACGCTCTCCGTCGAGGGCATCGCCGCCCGGTACCTCGGTCTGGTCCGCGAGGAGCGGCCGACCGGTCCGTACCGACTGGCGGGCTGGTCGTTCGGCGGAGTGGTGGCCCTGGAGATGGCACGCCTGCTCAGGGAGGCGGGCGAGGACGTCGAGCTGCTCTTCGTCATCGACGCCGGCTTCCCCCGGCAGGAGGACGGGGAACCGGACGAGCACGAGGCGGCGACGCTGCTCCTGACGGATCTGCTCGGCGTGGCCGGCCTCGGTGGCGGAGCCGGCGCTCCGGACCTGTCCGCCGGTACGAGGACGGAGCTCCTCGACGGGCTGGCGGAACGGCTCACGGCGGCCGGCCTGCCCGATGCCGTCGACGCGGAGCGGCTGGCCTCGGCACTGGACGTGCTGCACACCCACGCCCTGGCGCACAGCCGCCACCGGCCCCGGACCGTTCCGGGAGACGTGACCTTCGTGGAGGGGGCCGCCGCACGGGAGACCGGCAGCACGGCGGGGTGGCGCACCGTCACCGGCGGCGCCTTCACCGTGCACGCCTTCGACGCGGACCACTACGACCTGCTGCGGTCTCCCGTCGTGGAACAGGTGGCCGCGCTCATCGACACACGGCTCGGCCGGCTCGACCGGCCGGCTCGACCGGCATGACCCACTCGATCGGCATGACCCACTCGATCGGCCGCGAAGGCTCGATCCGATCGGCCCGGGAGACCCCGGGGCACGGAAGGGAAACGGGAACAGATGGCTGAGGAAGCCGTGGACACCACGTACGTGGTGGTCCTCAACGACGAGGAGCAGTACTCGATCTGGCCGGCCGGCCGTGACATCCCGGCGGGCTGGACCGCGTCGGGCACGAGCGGGACCAAGGACGAGTGCCTCGCCCACATCGCCGAGGTGTGGACCGACATGCGCCCGCTGAGCCTGCGCAGGGCGATGGAGCAGGGCCGCTAGAGGCAATGGAGGGGCGCCCGGCCGACGGCGGCCGGGCGCCCGACTCCCGAAATCCAGGCATGACAGGGGGACTTGTGATTCTCACCGACCAACACATCGAGTCTTACCAGCGGGACGGATTCGTCCTGGTGGAGAACGTCGTCCCGGCCGAGGACATCGGCCGGCTGCGGGCCGAGGCCGAGCGGCTCTTCGCCCTCGACCATCCCGGCCGCGTCTTCGAGAAGGACGGGAAGACCGTCCGCGGCGTCCACGGCTGCCACACCACGGGCGAACTCTTCCCCCGGCTGATCCGCCTTCCTTCCCTGCTCGCCTCCGCCGAACAGCTGCTCGCGAGCAAGGTCTACGTGCACCAGTGCAAGATCAACGCCAAGCGGGCGCTGAGCGGCGACACCTGGCCCTGGCACCAGGACTACATCTTCTGGGAGCAGCAGGACGGCCTGCGGGAGCCCCGGGTGGTCAACGTGGCCCTCTTCCTCGACGAGGCCGACGAGTTCAACGGCCCCCTGCTCTTCGTCCCGGGGTCCCACCTCCAGGGCGTGATCCGGACCGAGCGCAACGGGTCGAGCCCCGACGGGCAGGCCCCCGACTGGGCGTCGAGCCTCTCCGCGGACCTCGACTACGCCCTCGGCCCGGAGGACGTCGCCCGTGCCGTCGGCGACCGCGGCATCCGCTCGGCGACCGGACCCGCGGGAAGCCTGCTCTTCTTCGACTCCAGGATCGTGCACGCCTCGGGGCCGAACATGTCCCCGGTCGACCGCACGCTCTTCCTCGCCACGTACAACAGCGTCGAGAACGAACTCGCCGATGTCCCCGCGCCCCGCCCCGAGTTCCTGGCGGCCCGCGACAACCAGCCGCTGGAGGCCCTGCATGAAGCGCTGTGAGACCGCGGGCCGCCGGGCGGCGGGCGCCGAGACGAGGAGCCCGGAATGGCACTGATCCACATCCTCACCGAGGCGATCGGCCGCCATCGCGCCGAGGTCGCCGTCGTCGAGGGCGAGGAGTCGCACACCTACGGGGAGCTCGACGCGCTGTCCGCGCGCATGGCGGGCGGGCTGCGGGAGCGCGGGGTCGGCAGCGGTGACCTCGTCGCCGTGTACGCCACCCGTTCCTGGCTGCGCTGTGCCGCGGTGCTCGCGGCCTGGCGGGTGGGCGCGGGGGTAGTCTCGCTCGACCCGGGCCTGCCGCGACCGCGCACCGAGCGGATCCTGCGGGGGGCCGGCGCGGCCCTCCTGGTCCGTGAGGACGGCTCCGCCGAGGCGGGGTTCGACCTCGCCGAGTGCTCCTTCGGGGACCTGGGCGCCGGCGCCGCGAGCCCGGAGCTCGCCGAGGGGCCGATCGCCTATGTGATCCCGACGTCGGGCTCCACCGGTGAGCCCAAGTCCGTCGCGGTGCCTCCGGTGGTCCTGGAGGACCTGGCGGTCTGGCACCGGGAGCACTGGGTCCACGACGTCCCGCCGCACACCCTGCACGCCGCGTCGATCGGCTTCGACGTGGTCTACGAGGACATGGTGGCCACGTGGCTCGTCGGGGCCCGGCTCGTGATGGTCGACGACCAGCAGCGCCGGGACGCGTTCGAGCTGGTGCCGCTGATCCGGCGCCACGAGGTGGCGCGGCTGTTCATGCCGGTCGGTGCCCTGCACGGCATGGCGATGGTGACCACGCTCGGCGGGGAGTCGATCCCGTCCGTCCGCGAGATCGCCGTGGCCGGCGAGCAGCTGGTCATCAACGACGAGGTGCGGGAGATGTGCGGCGACGGCCGGATCCGGCTGGTGAACCAGTACGGGCCGAGCGAGACGCATGTGATCACCCAGCACCGGCTCGACGGCGACACCCGCGACTGGCCGGACCGTCCGCCGATCGGGGTCGCGGTCGTCGGTGCGGAGCTGCTGTGCGCCGAGGACGGCCGGGTGCGCCCGTACCGGCCGGGCGAGACCGCGGAGCTGATCGCCGCGGGTGACTGCGTCGGCGTGGGCTATCTCGGGGACGAGGCGCTGACCAAGGAGAAGTTCCAGGACCTCGTCCACGTCGACGGCGGGCTGCGGCGCTGCTACTCGACCGGCGACCTGGTCCGGTACGACGGCGAGGTGTACTGGTTCGTGTCCCGCGTGGACGACCAGGTGAAGGTGAACGGCTACCGCGTCGAGCCCGGCGAGGTGGAGGCGGTCCTCGCCCGCGTCGCGGGCGTGCGCCGGGCGCTCGTCCTGTGCGTGCGCGGCCAGGGCACGAACCAGCTGGCCGCGTTCTACGTCCCGCAGGACGGATCGGTGACGGAGGCGGACCTGCGGGACGCCTGCGCGCGGGAGCTGCCCGGTTACATGGTGCCGCGGCACTTCGTACGCATGGACGCCTTCCCCGTCAACGCCAACGGGAAGATCGACCGCGCCCTGCTGATGGGGATGGTGTGAGCCGCATGCCCACAACGACGACGACCGCCACGGACCTGCCCGAGGACGTGCCCGCCGAGTGGGGGACGCACCGGGTGCACGAGCTGGTGGCCCGCTGGGCGCACCGGACACCGGACGCCCCCGCGGTGACCTGCGGGGGCGAGGTCCTGACCTACCGGGACCTCGACGTCCGGGCGAACCGGATCGCGCACCGGCTGCGGAGCCTGGGCCTGCGTCTCGACGACCCCGTGGCGGTGTGCCTCGACCGCTCACCGCTGCTGATCGTCGCGCTGCTCGCCGTGCTCAAGGCCGGCGGCGGGTACCTCGCCGTGGATCCGAGGGACCCCCTGGAGCGGCGGGCCGCGCTGCTGGCCGACGCGGGGGTGCGCGTCCTGCTGACCGGCCCCTCGGACGGGGCCGCCGGTACGGAGGCGGAGGCCGGGACGTACGACGCCCTCGGCGTCACCGTCGTACGCCTCGACGACGCCACGGACGGCGCGGACGACCTCGCGGTCGGGCTCCCGGACGAGGCCGGCGCGGGGCCCGACAACCTGGCGTACATCGCGTACACCTCCGGCTCGACGGGCCGCCCCAAGGGCGTCTGCGTGCCGCACCGCGCCGTGGTGCGGCTGGTCTCGGCCGACTTCCTGCGGGTGGACGCGGACGATGTCTTCCTGCAGTACGCGCCGGTCGCCTTCGACGCCTCCACCCTGGAGATCTGGACGCCGCTGACGGCCGGCGGACGGCTCGCGGTCGTCCCCGCGGGCGACTGGTCACCGGGTGAACTCGCCGCGCTCGCACGCCGGGAGGGCGTGTCGGTGCTGTGGCTGACCGCCGGCCTGTTCCACCAGTTCGTCGACGCGGGATCCGAGGACCTGCCCCGGCTGCGGTATCTGGTGGCCGGCGGCGACGTGCTGTCGCCGTCGCACGTCGACCGTGTCCGCGCGGCGCTCCCCGCCGTGACGGTGGTCAACGGCTACGGGCCGACCGAGAACACCACCTTCACCTGCTGCCACCCGGTCACCGAGGCCGTCGGAGACGGTCCGGTACCGATCGGCCGGCCGATCGGCGGCACGGAGGTGTACGTCCTCGACGAGGATCTCTCCCCGGTGCCGCCCGGGAGCACCGGGGAGCTGTACGCCGGCGGCTCCGGCCTCGCGCGCGGCTACCACGCACAGGCCGGGCTGACCGCGGAACGGTTTCTGCCGAACCCCTTCTCGCCCGTGCCCGGCGCCCGCATGTACCGCACGGGCGACCTGGCCCGGGTCCGCGACGACGGCGGTCTCGAGTTCCTCGGCCGGGCCGACGCCCAGGTCAAGATCCGCGGCCACCGGGTCGAGCCCGGTGAGGCCGAGGCCGCCGTCGAGCGGCACCCGGACGTGCTGCGCGCCGCGGTCGTGACGCAGACGTACGCGGGCGGCGACCGCAGGCTCGCCGCCTTCTACGAGAGCGACTTCCCGCTCTCCGCGACGGACCTCCGCGGGCACCTGACGGACACGCTGCCCTCGTACCTGGTGCCCTCGTACTTCCGGCAGGTGGACGCGCTGCCGCTGACCGCCAGCGGCAAGGTCGACCGGGCGGAGCTGGCCGGGCGCACGGCCGAGGAGCGCCCCGAGCTCGACAACGACTACCGGGCGCCCGCCACCCCGCTCGAAGCGCGGATCGCGCAGCTGTGGGCCGATGTCCTGGAGATCGACCGGGTCGGCGTCGACGACGACTTCTTCGAACTCGGCGGCCACTCCCTCCTCGCCACGCAGATCACCGGGCAGATCGCCACGGAGTTCGGCGTCTTCGTCAGGGCACGCAGCTTCTACGAGGACCCGACGGTCGGTGGTCTCGCCCGGACGGTCGACGCGGGGAGGACGGCATGAGGATCACCTCGTCCGGGCTGAGCGCGGACATCGACCTCGACGCGATCGACCTCTTCGATCCGGGGTTCTACGCCACCGGCGATCCGCACCCGGTCTGGAAGCTGATGCGCGAGAAGGCGCCGGCCCACCGGCAGACGCTGCCGGACGGGCGCAGCTTCCTCTCGGTGACGCGGTACGCCGACGTGAGCACCGTGCTGCGGGACCACACCCGCTTCACCTCGCGCCGCGGGACCGTGCTCTCCGTGCTCGGAGGCACCGACCCCGCGGGGAACAAGATGCTGGCGGCCAGCGATCCGCCGGTGCACACCGCGATGCGCGAACCGCTGAACCGGGTGATGTCCTTCACCGCCCTGGAAGCGCAGAAGCCGCGGGTCAAGCGACTGGTGCACCGGATGCTCGCCCCGCTCGCCGACGGCGGCACGTTCGAGCTGGCGGCGGCCGCCACCGCCTTCCCGATGGCGTTCACCGGTCTCCTGATGGGGCTTCCGGAGGAGGACCTGGACGACCTCGCGCGGCTGGCCACGATGGCGGTGGCCCCGGAGGACGCCATGTTCCAGGAGGGCGAGGTCGGGGAGAACCTGGTCACCGCCCACCACGAGCTCTTCGAGTACCTCGCGGAGCGGGTCGGCCCCAGCGCCGGCCAGGACAACCTGATCGGTTATCTGGTCGGCATGGACGCGGGCGGTCGGCGGCTGCGCCACGACGAGATCGTGTTCAACAGCTACAGCATGCTCCTCGGGGCCAACGCGACCACACCGCACTCCATCGCGGCCACGGTCCTCGCGCTGATCGAACACCCCGAGCAGTACGCACGCCTGCGGGAGGATCCCGAACTGGTCGCGTCGGCCGTGGAGGAGGGCCTGCGCTGGGCCTCGCCCGCGAACCACTTCCTGCGCCACGCCGTGACGGACACCGAGATCGCGGGGACGCCGGTCAGGCGCGGCGAGGCGGTGGTCGCCTGGATCGGCTCCGCCAACCGTGACGCGTCCGTCTTCACCGACCCGTACCGCTTCGACGTGGGGCGCTCCCCCAACCGTCATCTCGCCTTCGGCTGGGGCCCGCACTACTGCATCGGCGCACCGCTCGCGCGGATCGCCCTCCGGCTGCTCTTCGGCGAACTGGCCCGCCTCGTGGAACGGCTTGAACCAGTCGGCGAGGTCGAGCACCTGACGTCCAATTTCATCGCCGGGATCAAACGGATGCCGGTCGTGGCGACACTGCGCGCCGGCGCCGACGAGGTACTGGCCGCTGCGAACGAGGAGAATCGTGTCCCGAGGTAAATGGCTGCTCCGCAGACCCGGAGGCGAAGCGGCCTCGCGTCTCTTCCTCTTCCCGTATTCGGGACTCGGCGCGTCGATGTACAACAGATGGCCCGCCTCCGTCGGCGGCGCCGAGGTGTGCGCCGTGCAGTTCCCCGGGCGGGAGAACCGCATCCGCGAACCGCACTACGGCACGTACGAGGAGTTGGCGGCGAACGTCGCCGAGGGTCTGCTCCCCTATCTGGACCGGCCGTTCGGCTTCTTCGGCCACTGCGGTGGCGCGCTGCCGGCGTTCGCGACCGCGCTGCACCTGTTCAAGGAGGGGCTGCCGACACCCGACTGGCTGTTCCTGTCCTCGCAGGTCTCGCCGCACGACGGGCCCTTCGGCCGCTGGCTCGGGCTGAACGAGGACGAACTGCGGGTCGAGCTCGAGCTTTTCTTCGCCAAACTGGGCGCCCAGCCGGATCCCGACATCATCGAGATGGGCCTCGGCGTCCTGATCGACGATCTGGAGGCGAACAAGAAGTACCACCTCGACGAGCCGGTGGAGATGCCGTCGGCGCTCCACGCCATCGGATGGGACGTCGACAAGGAGATCCGGCCGGAGCAGATGGGCGGCTGGGAGCGGTACGCGGCTGAGGGGCGGTCCCACAGCGCGATCCTCCCGGGCGACCACCACACGTTCCTGGGAGCACCCGAGGGACTGCTCCAGGTCCTCGCCGACGCGATGGCGCTCGGGGCGACGGAAGACGGCACGGAAGGCACCGGAGAACGGCTCGCATGACGACTACGAAGGACAGGAAGTTCGGCGGTCTGTTCCGGGACCCGAGCTTCCGCAACCTGTGGGTGGGACAGACCGCCGCGATGTTCGGGTCGCGCGTGGTCGCCGTCACCGTGCCGCTGATCGCCGCGCTGACCCTGAACGCCTCGCTCTTCGAGATGGGTCTGATCACCGCGCTGGAGAGCCTGCCCTACCTGTTCATCAGCCTGTTCGCCGGCGTGTGGCTCGACCGCGGCTCCAAGCGGCTCATCCTGGTCGCGACCGACGTCGTACGCGCCGGTCTGCTGCTGCTCATCCCCCTGGCCTGGTGGCAGGACCTGCTGTCCATCCCGCTGCTCATGGGCGTCGTCCTGCTGGTGGGCTGCTGTTCCGTCGTCTCGGACATCGGTGGCATGTCGATGCTGCCCGAGGTGGTGGAGCGCACGCATCTCGTGGAGGCGAACAGCAAGCTGGAGCTGAGCAGTTCGGCCTCCAGTCTGAGCGGCAGCGCGATCGGCGGTGCCATCCTCCAGGTGGTGTCCGCGCCGGTCGCCATGGTGGTCAACGCGGCGACCTATCTCCTGTCGGCCGTGTTCACGGCTCTCGTCAGGACGCGTCCCGGCGCGGTGAAGGACCAGGAGGCGCCGTCCAAGGGGGTCTGGCGGGAGATCGGTGAGGGGATCACCTTCATCACCCGCAACCCGACGATCCGGGTGCTCGTTGTCGCCACCATGATCTTCAACTTCTTCACCCTGGCCCTCGAACCGGTGTTCCTCGTCTTCATCACGAGGACGCTGGACCTGGAGCCGATCCACATCGGTCTCATCATGTCGTCCTCGGGAGCGGGCGCGCTGGTCGGTGCCCTGATCGCGGAGCGGTTCGGCCGGCGGCTCGGGCTCGGCCCGGCGCTGGTCACCTCCCTCGGCACGGCCGGCCTCGTCTCCGTACTGCTGCCGCTGGCGACCGTGGTGCCCACGTTCCCGGCCGTGGTGCTGGTGATCGTGATGCACTTCGTCGACGCCGCCATGGTCATCGTCTGCAACGTGAACCTGCGCAGCTACCGGACCGCCATCACCCCGGACGAGCTCCAGGGCCGGATGAACGCCTCGAACCGGATGCTGGTGATGGGGGCGGCCCCGGTCGGAGCGGTCTTCGGCGGTGCGCTGGGCGGCTGGACCGGGGTGACCGTGGCCCTCGTCGTGGTCTCCGTGGGCATCCTCTGCTCCGCCGCCGTGATCTTCTTCTCGCGGGTGCGGTCGGTCCGGGAGATCCCCCAGGACGCGGAACTGGAGGCCGCCGCATGACGCGCCGCTCGCTCCGCGTGCTCGCCCCGTACCTGCTGATGGTCGTGGCGCCCCTTGTCATCGGCGTCCTGGTGCTGCGGACCGGTACCGGATTCGAGACCTCGTCGGCGGTGTCCAAGCCGGGCAGCGCCGGCAACACCTTCGCGAAGCTGCTCATCGCCCTGCCGGTGATCCTCGGCGCCTGCCTGCTGCTCGCCGCCGTGTTCCGTCGGATCGGCCAGCCCCCGGTCATGGGCGAGATCATCGCCGGTGTGCTCCTCGGCCCCTCGCTGCTGGGCTGGCTCTGGCCCGCAGGCTTCCACTGGCTGCTGCCGGCCGAGCTCACCCCGTCGATCAACGTGCTCGCGCAGGTCGGACTCGTCCTGTTCATGTTCCTGGTCGGGCACGAGCTCAACGTGGGGCTGCTGCGGCGCCGGGCCAGGGCCGCCGTGATGGTCAGCCACGCGAGCATCGCCCTGCCCTTCCTCTCCGGCATCGTGCTGGCCCTGCAGATGTACGGGTCCCTGGGCGAGGGGGTGTCCTCCACGGGCTTCGCCCTGTTCTTCGCGGTGTCGATGAGCATCACCGCCTTCCCGGTCCTGGCGCGCATCCTGCACGACCGCGGGATGAGCGGCGGCGAACTGGCCTCGCTGGCTCTGACCTGCGCCGCCGTGGACGATGTGACGGCCTGGTGTCTCCTGGCCGTGGTCACCGCCGTCGCGACCGGCACGTCCGTGGCGGCGACGGGGCTGACGGTCGCGCTCACGATCGCCTTCGTCACCGCGATGCTGCTCGTCGTGAAGCCGCTGATGGCCCGTCTGCTGACTCCGCGGGAGAACGGCACCGGGGACGAGGCCGGCGAGGCCGACGCCCCCCGGGGCCCCCGGGGCGTCCCCGCCTCGGCCGTGCTGTCGATCCTCCTCGGCGGCCTGCTGCTGTCCGCGTACGCCACCGAGCAGATCGGCATCCACCCCATCTTCGGCGCCTTCCTGTTCGGCGCGATCACCCCGCGCGGCCTGCCGCACGTCACACACGCCACGGACCAGATCCGCGGCCTGACGGTGACGTTCCTGCTACCGCTCTTCTTCGTCTACACCGGCCTGCGCTCCAGCTTCGGGCTCCTCGGCACGGACGCGAGCCTGTGGCTCTGGTGCGGTGTGATCACCCTCGTGGCCATCGCCGGCAAGTGGGTGGCGAGCACGGCGGCGGCACGCGTCTCCGGCATCGGCCGCCGGGACGCGTGGTCGATCGGCGCGCTGATGAACTGCCGCGGCCTGACCGAACTCGTGGTGCTGAACGTGGGACTCGACCTCAAGATCATCACCCCTACGGTCTTCACCATGCTGGTCATCATGACCCTCGTCACCACCATGATCACCGCACCGGCACTGTCCCTCATCGAACGCCTCTTCCCGGACACACCCCCTCCGACGCCCTCGCCCGAACCCCGCGAGACGGCGGACTCACGCCTGGGGAGCGGGGTGGCCTGACGGCCACGTGCACGAGCGAAGGCAGCTCACGAACCGCAGGAAGCCCCCGGCAAGACCCCCTGCGTTCGGCGCTCCCCACGAGTGGGCGAGCGGTCGGTACGGCGAGGCCGGAGTGCCGTCGCCGGAATCCCCGAGGCGTCCCCGACTCCGCGAGGCCCAGATCTCAGGGTCGAGCGGAGTCGGGGCGCGCCCCGTTCCCGCACGGCCGGGCGAACCGACGGTGGAGGTCGGCGCGTATCAAGACGCCGACCAGTCGGCCGTTCCACGTCTTCTCCGTGCGCGCTCAAGCACCTGGCGGCTGCTGAAGGCGTCGGCGGCGACACGTGGCCTGCTGGAGTACCCGTACCGAGGCAGCCGCCGTGGGCGATCGTTCGGGGGGCGTATCCGGTCCTGGTCGTCGACGACTTCCTGACGGTGTCCGTTCCCCGGCCCGGCACCGAGGCGTTGTGGAGGCGGAGCCCGGCCGACCCGGACGCATGGCCGGCCGTCGTGCGCGGGGACGACGGCGACCGGTCGGAGTTCCCGGTCGGTGCCGTCGCGTTCCTGATCGGCGACCGATCCGAGGACGTACGTGAACGGTGATCGCCTCCAGGGTCTCCGGGGAGGGGCGATCACCGACGCTCTTCCGGCCCGGTGGTGGCAGGCACGAACATGGACGGGGCAGCGCTTCCCCCGCTCGGGCTGCGGACCATACTGGTCGGGCCCTGATCGCCCACGGAACGGTTCCATGACCAAGAACAGCACTTCATCGACCACCGTCCCCGACACCGCCTGGCTCGGGCGTGGGCGTCACCTCGGGCCCGAGCCCGAGCGGGACGTCCGGCGCAACCTGCTCGCCCTCAAGGCGGCCGGGGTGATCGACGACTTCCTGGACCTCGACCCCGTCGAGGCGGCGCGTTCCAGCGACCTGTACCCCCGGGACGAGTCCGCCGACCCCGGCCCGTCCGCCCGCCGCCTCTTCGAGGCCCGCTGGAGCGTGGCCGACGGCGTCACGGTGCGCGCGCAACTGACCACGTACGATCCCGAGTCCCGCCGCATGAAGAACGAGGGCGTCACCTGGGTCCTCGCAGCCGAGGCCGAGCGGGCATGGGAAGCGGGCTGGCCCTCACCGGCCACCGTGTTCTGGCCCGACAGCGACCAGGTCGCATGGGACCACGGGACGGTACCGGACGTGCGCCTGCGGGCGGCGAACCACCTGCCGAAGGACGACGACGAGCTGCGCCGCCTGCTGCGGGCCTGCACCCGGCAGAGCTGGTCCATCCATGTCGTGGTGCACGAGGCGATGACGCCGGACGTTCTGGGACGCCGGCCGATCACGGCGTTCCTGCCACCGAGCCTGCGGCACCAGGTGGTCGAACACCGGGCCACGCCGGACCAGGCGCTGATCGCCGACTTCGCGATGAAGCGTGAGCTGGGTGTGGGGATACCGCGCGGCGGCGCCGTCATCCTGCCCCCGACACCGCAGGCCCCCGATGACGACGCGGAGCGCTTCACGGTACGCAACGTCTTCCTGGACGGCACCGAACCCACCGAACTCATCCGCAAGATCGAGGAGTTCGCCTCACTGCCCCGGCCACTGCCGGCCGACGCCGAACAGGTCCTGACCCGGCTGCGCCAAGGCTGGCACCTGCTCACCCCCGCCGAGGAACTGGTCCACGCACAGGCCATGGTCACCAGATACGCCAAGGCACTCGAAGCCATGACAGCATCCTGCGACCTGTACCGGGAGGCCGCCGAGTCGGCGCTCGCCGCCCTCGCCGAGGCGACCGGCGGCGCCGGCGCCCCCCGGACGGCATCGCCGGCGACGGCCAAGGAAGACCCCTCACCGTGGAAGGCCCTCACGAAGACGCTCACCCGCTTCCGGGGCCCGAACCCCCAAGCGCCGGACACGGAGGTCCAGCAGCGTCCTCACGACCAGTGAGATGCACGGGAGGACGGACCGATCGCACTCCGACACGAGTGGAGCGGAAACAGCGGACAGCGACCGGTACCGGACGCTGCCGCCGAGCACTCTGCCGAAGCCGTCCCGGCCTGGGCCGTCTCCGCTCGGCGGCCGAACTCGATCGGGCCTGAGCTCCTTGTCGCAACGGAACTCGCAGCGCGCGCCGTTCCCGCTCCACGGGCCGGAAACCCGGGTGTGACCTGGACCCGGACGGGTCTAGCGTGGCGACGTTGTACGTCGTGAAGGAGGAGTGCGGTGCTGGTCATGCCCGGTCGGCGGACGTCGACGATGGAACTGTTGGCCGGCGAGGCGGCGGGACGGGGGATGGTGGTCCTGGCGGCGGAGGAGACCGGTGGGGCGGTGGGACCGGCGTACTGGTACGGCGGTCCGGAGGCGGGGGCGCGGCTGGCCGGGCGGCTCGGGTTCGCGTTGCTCGAACCGGAGGACGACTGGCTTGCCCGGCTGCCGGAGGAGTTCACCGGGCGAGAGGTCCGTGCGGCCACCCTCGCGGACGCGTGGGCGCTCGGGCGGCCGGCGTTCGTCAAACCGCCGCGGGACAAGTCCTTCCCGGCGGACGTCTACGCCGACGGCTCCTCGTTGCCCGCCGATCTGGACCCGGCGACGCCGGTGCTGCTCTCCGAGGTGGTGACGTTCGCTGCCGAGTACCGGCTGTTCCTGCTGGACGGGCGGATCGCCACGGGCAGTCGGTACGCGGTGTTCGGGCGGCTGGACCCCCTCCCGCTGGACAGGCGCGGGGCCGTCGCCGGGGAGATCGCCGAGTTCGTCGACCGCCTGGTCGCCGAGGCCGGGCCCGCCCTGCCGAGCGCCGTCGTCGTGGACGTCGGACAGCTGCTCGACCCCTACCGTCCGGGCCACCGGTGGGCCGTGGTCGAAGCCAACATGGCCTGGTTCTCCCACGCGTACGCCGCTGATCCGGCGCGCGTGCTGGACGTGGTGCTGCGCGCGGCGGGGCCGCGCGAACTGGTGCGGCCGGGGGATCTGCCCTTCGTGCGGCACCGCCCCGAGGGGGCGCCGGTGGGACGCGGTCGCGGCGGAACCCCCGTGTGACCGTCGGCGAGGGTGGGGCCGGGCCCCGCGTGTGCGGGCAGCGCGCGTCGCGCAGTCGGCGCCGGTGGTCCGGGGCGCCGCTGCGTGACGACACGCCGCGTCGGCTCACAGAGCCTGCGGGAAGTCGAAGATCCTGTTCGGGTCGTAACGCCTCTTCAGCTCGGCCAGCCGGTGAGCGGCCGAGCCGTAGTACGCGGAGCGCCAGTTGCTCAGGCTCGCGTCCGTGTAGTTCTGGTACGCCGCGCCCGAGGCGTACCGGCGCATAGCGGTGTGTGTGCCGTCCAGCCAGGCCGTCGCCGCCGAGCCGGTGCGGCCGGCGGGCCAGGATGCGGTGTACTGCGCCAGGAAGCGGGAGTTCCGGTGCACGAAGGCGGTCGCCTGCGGGGAGACCCGGTTGACGGCGCCGCCCAGGGCGGTGAGCGCGACGGAGACGGCACCGCCGCCGCTGCTGCGTCCGTAGCGTTCGACCTGATCGAGCAGGGACCGGATGCCGGCGGTGTTCAGCGAGCGGTCGAAGAAGTCCGAGCGTGCCGCGTACGTCTCGCGCTGGAGCGCGCCGGTGGGCTGGCGCCCCGGGGTTCTGCCGGGCAGATGGCACTGGGTGGTGGACTTCGTCGCGCAGCCCGCGTACATCCGCATGGTGTCGAGGTAGCCGCGGCGCCGCATGGTGATGTGGGAGGCGGATCCGGGGCCGCCGGCGCGGTCCGCCAGTCGGTCGACGGCGTTCTGCAGAGCGCCGTACGTGCCGAGTGAGAAGCAGCTGATGGAGACGGTGGGAGTCCGGCCGGCGACGGCGGACAGGTGCAGCGCCGACCAGATCTCGTCGGGCTGGGTGGGGCCCCACTCCTGCCAGGAGCGGAGTGCGGCGGCGGCCTTGGACCAGGGCCAGGTCATGTACGCGGTGACGCCGTCGGCGGCCTTGTGGGTGCGGAACCGGAGTTCGGTGACGACGCCGAAGTTCCCGTTTCCCGCGCCGCGCAGTGCCCAGAACAGGTCGGTCTCCCGGTCCTTGGACACGTCGAGGGTCCTGCCGTCGGCGGTGACGATGCGGGCGCCCGTGAGGTTGTCGGAGGTGAGCCCGTAGGCGCGGGAGACCACACCGTGGCCGCCCCCGAGCGTCAGGCCGGAGATGCCGACCGTGGGGCAGGAGCCGCCGGGGATGGTGACGCCTCGTGCGCCGAGCTGGGTGTAGACGTCGATGAGCTTGGCGCCGGCCCCGATGACGGCGCTTCCGGAGCCGGTACGAATGGACTTCAGCGCGGAGACGTCGATGACCAGGCGTCCGTTGCCGCTGGACCAACCGGCGTAGGAGTGACCGCCGTTGCGGATGGCGACGGGGGTGCCGTGGCGGCGTGCGAAGGCCAGGCACTCGGCGATGTCCGCGGTGTCGGCCACGTACGCGACGGCGGCGGGGCGCAGACCGTCGAAGCGGGTGTTGTACAGCTGGCGGGCGGTGGCGTAGTCGGCGTCGCCCGGACGTATCAGACCGCCCTGGAGGCCCCTGTCGAGCGCGGCCCAGTCAGCGGCGCGGGGCACGGCCGCGTGGCCGCCGACTGCGGCGGACGCGGAGCCCAGGGGCCGCTGCCCGCCGGCAGCGGGGGCGGAACCGCCGCTGGACGCGGCCCTGACCTGACCGCTGCCACAGCCCACCGTCCAGGCGGCGGCCGCCGCGTAGCCGGTACCCGCGGCGAGCAGTGTCCGCCGATTCATGGCGGCCTCCGTTCACGATGTTCTGCTGTCGCCTAAGCAGAGTGCGAATGAGGGCTGGTGGTTCCGCGTGACGGACATCTGCGCTCCTGGGGTTCGCTCGCGGCCCGACCGTGCTGTGTCGTGCGTCGCGGCCCCGACGCCACGCGCTCGGGGTCGTGCCGCTGTTCCCGGAGCCGGGCCGGTACCTCTTCGGGGCTGAACGGCTGGGTGACGTCGTCGGCGCCGGCGGTGATGCGGTCCTCGACGGCGTCGCGCGCGGTGAGGAAGAGGACCCGCGCGTCGGGGCGGCCGCCCGCGTCCGGGCCTGCGCGTGCGGGCCGCCGTGGGTCGGCGGCATCCGGGTCGAGGACCGCCGCATCGGGGCCGAAGTCCGCGGCGACCGCGCCGGCCGGGTGCGTGGCGAGGGGTTCGTGGTCCTTCCGGAATGCCGGGCGGCGCCGGGCCGGAGAGTCGGCACCCGCCTCTGAGTCTCCTCTGAACAGGTCGTCGTCGCCCGCCCGTGCGCCGCCTGGCCCGGCACGGGTCCGGGGCAGGTCGTCGGGCCCGTGCGGGGCGCGGTTCAGAGGGTTCTCACAGGATCGCGGACCACAGTGGACGGGACCTGGCGACATGCCGGGCGTCACAGGACCGAAGGCGAGAGAGCGGATGAGCACGGAAGTCGCGCGGACCGCGTGGCCGGGCGGTCGGCATCGTGTCGGTCGGACCGCCGGATCGGGAACCGCCGTGGTGGTCGCGGTCCAGGCTCTGATCTGGACCGGGGCCGCGGCGGTGCTCGGCATGTGGTGGGTGGACACGGCCTCGGTGGTGGGTCCGGCCGGCTGGTTCACCGGGGCGGGCCGGATCACCGGACTGCTCGCGGGGTACGCCTGCGTGGTGCTGGTGATCCTCATGGCGCGGGTGCCGCTGCTCGACCGCACCGTGGGCACCGACCGGCTGGCCCGCTGGCACGCGGCGGCGGGCCGCTACACGATCGGGCTGACGCTGGCCCACGCGGTGCTGATCACCGAGGGATACGCGCTCACCGGCCGGACGGATCCGGTCACCGAGGGCGTCCGGGTGGTCCTGCACTATCCGGACATGCTCAAGGCGGCGGTCGGGCTGCTGCTCCTGCTGGTGACGGCGGTGGTCTCGGCGCGCGCCGCCCGGCGCCGGCTGAGCCACGAGACCTGGTACTACCTGCATCTGCTCACCTATGCGGCGGTCTTCCTCGCCTTCGGTCACCAGCTCACGAACGGCGCGGAGTTCGACCGGACGGCAACGCGGGTCGCCTGGTACGTGCTGTACCTGGGGGCCGCGGCGCTGGTCGTCCGGTTCCGGCTGCTCACGCCGCTGCGGCTTTCGCGGCGGCACGGACTGCGGGTCGCGGGCGTCCGGCGGGAGTCCCCGGACGTGGTGTCGGTGCTGGTCACCGGCGAACACATGGACGAACTCGTGGTCCGGCCCGGACAGTTCTTCCGCTGGCGGTTCCTGTCCCCGGGGCTGTGGTGGACCGCGTCGCCGTACTCGGTGTCCGCCGTCCCCGACGGGCGGAGCCTGCGGATCACGGTCAAGGCCGTGGGCGGCCACAGCGCGGCCCTCGCCACGCTGCGTCCCGGCACCCGTATATGGGCCGAAGGGCCGTACGGGGCACTCACCCCGGACCGGGCCACCGGCCGGCCCGCGCTGCTCCTCGCGGCCGGGGTGGGCATCACCCCGCTGCGTGTGCTGTTCGAGACGCTGCCCGGGGATCCGGTGCTGATCCACTGGGCCCGGCGGCCCGAGGACCTGGTGCTGAGGCACGAGATCGACACCGTCGCGGCCCGGCGCGGCACGCGGGCGTACTACTCCGTGAGCCACCCGGCCGGCTACCGGCTGCCACTGGACGCCGGAACGCTGCGCGCTCTCGTACCGGACGTCGCACAGCGGGTCTGCTACCTGTGCGGCCCGCCCGGGTGGGCCTCGGCGGCACAGGCGGCACTGCGCGCGGCAGGTGTGCCCGCCCGCAGGATCCACCAGGAGTCCTTCGCTCTCTGAACGCGCCTCCGAACTTTCCGAACGCGCCGTCCGACCGGCCCGCCGCTCCCGACGCCTGTTCCTCCGACCGACCCCGAGGGGGCCTCCGATGCGCCGTCAACTGCTCTCCGTCGCCGCGACCGCGGCCGGGATCTGCTCGCTGCTCGCCCTGAAACCGCACCTTCCGGCCGCCCAGCCGATGTCCGCCGCCCCGACCGGGCCCGGTTCCACCGGTGCGGGCTCCGGGGGCCTGGTCTCCGGCACGTACACCGGGGACTCCGTCGACACCCGGTACGGGCCGGTGCAGGTGCGCGTCACGGTCAGTGGCGGCCGGCTCACCGGGGCCGTGGCCGTCAGGACCCCGTCGGAGAACGAACGCGACCGGGAGATCGCCGGCTACGCGGTGCCGATGCTCACCAGCGAGACGCTGACCGCGCAGAGCGCGCGGATCGACACGGTGTCGGGGGCCACCTACACCAGCGAGGGCTACATCCGGTCCCTGCAGAGCGCGCTGGACCAGGCTCATGGGTGACCGGACCGGAGTGGATGGGGTTCCGTGGCGGCACGCCGAACCGGTGATGGGCACCGTGGTCTCGTTCACGCTGCGCCACCGGCCGACGCCCGTGCTGCGGGCCGCACTGGCGGATGCGGTGGCGCTGCTGCACGAGGCCGACCGGGTGTACTCCCCGTTCCTTCCGGACAGCGCCGTGAGCCGACTGCGGCGCGGCGAGCTGGGCCGGGCTGACGCCCCGCCCGAGGTACGGCGTGTGCTGGAGCTGTGCGACCGGGCGCACAGCCGTACCCGAGGTGCCTTCGACGCCTGGGCGGACGGCCGGCCGGATCCGTGCGGTCTGGTGAAGGGCTGGGCCGCCGAACGGGCCTGGCGGGTGCTGCGGGAGGCGGGCGCCGCCGACGTGTGTGTGAACGCGGGCGGGGACGTGCGGGTCGGCGGCGCGCCGGGACCCGCGGGTGTCTGGCGCACCGGGATCGCCGATCCCCGGCGGCCGGGGCGGCTGCTGGCGGTGGTGGCCGGACGGGACCACGCGGTCGCCACCTCGGGGACGACCGAGCGTGGCGCGCACATCGTCGACCCGCGCACCCGGGCCCCGGCCACCGGACTGCTGGCGGCGACCGTGACGGGCCCGGAGCTGCTGTGGGCCGATGTCTACGCGACGGCGGCGATGGTCCTGGGGGCCGTCGAGGCGCATCGGTGGATCGCCTCTCTGCCGGGGTACGCCCTCCTCACCGTCGCTGCGGACGGTGCGGCGCGGGCGTCCGTGGACTTCCCCTTCGCTCCGTCCGGGTGAGGCCGTCCCTCCCGTACCGGCTCCCCGGTCGGACCTCCACGGGCCGGACCGCCCGCCCCGGCCCGGCTGCCGGACCCGACGCGCCGGGCGGCGGCCCTAATCGGTGTGCTGCCATCTGCGGTAGGCGGCGACCGCTGTGGGAAGGGTCGGGTAGATCCGGTCCGGTCCCACTGCTGCCGTGAGCCCGTAGGCGTCGAGGGGCTTGCGGAGGTCGTGTTTGACGCGGGCGAGGGCGAAGACGATGTCGCGTCGGACGAGTTCGGTGCGCAGGGCTTCCACGGCGTCCAGGGCGGTGATGTCGACTTCGACGTTGGCCTCCGTGTTCAGGACGAACCAGTGGACGGGCTCGGGTCGGGTGTCGACGGCGGCCAGGGCGCGGCGGTGGAAGTCCTCGGCGTTGGCGAAGAACAGCGGGGAGTCGTAGCGGTAGACGAGGAGGCCGGGGATGGTGTGGGCGGTCGGGTAGTCGTCGACGTCGTGCATTCCGGCGAGGCCCGGGACCATGCCCAGGACGGCGTCGTGCGGGCGGGCGACCCTGGCGAGGAGATCGATGACGGAGAGGGCCACGGCGATGAGGACGCCGTACAGGATGCCGAGGGCGAGGACGCCGAGGGTGCAGCCGAGGGCCAGGAGCAGTTCGCGGCGGCGGAAGGCGGCGAGTCGGCGGAACTCGCCCACCTCGACCAGGCGGACGGCGGCATAGACGACGATCGCGCCGAGGGCGGCGGCGGGGGTGTGCGTCAGCAGGGGCCCGAGGAAGAGCAGGACGGCCACCACGCAGGCGGCGCCGACGAGGGAGTAGGCCTGGGTGCGGGCGCCGGCGGATTCGGCGAGGGCCGTGCGGCTGGCGCTGCTGCTGACGGGGAAGCCGTGGAAGAAGCCCGCTCCGAGGTTGGCCGCGCCGAGGGCCAGCAGCTCGCGGTTGGCGTCCAGGGGGTGCGGGTCGTCGTGCCGTGCGAAGGCGCGGGCGGTCAGGACGACGTCGGTGTAGCCGACCAGGAGGACGCCGAGAGCGGGCGGGACCAGTTCGGTCAGGTCGGCCGGCCGGGGCAGGGCGAAGCCCGGCAGGCCGGTCGGAACGGCGCCGATGACGTCGATGCCCTGGTCGGTGTCGAGCGCGAAGGCCGACACCGCCGCCGTGGCGAGGACGAGGACGATGAGCGGCCCCGGCAGTGCACGCCACAGCCGGGGAAGGACGAACAGCAGGACCAGGCATCCGGCGGCCAGGCAGGCCGTGGGCCAGTGGATGCCGCCGAGGTGGCGGAGGAAGAAGAGGAGTCGGGGGAAGAACCCCGATCCGCCGCTCTCCGTCCCGGTGAGGCGGGGCAGCTGGTCCACGATCATGATGAAGGCGACCCCGGCCAGGTAGCCGACGAGCACGGGCCGGGACAGGAGGTCGGCGAGGAATCCCAGGCGGACCGCCCACGCCACCACGGACAGCAGTCCGACGACGAGCGCCAGGGCCGCGGCGAGCGCCGCGTACCGGGCGGGGTCGCCGGCCGCGAGCGGGCCCACGGCCACGGCGGTCATGAGGGCCGTGGTCGACTCCGGGCCGACGGACAGCAGTCGGGAGGATCCGGTCAGCGCGTAGAGGAGCATCGCCGGGAGGGCGGCCCACAGGCCGGTGACCGGGGGCAGACCGGCCACGCCCGCGTAGGCCATGACCTGGGGGACGAGGTAGGCGGCGACCGTGATCCCGGCCAGGACGTCGCCGCGCAGCCATGTCCTGCGGTAGCCGCGGAAGGCGAGGGGAACAGCGGCAGCCCGTCCGTGCTTCGGCATAAGGCCTCCGGGGCTCACTGGGGGTGGGCGGCGGGTCGTGTGCCGCACCATCGTGCCGTGCGCCGGGGCACGGAGGGGTGAAGCGCGCGGGCAGGCGGTCAAGCCCTGTCCGACCGTTCCCGTCGGATCGGACCGGGTCGTCCGGTGCGTGCGATCGGTGCGCGACCGCGCGCTGGTGCCCCTGCCCGTCCGGGCGATCGGCGCGGTCGGGGGTGTCGTGGACGTCCGGGCGATCAGCGCGGTCGGGGTGTCGTGGACGTCCGGGGACGGAGCTGGACGGCGCCGTCGCGGCCGGGCCTCACCGGGCGGGTTCCGGCGGAGCAGGGCCGTCGGCGGGCAGTGTCAGGCGGAAGACGGTGTGCCCGGGGCGGCTGGTGACCGCGGCGGTACCGCCGTGGGCGGTGGCGACGGCGTGCACGATCGCGAGCCCGAGACCGGTGCTGCCCGTCGTACGGGAGCGGGAGTGGTCGGCCCGCACGAAGCGGCCGAAGACCTCGGTCCGGAGTGCTTCGGGGATGCCGGGGCCGTCGTCCGTCACGGTCACGGTCACGTTTCCCGGTCCGGTGGCGAGCGTGACGGTCACCTCGGTGCCGGGCGGGGTGTGGGTGCGGGCGTTGGCGAGGAGGTTGCCCACGGCCTGCTGGAGGCCGCGGGCGTCGCCGGTGACGGTGACGGGTTCTTCGGGGACGTCCAGGCGCCAGCGGTGGTCCGGGCCGGCGGCGCGGGCGTCGTCCACCGCGTCGAGGATCAGCAGGGTGAGGTCGACCGTCGCGCGCTCGACCGGCCGCCCGGCGTCCAGACGGGCCAGGAGGAGCAGGTCGTCGACGAGGGAGCTCATGCGCTGCGACTCGGCCGCGATGCGTTCCAGCGCATGCCGGACATCACCGGGTACGGGGCCCCGATGGCGGAGCGCCAGTTCGGCGTGGCCGCGGATGTTCGCGACCGGGGTGCGCAGTTCGTGGCTGGCGTCGGCGGCGAAGTGGCGCAGCCGCTCCTCGCTGGCGTGGCGCCGCACGAGCGCGTCCTCGATGTGGCCCAGCATCCGGTTGAGGGCGGTGCCGACCTGCCCGACCTCGGTACGGGGATCGGTGTCGGGCAGCGGGCCCGGCATGGCGACCTCGCCGCTCGCGAGGGGCAGCCCGGCCACCTCCGCGGCCCGGGCGGTGACGCGTCGCAGGGGGCGGAGGGAGAACCGGACCCATGCCGCGCCCAGGAGGGCGGTGCCGGTGAGGGCGGCGCCGAACACGGCGGCCTCGACCGCTTCGACGCGGTGGACGGTCTCCTCCAGCGGGTGCAGCGGAAGCCCCGTCAGGAGGACGTCGCCGTCGTCGCCCCGGACGGCGGTGACGCGGTAGGCGCCGATCCCGGAGAGGCGGACGGAGTGCCCGTGCCCGTCCGCGGGGACGCGGGCGAGGGCGCCGCTGTCGGCGGCGGTGAGGCGCAGCGAGCGGTCGGTCGCGTCTTCGACGACGGCGGCCTGGGTGACGGTGCCGTCCAGCAGGCGCGCTCCGAAGGTCCCGTCGGCCTGGCCCCGCGTGTCCGGGCGATTGTCGGCGTCCGGTTCGGCCTCGTGCTCCAGGCTCGCGGCGAACCGGCCGTGGGATGCGGCGAGCTGCTCGTCGAGCCGCCCGGTCAGGAAGCCGCGCAGCGCCACGGCGGTGGTGATGCCGACGGCCAGGCAGGCCACGGCGAGCAGGGCGACCAGCCCGGCGGTGAGCTGGCCGCGCAGGGTGCGGGGTACCAGGCGCCTCACGGCGTGCCGTTCGCCTTGAGCACGTACCCGACCCCGCGCACCGTGTGGATCATCGGCGGGCGTCCGGCGTCGATCTTCTTGCGAAGGTAGCTGATGTAGAGCTCGACGACGTGGGCACGCCCGCCGAAGTCGTAGGCCCACACGCGGTCGAGGATCTGGGCCTTGGACAGCACCCGGCGCGGGTTGCGCATGAGGAAGCGCAGCAGTTCGAACTCGGTACGGGACAGGTCGATGACGACTCCGCCGCGGGTGACCTCCCGCGCCTCCTCGTCCATGCTCAGGTCGCCGACGGCCAGCCGGGGCGCTCCTGCGGGGGCTGCTCCGTGTCCGGCCCGCCGCAGCAGGCCCCGCAGCCGGGCCAGGACCTCCTCGAGGCTGTAGGGCTTGGTGACGTAGTCGTCGCCGCCCGCCGTGATGCCTGCGATCCGGTCCTCGACCGCGTCACGGGCGGTCAGGAACAGCACGCACAACCGGGGTGCGTCGCGCCGGAGCTCCCGCAGCACCTCCAGGCCGTCGAGGTCGGGCAGCATCCGGTCCAGGACCACGGCGTCGGGCCGGAAGTCGCGTCCGGCCGCGACCGCGGTCGCCCCGTCGGCCGCCGTCCGGACCTCCCACCCCTCGCCGGTCATCGCCGCGGCGAGGACGTCGGTCACATCGGGCTCGTCGTCCACGACGAGGATGCGGACGGGTGCGCCGTCGTGAGGGTGCGGGGGCGATGTCGTACGGGGTTCTTCCATGGCCCTTCCAGCATCTCCCGTCCTGCGGCCGGGCGGGACGCACGGCACCTCTGAGTTTCCTCTGAACCTCCGCTGAGAGCGGCGGCCGGGGCCCTTTCAGAGGGAACGCAGAGGTTGGGCTGGGAGGCTGCGGCCCGTCGTCCCTCCCCCGTCCCGTCCGAAGGAGCCCCATGGGACTCGGCTTGATCAACGGTCTTCCCGCCCACGTCCTGCTCGTGCACGTCGTCGTCGTCCTCGTGCCCCTTGCCGCGCTCGTGCTGGTCTCCTGTGCCTGCCTGCCTCGCGTCGGCCGCCGGTTCGGTCTCGCCATGCCGGTCCTCGCGCTCGCCGCCCTGGTCAGCGTGCCGCTGGCGACGGAGGCGGGCGAGTGGCTGGAACGCCACGTCGAGGGCGACCCGCTCGTGCGCCGCCACACGGAGCTCGGTGACGGGCTCCTGCCCTGGGCCGTGGGGCTCTTCGTGCTGGCCGCGGCGGTCTGGTGGGTGCAGCGGCAGGCCACGACCGCCGTGCCGGACCGTGCCCCGGCCGGGTGGGTGCGGTCGGCTCCCGTGCGCACCGCGGCCGTGGTGCTGTCCCTTCTGGTCGGCGTGGGCAGCACGGTGCAGGTCTACCGGATCGGCGAGTCCGGGGCGAAGGCCGCCTGGCACGACGGCTACTCCGCCACGGCCCACCCGCGCTCGGAGGGGTAGCGCGTCCACCGCGGTCCGTCGCGGGTCCGGTCACTGTCCTCAACCGCGCGACCGGCCACGAGGGGGTACTGCGCCCCTTCCTGGGACAACCCGGGTGGAAGCGCGCGGCGTGGATCGCCGGGCGGTTTCGGTCGGATCGCCTGGCGGACCGGAGGAAGACGCCCGGCTGCCGCGCCGCAGGCGGTGGCCGCGTTGACCGGCCGGCACGGGAAGCGCGGTGAACACCCGCTCCCCGGTGCCATCGGCCTTGCCGGCCGCCGCCCACCAGGACATCACCCGGGCGGCCATCGCCTCCGGCTCTGGCGGAAGAGGGGTGAGACCGAGGTGATCTTCCAGCTCATATCGCAGGAACTCACCGGTCTCCGCCTGGTCGGCGCCACGCCGGAGCCGCTGCAGGAGAGGGGTGAACGCACCGAGGCGCGCCCCGTCGCGGGCTCCTCCCGTCGCCCGGGAACAGCGGGCACCATGATCCGGACCGTTGGGGCCGGCCGCGCTGGGCCTGGAGCGCGAACGGGCCTGCTCAATCGCGCTGCCGCATCGAGGAGACCGGTGACGTCCACGGCACGGCCTGCCGGGCCGTGCCGTGCCGTGGACGTGGTCGGACCGGCCTTCACCGTGGCTGCGGCCGGGTGCTCCGCCGGTCGATCGGTACGCCCTGCTCTTCGAGGGGGACGTTCAGGCGCCCGGCGACTTCACCGGCTTGGGCGTTCGGCGCGTCACGCGGTGGTGCGAAGGGGCGGGGTCGCTCCTTCGATGAGGGTTCCCAGTTCCACGTCATCGGGTTCGTAGAGCCAGGCGATCAGGCCTCCGAGCGCGACTGCGACGAGCCACTGCGCCGTCGTCCGCGCTTCCTCCTCCGTCAGCGGTCCGGCTGCTGTGAGTTGACGCGTGGTGCTGGAGAGGCTGTATTCGAGCCGCTTGGCCATGTGCGCGTGCGCCGGGTGGGACGGGACGGTGGCCTCGCACATGAGGACGATCTCCGCGGCGGCCTGCCAGCGGGGGCGGTCGAGCAGCGCCCGGAGGCGGCTGCCGGGGTCGGTCTCGTCCGGTGCGGGGGCCGTGAGCTCGGCGACGACCAGGTCGAGGAGGGCGCGCTTGGTCGGGGCGATGTGCACGAGCGCGGCCTTGGTCAGGCCGGCCTCGTCGGCCACGGCCTGCATGGAGGTCCCGTAGTAGCCGTGGCGTGAGTAGAGGCGGGCCGCGCTCTCGAACGCGCGGGTACGGGGCGTCGGCTCCGGCCGTGTGTCCGGCTGCTCGGCGAGCAGGGCCTCGGGTATGCGCCCCGGTGCCGGGGGCGCGGGCGGGAATCCGTTCTTCCTCAGGTCGTCCTCGTGGTCGGCGACCTGGCCGGGGATGTCGATCCGGCCGGGGAAGTACAGCGAAAGGATCTGCAGGCCGTCCCACGCGGCGCCGAGCCGCTGGACGGCGAGCTTCACGGAACGCGCGTCGTCGTCTCGGCCGCCGAGCAGCCGGACGCCGAGCGCGGTGCCGATCCGGCGGCGGGTGCGCATGAGTTCGTGGCCCGGGTGCTCGGGGCTGGTCGCCTCGCCGAGCAGGGCGGTGAACAGCGGGATCCAACCGGGGGTGGCTTCGTTGCGCCTGGCCACCTCGGCCGGGAAGAGGAGCCGGTCTCCGCCGTCCTCGTCGGTCGCGAGCCACTCGCCGTGTTCCCGGTCGAGCCGCTCGACGAGCGCGGTGAGGATCTCCTCCTTGGAAGCGAAGTGACGCAGCAGCGCCGGATGGGAGATCCCCGAGGCCGCGGCGATGTCGCGCAGTGACGTGGCCCGGTAGCCGGCGCTGACGAACAGCTCGTGGGAGGCGTCCAGGATGCGCTCGACGCGCTCGCGTCCGGTTCGGTAGCTGCCCCGCTTCATTGACATCGCCCCAGTATCGCGCTTTCCTCGGTCTTCCCAAAACTTACCACCAGCGTGGTAACTTTTCGCGCCACGGAACGAACCACGGGCGAAACCACCGACGGAACCACGGACCGAGGAGACACATGACCGGCTTGCGCGACGACTTCCTCTGGGGAGCCTCCACCTCGCCGCACCAGGTGGAGGGCAACAACCTCAACGCGGACTGGTGGGCGCTGGAGAACGCCCCCGGCTCCCCGCTCCCCGACCGCAGCGGCGACGCGGTCGACAGCTACCACCGCTACCCGGAGGACATGAGGCTCCTGGCGGACGCCGGGCTGAACGCCTACCGTTTCGGGTTCGAGTGGGCGCGGATCGAGCCGACGGACGGGGAGTTCTCGCGGGCCGAGCGCGACCACTACCGCCGCATGGTCGACACGGCCCACGAGCTGGGCCTCGCGCCGGTCGTGACGCTCCAGCACTTCACCCTGCCCCGCTGGTTCGCCGAGTCCGGCGGATGGCGGCGCCCCGACGCGGCCGACCGGTTCGCCCGCTACATCGAGTTCGTCTCCCCCGCGCTGCGGGACGTGGACTGGGTGTGCACGATCAACGAACCGAACATGCTCGCCGTGTTCGCGAACCTCCAGGAGACCGTCCTGAGCGCCATGGGCGGCCAGGACGCCGACGCGCCCGAGGCCGGACAGGCGGCCACGGAGCTGGCGACGGCGCTGGCCCACGTACGCCCCGACCAGGCGCTCGGCGACACGCTCGCGCAGGTGCACCGCCGCGCCGTCGAGGTGGTGCGCGCGACGACGAACGCGAAGGCGGGCTGGACGGTCGCGCAGCAGTCGTTCACACCCACCCCGGGGAACGAGGAGGTCTTCGAGCGCGTCCACCGCGTCTGGGAGGGCTTCTACCTCGACGTCGCCCGCGACGACGACTTCCTCGGCGTGCAGGCGTACACCAGCCAGCCGGTCGACGCGAACGGCCCGGTGCCGCACCCCGACCACCCGGACAACAGCCTGACCGGCTGGGCGTTCCGGCCGGACGCGCTCGGCATCTCGCTCCGCCGCGCCTGGGACGAGGCCGGCGGCATCCCCCTGCTGGTCACCGAGAACGGCCTCGCCACCGACGACGACACCCGGCGGATCGCCTACACCGACGAGGCGCTCGGCCATCTGGAGGCCGCCGTCGCGGACGGTGTCGACGTGCGCGGCTACCTCCACTGGTCGGCGCTCGACAATTACGAATGGGGCCGCTACGCGCCCACGTTCGGCCTCATCTCCGTGGACCGGGAGACCTTCGTCCGCACCCCCCGGCCGAGCCTCGCCTGGCTCGGCGCCCGCGCCCGCCGCGACGGCCTGCGCTGACCCGGCGACCGAATCGGAGACCAGCATGTCCGTGCACACCGATCCCGAGCCCGCGTGCGAGCCCGCGCCGACCGGCGACGAGGCGGTGGAACCGACCGGCAAGGTGCCGCGAGAGCTGCGGCGGCTGTTCCGTGCCGCCCCGTTCGTCGCCGCGGCGGCCCCGGTCGCCTACGCCGTCTCGACGTACTACGCGGCCATCCAGGTCGAGCAGCTGGCCCCGGACGCGAAGGCCGCGAACCTCGCGGTGATCAACGCCCTCGGCGCCGTGGCCGCGATGCTGGCCCAGCCGATCGTCGGTGTGCTGTCGGACCGGACCCGCACCCGGTACGGCGCGCGGAGACCGTGGATGCTCGGCGGGGCCCTCGTCGGCGCCGTCGCGCTGCTCACCTCCGGGCTCGCGCCGAACGTGGCCGCGCTGAGCGTGTGCGTCATGTTCGTGCAGTTCGGGTTCAACGCCTCCCAGGGGCCGTTCTCCGCGCTGCTGCCCGACCGGGTCCCGGAGCGGTTCCGCGGGCGGTACTCGACCGGGGTGGGACTGGGCGTGCTCCTCGGCTCCGTCGCCGGCCCGGCCGTCGGTTCCCTCTTCGCCGACGACCTCCCGCTCGGCTACGCGGTCCTGGCCGGCGTCGTCCTGCTCGCCGTCGTGCTGTTCGTCGTCCTCGTGCCCGACCGGGACAACCGCGGGGAACCGCGCCTGCCGTTCTCGCTTCGCACCTTCCTCTCCGCCTTCTGGGTCAACCCGGTGCGGCATCCCGACTTCTTCTGGGGCTTCACCGGACGCCTCCTGCTGTTCGGCGGGTACGCGATGCTGAGTACCTATCAGCTCTACCTGGCGCAGGACTACCTCGGCCTGCCCCTGGAGGAGGCGAAGCGGACCGTGCCGCTGCTCGGGCTCGTCTCACTGCCCGGGATCCTCGTCGCGACGGCGGTCGCCGGTCCGCTGTCCGACCGCTTCGGCCGGCGCAAGCCCGTGGTGCTCGTCGCGGGACTGGTCATCGCGTTCGGCACCGTGATCCCGCTCGTCCTGCCGTCCGTGCTCGGACTCGCGCTGTCCGGTCTCGTGGTCGCCTGCGGCTTCGGGGCCTTCATCTCGGTCGACCAGGCGCTGATGAGCAGCGTGCTGCCGAACCCTGACGACTTCGGGAAGGACCTCGGCGTCCTCAACCTCGCCGCGACCCTCCCCAACACCGTCGCGCCCGTCCTGGCCGCGGGCATCGTCCACGCCTTCGGCAGCTACGCCGCGCTCTACCCGGTGGTCGGGGTGATCGCGCTCCTGGGCGCGCTCTCCGTCCTCCCGATCCGCAGCGTCCGCTGACCGGATCACCTCCCCCAGCCGAACCCCTCCGTCATGAAAGGACGCGGCGATGTTCACTTCTCCGCCCATCACTGCGCTGGTCGAGCGCCTCACCCTGGAACAGAAGGTGCGCCTGCTGACCGGCGCGTCCATGTGGTCGCTGCACGACGAGCCCGCCATCGGTCTGCGCCCCATCGTCGTCTCCGACGGTCCCACCGGCGTCCGCGGCACCGCGATGGACGACCGCGACCCGTCGGCGAGCCTGCCGTCGGCGAGCTGCGTCTCCGCCACCTGGGACCTCGCGCAGGTCCGTCGCCTCGGCTCCCTGATCGCCTCCGAGGCCCGGGCCAAGGACGTCGACGTCGTGCTCGGCCCGACGGTCAACCTGCACCGCTCGCCCCGCGGCGGACGCCACTTCGAGGCGTTCAGCGAGGACCCGTACCTCACCGGCGAGTTCGGTGCCGCCTACGTCGGCGCCGTGCAGGCGCACGGCGTCGCGACGACGGCGAAGCACTACGTCGCCAACGACTCCGAGACCGACCGCTTCTCCGTCGACGTCCACACGGACGAGCGGACGCTGCGCGAGGTCTACCTGGCTCCCTTCGAGCGGATGGTCGACGAGGGCGCCTGGCTGGTGATGTCCGCCTACAACTCCGTCAACGGCGTCACGATGTCCGCCAACCCGCTGCTGCGCGACCCGCTGAAGGACGAGTGGGGCTTCGACGGCGTCGTCGTCTCCGACTGGACGGCCGTACGGGACACCGAGCCGTCGGCCGGCTCGGGGCAGGACCTCGTCATGCCCGGTCCGGACGGTCCCTGGGGCGACGCTCTCGTCGAGGCCGTGAAGGCCGGGCGGGTCCCGCAGAGCGCGATCGACGAGAAGGTCGCCCGGCTGCTGCTGCTCGCCTCGCGCGTCGGCGCCCTCGACAGCGGCCCCGCGGCCACCCCGGTCGACTCCTGGGACGACACCGCCATCGTGGACCTGCTGCGCGAGGTCGCGGCCGACGGCATGGTCCTCGCCCGCAACGACGGGACCCTCCCCGTCGAGCCCCGGGACGGACTGACGGTCGGCGTGATCGGGCAGCACGCCCTGCGCGCCCGCGCCCAGGGCGGCGGATCGGCGACCGTGTTCCCGTACCACGTCGTGACGCCGCTCGACGGCCTGCGGGACGCGTACGGAGACCACGCCGTCTCGTTCGCGCCCGGTCTGCCCCCGGCCGACGAGCTGCACGCCTTCGCCCGGGGCACCGTCACCGACCCGTTCTCGGGTGCCGACGGGGTCCACGTCCGCTACCTCGACCAGGACGGCGCCGCGTTCACCGAGGAGACCATCCCCTCCGGCCGTATCGCCTGGCTCGGCGACCCGCGACTGGCACAGGCCGCCCGCGTCGAGCTGACCACCCGCTTCACCGCGGACCGCGACGGCCGGCACGACCTGGGCTTCGCCGGAGTCGGCGGCTTCACCTTCGAGATCGACGGCGAGACCGTCAGCACCGATCCTCTCGTCCCCGCCGCCGGCGGCGACCCCGTCACCGCCATCCTGAACCCCCCGACGCGGGTGGTCTCCCGCGACCTGAGCCACGGCCAGACGGTCGAGCTGCGTCTGACCTGCGCGCTGAAACTCCCCGGCGGCTTCCCCATCGCGATGGTCCAGCTCGGCTACAAGGACCTCTTCGGCGACCCGGCCGAGGAGTTCCGGCGGGCGATCGAGGTGGCGGCCGCCAGTGACGTCGCCGTCGTGGTCGTCGGCACCACCGAGACCATCGAGTCGGAGGGCTTCGACCGTCCGGGCCTCGGCCTCCCCGAAGGCCAGGACGAGCTGGTGCGCCGCGTCGCCGAGGCCAACCCCCGTACGGTCGTGGTCGTCAACTCCGGTGCCCCGGTGCTGATGCCCTGGCTCGACGAGGTGGCCGCCGTCGTCCTGTCCTGGTTCCCCGGCCAGGAGTTCGGCGCGGCCCTCGCCGACGTCCTCACCGGCGCCCGCGAACCCGGTGGCCGACTGCCCACCACCTGGCCCGCCCGCGAGGAGGACGTTCCGGTGTGGGAGGTCGAACCGGCCGAGGGCCGGCTCCCCTACACCGAGGGCGTCCATCTCGGTTACCGCGCCTGGCTCAAGCAGGAGCGGAGCGGCGGCCGCGGGCCGGCGCTGCCGTTCGGGTCCGGCCTCGGCTACACGACCTGGCGGATCGGCGAACCGACGATCACCACCGCCGGGGAGGGCGTCGTCGTGCTGGCGGACGTCACCAACACCGGTGCCCGGCCGGGCAAGCAGGTCCTGCAGGCCTACCTGTCCCGTCCGGAATCGGCCGTCGAGCGGCCGGTCGCCTGGCTCTGCGGCTTCACCGCGGTGCGTGCCGACGCGGGCGAGAGCGTGCTCGCCCGCATCGAGATCGCACCGCGGGCGTTCCAGCACTGGGACACCGACGCGCACGGCTGGGCGACCGAGGCCGGCACCTTCACCCTGCGGCTGGCGACCTCCTCCACCGACCCCGGCCACACGGTCCCGGTCACGATCCCCGCGACGGACGGTCGGGCATAACCACGCCCGGCCCGCACAGCCCCCTGCCCTCCCACCTGCCGGTGGGCGGGCAGGGCACCTCGCTGCGGGACCGGAACCTGACAGCCGGTCCCGCAGCACCCCTCGCCGCCCTCTCGAAGGGGGCGGCATCGGCAGGCAGCACGTACGGGCGTGAGGCCCTCGTACCGGCGCCAGGCCTTCGTACCGGGCGGAGACGAGCCCGAACGGGGCGCGCTACTGCATCTGCAGTACCCGGGATTGCCTGCGCAGAGCCGACGACGGCGGGCAGCCCGCCGTCGGAGGATGGTGATGCTCCCCTGCCGTGCCCTCCTCGCAGGTCACGGCCCTGTTCGCCCCGCTTCGGAGCGGGCCGTGAGGGAGCCCGCCGCGCAGGCGGCAGGACCGTATTCCGTCCGCCGCCCCGCACGTAGACCTCGTACGACCGACCCCGACCTTGAAGGAGTTCACTCTCCCGTGGCCACGTTCCTCTATCGCCTGGGCCGCTGGTCCTTCGTTCGACGCCGGCTGGTGACCTTGCTGTGGGTCGCCGTGCTGGCCGTCGTCGGGCTGCTCGCCGCCAAGGCGCCGGCCGCGTCCGAAGACGGTTTCGCGCTGCCGGGGACCGAGGCGCAGAACGCCTTCGACCTCATCGACGAGCGTTTCCCCGGTGCCTCGTCCGACGGAGCCTCGGCGCGGCTGGTGTTCGTCGCGCCCTCGGGGCAGAAGATCACCGCCCAGGACAACCGTCAGGCGGTCGAGCGGACGGTCGCCGAGCTCGCCCACGGCGAGCAGGTCACGGCGGCGGTCAGCCCCTTCCAGGCCGGCGCGGTCTCGAAGGACGGCACCACCGCCTACGCGACGATCAACTACAGCGCGAAGCCGGGGTCGGTGAGCGAGACCGCTTCCGACCAGCTGGAGGAGGCCACACAGCACGGCCGTGACGCCGGGCTGACGGTCGAGATCGGCGGAAACGTGCTGGCGGCGGGCTCCGAGGAGGGTTCCTCCGCCGAGGCCGTCGGCATGGCGGTCTCCGCCGTCGTCCTGGTGATCACCTTCGGGTCCCTGCTCGCCGCGGGGCTGCCGCTGGTCACCGCTCTGGTCTCCGTGGGCCTCGGCCTCGCCGCGATCACCGCGCTGGGCAGCGCACTGGGACTTTCGAGCACCACCAGCACGCTCGCGATGATGCTGGGCCTCGCCGTCGGCATCGACTACGCCGTCTTCATCGTCTCCCGCTACCGTGCCGAGATCCTCGACGGGTACGAGCCGAAGGAGGCCGCCGGTCGTGCGGTCGGCACCGCAGGGTCCGCCGTCGTCTTCGCCGGCCTGACCGTCGTGATCGCGCTGGCGGGGCTGTCGGTCGTCGGCATCCCGCTCCTCGTCAAGATGGGCCTCGCCGCGGCCGGCACCGTCGTCGTCGCCGTACTGGTCGCGCTCACCCTCGTACCCGCGCTGCTCGGCTTCCTCGGCCGGCGCGTGCTCCCCCGCCGTCTGCGCTCGCCCGGCCCGACGGGCAGGCACGGGGCGGACGCGGCCGGCGCCCGTGCCAACGGCGGCACGCGCTGGGCCCGGTTCGTGCTGCGCCGCCCGGTCGCGGTACTCCTCGGCGGAGTGATCGGCCTCGGTGTCCTCGCCGTGCCCGCCCTCGACCTGCGGCTCGGCCTTCCAGGCGACGAGGCCAAGCCGACCTCCACCACCCAGCGCCGCGCCTACGACGCCCTCTCCGCCGGCTTCGGTCCCGGCTTCAACGGACCGCTGACCCTCGTCGTCGACGCCAAGGGCGCGGACGACCCGAAGGCGGTCGCCGAACAGGCCGAGAAGACCGTCGCCGCCCTGCCGGGCGTGGTCGCGGTCACGCCGCCGGTGTTCAACCAGGCCGGCGACACGGCCCTGGTCACCGTCGTGCCAGCCACCGGCCCGAGTACCGCCGAGACCTCGGACCTGGTCCACGCCATCCGCGGGACGGCCCAGGGCCTGAAGGCCGAGACCGGTGCGAACGTGCTGGTCAGCGGACCGACGGCGATGAACATCGACGTCTCGCAGAAGCTCAACGACGCCCTGGTGCCCTACCTCGTGCTCGTGGTCGGCCTCGCCGTACTGCTGCTCCTGGTCGTGTTCCGCTCGGTGCTCGTCCCGCTGAAGGCCGCGCTCGGCTTCCTGCTCTCCGTGGCCGCCGCGCTGGGCACCGTCGTCGCCGTCTTCCAGTGGGGATGGCTGGCCGACGTGTTCGGCGTCGAACAGACCGGGCCGGTGATGAGCATGATGCCGATCTTCATGATCGGTGTGGTGTTCGGCCTGGCCATGGACTACGAGGTGTTCCTGGTCACCCGTATCCGGGAGGCCCACGTCCATGGCGAGCGGCCCGACGAGGCCGTGGTCACCGGCTTCCGTCACAACGCCCGGGTCGTGACCGCCGCCGCGCTCATCATGATCAGCGTCTTCGCCGGCTTCATCGGCATGAACGACCCGATGGTCAAGATGCTCGGCTTCGGACTGGCCGCCGCCGTCGCCTTCGACGCCTTCGTCGTCCGGATGGCGCTCGTGCCGGCCGCCCTCGCCCTGCTCGGGAAGAGGGCCTGGTGGTTGCCGCGGGCGCTGGAGCGGATCCTGCCCGATGTCGACGTCGAAGGAGCCCGGCTGCAGACGTCCCCCGCCGTGGGAGCCGCCCCCGAGCGGGCCACGCAGTCGACCGCCGTCTGACTCCACGCCACGCCCTGCCCCGCACCCTGGACCTCCCAGGGGCCGGGGCAGGGCCGTCGCCCGTGGTCGACGGCCGGAACGGGTCAAAATGGTGGTAAACCTACCCCTTCGGTAAACCTGCCTTCCCGGCAGACCTGCCCCTTCGTCGCCCGATCAGCCTTCGGCCCCGGAGAAACGATGACCGACACGTGGTGGCGGCGAGCCGCCCGCCACCCCCGCCTGCTCGACACGCTGCTCGCGCTCGCCCTGCTGGTCATCGCCGGCGGGACGACCCTGCTGAACCGCCTCGGCAAGAACGTCGAGCCCGATCCCGTCGCCCTGACCCTGGCCTTCGTCGCCTGCGCCGCCGTCCTGTTCCACCACAGCCACCCGTACGCGGTCTACGGGGTGACGCTCCTGTGCGGCCTGGCGATCTGCTTCGCCGCACCCCGCCTCGACGCGGGCCTGATCGCGCCCCTCCTGGCGGCCCTCTACTTCCTGGCGGTCCAGACCGACCGGAGGACCGCCCGCCTCGCCACCGCCGTCGCGGCCGTCCTGGTCACGGGCGCCGCGATCATCAACGAGCCCACGGCATCGCTCAACACGAAGATCGGCATGATCGCCTGGATCCTGCTGCCCGGTTCCATCGGCGACTCCGTCCGCACCCACCGCGCCCACCTGGCCGCCACCAAGGAACGCGCCGAACTCGCCGAACGCACCCGTGAGCGGGAGGCCCGCCGCCGGGTCGCCGACGAACGCGTCCGCATCGCCCGCGACCTGCACGACGTCGTCACCCACCACATGACCCTCGCCAACGCCCAGGCCGGCATCGCCCTCCATCTCCTCGACCGCAACCCGGACAAGGCCCGCGAGGTGCTCACCCACCTCGGCGACGCCACCGGCTCCGCCCTGCGTGAACTCAAGGCCACCGTCGGTCTGCTGCGCCGCGCCGACGACCTCGGGGACCCGCTCGAACCGGCCCCCGGCCTCGCGCGGCTCCCCGACCTGATCGGCTCCTTCGAACAGGCCGGCCAGCCGGTCCGCCTCACCGTGGAGGGCGAACCGCGGCCGTTGTCACCGGGCGTCGACCTGACCGCCTACCGCATCCTCCAGGAGGCCCTCACCAACGCGGCCACACACGCGCCCGGCTCCACCACGGCCATCACCGTGAAGTACACCGGCATCCGCATCCGGCTCACCGTCGCCAACGACCGGCCGACCGCCCCCACCCCCACCTCCGAAACCGAACCCGGTGGCTTCGGGCTCATCGGCATGCGCGAACGGGCCGCGTCCGTCGGCGGAAGGCTCGTCGTCGACCGCCGGGCCGACGGCGGCTTCCTCGTCACCGCCGACCTGCCCCTGCTCACCGGTACCGCACCACAGGACAAGGACTCCTCATGACCATCCGCGTACTGCTCGCCGACGACCAGGCCCTGCTGCGCGGCGCCTTCCGCGTGCTCATCGACACCGAGGACGACATGGAAGTGGTCGCGGAGGCGTCCGACGGCCGCGAGGCGCTCGACAGGGCCAGGGCCACCCGTCCCGATGTCGTCCTCATGGACGTGCGGATGCCGGGCACCGACGGGCTCTCGGCGACCGCCGCCATCTGCGGCGACCCCGAGCTCGCCGACACCCGCGTCCTCATCCTCACCACCTTCGAGACCGACGAGTACGTCGCCCAGGCGCTGCGGGCCGGCGCCGCCGGCTTCCTCGGCAAGGACGTCCAGCCGCCCGAACTGCTCTCCGCCCTGCGCCGTGTCGCCGCCGGGGACCCGCTGCTGTCGACCGCCGCGACGCGCTCCGTCATCGACAGCTTCCTCGCCCAGCCCGAACCCGCCCCGGCACAGGCCGCCCTTCCCGAACGGCTCGCCTCCCTGACCGCCCGCGAGCGCGAGGTGATGGCCATGGCCGCCACCGGTCTCAGCAACGAGGAGATCGCCGCCCTCATGTACGTCAGCCCCTTCACCGTCCGCACCCACGTCCACCGCGCCATGTCCAAACTCGACGCCCGCGACCGCGCGCAACTCGTCGCCATCGCCTACCAGTCCGGCCTGGTCCGCGCCCCTCGGCCGCCGGAGTGAGAGCGCGTCGACCAGAAGTCGAGTGACGCAGATCACAGAAGCGATCTCGCCATGTTGTCCGGTTTTGCTGGCTCCGGAGAGGATCTGTAGCTGATCGTTTCGACCTTATGATGACGCGTCAAATCGCACGAACTCACGTAAGGTGACGCCCCCATGAGGATCTCTGCCGTCAAGAAGTCGCTCGCCGTGGTGACCGCTTCGGTCGCCCTCGCCGTCGGGTTCTCGGGGAGCGCAAGCGCTGCCGCCTACGACAACCAGGACCCGAACTCCAGCGGCTGCGCGAGCACCGCGATCACCGCGAAGTCGAGCCCGATCTACGTCGGCAGCACCCAGGTCGGCACGATCGAGCTGCGCTACAGCACCTCCTGCCGCACCGTCTGGGGCCGCGTGCGCTCGACCGGCCCCTACGGCCACGCCACGGTCACGCGCACCTCGGACTGGGAGTGGAACTACTGCGACAACCTGTCGTGGAACTCCTCCCTGGGCCAGTACAGCTGCTACACCGCGATGCTGAACGACACGAACGTCGAGTCCTACGCCACGGGCCACGCCTCGGCCTCCAACGGCTACAACTCGAGCGACGTGAGCACCGGCCGCTACTGAGCCCGGACCTGAGCCCGGCCGGCTCGGTTCACCTCGACCGACGGGCATCAGTACGGATCCGCCTCCGGCCGTGTGCCGCCGTCCGACACGGCCGGAGGACCCCGTCCCGTCGCCCGACAGTCCGGGGCATCCCCCCTGGACCGTCCATGCCCATGCGACGGACGGCCGCTTCGGCCAGAACATTCCGAACCGGGTCCGGAAGTTCCAGGGCGACTTCCACCCTGCCGGTCCGGTGAAGGACGACGCACCGCCCGTCCCGCACCCCGCGGGGCGGGCGGCTCCGCGTCACACGCCCCAAAGCGATCAGATTCGGGCGGCATCGGCCCCGTCGGTCCACGATGAGACATCGGGCGGATCGTCAAAAGACGTGCAGACAGCATGAGTTGAATTGGGTATGCGAACTCCGGCCA
Organism: Streptomyces sp. NPDC004284; assembly: GCF_042874035.1. NCBI lineage: Bacteria > Bacillati > Actinomycetota > Actinomycetes > Kitasatosporales > Streptomycetaceae > Streptomyces > Streptomyces sp. NPDC004284. Next base: position 52,798 of record NZ_JBIAMJ010000014.1, on the reverse strand, counting down.
GTTCCCGGGATGCGGGACTCCTCATGCCACCGACCCCCAGGGCCGTCCCATGCGGGGAGTGTCCCCCTGGGGCGGCGGTCTCGCCGGACGGCACGCGGCTGTACGTGACGAACCTCGACGCGGGAACACTCCCGGTCGTCGACCGCGCGTCCGGGACGCCGACGGCGACCATCAAGAGCAGCCGCCTCGGCGCATCACCCCTGACGGAGCGTCGGCCAGTCTGTGTCCACGGCTACGGTCGCGGGGAAGCCGTGAAGACACTCGGGTGGCACACGGCTTGAACACCGCGCCGGATGGACGGAGTCCAACGCCTGCTGTCCGCCGACGCATGAGTGCGTGCGCCGGCGGACAGGAGGAAGGGCCTCGCGGTGCCGGGTCCTCTTGGTGGAGCGGACCGCGGCGGGCTCCGAAGGTCAGGCCAGGACGTTCAGGGCCGCGGGCCGCACCCGGAGCGTCACCGGCAGGGTCGCGTCGACCTCGCCGTCCGCGCCGTACGGCAGGGGGCGGTCGGCCTCGATGCGGATCTCCTTGCCGCGCAGGATCTCGACCTGGGGGCGGGCCAGGTGCGCGCCCGTCTTCAGTTCGTTCATCATGGCGAAGAAGAGGTGCTTCGGGGCTTCGTTGATCACCACGACGTCCAGGAGTCCGTCGTCGACCCGGGCGCCCGGCGCGATCTTCCGGCCGAAGCCGTAGAAGCCCGAGTTCGCCGCGACGACCGTGTAGCCGCGACGCTCGTGCGGCACCCCGTCGATCGTCAGCCGGTACGTGGCGTGCCGCCAGCCGACGACCGCCCGGAAGCCGCCGGCGTAGTACGAGGCCGCGCCGCGGAGCAGCCGGGAGGCGTTGGCGTGGCGGTTGGCGACCGCGTCGACTCCCGCGTACACGCTGCCCAGGACGCAGGTCTTCGCGTGCGTCGCGGACTCCACCTCGATGGTGTCGACGGCCCGGGGCTCGCCCTCCAGGAGCACCCGGGCGAGCGCCGGGGCCTCGGTGGGCAGCCCCAGGGCGCGGGCGAAGTCGTTGCCGCGCCCCGCGGGCACCAGCCCGAACACGATGTCCGTGCCGCTGAGGGCGCCACCGATGCAGCCGGCCATGCCGTCACCGCCGACGGCGAGCACGGTGTGCCCGCGCGCCCCGGCGTCCAGGGCGAGCTCCTGGGCGTGCTCCAGACTGCGGCTGTAGACGGTGTCGAGCCCTGCGCCCGCCTCCCGCAGCAGCCGGGCCAGCGGGAGCAGGCCCGCCGTGCCGCTGGAACCCCCTGCGGTGGGGTTGACGACGGCGGTGAACTGTCGCATGGAGCATGCCTCCGGACGGCGGGATGAAGGATCGGCAGGAGCGGGGATCACGAGGAGCAGAGGTCGGGCGGGGAGTCAGCGGACGGGGATCAGGACTCCGGGGCTGAGGACGCCGGACGGGTCGACCTCGGCCTTGACCGCCTGCAGCATGCGGATGCCGAGGGGGCCGATCTCGCGGGCGTACCAGTCGCGGTGGTCGGTGCCGACGCCGTGGTGGTGGCTGATGGTGCCGCCCGCCGCCAGGATCGCGTCGTTCGCCGCCCGCTTCACCGGCGCCCAGTGCGCGACGGCGTCCTCGCCCTGGGCGGAGACGACGGTGAAGTACAGCGAGGCGCCGTTCTCGTAGGTGTGGGAGATGTGGCACATGACGAGCGGCGGGGTGCCGGCCTCGGTGAGGGTGCCGGTCAGCGCGTCGCGTACCGCGGTGTACAGGCCGGGGATCGCGGACCAGAAGGCGGCCGTCTCCAGGGTCTCGGCGAACGCGCCGGCGTCGAGCAGCGCGTCACGCAGGTAGGGGGCGTTGTAGCGGCCGTGCTCCCACTTGTCGCCGGCCTCCTCACCGATGAACTCGCCGTCGCAGGCGAGGAGGACCTCGCGGGCGGCGGCGCGGCGGGCGGCCGTCTCCTGCTCGGTGCCCTCGAAGCCGACGATGGCCATGCAGCCCGGGTTCTGCGGGAGTTCGGTGCTGCCGATGGCGTCCGGCTGCGCCAGTCCGATGAAGGTCTCCGACTCGTCCGACAGCCGCAGCACCGTGGGGCGCGGGCCGTCCTGGGCGAGCCGGCGCAGCGCCGCCGTCCCGGCCTCGAAGGAGGCGAAGCGCCAGCCCTCGTAGATCCGCTCCTGCGGCAGCGGGCGGACGCGCACGGTCACCGCCGTGATCACGCCGAGGGCGCCTTCGGAGCCGAGGATCAGCTGGCGCAGGTCGGGGCCGGCCGCGGAGCGCGGGGCCCGGCCGGTCTCCAGGGTGCCTTCGGGGGTGGCGACCATCAGGCCGAGGACCATCTCGTCGAAGCGGCCGTAGCCGGCCGAGGCCTGGCCGCTGGAGCGGGCCGCGGCGAAGCCGCCGACGGTGGCCCATTCGAAGGACTGCGGGAAGTGGCCGAGCGTCCAGCCCTGCTCGTTGAGCAGCGCCTCCGCCCGGGGACCGCGCAGACCGGGCTGCAGGATCGCGGTGCGGGAGACCTCGTCGACGGCGAGGAGCTGGTCGAGGCGGCGGAGGTCGAGGGCGACGAAGGGCCGCTTGATGGTGGGCGCGAGGCCGCCGACGACGGAGGTGCCGCCGCCGAACGGGACGGCGGACAGGCCGTGGTCCACGCAGGCCCGCAGGACGGCGAGGACCTCGTCGTGGCTGCCGGGGAGCACGACGGCCGCGGGGATGTCGTCGACCTCGCCGGCGCGGATGCGCAGGAGGTCGGGGGTCGACTTGCCGCGGGTGTGCCGGATGCGGCTCTCGGCGTCGTCCCGCAGGCCGTCGGGTGCGGAGACGGCGGCGCGCAGGGCGGCGCTCGCCTCGTCGGTCAGTGCCGGGGCGGGCGCTTCGATGTCGGCGAGGGCGGACGGGCCGCTCTCGCGCGGCGTGACGCCGAGCAGGTCCCGCAGCAGGCCGGTCACCGATTCGGGCAGGGGCGCCGCCTTGGCCGGGTCGCCCCAGCCACTCCACAACATGTCCACTTCGAGAGGTTCCTCACGGTCTGTTTCACGGACGGCGCTGCCGCTCGGCCCGCACTGGCATTACACTGTGACAGATGACGCCCATTCGTCACAACCATGCGGACTCAGATCCCGTGCTCGACGCCGCACGCGACTGCGTGCTCGCCGTCGGAGTACGGCGGACCACCCTCACCGACGTCGCCCGGCGGGCCGGCGTGTCCCGGATGACGCTGTACCGGCGCTGGCCCGATGTGCGCACCCTCGTCGGCGACCTGATGACCCGTGAATGGATCGCCGTCGCCGCCGACGCCATGCCGCCCTCCGACGACGAGCGGCCCGAACGGGCGCGGATCGTCGAGGGACTGGTCGCGGGAGTGGCCGCGTTCCGGTCCCATCCGCTGTTCCAGAAGATCCTCGACGTCGACCCCGAGCTGCTGCTGCCGTACGTCCTCGACCGGCGGGGGGCCAGCCAGGACGCCCTGCTCGGGCTCCTCGTCACCGCGCTGGACGAAGGGCACGAGGACGGTTCCGTACGGCGCGCCCACCCCGATCTGCAGGCCCGGTCCCTGCTGCTCGTCGTCCAGTCCTTCACGCTCTCGCTGCGCACCATGGCCGACGAGACCGATCCCGAACTGAGCGAAGCCGCCTTCCTCGGCGAGCTGCGCACCCTGCTGGAGAGGACCCTCGCCCCATGAACCCCACGAGCAGCACCGCCCTTCCCGGCTCCTCGCTCGACGCCGAGCGGCGCCGGCGCGAACTGGACCGGCTCGCCGACGGCGAGGTCGTCGACGTGCTCGTCGTCGGGCTCGGCGCCACCGGAGCGGGAGCCGCGCTCGACGCCGCCACCCGCGGACTGAGCGTCGCCGCGATCGACGCCCACGACCTCGCGTTCGGCACGTCCCGCTGGAGCTCGAAGCTGATCCACGGCGGACTGCGCTACCTCGCCTCCGGACAGCTCGACGTCGCGCACGAGAGCGCCGTCGAGCGCGGCATCCTCATGGAGCGGACCGCCCCCCACCTCGTCCGCGCCCAGCCCTTCGTGCTGCCCCTCACCCCGCTCGTCAGCCGCGGTCAGGCGGCCCTCGCCCGCGCCGGATTCGTCGCGGGCGACCTGCTGCGCGTCTCCGCCCGCACCGCGCGCCGCACGCTGCCGCAGCCGCGCACGCTGTCCGCCGTCGAGACCCGCCACCTCGCCCCGGCCCTGCGCCCCGTCGGCCTGCGCGGCGGCCTGCTCTCCTGGGACGGCAAGCTCTCCGACGACGCGCGCCTGGTCACCGCGATCGCCCGCACCGCCGCCGCCCACGGCGCCCGCGTCCTCACCCGCGCCCGGGCCCTGGAACTCCACGGCGACGGCGCGCTGGTGCGCGACGAGAGCACCGGCCAGGAGCTGCGCATCCGCGCCCGCACCGTCATCAACGCGGCCGGGGTATGGGCGGGCGGCCTCATCGACGACGTACGCCTCCGGCCCTCGCGCGGCACCCATCTCGTCCTGCGCTCCGAGACCCTCGGCCGGCTCTCCGCCGGCCTGCACATCCCGATCCCCGGCGAGACGAACCGCTTCGTCCTGGTCCTGCCCCAGGGCGACGGACGCGTGTACGTGGGCCTCACCGACGAGCCCGTCGACGGCGACATCCCCGACGTGCCGGAGGTCCCCGAGACCGACATCGGCTTCCTCCTCGACGTCCTCGGTTCCGCGCTGGACGTCACCGTCCACCGCTCCGACGTGGTCGGGGCCTTCGCCGGACTGCGGCCCCTGCTCGACACCCAGGACTCGGAGGGCCGCACCGCCGACATCTCGCGCAAGCACGCCGTGCTCACCTCGCCCGACGGGATCGTCACCGTCGTCGGCGGCAAGCTGACCACCTACCGCCGCATGGCCCAGGACGCCGTCGACGCCGCCGTGGCCGCGCGCGGACTGACCGCCGGCGCGTGCCGCACCGCGTCCCTGCCCCTCGTCGGCGCCGCCCGGCCGGGGACCCTCGCCGGGCTCGACGTCCCGTCCCGCCTCGTCCACCGCTACGGCACCGAGGCACCGGCCGTACACGCCCTCGGTCTGCAGGATCCCGCCCTCGCCGAGCCCGTCGTCCCCGGCCACCCCGTCACCCGCGCCGAACTGCTGTGGGCCGTCCGCCACGAAGGCGCCCTCGACGTCTCCGACCTCCTCGACCGCCGCACCCGCATCGGCATGGTCCCGGAGGACCGCGCCCTCGCCGAGGAAGCGGCCCGGGACGCCCTCGCCCGTACGGCCCAGGTGGGGTGAACGGATCGGTGCCCCTGCCCGGACACGCGGACAGGGGCGCCGGCCCGGGAGACCCGGGCGGCATCGGCCGTCAGGGCCGCGGCAGCGCGAGGGGAACGCGTCGGGTCGCGCGGCCGGCCTCGTCGAGGAGCCAGCCCATGCGTTTGGGCGAGTGGAGGACGACCGTGCGGTCCTTGATCTCCAGGGGCGGGAAGCGTTCCGCGAGGACGGCCTCGAAGGGGTCGACGGCGTGGAGGCCATGGAGCCAGACCATCACGAGCAGGTTGTGCGGACCGCTGACGGACACGCACAGACGGACCTCCTCCATCCGCGCCAGCGCGTTGCCCGTGGCCTCCACCTGCGCGTGCGGAACGGTCACGCGGTAGAGAACCATCGTCGACAGGCCCGCCAGGGGGTTGGCGAGGTCGCAGCGGATGGTGATGTCGCCCTCGCGGATCATCCGCCGGACCCTGCGGCGGGCGGTGTGTTCGCTCATGCCCGTCGCGGCTCCGAGCTCGGTGTAGCCGAGCCTGCCGTTGCCGCCGAGCAGCGTCATCAGAGCCTGGTCCTCCGGGGACGGCCGGTCGTGCATGTGGACGCTGTACACGGCGCGGCGTGAGGTGCGCGGGGCGGTGAGCTCCGCCCGGCCGGCGGGTTCCATGGCCCGCATGCGCCAGTCGCCGCCCTCGCCGTACAGCGTGATGCCCAGCCGCGTGCGCGTGGAACGCACTCCGCGCATGCCGCCGATGGCGCGGCTGACCGACCGGCCCAGGGCGGGCAGGTCGGCGGCGGCGACGGACACGAAGAGATCGAAGTCGCCCGCCGTCGCGTCGACGCTGAAGACCCAGGGCAGCCGGGTCAGGGCCTCGGTGACCGCTTCGAGGGAGCGGGGCCGGCAGCGTACGTCGACATAGGCGACGGTGGCCGATTTCGCCGCGTCGTAGGCGGTGACCCAGGCGAGTCCGCTCGCGCGCAGGCGTTCCCAGCGGCGGGCGGCGGTGGTCGCGTCGACGCCGAGCGCGCGGCCGATCAGTGACCAGGGCGCACGGGGGGCCGCCTGGAGCGCCTCGACCAGTGCCAGGTCCAGTTCCGTGAAACGGGCGTCCGGATCGGGAGTGCGGGAATCCTGCGGACTCATCGGTTCCAGGACGCTTTCCGGCATTTCCACGGCTTCATCGTGCACAGACCGGATCGTAGGGGCACTTCCGGCCGGCGCCCAGTGCCGGCCACCGGCGAGAGGAGAGCCGTGTCCGCTCCGCCCCTTCCGGCAGCCCTCAGGGGACCTGCTTCCCGTACGGTCAGGACGACCGTCGTCCTGCTGTTCGCCGCCTGGCTGGTCGACTACGCCGACCGCCTCGTGATCAACCTCGTGCTCCCCTCCTTCGGCGAGGAGTTCGGTCTCGGCCGCGGGCAGCAGGGCCTGGTCGTCTCCGCCTTCTTCCTCGCGTACGCCCTGTGCCAGATCCCCGGCGGGCTGCTCGCCGACCGCTTCGGTGCCCGGCGCGTCATCTGCTGGGCGCTGCTCGCCTGGTCCCTGTTCACGGCGCTGACCGGTCTCGCGTGGTCCTTCGCGGCGCTGCTCGTGCTGCGGTTCGCCTTCGGGGCGGCCGAGGGCGTCTTCCCGCCCGCCTCGATGAAGGCGCTGGTCGAGCGGACCGCGCCGGAGGAGCGGATGGGTGCCAACGGGCTGATCATGAGCTCGAACGCGATCGCCGCCCTCCTCACCCCGCTCGCCGTGGCCCCCCTGATCGCCGTCTTCGGCTGGCGTTCGGCCTTCTTCTCGACCGCCGCGCTCGGGGTCGCCGTCCACGCGGCCGTACGACTGCGGCTGCCGGATCCGCTGCCCCGCGCCACGGACGGCTCCCCCGCCGCCCCGCACGGTGTCCGCGAGATCCTGCGCGTGGGCGTGCTGTGGCGGTTCGCGCTGATGATGTTCGGATACTCCGTGATCGCCTGGGGCCTCACCACCTGGATGCCGTCCTACCTGAGCGAGGAGCGCGGTGTCCCCCTCGCCTCGGCCGGCGCCCTCATGGCGGTCCCCGCGCTCGGGGCGGCCGCGGCCACGATCCTGGGCGGCCGGATCTCGGACCGCCTGGGCGGACACCACCGCAAGGTGATCGTGCCCGGCATGACGGCGGCGGGGATCTTCCTGCTCCTCATGGCCTTCTCGGACTCGCTCACCGGCTTCGCCGTCTTCGGGACCCTCGCGGTCTTCAGCGCCTCGCTCGGCTACATGCCGATCTTCTCCGTGCCGCTGCGCGGTCTCGCGCCCGAGCACGTGGGGGCGGGCAGTGCCGTGATCGTCTTCGGCGGCCAGGTCGCCGGCATGGTCGCCCCGCCCGTCATGGGCCTCCTCGCCGACGCGATCTCCTTCCGGGCCGCCTTCGCCTTCCTCGTGCTCGGCGCGGTCATCGCCGCGCTGACGGCCCTCCTCACCCCTCAGGACGCCGCGTCGTTCCGGGCCGTGACCGGCCCGCTCGGTGAGGCGTCCGACCGTCCCTCCTCCGCAAAGGAACTCTCGTGAACGCTCTCGCCCCGCTGCTCTCCGGGCTCACCGACCGGCTGCCCGGCCTCCAGGCCCTCTACCGGGATCTGCACGCCCATCCGGAACTGTCCTTCCAGGAGTTCCGCACGGCCGGCGTCGTCGCCGCGCTGTTGCGGGAGCAGGGCTGGCAGGTCACCGAGGGCGTCGGCGGTACCGGGGTGGTGGGCGTGCTCACCAACGGCGAGGGCCCGGTGGTCCTGCTGCGCGCCGACATGGACGCGCTGCCCGTACGGGAGGAGACCGGCCTGCCCTATGCCTCCACCGCCACCGCCACCGACCCGGAGGGCAACGAGGTCCCGGTCATGCACGCGTGCGGCCACGACATGCACGTCACCTGTCTGCTCGGTGCCACCGCCCAGCTCGCCGCCCGGCGCGAGGGGTGGCGCGGCACGGTCGTCGCCGTGTTCCAGCCGGCCGAGGAGGTCGGCGGCGCGCCGGCCATGATCGAGGACGGCTTCCTGGAGCGGTTCCCGCGCGCCGACGTCTGCCTGGGGCAGCACGTGGCGCCCGCGCCCGTCGGTTTCGTCGGCACCCGTCCCGGGGCGGTGATGGCCGCCTCCGACAGTCTGCGGGTCCGGCTCTTCGGGCGCGGCGGGCACGGGTCCATGCCGGAGGCGACGGTCGATCCGATCGTGATGGCGGCAGCGGTCGTCATGCGCCTGCAGACCGTCGTCTCCCGCGAGGTGGGAGCGGCCCAGACCGCCGTGGTGACCGTCGGTTCGCTCCACGCGGGCACGAAGGAGAACATCATTCCCGACACCGCCGAGCTGCGGATCAACATCCGCAGTACGACTCCGGCGGTACGGGCCCGGGTCCTGGAGGCGGTCGAACGGATCGTCCGCGCCGAGGCCCTGGCCTCCGGCGCTCCGAAGGAACCGGAGATCACCCGGCTCCCCTCCTTCCCGGTCACCGTCAACGATCCCGAGGTCACCGGCGTCGTCCAGGACGCGCTCACCGCCGCGCTCGGAGACGGCCGTGTCTTCACCCTGCCCCAACCCCTCACCGGCAGCGAGGACTTCGGGACCTTCGGCACCGCCCTCGGCGTCCCCTCGGTCTTCTGGTACTTCGGTGGCGTCGATCCCTCGGTCTACCGGGACATCGACCCCTCCTCCCTCCTGGAGGACGGTCTGCCCGACGCCGTCCCCTCCAACCACTCCCCGCACTTCGCCCCCGTACCGGAGCCCACGATCGAAACCGGTGTGACGACGCTGCTCGCGGCCGCCGCCCACTGGCTGTGCGAGGAGGCCGGCCGTGCGTGACACCGCCCCCGACCTGATCCTCACCGGCGGCCCGGTCCTCACCATGGACCCCGCGCGCCCGCGCGCCGAGGCTCTCGCCGTCCGCGCGGGAACGATCGCCGCCGTCGGCGGCCGCGCCGAGGTGCTGGCGCTGCGGGGCCCCCGCACCGAGGTCGTCGACCTGGCCGGCCGGGCGCTGCTGCCCGGTTTCGTCGAGGCCCACGGCCACCCCACGATGATGGCGCTCGCCGTCGCCCCGCCCGCCGTCGACGTCCGCCCGTTCACGGTGCCGGCCGGTGCGGACGTCTCCGCCCTCATCCGGGCCGCGGTGGCCGCCGCGCCGGGCGAGCCGGTCTGCGCGTACGGGATCGATCCGCTGCTCCAGCGCGATCTGCCGGTCCCGACCCGGCGGGCGCTGGACGCGCTCTGTCCCGACGCCCCGCTCGTGGTCGTCTCGAACAGCGGCCACGCCGCCTGGGCCAACACCGCCGCCCTGCGTGCCGCCGGCATCACCCGGGACACCCCCGATCCGGCCGGCGCCCGCTTCCTGCGGGACGCCGACGGCGAACCCACCGGCGAGGCCCACGAGGGCGGGGCCGTCGAGGCGCTGCTGTGGGTGGTGGCCGGCGACCGGGTGAGGCCGGAGAGGCTGGCCGCCTCGCTGGACTGGGCGTACGCCGAACACGCCCGGGTCGGGATCACCACGGCCGCCGACATGTCGACCGAGCCGAGCTTCGTTCCGGCGCTGCGGGCCGCGGCGGCGCGCCCCGGCGCGGCCCTGCGGGTCCGTTCGTACCTCATCGGCACCCCGGAACTGGCCGCGGACTCCGGCCGCCGTTTCCCCGGACACGCCCCGGCCGAGGACCTCTTCGGCGTCTCCGGCGTCAAGCTGTGGGCCGAGGGCACGGCCTTCCAGGGCACGATCGCGACCAGCTTCCCGTTCCTGGACAGCGCGGCCACCCGGGGCATGGAGGCGATCCGCTGCGCGCACGCGCCGATGAACTACACACCGGAGCAACTGGCCGAGCTGGTCGCCGCGTTCACCGCGCAGGGCTACCCGATGGCCTGTCACGTCCACGGCGACGTCACCTTCGAGGCGGTCCTCGACGCCTACGCGAAGGCCGGAGCGGACGATCCGGGCCGGCTGCGCGCGCTGCGTCCCCGCATGGAGCACTGCGGCGCCGTCACCCCCGACCAGTACCGCAGGGCGGCCGGACTGGGGGCCACCGTCAGCCTCTTCATGGACCACATCCGCTGGTGGGGTGACGTCCTCGCGGACGACCTGTTCGGCGCGGAGGTCACCGACCGCTGGATGGCCGTGCGCTCGGCCTGGGACGCCGGTCACCGCGTCTCGCTCCACAACGACGGCGTCTGTTCGCCCACCGACCCCCTCTCCTCCGTCGCCACCGCCCTCACCCGCCGTACCCCCGCGAGCGGCCGCGTCCACGGCACGGCGGAGGTCCTCACCCTCGGCGAGGCGCTGCGCGCGGTCACCACGAACCCGGCCTGGCAGCTCCACCTCGACGACGAGATCGGCATGCTGCGCCCCGGCATGCGCGCCGACCTCGCCGTCCTGGCCCGCGACCCGTACACGGTCCCGCCCGCACTCCTGCCGGACGAGGCCGCCGTGACCGCCACGTACCTCGGCGGCCGTCCCACCTGGACGGAGTGAACGACATGCCTCCGGACCCGCGCATCGCCGCCCCGCCGCACGCCTCCCCGTCCCGAAACCCCGGGGTCGGTTTCCGTCCGGCCGTCAGAGCAGGGTCCGCCAGTAGTCCCACCAGCGGGTGGCGATGAGGATCACGATGCCCAGGTACCAGGTGACCGCCACCACCCAGTGGAACTCCTGCACCCCCGCCACGAGTCCCCGGGGGGCCCGGATGATCCCGTGCCTCAGGTTGTGCGCGGTCGTGTACCAGAACATCGCGATGGTCGCCGCCCAGGCCAGGCAGCACCACAGGCACAGCGCGCCGATCTCGTACAGCGCCTGCGTCATCAGCCACATGCAGAAGGAGGCGCCGAACAGCATGCCCGCGTTCAGCCCGAGCCAGACCCGGCGACGGAAGCGGGACCCGGAGAGCAGCGCGAACCCGACGAAGGCGACCACCGGGTAGGTCAGGAGTCCGAGCATCGGGTTCGGGAAGCCGAACACGGACGCCTGGTCGCTCGTCATCACGTTCGTGCACGACACGATCGGGCTGAGGTTGCAGGACGGACTGAAGCCCGGGTCGGAGAGGAGCCGGATCTTGTCGATGGTGATCACGAAGGAGGCGAGGGCGCCGAGGGCGCCGGTCACGATCAGCAGCCAGGCGAAGGTGCGCGAGGCACCGGTCGCGCCTGCCGGCGTGATCCGCCGCGCGCCTCTGTCCGCCTGTGCCTCGGAGGTAGTGGCCATCGGGGGTCGTTCCGCCTCACTGGTGTTCGGGGGCGAGCCTTCGGCCCCGGTGGGGCCGGGCGGGGCCGGGCCGGTGGACGCGGGCGGGGCCTGTCCTCAGTACGGCCGCGAGCAGGGCGGACGCCGCCAGTGCGGTGGGTGCCGCCACGGCGACCAGGGGACTCACCCCGTACGCCCGGCCCCAGGTCAGGAGCAGGAACGCCGCGGCGACGGCGACGAGCAGTCCCGTGCCGGCCCATCGGGCGAAGAGGACGTGCCGGCACGCCCCGTGCGGTGGCGGTACGGAGTCCAGGGCCGCCCAGCAGGCGGCGTCCTCCCGTTTCTCGCGGCGGCTGCGTACGGCCGCCCGTGCGCGCAGGACGGCGGCCGCGCCGGCACCGGCCGCCGCCACCGCGAGCAGTGGCCGGCCGGGAACTCCCAGCAGGAGGAGCAGGGCGGTCGTGGCGGCCGTGGCCCAGCCGGTGACGCAGGCGGCTGCGGCGAGGCGGCGGGAGACGGGGCGGTCGGCGCCCGCGCGCAGGTCGACGAGGGCGGGGACGTACCAGACGCAGCCGGAGGCGCTGACGGCGCCGATGCCCAGGGCCAGCACGGGGGCGGTCACCGCTGGCTCACCACGTCGTGCGGCCTGTTCTCGAGACGGTCGAGGGCCGCGATCTCGGGGTGGTGCAGGTCGAAGGCCGGGGATTCGGAACGGATCTTCGGCAGGGTGAGGAAGTTGTGCCGCGGCGGCGGGCAGGACGTCGCCCACTCCAGCGAACGGCCGTAGCCCCACGGGTCGTCGACCTCGATCTTCTTGCCGTACTTGGCGGTCTTCCAGACGTTGTAGAAGAACGGCAGGAAGGACAGGCCGAGGAGGAAGGAGCCGATGGTGGAGACGGTGTTGAGGGCGGTGAAGCCGTCGGCTTCGAGGTAGTCCGCGTAGCGGCGGGGCATGCCCTCGGCGCCGAGCCAGTGCTGGACGAGGAAGGTGGCGTGGAAGCCGACGGTGAGGGTCCAGAAGGTGATCTTGCCCAGTCGTTCGTCGAGCATCTTGCCGGTGAACTTGGGCCACCAGAAGTGGAAGCCGGCGAACATCGCGTACACGACGGTGCCGAAGAGCGTGTAGTGGAAGTGCGCGACCACGAAGTACGAGTCGGAGACGTGGAAGTCCAGCGGGGGCGAGGCCAGGATGACGCCGGTCAGACCGCCGAAGGTGAAGGTCATCAGGAAGCCGGTGGCCCAGAGCATCGGGGTCTCGAAGGACAGCGAGCCCTTCCACATCGTTCCGATCCAGTTGAAGAACTTCACGCCGGTCGGTACGGCGATGAGGAACGTCATGAAGGAGAAGAACGGGAGCAGGACGCCGCCGGTGACGTACATGTGGTGCGCCCACACGGTCACGGAGAGGCCGGCGATCGCGATCGTGGCGGCCACCAGACCGATGTAGCCGAACATCGGCTTGCGGCTGAAGACCGGGACGACCTCGGAGATGATGCCGAAGAACGGCAGGGCCAGGATGTAGACCTCGGGGTGGCCGAAGAACCAGAAGAGGTGCTGCCACAGCAGCGCTCCGCCGTTGGCGGGGTCGAAGACGTGCGAGCCGAACTTCCGGTCGCATTCGAGGGCGAAGAGCGCGGCGGCGAGGACCGGGAAGACCATCAGCACCAGCAGGGACGTGAGCAGCACGTTCCAGGTGAAGATCGACATCCGGAACATCGTCATGCCCGGGGCGCGCATGCAGATGATCGTGGTGATGAAGTTGACCGCGCCCGCGATCGATCCGAAGCCGGAGAGGGCCACACCCATGATCCACATGTCGGCGCCGAGGCCGGGCGAGTGGACGGCGTCGGAGAGCGGGGCGTAGAGGAACCAGCCGAAGTCCGCGGCGCCGCCCGGGGTGAGGAAACCGCCCGCGGCGATCAGCGAGCCGAAGAGGTAGAGCCAGTACGCCAGCATGTTCAGCCGGGGGAAGGCGACGTCCGGCGCGCCGATCTGCAGCGGCATGATCCAGTTCGCGAAGCCGGTGAAGAGCGGCATGGCGAAGAGCAGCAGCATGATCGAACCGTGCATCGTGAACGCCTGGTTGAACTGCTCGTTCGACATGATCTGCGTGCCGGGGCGGGCCAGCTCGGCGCGCATCATCAGGGCCATGACACCACCGATGATGAAGAAGAAGAGCGCGGAGCAGAGATAGAGCGTGCCGATCTGCTTGTGGTCGGTGGTGGTGAGCCACCCCACCCATGAGGGCCGGGCCGGCCGTGCGGCCTCGCCCTCACCCGTCGAGTGCGGGAGCCGCGACTCCCCTGCCACCACCTGAATACTGCGTGCCTCGTCCACCGGACGGCGACCTCCACTTCCGCGTTGCTGTCACCGGCCGGGAAGCACTCGCGTACGGGGGATGCCGCGGCGCTTCCCGGCCGCCGGACCATGCTCGTGGCCCTCCCCCGGGCCCGGCAGGGCCGAGCGGTACCCGGCGGCGGAGCGGCGGGAGGGCCGTTCGGCCCCTGCCGTTCGCGGCGACCGGGCACCGCGTACCCTGCGAACATGTCCGACACCGCACCGCACGTGGCCTGGCCGCGCCTCGACGTACCCGACCGGATGCACGGCCTGCTCGCCGCGGTCATGGACCTGGGCCGGGACCTCGAACTCCCGCAGGTGCTGCGGAGCATCGTGGAGGCCGCCGTCAGCCTCACCGACGCCGAGTACGGAGCGCTCGGAGTGATCGACGACCGGCAGAAGCTCTCCCAGTTCCTGCCCGTGGGCATGGCCGACGACATGGTGGCGCGGATCGGTCCGGCCCCGTGCGGCCACGGCATCCTCGGCGAGCTCATCAGCAACCCCTCGCCGCTGCGGCTCGACGACCTGACCTCTCATCCCAGCAGCTTCGGGTTCCCGCCCCACCATCCGCCGATGCGCACGTTCCTCGGGGCGCCCATCCGGGTCCGGGACGAGGTGTTCGGCAACATCTACCTGACCGAGAAGCGGGGCGGCGGCGCTTTCGACGCCGACGACGAGGCCGTGCTGACGACGCTGTCGATGGCGGCGGGCGTCGCCGTCGACAACGCCCGCCTGTACCACGACAGCCGGCGCCGGGAGCACCGTCTGGAGGCACTGGGCGAGATCACCCGCGCCCTGCTCGCGGGCACCGACACCGACGAGGTGCTGCGGCTGATCGCCCGGCGGGCCATGGAGGTGGCCGACGCCGACCTCGCCGCCGTCCTCCTGCCGTCCGTGCCCGCCGGCGATCTGACCGTACGGGTGGCTCACGGCGACGCCGCCGACCGCGTCCGGGGAGTGCGGCTGCCGGCGGCGGGCTCGCTCGCGGGCCTCGCGGCCCGCACCCGCGGGCCCGTCGTCACGACCGATGTGCACGAGGATCCCCGGGCCCTGCCCCTGGGCGGGGCCGACAGGGACGGGCACGGGCCCGTGGTGGCCGTGCCCCTGCCCGTGGACGACGTCGTGTGCGGGGCTCTGCGGCTGAGCCGGAGGGCCGGCAGGCCGGGCTTCGACCCGACGGAGACCCTGCTGATCAGTGGTTTCGCCGATCAGGCGGCGATCGCCCTGGAACTCGCGCGGCGGCGCGCCGAGTCCGAGGAGCTGGCGGTGCTCCACGACCGCGACCGCATCGCGCGGGACCTGCACGACGTCGCGATCCAGCGGCTGTTCGCGACGGGCATGACGCTGCAGAGCGCGACGCGGACGATCGAGGACGCCGGGGCCGCCGAGCGGGTCACCCGCGCGGTGGACGATCTCGACGCCACGATCCAGATCATCCGCTCGACCATCCTCCAGCTGCGCACGACCGCCGACGACCTGGGCGGCCCCGCCCTGCGCCGACGGCTGGCCGAGACGGCCCAACTGGCCGCCCAGCACTTGGGGTTCACGCCCTCGCTGCGCATCACGGGGCCGGTCGACAGCACCGTGCCGGAGGAGCTGGCCGAGCATGTGCTGGCCGTGGCGGCGGAGGCGCTGAGCAACACCGCGCGGCACGCCGGGGCGCGCCGCGCGGATGTCGGGCTCTCCGTCCCGGACACGGCCGACCGGATCGTCCTCACCATCACGGACGACGGGGCCGGCCTGGGCTCCGCCCGGCCGACCGGCGGGCTGCTCAACATGGGCTCGCGCGCGGAACAGTGCCGGGGCACCCTCCGCCTGGAGTCACCCCTGGAAGGCGGCACGAGGGTCGTCTGGAGCGCTCCGCTGTCCGTCGACTGATCCGGCTCCCCCCTTCGGGGGCCCTTCGGGTCACGTCTGGTTGTCGTGCGGATCCCTGAGGCGTTCGGCGATCATCGCCGCCTGGATCCGCCGTCCCACCCCCAGCTTCGCCAGGATGGACGACACGCGGTTCTTCACCGTCTTCTCCGCGAGGAAGAGCCGCTCGGCGATCTGCCGGTTCGTCAGCCCCAGGCCGATCAGGTCGAGGATCTCCAGCTCGCGCGGCGAGAGCCGGTCGAGCTCTCCCGGCACGACGGCCTTGTGCTCGGGCTCGGGTACGGAGCCGCGTATCCGGGCCATCACCCGGTCGGTCATCCTCGGGTCGATCAGCGACCTGCCCGTCGCCACCGTACGCACCGCGTTCACCAGGTCGGAGCCCCCGATCTGCTTGAGGACGTAACCGGCCGCGCCGGCCATGATGGCGTCGAACAGGGCCTCGTCGTCGTCGAAGGAGGTCAGCATCAGGCAGGCCAGCCCGGGGAGTTCCGTGCGCAGTTCGCGGCACACCTCGACGCCTTCGTGATCGCCGCCCGCCGAGGCGCCGAGGCGCACGTCGAGCACGGCGACGTCCGGCCGCGCGGCGGGCACCCGGGCGAGCGCCTCGCGGGCGTTCGCCGCCTCGCCCACCACCACGATGTCCGGTTCGGCTTCGAGCAGATCGCGCACGCCCCGTCTGACCACCTCGTGGTCGTCGAGCAGGAAGACCCGCACGGGCGCGGCGGCGGAGGGGGCGGGGTGGCCGGCGGTCAGCATGCCTGCCTCCCACAGGAACCGCACACCGCGCCGCCCGCGCAGGAGGTCGCCGACGCGCCTGCCGTACCCGCCCACGCCACCGCGCGGGTTCCGCGCGCGCAGTACCAGGCCGCGTTGGAGCAGAACCCCGCCGCGAGCACCCAGGCGAGCCCGGCCCACGAACCGCGGGCGAAGGACACGGCGGCGGCGGCCGTGCAGAGCAGGCAGAGCACGAGGGCCGCCAGGGCGACACGACGGGAAGGACGGGGTTTCACAGAGAACTCCTGATCAGGCGACAACGGTCGCGACGTGAGGGGTGGTCCACCGGCTGCGGCGGTGCCGGGCCGGGCGCGGAACGAGCGTCAGTATCGCAACCCCTCCACAGGGCCGAACGGCCCTGTCGGACTCCCGACGCGCCGTGATCGACTCGCCTCCGCGACCCGGGGCGCCGGCCTCGACGGGGTCCGGCCGTCCCCCCGGGCCACCGGTCGGCGCCCCGGGGCCGCGCTTCACCCGCGGGATGAGGGCGCCGAGCCCTCCCGGCCCGCCCCGTGGCGCGCCGGCTCGCGGATCGCCGCGACCGGCCACACCACGTCCACCGTCACTCCGCGGGCTCGCGCGTACGCCACCAGGTGCGCGGTGGCGTCCCTCCCGTTGGAGGGGGAGCCGTCCCACACCGCGAAGATCCGGGAGCACTGCCCGATCAGCGCCTCGTCCGCGCCCACACAGGCGTCACGGTCGTCCGGGTCGTAGGTGAGGAGTCGCACCTCCTCGGCGAGCGCGACCACCTCCCGGGCCGGCTCCAGGCCGGCCGACGCCAGTGGAGCCGGCACCGCCCGCTGGGCGGGCAGGAGCACGACGAGTCCCCGGCCCGAGGCGCGCACCGCGCGCCCGAAGGCCGCCGACAGCGCGGACCCGGCACGGACCAGGCCGGACACCGGCCCGCCCAGGCGCTCCAGGCGCACGCGGAGTTCGCGCTCGACCGCTCTCAGCGTGTCCGGGGCCAGGTCGGCGTGTCCCACCGCCGTGATCATCGTTCCCCTCGCTTCCTCGCCCTGGGGGCGCTGTGCCGACGTGCTCCGCACGGGGCCGGTTCGGCCCGCAGCACAGTGAACCGGCCTCGTCCGACGGGACGACAGGGGCCGAACGGCCCTTCTGCGGTGCGTCCGCGCGGCACGTCCTCGCCGTCACGCGGTGCCCAGCACCGCGTCGGCCGCCGTCGGCCGCTCGCCACGCAGTGGGCGATGCCGACCCCGTCGTAGGCCGCTCCGCACATCCCTGTCCCCGGCGGCTTCGCGACCGCCTCCCTGATCCGCCCGACCCGCGCCGTGTGACCGACCGCGTACGGGGGCAGCCCGCCGTGCCGGCGACTGACCCGTGACGCCACCGGCGCGGCGGTCAGGCCCAGGATCTCGCCCAGGTCGTGCCGCGCGGCCTGGTTCCGGAGCGTCGGCGGGCCGGAGGCCCACGGGCGGTGAACGCGAGCCGTCCGTACCGGCAGAAGGGGCCGAACGGCCCCATCGGAACATCACCGCGGGCCCGTAACTTACGGCTCCGTAGGTACGAGAGATTCCGTGAAAGGCCCCCTTGCCGTGACCCTGCCGACCCTCCGCACGTCCGATTCCTGGGCGGACATCCGCATCCTGCACGCGCTCGAAGAAGTCGTGGAGCGTGAACTCGACCGCCATGTGAGCGTCTTCAAGGAGTGGATGCCCCACGCGTACGTTCCCTGGTCCAGGGGACGGGACTTCGACGGGGTCCTGGAGGGCGAGCCCTGGTCCCCGGAGCAGTCGCCGCTGTCCGAGGTGGGCCGGGTGTCGATGGTGGTGAACCTTCTCACCGAGGACAATCTGCCCAGCTACCACCACGAGATCGCCACCCTGTTCGGGCGTGACGGGGCGTGGGGCACGTGGGTGCACCGCTGGACGGCGGAAGAGGCCCGGCACTCGATGGTGATGCGGGACTATCTCCTCGCCTCGCGGGCGGTGGACCCCGCGGCCCTGGAGCGCGCCCGGATGACCCACATGTCCGCGGGCTTCGAGTCGGACAACCGCCACTCCCCTCTGCACACGGTGGCGTACGTCGCCTTCCAGGAGCTGGCCACCCGGATCTCGCACCGCAACACCGGCCGCAGTTCCGGGGACCCCGTGTGCGACCGCCTGCTCGCGAGGGTCGCCCTCGACGAGAACCTGCACATGCTCTTCTACCGCAACCTCCTCGAAGCGGCCCTGGAGATCGCCCCGGACGACGCCATGCGCGCCGTCGCCGACGTGGTCTCCGGCTTCCGGATGCCGGGCCACGGCCTGCCCGGCTTCGAACGGGCCGCGGCCCGCATCGCCCTCGGCGGCGTGTACGACCTGCGCATCCACCACGACGACGTCCTGCAGCCCGTCCTGCGCCACCTCAAGGTGATGGACCTCTCCGGCCTCGGCCCCGAGGGGCTCGAGGCCCAGCAGGAACTCGGCGAGTTCCTCATGTCGCTGGACGCCCAGGCCACCCGGTTCGAGGACCGCAGGGCCACGCTCCTGGCGCGCCGGGCCGCCGCGCGGGGCTAGGGACGGCCGTGGCCGGTGGAGCCCCCGGCCCCCGGCCGGGCCCGTCTCCTTGCCTGGCGCGGCCTCACCCGAGCGCCTGGCCAGACCGGGTGAAGCCGCGCGGTCGGTGAAACGGGCCCGTCGGACAGGGGGCCAGGGGCCGAACGGCCCTTCCAGCGGGCCACGGCGGGTCCTCTAATGAAGCTCCGCCCCCCTTCCGCCCCTCAGGACGCCCCGTGAACGACGTTCCGTCCCTCTCCACCGCCCCGGTCGGCCAGGCAGCCCCGGCGGCCGCCGCCGGGCCACGCCGTACGGTCGCACTCGACCCGGACGAGGCCCTCCATCTGCTGGGCAGCGTCCCCATGGGCCGGATCGTCTTCACCCGGCAGGCACTGCCGGCCATCCGTCCGGTCAACCACGTACTCGACGGCGGCGAAGTCGTCATCCGCACCCATGTGGGCTCCGCGCTGACGCTCAGCGCCCGGGAGGCCGGGGCCCGGGGCATCGTCGTCGCCTACGAGGCCGACGACATCGACGCCGCCACCCGCCTCGGCTGGAGCGCCGTCGTCACCGGCTACTGCCGCCTCGTCACCGACCCCGCGGACATCGCCCGTTACGAGAGCCTCCTCACCCCGTGGTCGGACCGGCACACGGACCAGGTCGTGCGCATCCACCCCGACCTCGTCACCGGCATCCGCCTCATCGACCCGAACGCCTCCGCCGACCATGTCGCCGACGACAGGCCGGAGTCCGGGCCCGCACGCCGGCAGGCACCGCGGGCACGTGTGATCTGAGGCGGCCTCCTCACCGGCCGATACGGCACCTCCTCCGGCCTCCCCGGACACCGGCCGTCGGGCGACGACCGGGCGCCGCGGGCGACGACCGTGCGCCGCAGGTGGCCGGCCGATCGCCTCAGGTGGCCGGCCGATCGCCGGCCGGACGGCCGCCGGAGCCGGCGGGGAGGTGTGCCGCCCGTCGTCGCATACCGCCGCCGAACTGCCTGCGTACCTGCCGGTCCCGGCGTCCGGCGCACGAGACCGTGGGGACGGCCCACCACCCCCTGTGAGGAGATCCCGTGCTCGAAGGCTTCGGCGAGGCGCTCGCGGACCGGGAGTACTACCTGCCGCTGACCGGCGTGGCCGACCCCGGACCGCGCTTCGTCCCCGGCGAGGTGCCGCCGGGCCTGCGCGGCTCCGCCCAGGGCATCTGGACGGTCTGGGGAAGTCCGGGGTCCGGGCTCGCCGAGCAGGGCTGGAAGATCCATGTGTCGGCGCGGCTCGACCGGGCGCAGCACGTGCTCGACACGGTCGCCGGGATCTGTTTCTCCGAAGGGGTGCCGTTCAAGCACCTGAGTGCCCGGCTCTTCTTCCTGTTCCTCCATCACAAGCACGCCGTACGGGCCCAGTCGGGCAAGTTCTGCGCCGTCTACCCGCCGGACACGGCGACCGCCCGCCGACTCCTCGAACGCCTGCGTGACGCGCTCGACGGGGAGGAGGGGCCGTACGTCCTCACCGACCGGCGCTTCCGCGACTCGCGGACGGTCCACTACCGCTACGGCTCCTTCGGCGGCGCCCGCAGCCGGCTCCGGGCCGACGGCACCCGGGAGGGGATGGTCCTCGACGGCTCCGGCCGCGAGGTCGTGGACGCGCGGCTGCCCGCCTTCCACGTGCCCGCGGGGATCACGGACCCGTTCGTCGAGCAGGAGGAGCAGCCGCACGCGGGCCCGATCCTGATCCGCGACTACGAGGTGACCCGCGCGGTGCGCCTGAGCAACGCCGGCGGCGCCTATCAGGCCCGCGACCGGCGGACCGGCCGTACCGTCTTCCTCAAGGAGGCCCGTGCCCACAACGGTCTGGTCTTCGACGGGACCGACGCGCGGCGGCGACTGCGGCACGAGTACGACGTGCTGCGCGAGCTGCACGCGGCCGCCCCGGGAGTGGGCCCGGAGCCGCTGGACCACTTCACGGAGTGGGAGCACGACTTCCTCGTCACCGAGTACGTCGTGGGGCAGCCGCTGGTGGGCTGGCTGAGCCGGTCCTCCCCGCTGGCCCGCGCCGACCGCACGGCCGAGTCCGTCGCCGCGTACTACGGGGCGTGCCGGCGGCTGCTGGCCGCGCTGGACGCCTCGCTCGAACGGCTGCACGCCGCCGGCTACCGGTTCGGCGACCTCAGCCTGGGCAATGTCCTGGTCACGCCGTCGGGCGGGGTCCGTCTCGTGGACTTCGAGGCGGCCTCGGCGCTGTCCTCGGCCCCGTCCGGGATGGGCACTCCGGGGTTCACGCCGCCGCCCGGTCTGCGCCGGGCCGACACCGATCCGCTGCTGCAGGACCGGTACGGCGCGTCGGCGGTCGCGCTCGCCTTCCTGGCACCGTTCCACGAGACCGCCGAGCACGCGCCCGCCAACCTCGCGCTGCTGCGCCGCGATCTGGCGGACGTGGCGCCGCCGCAGGACCTGTGGCAGCGGGCGACCGCTTTCCATCCGACGGAGGACCAGGACGGTCCCGGCCGCCTCCCCTCCCCCGCCGAGCTGGACGCCGATCCGCGCGGCTGCCTCACCCGGCTGGCCGGGGAGGTGACCGCGGGTCTCCTTGGGACGGCTGACGCCGACCGCCCGGAGTGGGCCTTCCCGCCCTCGCCCGAGGCGTTCCGGACCAACAACGTGTGCCTGGCCTACGGCACGGCCGGGGTGGTGCACGCCCTGCACCGCGCCGGGGCCGCGGTGCCGGAGGAGATCCGCGAACGGCTGCGCCGCGACACGCTGGCGCTGCGCGGCGCGCTGCCTCCCGGACTGCTCGTCGGCTCGGCCGGCATCGCCCGGGTGCTGGCCGACCTGGGCCGGCTGGACGAGGCCGTCGACCTGCTCCGGGACGCCGACGGCCACCCCCTCACCGCCTCCTGCGGCACGCTGGCCGGCGGGCGGGCCGGGGTCGGCCTGGGCTGGCTCGCCCTGCACCGGCTGACCGGGGAGAGCAGCCACCTGGAGCGGGCCGCCGCAGCGGGGGAAGGCCTGCTGCGCACCCCCGACCTGTCGGCCGCCCTCGGCGAGCACGACGCCCGCGGCCTGCTGCACGGCCGCTCGGGGCTCGCCCTCTTCCTCCACCGCCTGGCCCGCGCCACCGGCGAGGCCCGTTTCCTGGAGGCGGGCCGCCTGCTGCTCCACCAGGAACTGGACCGGACCTTCCCGCTGGACGACGGCGCCCTGTCCCTCTCCGACAACGCGCGGCTCACCCGTGCCATGCCGTACCTGGCCACGGGCGCGGCCGGTCTCGCGGTGGCGCTCACCCGCTACGTGGCCACCGCGCCGGACGAGCGCTGCGCCACGGCACTGCCGCGGCTGGTCTCCGGCATCCGGGTCTCCTGCGCCACGAAGGAGGCGGGCCTGTACCGGGGACTGGCCGGACTGACCTGGTTCCTCACCGAGCACGCCGAGCTCACCGGCACGGACGCCGCCCGCGAGGACGCCGTACGCGCCGCGACCGGCCTGGTGAAGTACGCCGTCCCGTACCGGCGCGGTGTCCGCTTCCTCGGAGCGGGCTCACAGCGGTTCACCGCCGACCTGTCCACCGGCGGAGCCGGTGTCCTGCTGGCCCTGCACCGCCTACTGGCCGGCCCGCTCCTGACGGAGCCCCACCACGCCCGTCCCCGCCTCCCGGCAGCCGTCTGACGTCACCGGACGGGCCTCCCACGACCCCCTGGGCACGGCGGCGAACACCTCCGCGCCCAGGTGTGCAGTGACCATCCGACACGACCCCGACAGAAAAGAGGAGATCACCCATGAGCCAGATCATCGCGCTCCAGACCCTGGAGACCGAGCAGGAGACCGACGCCTTCGCCCCCTGCTTCAGCGTCGCCTGGAGCATCAGCGACATCTTCCCCGACCCGATGTAACGAGCCGGCACCCGCGAAGGCCGGAACCGGTGGCCCACCACCGGTTCCGGCCCTCCGCGTTCACCCGCCCGGCGTCCGGCGGTTCACCGGACCCCGTGCGGAGAAGGTCCTGGTCCACGGCCACCGCGGCTTCGGTGCCGGCGGCGGCGGGCGGGCACTCCCTCGTGCCGGGCGCCACCGGTCGACGACTCAGGGGCGAGGACCTCGCCCGCCGCGCGGCCACGGGCCCACGGAAGAACCCGGTGCCGCCTGCCGCCCATGGGCAGAGAAGCGGGACAGGCGGCACCGGTGGGGGACCCTCCCCGGGGGCTGGTCCGGGTGGGTTCCCGGCTCAGTGACCCGCGGGCTCCTTGAGCCAGTCGGGGGTGCGGAACGTGCCGCCGTACATGGGTAGTCCGATGTGGTCGCCGTGGCGGGCGAGCTGGGCCCAGGGGCGGTTGATGCCGGCGGAGCCGTAGGTGCGGACGCGGGTGACGGCGTCGAGGTCGAGGACGTCGACGAGGACCTCCTCGCCGGTGCCCGCCTGCTGGCGGACCGTTCCCTCCGGGTCGACGATGACGCTCGCGCCGACGCCGGCCGGGTCGGGGGCGTTGACGTTGACGACGTAGAGCTGGTTGGTCCAGGCGTTGGCGCGGGCGCAGACCAGCTCCATGTCGCGGTCGCGGGTGGTGGTCAGCGTCGGCTGGATCAT
Source organism: Streptomyces sp. NPDC004284 (assembly GCF_042874035.1). Taxonomy (NCBI): domain Bacteria; kingdom Bacillati; phylum Actinomycetota; class Actinomycetes; order Kitasatosporales; family Streptomycetaceae; genus Streptomyces; species Streptomyces sp. NPDC004284. Next base: position 29,394 of record NZ_JBIAMJ010000014.1, on the reverse strand, counting down.
CACCTCGGCTCCCAGCCAGGCCAGCTGCCGCGCGGTCTCCGGGAACGAGCCGTCGTAGCAGACGGCCAGGCCGGCGCGGCCGATGCCGGGCAGGTCGAAGACGACGAAGTCGCTGCCGGGCCGGGTCTGCTCGTACGGCTGCCAGGGGAAGACCTTGCGGTAGCGGGCGGCGATCTCGCCCTCGGGGGAGATCGCGAGGGCGGTGTTGTAGACGTGGCCGTCGTCGCCCCGCTCGTACACGGTGCCGGGGACCAGCCAGAGGCCGGTCTCGCGGGCCAGGCCGGCGAGGCGGTCGGTGAGCGGTCCGGGGATGGTGACGGCGGCCTCCTCCATCCACTTCTCGGGGTGTTCGGCGAGCATCGGACCCTCGGCGGCGAGGAGCAGTTCGGGCACGACGACGAGCTGGACGTGGGGGAAGAGCTCGCGGACGGTCCGGATCTGGTGGGCGAACCGGGACCAGGTGGTTTCCGGGTCGTACGGCACGGGGGCGGTCTGGACGGCGGCGATGGCCAGGGTACGCATCGGCGGGGTCAGCTTTCGTTCGGGGCGGATTCGGTGGTGGCCGGCGGGGCGACGGAGGCTTTGCCCTCGCGGAAGAAGCGGGGGAAGCGGGCGCGGATCAGCAGGACGACGAGGACCCCGAGGGCCACGGCGCCGACGCCGAGGAGGAAGACGCCGCCGATGCCGTGGAAGGAGGTGCTGCCGTAGTCCGGGGCGATCGTGTCGTAGGCGCTGCGGGCGAGTGCGGCGAGCATCATCAGTCCGCCGAGCGCCGGCAGCACGCCCTTGAACAGCAGGTCGCGTACGGAGTCGCGCAGGCGGTGGCGGAAGTGCCAGACGCAGGCGAAGGCGGTGGCTCCGTAGTAGCAGGCGATCAGGAGCCCGATGCAGAGGATGGCGTCGCCCAGGAAGCGGGGCGAGGCCAGTTTGAGGACGACCAGGGTCACGGCGGTGGCGATGCCGAAGAAGACGGTGCCGACGGTGGGCGTCCGGTGGCGGGGGTGGATGCGGGCGAACCTCCCCGGCAGGGCCCCGTGGGTGGTCATCGACAGAAAGCCGCGGCCGCTGCCGACCAGACTGGTGAGCATCGCGGACAGGGCGCTGACGCAGACGGCGAGCTGGACGACGGTCGCCAGCGCCTTCCCGAGCAGCGGCGGAGCGAGGGCCGCCAGGAAGTCCGTGGCGTTGTCGGGGTTGCCGAGGCCGATGCCGGTGGTGCCGGTCCCGGCATAGCCGACGGCGGCGAACGCGGTGAACAGGTAGGTGACGAGGAGGACGAAGGTCGAGATCAGGACCGCGCGGCCGGGTACGCGGTCGGCGTCGCTGCTCTCCTCGTTCACGGTGATCAGCGCGTCCCAGCCCCAGTAGATGAAGAGGCACAGCAGCACCGCCTCGGCGAACGGACCGGCGCCGTCGAAGGCGAAGGGGTTGAGCCAGGACAGCGACGGCGTGGCTGCGCCGGGCCGGGTGAAGGCCGCGAGGCCGAGCCCGAACAGCGCCACGAGCTGCAGTCCGAGCAGCGCGTACTGGATGCCGGTGGCGATCTGCAGTCCCCGGCGGGCCAGCGCGGTCGCCCCGGCGAGCAGGAGCAGACCCGTGACGGTCACGGCGGCGTCGTTGCCGGCCAGACCGTCGAGGCCGAGGACGGAGAGCAGGTAGGTGGCGCTGACCTGGGCGAGCGCGGTCATGGCGAAGAGGGTGGCCACGGTGGGCACCCAGCTTCCGACGAGCCAGCCCGTCCAGGGGCCGAAGGCCCGGGTGTTCCACACGAAGGTGGTGCCGCAGTCCGGCATGTCCCGGTTGAGCTCGCGGAAGGCGAACGCCGTCAGCAGGATCGGCACGAAGCCGATCAGCAGCGCGGCGGGCGCGAGGTGCCCCACGGTCATGGTGACCAGGCCGAGCGTGACGGCGATGGAGTAGGCCGGCGCCGTGGAGGAGAGTCCGAGGGCGACCACACCGAGCAGGCCCACGCTGCCGCTGCGCAGACCTTTGCTGACGGGGCTGGGGGATGTGCCGGCTCTCGGTCCGGCAGCGGTGTCATTCGAATCGAGCGTCACGGTGGAGGCTCCTCACAGGAGACGCTTTGTTAAACCGAGATTTAAGAAGCTGACCACCTCGTCGTCAAGGGCAGAGATTCTGTCGTTAAACACAAATACGGAGAGCCACCGGGCGGCCGTGATCGACCGGACCGCCGACGAAGGGCGAGATACGGCGGAGGGGAACGGCTCAAGGCGGCCCGTCGAGAGCAAGCCGAGCACGGCCCGCCCAGCGGGCGCTACCGGTACGGGGCTTGGACGGGCCGCCAGCGCGGCGCGAAGCAGCGGCCTTCGGCCTTCAGCCGCCTTCGGCCTTCAGCCGCCTTCGACCTTCAGGCGCCGAGGCGCTCGACGCCGTGGACGCTCACGCCGTCGACGCCGGCCTCCTCGGCTCGTGCGGCGCGCCGAGGAGGCCGGCGTACGGGGCGGGACGGTGTCGAGCCGGCTTCAGGGCGTCCAGCCGGTGACCGCCCGGACGTAGGCGTGCAGGGCGGCGATCACCTGGGCGCGGGAGCGGCGGCCCGCGAGGACCTCCATCTGGAAGCCGTCCTCCAGGGCGAGGAAGGTGGCCGCGAGCTGCAGCGGCGGATCCTGGAGGGTGAAGTGCCCCTGGGCCTGGCCGAGCAGCAGGATGCCGTAGTAGATCGCGATCTGGCGCTCGGTCAGGGAGCTGTCGAGCGTGGCGGCCTTGACGTCGCGCAGGCAGCGCGGCCAGTACTCGAACAGCAGCCGCGTGAGCGTGTCGTCCGGTCCGGTCGCCACTCCCTTGTCGATGCAGGCGCGCAGCCGGTCCCGCGCGTCGGGGTGGGCCTCGACGGCCTCCTCGCGTTCACGCGCGAAGCGCTCGATGGCCCGTTGGTACGTCTCGTGGACCAGGGCGTCCAGATCCCCGTAGTACAGCAGCGCGGCCGGGGTGACGCCCGCTTCCTCCGCGACGTCCCGGAGCCGGAGGGATTCCAGCCCGCGCACGAGGAGTGCCCGCTCCACCGCCTCGGTGAGCTCCGCCATGCGGGCTTCCTTGCCCTTGCCTCCGCCGCGCCCCACGACACTGCCTCCTCGCTCATACGGTCACGCTTCACCGCATCTCGCCCCCATTAAAACAGCGGGTGTCATCTGTTGACAGCCTTGAGCGAGGGTTCTTAAATCTCGTTTTAACGATATGGCCGATCCCTCCGCAGGACCCGGGCGGCCGGCCGCCACTCACACGGAGAGCCCCGCATCATGACCCCCAGCAGCACCCCGAGCACGACCGAGGCCGTCCCCGCCCACCACACTCCCTCCGGCCGTCCCCGGGCGCGCGCCCTCGGCATTCCGCTCGACGGCACCCCCGGGCCCTGGAACGCGATCACGGACGTCCCCGGCGTCGAGGTGGGGCACGTCACGCTGATCGAGGGCGAAGGCGTACGCACCGGAGTCACCGCCCTGCTGCCGAGAGGCCGTGAGGGGGTCGGCACGCCCTGCGCGGCCGGGTGGTACTCGCTCAACGGCAACGGCGAGATGACCGGCACCACCTGGATCGAGGAGTCCGGCGGCTTCAACCTGCCGATCGCGCTCACCAACACCCACGCGGTCGGCGCGGTCCACGCCGGCGTGGACCAGTGGGTCGCCGAGAGCCGTCCGCGGCTCGCCGCGCAGTGGATGCTCCCCGTGGTCGCCGAGACGTGGGACGGCTACCTCAACGACATCAACGGCCGCCATGTCCGCCCCGAGCACGCCGTCGCCGCCCTCGACGCGGCCGCCTCCGGTCCGCTGGAGGAGGGCTCGGTCGGCGGCGGCACCGGCATGAACTGCTACGGCTTCAAGGGCGGTTCGGGAACCTCCTCCCGTACCGTCGCGTACGGGCCGGACACCTGGACCGTCGGCGCCCTCGTCCAGGCCAACTTCGGCGACCGGCGCGAACTCGTCGTCGCCGGCACGCCGGTGGGCCGCTCCCTGCCCGACGACAACCCGATGGAGGAGGACGACTGGTTCCGGCGGGACCTGGGAGGTGCGCCCGGCCGCGTACCGGGCGGGGCGGGTTCCGTCATCGTCGTCCTCGGGACCGACGCGCCCCTGCTCCCCGGCCAGTGCAAGGCCCTCGCCCGCCGCGCCGCCCTCGGCCTGGCCCGCACCGGCACCAGCGGCGGCCACTTCTCCGGCGACATCTTCCTCGCCTTCTCCACCGCCAACGCCGGTGCCCTGAACAGCACCTTCCCCGAGGGGGAACCGACCGGAGAGGACTACGACAACCTCCGCTTCGTCCCGTGGGGCCGGATCGACCCCTTCTACGAAGCGACCGTGCAGTGCGTCGAGGAAGCGGTGCTCAACGCCCTCGTCGCCAACGCGTCCATGACCGGCCGCCGGGGGCACCGCACACCGGCCCTCCCCCATGACCGGGTCCGCGCCCTGCTCGGTCTCGCCTGACCCGAGCCGAGCGCGGTGCCGCCGGCGCCGCTCAGTGGGCGGCCAGCACCAGTGCCAGGCCGATCAGCGCCGGTACGGTCTGCACGAAGAGGATCTTCCGGCTGGCCGTGGCGGCACCGTACGCACCGGCCACGGCCACGCACACCAGGAAGAACACCTTCGCCTGGAAACCCACCGGGTCGGACGCCACCACACCCCACACCAGCCCGGCCGCGAGGAAGCCGTTGTACAGCCCCTGATTGGCCGCGAGCGCCTTCGTCTGGGAGGCGAACTCGACACTGGTCCCGAACGCGGCCCGGGCCCGCGGACCGGTCCACAGGAACATCTCCAGGACCATGATGGAGACGTGGAGCACGGCGATGAGCAGTACCACGACGGTTGCGGTGATCGACATGGACGTCAGTCTCACACAGGACATCCACGCCCCTACTCGGCCACAGCGGCCGTATCAGCGGGTGGCGAAGGAGTGGACCGTCGTCGAGCGGTAGGTCTGCCCCGGGCGGAGCACCGTCGACGGGAAGGACGGCTGGTTGGGCGAGTCGGGGAAGTGCTGGGTCTCCAGGCAGAAGCCGTCGCCCTGGCGGTAGGCCTTCCCCGAGGTGCCCGTCAGCGTGGCGTCGAGGAAGTTGCCGCTGTAGAACTGCAGGCCCGGCTCGGTGGTCGCGATCTCCATCACGCGGCCGTGGACGGGCTCCGTGACGGTCACGACGTGCCGCGGGGCGTCGGTGAGCCCCTTGTCGAGCACGAAGTTGTGGTCGTAGCCGCGGCCGAAGACGACCTGCGGGTGCCCCTCACGGATGTCCCGGCCGATGGGCTTGCCGTGGCGGAAGTCGAAGGGGGTGTGCGCGACCTCGGCGCGTTCGCCGGTCGGGATGAGGGTGGGGCCGACGGGGGTGTAACGGGAAGCGGCGATCCTCAGGGTGTGGTCGAGGATGCTGCCGCTGCCTTCGCCCGCGAGGTTGAAGTACGTGTGGTTGGTGAGGTTCACGACGGTGGCCTTGTCCGTCGTGGCCTCGTACTGGATGCGGAAGTCGCCGCGCGGGGTGAGGACGTAGTCGACCCGGACGCGCAGGGTGCCGGGGTAGCCCATCTCGCCGTCCGCGCTGACGCGGCGCAGGGTGAGGCCGGTGTCCGGCCCTTGCGCGTACGGCTCGACGTCCCACACCCGCTTGTCGAAGCCCTTGTCCCCGCCGTGCAGGCTGTTCGGGTCGTCGTTGACGGGCAGTCGGTACGTTCTGCCGTCGAGCGTGAAGGCGCCGCCCGCGATGCGGTTGCCGTAGCGGCCGATGACCGCGCCGAAGTACGGGCTGCTCGCCACGTAGTCGTCGAGGTTGTCGAAGCCCAGCGACACATTCGCGTACCGGCCGCGTCGGTCGGGTGTCTCCAGGGACTGGACGATGCCGCCGTACGACAGCACGCGCAGCCGGGTGCCCCCCGCGGCCACCGTCCAGCGGTGGACGGGTGTGCCGTCGGGCAGCGTGCCGAACAGCTCCTTCGCCGGCTTTCCCTCCGGTCGTTCCGGTCGTTCCGTGGCTCCCGAGGCGAACGCCGGGGCCGTCCCCACGGCCGCTGCCGCCACTCCGGCGGCGCCCGCCGCCATCACCGTACGCCTGTTGATCGTCATGTCGTTGTGGCTCCTTGACGTAGAAGGTTCGATGTCTCGTCGCACGCTGGGGGGGCGGGCCCGGTCGTCGGCCGGGCCCGCCGCGCCGGCTCCGCACCGGAGCCGGACCGGGGTCGCGTCGTCAGCGCTGCAGCGTCAGCAGACCCGGCCGGTAGGGCAGCAGGCCGTAGTCGCCGCCGGAGTGGGGATCGCGGCCCTGGTAGAGGAACCGCAGGTTGCAGGGGTCGACGGTCATGGTCTGATCGGCACTGGTGCGGATGAGTTCGCCGTGGCTGATGTCGTTGGTCCAGGTGGCGCCGCTGTTGGCCTTGCCGGCGAAGGGGTTGCCCTCGGTCGCGGCCTGGGGCGTCCATGAGCCGTTCAGGCCGGTGGCCGTGAACGAGCGGAAGTACCGGCCCTGCGAGCCGATCGCCTCGACGATCATGAGGTAGCGGTCCTGGCCCTGGAGCTTGTAGACCTGCGGGGCCTCGAACAGGTTGTTCTGCGTGTCGCTCATGACCACGGTCGAGGTCGAGCCGAAGCTGCCCGGGAAGTTCCCGATCGGCATGCCGGCCCGGTAGATCTTGCCGTTGTCGCCGGCGAAGAACAGGTACATGTTCGTCCCGTCACCGATGAGCGTCTGGTCGATGGGCCCGGTTCCGGAGTCGGCGATGCTTCCGGAGAAGAGCACCTGCTCCGACGACCAGCCGTTCGGGTCGGTGGGGTCGCTCGACGTCCGGTAGGAGAAGGCGGTCCCACCCCACTGGTAGGTGAGCACCCAGATGTTCTTCGGCGCGAAGTAGAAGAGCGTGGGCGCGACGGTGGAGCTCGACATGGTGTTCTGGCCGGCCGAGGCCATGTCCGACCAGTTGGCGAACAGGCCGAAGTTCATCGAGCCCCACCTCGTGCCGGTGTCGTGCGTCGTCGCGTAGACGAGCTGCCTGCCGTCGTAGGGGACGACGGTGAAGTCCTTGAGCGAGGCCCAGCCCGGCTTGGGCTGGGCCAGCGCGCCCGTCGACGTCCAGCGGTACGTCGACGGCAGAGCGCACGTGCCGGGGTCGCCGGCGCCGACCTTGACGAGCTGCCACTGCTGGTTGGTGCCGCCCCAGTCGTCGTACTGGACGACGTTGGCGCCGTCGGCGGTGGAGGCGCCCTGCACTTCGAGGGCCTTGCCGCTGTGGCGCGCGATGAGCCTCACGTAGCCGTCCGAGCTGTCGGCCGGCCGCCACTGCTGGTCGGTGCCGTTCAGGTCGGTCCACTGGACGATCGCGCCGCCGTCGGCGGTGGACCCGTTCTGGACGTCCAGCACCTTGCCGGAGAGGCGGGACTTGATGCGGAAGTAGCCGCCGCCGGAGTCGACGAACTGCCACTGCTGCTGGTTCTGGTCGTTCCTGGCCCACTGGGTGATGCGGGCCCCGTCGGCGGTCGCCAGGTTGTAGACGTCCAGGGCCTTTCCGCTGTTGCGGTTGACCAGCACGTACCAGGCGTTGGTGTCGACGGTGGCCGCGGCGGCGGGCTGGGCGCCGAAGGAGGCGGCCAGGAGCAGCAGGGGCGAGAGGACGGCGAGCAGGCGTTTCAGCTGGTTCGGTGGCCGATGGCGAGACGGCATCAGGCGTGCTCCTTCGGGGAGTCGGGGACGGGATAGGTGTGGAGTCGGCCGCACATGCCGAAGAGTCGGCGATCCGGGCGCTGGAGCCGTGACACTTCGCCCCGGCCGAGGTGGGAGAGGTCTCCGGCCTTCAGCGCTTCCAGTTGACGGCCGGTCGTGACGGCCGCTGCCAGCGGGCCGTCACGCCAGCGGATGCGCCAGTCGTCGAGGAGGTCGCTCTTCAGGCGGTGGGCCGCCGTGTGGAACTCCCTCAGTCCGCCTTCGCGCAGGGCCAGGAATCCGTCGAGTGCCAGGTCGCGGCGGCGGCGCGCCGCCGTGGCGGGGTCGCCGGTCAGGGAGGCCGCCGCCCGGTAGGCGTGCGGATCGGCCAGCACGGGAACGGGGAAGGTGAAGACGGCGTCGCCCGCCTCGGGGAGTCCGCTGTTCTGCATGAGCACCACGAGGCGCAGGCCGCCGGCGTTGACGAGGCGGTGGATCGTGCCGGGGGTGAACCAGACGACGTCGCCGGGGTGCAGCGGGGTGTCGGCGAAGCCTGAAGCGGTGAGGGTCTGGACGCTGCCCGCGCCGTCGATGACGACGTAGGCCTCGGAGCAGACGAGGTGCATGTGGGGTGTGCCCCCGCACAGCCCGTCGGCGGCCTCCCAGTCGTACACGGTCAGACCGGAGACGCCCACGCCGCCGGGGAGCGGGGTCACCACGGGTGTTCCGCGACGTGGCGGGACAGGCGCGCGGGCGTCCACGCGCCGTCGGCCACGACGATCCGGTAGCGGCGCGACAGGGTGTCGCCGGGGGCCAGCGGCAGTTCCTCGTCGAACGCCAGGGACGGGTTGACGGCGGGGATGGGCTCGCTGCGGACGAACCAGTGGCAGGGGGCGTCCGGATCGTCCAGGAACAGGAGCGTGGAGGAGCGGTCGACCTCGTCGTGCGTGCCGATGAAGGCCAGCCAGTCGCCCTTCTCGCCCATCGCGGGGCCGATCACCCGGCCGCCGGTGAAGGCGCGCGGGCCGCGCCAGAAGAGGCCGGAGTATCCGGCGAGCTCTCTGCCCTGTGTGCCCGGGCTGCCGAACCTCAGGGGGGCGTCGTGGACGTTGGTCAGCGCGGTGGTGACCTCCAGGGTCCAGGAGTCGGCCTCGACGTCACGTGCGGTGAGCGTGCGGTGCTCGTCGATCCAGTGCTCCCCCGCCCTCGTGTGCCAGGCCAGGTCCTCGGTGATCACGGCGCGGTCGTGGCCCGTTTCGGCGGACACGGCGAGGCTGCGCATCGTGCCGAGGTTCGGCAGGTCGACGTAGCCCCGGCCGCGCAGATAGGTGCCGCCGCCCCAGAAGTTCTGCCCCGACACCCACGACGCCGTCATCTGGACGCCCTTGTGCCAGCGGTGGTCGTGCGGCCGGTACCCGGTGACCACGTCGCCGGCGAGCGTGCGCACCGGGTGCAGGTAGGGCTTCGGTGCCTCGAAGGGGTCCATGACCGGCCGGTGCACGTAGCGGAAGAGGTCGACGTCGCGGACCCGGACGATCAGCGAGTCCTCGTTCTCCAGGAGTGCGAACGTCATCGGAACACCTCCGGGCGTCCCCCGTCGAGCGAGCCGTAGAACGGGTCGGACGCGTCGATCTCTCCGCGCCGGACCGGCAGGCCGGTGATCGCGGCCTTGTACAGGGCGGTGACCAGTTCCATGGTGGATCTGCCGAGGTCGGGCCGGATCCCGGCCTCGTAGCCGTCCAGGAGGTCCGCGAGCTGGGCGGCGTGCGAGCTGGGCAGGTCGTCGGGCGGCTCCCACTTCGCGTGGGACGACCCGGCGGTGAACGTCCAGTCCGCGTTGGAGTAGCCGTACAGGTGCCGCAGTTCGACCGTGGCGTCGGCGAGGTCGAACCGCAGGTAGCTCTCCTCGCGTGGGGAGAGGACGCTGTTGACGACCGTCGCGATGGCTCCGTTCTCGAACCGGACCAGGGCCGCGGACACGTCCTCGGTCTGGACGGCGCGGGCGAGGCGACCGGCCATCGCGCGCACCTCGGCCCATGGGCCGAGCACCTGGAGCAGCAGGTCCATCTGGTGGATGCCGTGGCCCAGCGTCGGGCCGCCGCCCTCGCTCCGCCAGGTGCCGCGCCAGGGCACCTCGTAGTAGGCGTCGTCGCGGTACCACGCCGTGACGCACTGCGCGACCAGGGGACGGCCCAGGGTCCCGGCCGCGATCCGGTCGCGCAGGTACCGGGCCCCCGAGCCGTACCGGTGCTGGAACACCGCACCCGCGACGGCGGGCCCTTCGGCGGCCTGGATCCGGTCGAGTTCGGCCAGCGACAGGGCCACCGGCTTCTCGCACCACACCCACGCGCCCGACTCCAGGCAGGTCACGGCCTGTTCGGCGTGCAGGTACGGCGGCGTGCACAGGTGCACGATGTCCGGGCGCTGCTCGTCGAGCATCGTGCGCAGGTCGGTGTGGACCGCGGGAATGCCGTGCTCGGCCGCGAACGCCTCGGCGCGCGCGACGTCCACGTCGACGACCGCCACGATCTCGGCCCGGTGCGCCTGTGCCCGGAGGGCGGGAACGTGGCAGATGCCGGCGATCCCGCCCGCTCCGACGATCGCCGTGCTGATCATCCGCCCAGCACCTTCCTGATCGCGTGGTACGCGGGCTTGGGCGCCAGGTTCTCGTCGTAGGGCAGCGCGGCGCCCTCACCGGGGAAGACCGAGGGGATCCACGAGTACTTGTCCGTGTAGTCCCAGACGGTGACGCCGACGCACTTCTCGACCTCCAGGCAGGCCTTGACGTAGTCGGCGTACCAGGTGGCCTGGGTGGCGAGCGTCGAAGGGGTCGCGGGGAGGTTCATGCGGATGTCGAGCTCGGTGACCGCGACCTCGACCCCGAGGTCGGCGAAGCGCTGCATGTTCTGCCGCACGTCGGCGGGGAAGCCGTACTGGAGCGCCAGATGGCCCTGGATGCCGAAGCCGTCCACCGGGACGCCGTCGGCCTTCAGCTGCTTGATCAGGGTGTGGTAGGCGTCGCTCTTGGGGCCGATCCCGTCGACGTTGTAGTCGTTGAGGTACAGCTTGGCGTGCGGGTCGGCCTCGTGGGCCCAGCGCAGGGCGTCGGCGATGTAGCCGGGGCCGAGCGTCCTGGAGAAGAGCGACTCGCGGTAGGTGCCGTCCTCGTTGAAGGCCTCGTTGACGACGTCCCAGTGGATGACCCGGCCCTTGAAGTGCCGGACCTCCGTCTGGATGTGGTTCTTGAGGACGGCGCGCAGTTCGGCGGCGGTCCAGGTGCCCCGGGTGAGCCAGGCGGGGAGCTGGTTGTGCCAGACGAGGGTGTGGCCGCGGACCTTCTGGTGGTGGGCCTTGGCGAAGGCCATGACCTCTTCGGCGGCGGTGAAGTCGAAGACGCCGCGCCGGGGTTCCGTGGTCTCCCACTTCATGGCGTTGCCGGGGGTGGTCTGGCCGAACTCGCTGCCGAGGAGCCTCCGATAGGCGGCGTCGGTGAACTCGGGGTTGTCGGTCGCGGAGCCGAAGTACTTGTGGTGCCTCTCGGCCAGTTCGGCGAGCGTTCTGGGGCGGGGTTCGGCGGTGGCGGGCGCGGCGGCGAGGCCGGCCGCGAGGCAGACGACGGCGGACAGGGCGATGAGATGCCGGGACTTGAGCATGGATGGCTCCTCGGGTGCGGGACGGTTCGCTGGACGGTTCAGTCGAGGACGATCGTGGTCAGCGCGCGCGGGGCGAGCGTCGCCGTGAGGGTCGTGCCGTTCGTGAAGACGATGTCGGCCGGGGTGATCGAGCGGGTCTCGTCGGTGACGTAGGCGTCGGGGTGCCGGTCGTGTCCGCCGCGGAGGGCGAACTCGGCGGACTTCTCGGTGGTCGCGGTGTTGAGGATCTCGATCACACGGCGCCCGTCGGTGTTGCGGAAGGCCGTGACGCGCAGTTCCGGGTCGGCGTTCGTGACCGGCACGCGGACGGCGCCGGGGCGGATGAACCGGCTGAAGGCGGCCAGTGCCCAGTACCGCTTGGACACCCGGTAGGCGTCACCGGGGTCGGCGAGCTGGATGAGCCCCCGGGTCGCGCCGAGGGACGCGCCGGTCCAGTAGACGTAGGCGTTGGCGTTGCCGACGGTCAGGGTGTTCTGGATGTCGGCCGCGACGGTGAGACCGTCGTAGCCGCTGCCGTCGTCCCAGTTCTCGTTCCAGGTGGTGCCGTCCGGCGACCACTCCGACATCCACACGTGTTTGTCGGTGGGCTGCGGGATTGCGGTCGGACCGCTGTAGCGGTGGCCGGTGACGGTCCGTACGGCCCTGCCGGCCGCGGGGTCCGCCTCGATGGCCCCGGTGTAGGCGGCCTGCCGGTCCCAGCCCGCGGCGTCGCAGCAGACCAGCCGCGTCTTCAGTCCGGACGCGCGGACGGTCGGCCCGAGGACCTTGAGGAAGTCGACGGCCTGCTGCGGGGTGAAGCGCATCGAGGCGTAGGCCGCCGTCCAGTCGGGTTCGTTGGTGAACCCCAGGTCGGTGATCCCGATGCCTTCCCGCTGGTAGAACTCGGCGTACCGGACGAGGTAGTTCGCGTAGGCCTGACGCCATTCGGGCCGGAGCTCACCGCCGTTGTTCTCGCTGCCGTTGGTCTTCATGAAGGCCGGTGCGCTCCAGGCGTCGGCGTAGAACCGTTCGACGCCGTACGCCTTGGCCTCCTTGGCGAGCCATACCTGGCCGCCGTCCCAGCCGTCCCAGACGTACTTCGGAGGGGCGTCCGGGCCGCCGGGATCGGCCGGCAGGATCGTCGGCATGTGGTCGTAGACCCTGTCGGTCGACGACCCGATGCCCAGGCGCAGGATCGAAAGACCCGCGCCCTTCTCCTTGCCGAACAGCAGGTCGAGCACCTCGCGCCGCTTCTCAGGGCCGAGGCCGCGCGCGCCGTGGAGCAGGTCGGCCCGCTGGAAGGCCATCGAGAAGCCGAATCCGTCGATGGGCTGGAGCTCGGCGCGGAAGTCGACGGTGGGCCGGGCGGGGTCGGCGGCGGGTCGCGCCGGATCGGCGGCGGCCTGCGATGTTAGCGCTAACAATGCGGCGGTCAGTACGGCCAGGCGTTTCACGGGGTCTCCTCGGGGGGGGGTGGAGGTCGCGCGGGACGGGTCAGCCCTTGGTGGCGCCCGCGGGTCAGCCCTTGGTGGCGCCCGCGGTGAGGCCGCCGATCAGCTGGCGCTCGGCGACGGCGTAGAAGGCGAGGGCGGGGACCATGGCGAGCACGATGTAGGCGAGGACGAGTGCGTAGTCGGTCGAGTACTGGCCCTGGAACTGCTGGACGCCGACCGGGATCGTCTGCCACTTCGGGTCGTTGAACACCAGCAGCGGCAGGAAGAAGTTGTTCCAGCTCGCGACGACCGCGAGCACCGAGACCGTGCCGAGCGCCGGACGCGCCATCGGCAGCAGGATCTTCCAGAAGAAGCGGAACTTGCCGCAGCCGTCCATGACGGCGGCCTCCTCGATCTCCGCCGGGATGGTCCGGAAGAAACCGCGCAGGATGACGATCGTCATGGGGAGCCCGAAGGCCGCCTGCGGAAGGATCACCCCGAGCGGGTTGTCGAGCAGACCGAAGGTGCGCAGCATCAGGAAGAGCGGCAGGACGGCCACCGCGAACGGGAACATCAGCCCGATCGTGAAGAGCGTGTAGAACAACTCCCTGCCCCGGAAGGCATAGCGGGCCAGGACGAACGCCGCCATGGCGGAGGCAACCACCGTGCAGACCGTCGTGCCGACCGCGATGCCCGCGCTGTTGGCGATCTGCCGCCAGAACATGCCGTCGCCGAGAATTCCGGTGTAGTTGGAGATCTTCCAGTGCTCCGGCAGCCCGAACGGGTTGTTCGTCAGTTCCGCGGTGCTCTTGAAGCCGGAGATCACCGCGTAGAGCAGCGGTACGGCGACGAAGGCGGCGATCGACCAGACCACGGCGTGCAGCGACAGGCCGCGCACCGTCCGGCGGGCGTTCATCGGTCACCTCCCGAGGTGACGGCGCCGCTCAGGTCCCGGCGGAGCACGTACCGCTGGTAGAAGAGGGAGAAGACGAGGCTGATCATGAACAGCACCACGCTGATCGCGCTGGCGTAGCCGACCTGGTACCGCTTGAACCCGAACTGGAACATCGCGATCGCCATCGTCTCGGAGGAGTGGTTGGGCCCGCCCGCGGTCATGACCCAGACGAGGTCGAAGAGCTGGATGGACCCGATGATCGACAGGAAGACGCTGATCCGGATCGTCGGGCCGAGCAGCGGCAGCGTCACGTGCCGGAAGCGCTGCCAGGCGTCGGCGCCGTCGATGGCGGCGGCTTCGAGGATCTCGGACGGGATGCTCTGCAGCCCGGCGAGGAACAGCATCATGTGGAAGCCGAAGTACTTCCAGATCATGACGACGAACAGGGTCGGCACGACCGTCGAGGGATCGGCGAGCCACTTGCCCTGCAAGCCCTCCAGGCCCAGGAGGCCGGCGAGGTGGTCGGCCATGCCGGCACCGGGCAGGAAGATCATCGTGAAGAGGACCGCCGTGACCACCTCGGAGAGGATGTACGGCGCGAAGAACAGCATTCGGTAGACGGCCCGGCCGCGGAGCTTCTGGTTGAGCAGGACCGCGGTGAACAGGGCGAACGGCAACTGCACCGTGATCGACAGGATGATCAGGTAGAGCCCGCGCCCCAGGTCGCCGAGGAAGACCTGGTCGTAGAAGAGCCTGGTGTAGTTCCCGAAGCCGACGAACTCGTCCATGGGGCCGATCCCGCCCCATTTGAAGAAGCCGGTCCAGACCGCGACGACGATCGGGGCGAGGACGAAGACGAGGAAGAGGACGAGGGCCGGGACGAGGAACCAGGCGACCGACGCCCAGGCCGCCCAACGGCGCGTGCCCGACCGGGCCCGGAGCGGCAGGCGCGCGGGAGCGGCTTCCTCCGTGCGCTCCTTCGTGCGCTCCTTCGTCAGGGCGGAGACGGAGCTAGGCACTCTTCGCAGCCTCGGTGATCGACGCGGTGACCTGCTCGGGCGTCTTCTTGCCCGCCATGAGGTCGGCGACGCTGTCGTTGACCTCCTGGCCGACCGCCGGCGGGTACGCCTGGTCGAGGAAGAGCTGGAAGCCCGTCGCCTTGACCAGGCTCTCGGCCACCACCTTCTTGTTGGCGTCGGTGAGCCGGCTCTCCGCGCCCTTGACCACCGGCAGGTAGCCGTTGGAGGCGAGCAGCTCGGACTCGTTGTCCAGGACGAAGAACCTCAGGAAGTCCAGCGCTTCCTTCGGGGCGCCCTTGCGCAGCGCGAAGCCACCGCCGCCGCCGAACACCTCGGTCGCCCGCCCCGCACCGCCGTCGACCGTCGGGAAGGGGAAGAAGCCCAGGTCCGCTCCGAGGTCGGCGCCCGCGTCCTTCTGCACCGACGGACCCCACTGGCCCATCAGCTCCATGGCGGCCTTGCCGTTGCCCATGGTCGCGGCCTGGCCGCCCGGGGTGGCGTAGCCGGCGCCGAGGAAGCCCGGCTGGAACGGCTGGAGGTCGACGAGCTCCTTGAGGTGGACGCCCGCCCGGACGAAGCCGGCACCGGTGAAGTCCTTGGTGGCCGCGGCCTTCTGCAGGGCGGGGAGGCCGGCGACGCGCATGGCGAGGTAGGCCCAGTAGTAGTGGCCGGGCCACTTCTCCTTGCCCGCCAGGGCGATCGGGGTGATGCCCGCGGCCTTGAGCTTCCTGACGTCTTCGAGGAGTTCGGCCCAGGTGGCCGGCGGGGCGGTGATCCCGGCCTCGGCGAAGAGCTTCTTGTTGTACCAGAAGCCGACCATGCCGATGTCGTACGGCACTCCGTAGGTCCGGCCCCCGAACTGGTAGGCCTGGAGCGACACCGGGGTGAGCCGGGACGACCAGTCGAGGAGGTCGGTGAGGTCCTCGACGAGGCCCGCTTCGACCTGCTGCTGGAGCACTCCGCCGCCCCAGGTCTGGTAGACGTCGGGGAGCTTGCCCGAGGAGGTGGTGGCGGTCAGCTTGGACTTGAACGCCTCGTTCTCCAGCGAGGTCGTGTTGATCGCGATCTTCGGGTGGCCCTTCGTGAACGCCGAGGAGATCTGCGGGAAGAGGGACTTGCCCGGTTCCGTCGTGGCGATGTTCCACCACTCCAGGGTGACCTTGCCGTCGGCCGCCGGCCCGGCGCCGGAACCGCCGGATCCGCAGGCCGCGGTCAGGGAGACGGACAGTGCGGTCAAGCCCGAGAGCGCCAGGAAGCTTCGTCGGCTCGGGAGGGTGCTGGCCATGGGACCTCCGGGGTGAGGGATGCCGATATGTGCCCGAAAATTTTTCGAAATACTCTCGAATTCTGCGTTGCCACAAACTAGGAACGCGGGCCTTCCCGGTCAAGACCCCGCGTCAATTTATCTACGGACAGCGGTTGTTGGCGGGCTTGACAAGCAGGTCGAGCCGCCCAGAGACTCATCGAAAGTTTGCGATATCTGTCGCTTGCCGGAGGCATCCGCGCAGAGGAGAGAAGTTGAGTGAGCAGCGCCCGACCCTGGCCGTCATCGCCGCGGAGGCAGGGGTCTCCCAGGCCACCGTGTCCAAGGTGATCAACGGCCGTTCCGATGTCGCACCCTCGACGCGCGAGCGGATCGAGGGCCTGCTGCAAGCCCACAACTACCTCCCACCCGGCCGGCAGGGCAGAGCCCGCAGATCGGGTCTCGTCGACCTGATCATCGGCGGTCTGGACAGCGCGTGGGCGGTGGAGATACTGCGCGGCGTCGAGGCCGAGTGCGCCCGGCGGAACGTCGGCACCGTCGTGTCGCTCGTCCCGCCGGGCGAGGCCACGCCGTCCAGTTGGGCCGCGCTGCCGGTCCTGCACCACAGCGACGGCGTCATCCTCGTCACCGCCTCGGTCACCCAGGCCCAGCGCGCCCAGGTCGAACGGGCCGGAGTGGCGCTGGTCGTCATCGACCCGATCGACCTGCCGGGCAACGGCGTGCCGAGCGTCGGGGCGACCAACTGGGCCGGCGGCCTCGCCGCCACCGAACACCTGCTGGAGCTGGGGCACCGCCGGATCGCCACGATCGGCGGACGCAAGGAGATGCTCTGCAGCCGGGCGCGCATCGACGGGTACCGGACCGCCCTGGAGCGGGCCGGGATCGAGGTCGACCGCGACCTGATCCGGTTCGGCGACTTCCAGCACGAGGGCGGGTTCCGGTGCGCCCAGGAGCTGCTCGCCCTTCCCGAGCCGCCGACGGCCGTCTTCGCCGGTAGCGACCAGCAGGCGATGGGCGTCTACGAAGCCGCCCGCCAGAGCGGACTGCGCATCCCGCAGGACCTCAGCGTGGTCGGCTTCGACGACCTGCCGATGTGCGAATGGCTGTCACCACCGCTGACGACGGTGCGTCAGCCGCTGGAGGAGATGGGCCGGGTCGCCGCCCGCACGCTGTTCCAGCTTCTGGAGGACCAGCCCCTGGTCAGCCCGCGGATGGAGCTCTCGACCGAACTCAAGGTCCGCCTCTCCACCGCCCCGCCCCGTCCCTAGGAGAATCCCTTGACCGAGCCCTGGTGTGACCCCCTCCTGCCCGCGTCCGCGCGAGTCGCCGATCTCCTGACACGGATGACGCTGGAGGAGAAGGCGGGACAACTCGCCGGCTTCTGGGCCCTGCCCTCGAATCCGGGAGCACCCGTCGCGCCGATGGAGGACGATTCCGGCGAGTCCGCGCCCGGCTTCGACGACCTCGTCGTCCACGGGCTCGGCCAGCTCACCCGGGTGTACGGCACCGCGCCGATCACCGCGGAGGAGGGAATGGAGCGGCTCGCCTCGCTCCAGCGGCAGGTGACCGGATCCGGCCGGTTCGGGATCCCGGCGATCGCTCACGAGGAGTGCCTGACCGGGTTCATGACGTTGGGAGCGACGGTCTTCCCCGGGCCGCTGGCCTGGGGTGCGTCCTTCGATCCCGGGCTCGTGCGCCGGATGGCCGCCGCCATCGGCGCCGGGATGCGGCGGGTCGGCGTCCACCAGGGACTGGCTCCGGTGCTCGACGTGGTCCGCGACTACCGGTGGGGCAGGACCGAGGAGTGCATCGGCGAGGACCCCTATCTCGTCGGAACGATCGGCACCGCCTACGTGCAGGGCCTGGAAGGCGCCGGCATCGTGGCGACGCTCAAGCACTTCGCCGGGTATTCGGCCTCGCGCGGCGGCCGGAACATGGCCCCCGTCGCCTCGGGGCCCCGCGAGTTCGCCGACGTGCTGGTCGAGCCTTTCGTACGGGCCCTGCGCGAGGGAGGCGCCCGGGCGGTGATGAACAGCTACACCGACGTGGACGGCGTCCCGGTGGCCGCCGACGAACGGCTGCTGACCGAACGGCTCAGGGGGGAGCTCGGTTTCGGGGGCGTCGTCGTCGCCGACTACTACGCCGTCTCCTTCCTGGAGACCCGGCACGGCGTCGCCGGATCGCGCGGCGCGGCCGGCGCGCTGGCGTTGACCGCCGGGATCGACGTCGAACTGCCCACGGCCCGCTGCTACGGCGAGCCGCTGACCGAACTCGTGCGCTCGGGAAGCGTTCCCGAAGCGCTCGTCGACCGGGCCGCGGAACGCGTCCTGCTCCAGAAGGCCGAACTCGGCCTGCTCGACCCCGACTGGGAACCCGTCAAGCCCGAGCCGGTCGACCTCGACCCGCCGGAGAACCGGGCGCTGGCCAGGCTCCTGGCCGAACGGTCCACCGTGCTGCTCGCCAACGACGGCATCCTGCCGCTGCGGCCGTGCCGGGTCGCGATCAGCGGTCCGTACGCCGACGACCCCCATGCCTTCCTCGGCTGCTACTCCTTCCCCAACCACGTCGCGCTGCCCGGCGACCCCGGGCTTGAGATCCCGACGCTCGGCGAGGCGCTCGCCTCCGCCGGGTTCACGGTCACCGCGGACGATCCGGACGTGAACGTGCTGGTGCTCGGCGACCGGGCCGGCATGTTCGGCCGGGGCACCTCCGGAGAGGGCTGCGACGCCGAGACCCTCGACCTGCCCGGCGACCAGGCCGCGCTCGCCTCCACCGTGCTGGACTCCGGAGTGCCGACCGTCCTGGTCCTGGTCTCCGGCCGGCCCTACGCACTCGGCTCGCTGGCCGAGCGCGCGGCGGCCGTGATACAGGCCTTCTTCCCCGGTGAAGAGGGCGGGACGGCACTGGCCCGGATCATCAGCGGGGCCGCGGAACCGTCCGGGCGGCTGCCCGTCTCCCTCCCCCGCCAGGTCGGCGGCCAGCCCGGCACCTACCTGCACTCCAGGCTCGGCGGGCACACCGACTGGAGCTCGGTGGACCCGACCCCGCTGTTCCCCTTCGGACACGGGCTGAGCTGGACCCGGTTCGCCTGCTCCGACCTCTCGGTCGATCCCGTGGCGGCGACGGACGGGGTCGTCGCCGTCTCGGTCACCGTACGCAACGTCGGAGAGGTGGCCGGGACCGAGGTGGTCCAGCTGTACCTCTCGGACCCCGAGGCGTCCGTCGTCCGGCCGCAGCGGTGGCTCGCCGGATTCGCCAGGGTCGAGCTGCAGCCGGGCGCGGCCGCCCGGATCACGTTCTCCGTCCATGCCGACCGGACGTCGTTCACCGGGCTCGACCTGCGCAGAAGAGTGGAACCCGGGGAGATCGGCGTGGCCGTCGGACGGTCCAGCGGCGATCTTCCGCTCCAGGGCTCCTTCACCCTGCACGGCCCCGTACGCCACCCGGCGGCCGACCGGGTGCTGTCCGTGCCCGTCGACATCGCCCCGGTCTCATGAGCGCGCGATTCGGTGAACCCGTGCTGCCCGGGTTCCGGCCCGACCCGTCCGTCTGCCGCGTGGGGGCGGACTACTACCTGGTGACGTCCAGCTTCGAATGGTTCCCGGGCCTTCCCGTGTTCCACAGCCGCGATCTCGTGAACTGGCGGCGTCTCGGCTCCGCGCTCGACCGGCCGTCCCAGCTCGACCTCGACGGATGCGAGCCTTCCCGGGGCCTGTTCGCCCCGACCATCCGGCACCACGACGGGGTCTTCCACCTCGTCTGCACGCTGATGGACGGCCCCGGCCATTTCGTCGTCACGGCGACCGACCCGGCGGGACCGTGGTCGGAACCGCACTGGCTGGAGGGCGAGGGCTTCGACCCGTCGCTGTTCTTCGACGACGACCGGGCCTGGTTCACCGCCTCCCGCGTGGTGGACGAGGCCGCCGGCCACACCGAGATCTGGATGCGCGAATACCTTCCCCACGAGCGACGGCTCACGGGGCCCGAGTACGTCCTGTGGTCGGGAAGCCACCCGGGCGCCCGATGGTCGGAGGCTCCGCATCTCTACAAGGTCGACGGAAGCTACCTCCTGCTCACCGCCGAGGGCGGCACCGCCGAGGACCACACCGTGGTGGCCGCCCGCGCCGACCACGTGACCGGCCCCTACGAGGGCGCCCCCGACAACCCGGTGCTGCCTCCCGCCGAGGGTCCGGTCACCTGCACCGGGCACGCCGACCTCGTCCAGACCCCGTACGGCGAATGGCGGGCCGTCCTCCTGGGCGTCCGCCCGGGCTCCGGCATCGGCCGCGAGACGTTCCTCAGCCGGGTCACCTGGAACGACGGCCGGCCGGCCTTCTCCCCCGTCGTCCACACCGACCGTCGCCGCCCCCTCCACGACGACTTCGCCGCCCTCTCCCCCGACTGGAACACCCTGCGCACCCCGCGCGAGCGGTTCTGGACCGCCGGCGACGGGCTCCGCCTCCGGCTCCGCCCCGAACGCCTCGGCGAACGCACCACCCCGTCCCTCCTGGTCCGCCCCCAGGAACAGCCCGACTGCGACGTGTCCACCGAACTGCACTTCGCCCCCGCCGCGCCGGACGAACAGGCGGGTCTCGCCGTCGTCATCGACGACGACACCCACCTCCTCCTCCTTCGCACCGCGGAAGGACTCGCCCTTCGCCGCGGGCCCGATGTCCTGGCCCGCGTGCCCGTCCCCCCGGGCCCCGTCCGTCTGGGGGTCCGCATCCGCGGCTTCAGCCACACCTTCGCCCACGCGACGCCCGACGGCGCCTGGCAGGACCTGGCCACCGTCGAAGCCACCTTCCTCACCCCGGTGTTCACCAGCGTCCAGCTCGGCCTCTACGCCACCTCCGACGGCCGCCCCTCCACCAACCAGGCCCGCTTCACGAGGTTCGACATCATGTACCCGAGCCGCTGAGAACCGTCTGACCTTTCCGGGGCGCCGGAATTCGGCGCCCCGGAAAGGCGGGCCGAACGAAATGCCCGCCCGCATCGCCACCGAAAGGCTTTCGGTGGCTTCTCGTGCGGCCTCAAGCCGCTATTCGGCCGCCCCGAAAGGGAAGGTTCTCGAAAACCCTTCGAAACCATTGACATGTTTCTGTCAAATTTCCACGCTGGTTCTCGAAGGCGGCTTCGCCCGCCCGCCCCGACGCCGGTCACCGGCCTCGGATCGCTACGCCCTGATGGCTAGCGTCTCTTGTCCATGGACGCGGACACCGCTGACGCGGATTCGTTCTGCCGCGCTCCATCCTCCTGCAGTTTCCGCCTTGGAGGCTCAGTCATGCGATCAAACGCCATTCCCCTCACTATCCGCCGGAAGATCGGCGGCCTGTGTACGGCCCTGGTCGTCGGCGCCCTGAGTTCGGCCGCCGTACTGGTGGCGCCGTCGACCTCACAGGCCGCCGAGAGCACGCTCGGCGGCGCGGCGGCGCAGAGCGGCCGCTACTTCGGCACCGCCATCGCCTCGGGCCGGCTGGGCGACCCGGCGTACACGTCGATCGCGGCCCGCGAGTTCACCTCGGTGACGCCCGAGAACGAGATGAAGATCGACGCCACCGAACCCCAGCAGGGCCGGTTCGACTTCACCGCCGGAGACCGCGTCTACAACTGGGCGGTGCAGAACGGCAAACAGGTGCGCGGCCACACCCTGGCCTGGCACTCCCAGCAGCCCGGCTGGATGCAGAGCCTCAGCGGCAGCACGCTGCGCCGGGCGACGATCAACCACATCAACGGCGTGATGGCCCACTACAAGGGCAGGCTCGCCCAGTGGGACGTCGTGAACGAGGCCTTCGCCGACGGCAGCTCGGGAGCCCGGCGCGACTCGAACCTGCAGCGCACCGGCAACGACTGGATCGAGGTCGCCTTCCGCACCGCGCGCGCCGCCGACCCGGCCGCCAAGCTCTGCTACAACGACTACAACACCGAGAACTGGACCTGGGCCAAGACCCAGGCCGTGTACGCCATGGTCCGGGACTTCAAGCAGCGCGGCGTGCCGATCGACTGCGTCGGCTTCCAGTCGCACTTCAACAGCGACAGCCCGTACAACAGCGACTTCCGCACCACCCTGCAGAGCTTCGCCGCCCTCGGCGTCGACGTGGCCGTCACCGAACTCGACATCCAGGGCGCCCCGGCCACGACCTACGCCAACGTGACGAACGACTGCCTGGCCGTCCCGCGCTGCCTCGGCGTCACCGTCTGGGGCGTGCGCGACACCGACTCCTGGCGAGCGGACCAGACGCCGCTGCTGTTCAACGGCGACGGCAGCAGGAAGCCCGCCCACACCTCCGTCCTCAACGCGCTCAACGCCGCGTCCCCCACTCCGACCCCCACGCCCGGTTCCGGACAGATCAAGGGCATCGCTTCGGGCCGCTGCCTGGACGTGCCGGGATCCAGCGGCGCCGACGGCACCCAGCTCGACCTGTGGGACTGCAACAACCAGGCCGACCAGCAGTGGACCTACACCGCCGCGGGCGAGCTCAGGGTCTACGGCGACAAGTGCCTGGACGCCGCCGGCACCGGCAACGGCGCCAAGGTGCAGATCTACAGCTGCTGGGGCGGCGACAACCAGAAGTGGCGCCTGAACTCCGACGGATCCATCGCCGGCGTCCAGTCCGGCCTCTGCCTCGACGCCGCCGCCAACGGCACCGCCGACGGCACCCCGATCCAGCTCTACTCCTGCTGGGGCGGCACCAACCAGCGCTGGACCCGCACCTGACACCCTGCGGACCACGGGAACGGCTAGGCCGTGGAGGTACGAGGTGCCTCCACGGCCCGCATCGGCCTCGGAAGCCCAGAGACCCGGGATCGCGTTCGCGCCGATGGTCCTGGCGTACCAGCGGGCGCTGCGCTTCGGGGTACGCAGCTGGGTGGCGCAGTCGACGTGGACGGCTCCGAGGCGCTTCTCGTAGCCGTAGGCCCACTCGAAGTCGTCGAGGAAGGACCAGAGGAAGGGGCCGTGCGCGTCGGCGCCGTCCGCGATGGCCCGGTGGACGGCGGCGAGGTGGCGGTGGAGGTGGTCGATCCGGTCGTGGCCGTGGATCCGGCCGTCCGCCGTGGGGACGCCGGGGAAGGCGGCGCCGTTCTCGGTGACCGCCGGGGGGAGGCCGGGGTGGGCGCGGGAGGTGTCCACGAGGAGGTCGTGGAGGCCGGTGGGGTCGATGGTCCAGCCCATGTCGGTGGTGTCGGCGAGGAGGTCGGCCGGAGAGCCGCCGGAGAGCATCGGGCCGGTGAAGACGCGGTTGCCGACGGCGTCGATGCGGCGGGCCGCGTCGAGGTCTGGGGGCTCCGTCGTGAGCGGGCGGACCTGGTGCAGGTTGAGGGAGACCGTGACCCGGGCGTGGGCGGGCAGTGCCGCACGCAGGGCGGCGGTGGCACGGCCGTGGCCGAGGTTGAGGTGGTGGGCGGCGCGCAGGGCGAGGGCGGGGTCGGTGCGGCCGGGGGCGTGGACGCCGGAGCCGTGGCCGAGGAAGGCCGAGCACCGGGGTTCGTCGAGGGTCGTCCACGGCGCGACCCGGTCGCCGGGGGCCTCGGCCGCCAGGGCGGCGTACTCGCCGAAGCGCTCGGCGGTCTCGCGTACCGTCCAGCCGCCTTCGTCCTCCAGTACCTGGGGGAGGTCCCAGTGGTGGAGGGCGGACGGAGCCCTGCGGCCCCTTCGGCGGCCTGTCAAGGCCGCTGCCCGGGGTCGGCCGGGCTCTTCTCGCGGTGGTGCCCGTCAGGCGCTGGCACGGGTGACCAGGCGCGTGGGCAGGATCAGCGGGGTGGGGTCCTGTCCGTCGATGAGGGCGACGAGCATGCGCGCCATCTCCCGTCCGAGACCCTCTACGGGTTGATGCACCGTGGTCAGCGGCGGGTCGGCGATCCGGGCCACGGCCAGATCGTCGAAACCGACCACGGCGATGTCACCGGGGACCGACCGGCCGGCCTCGCGCAGCGTGCGCAGCGCGCCGACGCCCATGTTGTCGCTGGCGGCGAACACCCCGTCCACGTCGGGGTGTTCGGCCAGCAGGGCGGCCATGGCACCGGCTCCGCCGCACTCGGTGAAGTCGCCGGCTTCCGGCGGGTGCGGTTCGAGGCCGGCCGCCAGCACGGCGTCCCGGTAGCCGCGGTAGCGGGCGCGCCCGACCTCGGTGTCCAGACGTCCGCAGATCGTGGCCACGCGGGTCCGGCCGGCCGAGATCAGGTGCTCGGTCGCCGCACGCGCTCCGCCGACGTTGTCGACGTCCACGTACCACCGGGGGTCCAACCCGACCGGGCGCCCGCCGAACACGACGGGCATCTCCGCCTCCTGGGCCATGCGGGCCAGCGGGTCGTCCTCGCGCAGCGCCATCAGCATCACGCCGTCGGCCCCCTTGAACCGCAGGAGCTGCTCCACGCGTCTACGCCCCCGGTCGGAGGCGGCCAGGCACAGCATCAGATGCAGGTCGGCTTCCTCCAGGGCGGCCGAGGCCCCCACGATCACCTGGGCGAAGAACGGATCCGTGAAGATCGACGGATCCTCTCCCGAGACGACCAGGGCGGCCGCACCGGTCTGACGGGTCGCCAGTGCGCGTGCGGTCGGGTTCGGCACGTAGTCGAGCCGCTGGACGGCCCGTTCGACGGCCTCGCGTTTGGCGCGGCTGACGTGGGGGGCGTTGTTGAGCACCCGCGAGGCCACCGACCGCGAGACGCCGGCCAGTTCGGCCACCTCGTCGAGTGTCGACCGCCGGCGTGGCACACCTTCAGCCATGACCTGCCTCCCTGGCGCGGTCTGCACAGCCGGAAGGCTGGGAGCGCTTCCAGTTCCAGGACTGTAAAGCCTTCCCGCCGCCATGTGAAGTGCTGGTCAAACGCGACCACTTGACAGGCCGAACAGTGCGCCACACGATACCGGCCACAACCCCCGGCGTACGGAGCGAGCACTGGGACCGCTTCCAGTGGGAGCGCTTCCACTCGCTCCGCAGGCCCGGGGTCCCGTGCACCGCCCGCTCTGGACGAGAGCGTGCGGCGCGTCCGCCGTCAGGAAACCGAGGCACGTTCATGCGCCGCAGAATCCGCACCCACGTGGCAGCCCTCTCCGCGCTGCCGTTGGCGCTCGCCGTCGCACCGTCCGCCCACGCGGCGGACCCGACCGGCTGAACTCCCTTCCACGCGGCCTTGAAAGCCGCTGGGAACGAGGGCTTCGTCCCTTCCAGGGGACTCCCATGGGGCGTTCCTACCGTGTGACGCATGGTCGATCCACACGCACGCTTTCAACAGGCCGACATCCACGGGACGCCCCTCGCGGGCCGTGCACGCGAACTCGACAGGGCGTGCCGGGTGCTCGGTGCGGCCGGCCGGCCCGCGGGGGTCCTCCTGACCGGGGTCACGGGGATCGGGAAGTCCCGGCTGGTGGACGAGATCGCGTCGCTCCACGGGCAGGACGCCGTGGACATCGATCCCGCGCTGGAGGACGCGCTGCGCTCGCCGGAAGCGGTCGGTCTCCTCGACAGGGCGATCGCCCGGGCCGTCCGCCTCCGGCTCCTGCTCCGTGTCCACGACGCCCATCTGCTCGACCCGGCGGCGGTGCCGGTCCTCCTCCGGGCCGTGCGCCGTCACCAGGTCCGGCTGCTGGCGGAGGTCAACACGGACGCCGTCACGGACACGGGCGACCTGCTGTGCCGGAGTCCGTACCTGCACAGCATCCCTGTGGGGCCGCTCGACGCGGCCTCGGCACGGCGGCTGGCCGGGGGCTTCTCCGGGCAGCGGCTGTCGCAGCGGTCCGCGGCGCATCTCGCCGGCCTGTCCGCCGGGAACCCGTCGGTGCTGCGGGAGCTCGTCCGTGCCGTCGAGTACGAGCGCCCGTCGGCCGCCCACGCAACCGCCACCCCGGTGATCCCCGGGTCGACGGCGCTCGGAAAGCTCGCGGACGCGCGCCTCGCCGCACTCGACGCGCCGTCGAGGGACGCGCTCGAACTCATCGCCCTCGCGGAACCGGCCCGGCTGACGGCCGTCGAGGAGGTCGTCGACACGAGCGTTCTCGTGTCCCTCGAGGACCGCCGGCTCATCGCCACTCATGTGGGTGACGCTCAGGCGCACATCAGGGTCGCGGATCCGCTGCTGTGCCACGCGCTGCGCCAGGAGACGGGTCCGCTGCGCCGTACGCGGTGGCTCGCGTCCTGGAAGGCCGCGCTGCCGGAGAGCGAGTGGCGACCGGACGAGTTCGTACGGGTCGTCGGCTGGGAGCAGCAGAGCGGGCACCTCCCGTCCGAGGAGCGGCTGCTGAGGGCGTGCGGGTACGCGCTTCGCGGCGACGACCTGCCGGCCGCGACGCACCTGGCGCGCGTCGCGTGGCGCGCGTACCGGTCGGTGGGCGCCGCCGACGCGTACGGGCAGGCCCTGCTGGCCGGTGGTGCGCTCGACGAACTGCACGAGCTGTGCGCCGAGGCGGCCGAGAAGCACGGCCCGGAGATCGAGGAGGCGCTTCGGCCGTGGCGGGCCCGCGCCTGGATCCTGGGCGGTGAGTACGCCCGGGCCGAGGCGGTCGTCGCCGGGATGCGGGGGCCGGCGAAGGAGCTGCTGACGGCCGTCGCGGACCATTTCCAGGGACGCTACCGGGACTGCCTCCGGCGCTGCTCTCCGCTCGTCGACGCCGCCGGTCCCGCCGTACGGGTCGAGGCCGCGGTGTTCGCCATGTCCGCGCTGTGCCATCTGGGACGGCCGCTGGACGCTCTGGCACTGTACGAGGACGCCTCACGCGCCAGGCGAAGCGCCGGCGACGCGTGGGCACCGCACCTGGACTGCCTGGAGGAGACGCGCGCGAAGGCGCTGCATCACGCGGGAGACCTGCGGGGCGCCCAGGAGATACTCGAACGGGAGTACCGTACGGCCGCGTCCGGCCCGTCCTTCCGCACCGACGCCCAGCGGGGCATCGCGCTCGGCTTCACGCTCTACGAGCGCGGACTGGTGCGTCAGGCCCTCGCGCACTTCGCTCTCTCGCCCGCGTACCGGGTGGGCTGGGAACCGTGGGACGCGCGTGCCGGGATCTACGCCCGACTGGCCTCCGACTGTCTGCCGGACCCCTCGCGGAAGGCCACGGGCGCCTGCCTCGACGACGCCCTGCCGACCGGCCCCGGAGGTCACAGCACGCATCTCGCCATCGCGTACGCGCACCGGGCCGTGTCCCGCGGAGACCGGGCGACGGCGCTGTCGCTCCTGCGGGACGCGGTGGACGACGCCGAGGCGCGGGGGGCCAACGGCGACGTGGCGGTCCTCGTGCACGAGACGGCGCGCATCGGCCTGGCGTCGAGCACGCGCGAACGGTGGACCGTCGACGTACAGGGGCCGTACCTCCAGGCCCGGCTGCGGTACGCCCAGGCGTTGGCCACCGGTGACCACGTGGAGATGAAGGCGGTCGCCCACGCGTTCTCCGCGGCCGGCGCGGAACTCTACGCGGCGGAGGCGTACACCGAGATCAGCCGCATGCGGCGCAGGTCCGGTGACAGCGGTGCCGCGGCCGCCGCGGTGACGGCGGCCCGGGCCCATCTCAGCGCCTGCGACGCGGTGCGTACCCCCACGCTGCGCTTCCTGGAACAGCCCGCGTCCCTGTCGGCCCGAGAGCAGACCATCGCCGTGCTCGCCGCCGAGGGGTTGTCGGACAGGGAGATCGCGCAGCGGCTCGTCCTCTCGCCGAGAACCGTGAGCAACACCCTCTACCGCGCCTACCAGAAGCTCGACGTCCCCGGACGCCGCCACCTCCGGAAGCTTTTCGAACCCGCGTGACGCAGAACCGGGGACCAGCACCCCCGTGGTGCTGATCCCCGGTACGGGATCGGGTCCCGTGTCGTCCGGCCTGCCCCTGGGGCCGGTCAGACGCCCAGGTCGGGCCCGAAGCGGAAGAGGTTCCCCGGGTCCACCGCACCCTTGATCCCGACGAGCCGCGCGTGGACGTCCGGGCCCCAGGCCGCGGCCAGGTCCTGGGCGGTGGCCTCGCCGAGGAAGTTGAGCAGTGCGGTGCCGGTGGTCCAGGGCTTCAGGGCGTCCAGGATGCCGTTGCCGGTCGCCGGAACGGCGTCCTCCAGGCCCGGCAGCAGCGGGCCGGCCACATGGACGACGTAGGCGCCGTCCCGGCCCGCCACCGCGTTCGGCGGAGTGGCGGGACGGGACAGCGCGCCGCCGAGCTGGCGGATCTCCACCATGACCGGCGGGATGTTCAGCTGCGGCCCGGCGGCGTCGAGCAGGGCGTCGACCGTGTCGGCGTCGAGCGTGCGGAGCAGGGCACCCTGGTGCCAGGCCGCCATGGGGTCCTTGGGGTCCTGGTGCACCGCGTCGGTGTCCTGGAAGGGCAGTTCCCCGACCTCGCCCAGTACGGATTCGCCGGCCGCCCGCATCGGTGCCAGCAGCGCCCGCCCCTCCTCGGCCGGGCCGTTGTAGGAGAAGCGCAGGTGGACGACGAACTTCCCGCGCAGCGGCTCGGGCAGCTCCTCCAGCGGCGGCATCCGCAGCAGCGCCACGGAGCTGCTCGCGGACTCGGGCAGGGTCGGCGTCCAGGCGCGGTAGGCGTGCAGGACCTCGGAGGCCGAGGAGGCGGCGAAGAAGATCCCGCCCGCGTACAGGGTGGGCACCGGGAAGAGCCGCACCTCGAAGGCGGTGACCACGCCGAAGCCGCCTCCGCCGCCGCGGACCGCCCAGAACAGGTCCGGCTCGGTGTCGGCCGTCACGTGCCGCGGGCGCCCGTCGGCCGTCACCAGGTCGAGCGCGAGCACGTGATCGGCGGCGAAGCCGTACTCACGGCTGAGCAGTCCGATGCCGCCGCCGAGGGTGTAGCCGACGGCTCCGACTCCGGAGAACGAGCCGCTCAGCGGTGCGAGACCGTGCGCGGCGGCGGCGTCGATCACCTCGCGCCAGGTGGCCCCGGCCTCGACGCGTGCCACGCGCCGCTCCGCGTCGACGGTGACCTGGTGCAGGCGTCGCGTGGTGATGAGCAGCGCGCCGTCGGTCGAGACGCCGCCGTGGCCGGTGGCCTGGACGGCGACCGGGATCCCGCGCCCGGCGGCCCACCGCACCGCGGTCACGACGTCCTGCGCGGAGGCGGCCGCGACGACGGCCACCGGGTGGTGCGTGGCGGCCAGGTGGAAACCGGCGGTCTCCTCGGGGAGTTCGGGGTCTCCCGGCACGAGCACCCGGCCGGCCACGTCCGAGCGCAGCAGCCGCAGGTCCTCGGCGGTGAGGTGGTGGGTGATCCGGGACATGGGCGTCGTCTCCAAGTTCTGAGCTGGGTTGTCCATGCCGACGATGCTCTCCCTCGGTGCTGGAAGGGAGCTGGGAAGTCACCAGGACCGGTCGGGCACGGCTCCCAGGCGCTTTCAAGACGGCGGCCTGGGCAGCAATCCGGGTGGGCAGCCTGGGTGGTGGCCGGAAGGGCGCGGCTGTCGCCGGTTCAGGCTCAATGACCCGATCTGGCATCCTCACGTGCACGTGAGGATCTGGGGAGAGGTATGCAGGGCGTTCGTTTGGGTGTGCTCGGGTCGGTCGCGGCGTGGGTGGACGGTGGTCCGGTTGTCCTGG
>NZ_JBIAMJ010000013.1:0-234598 GCF_042874035.1 Streptomyces sp. NPDC004284 | reverse complement strand
GGGAACGACGCGACGACATCCACGAAGCCTTCCTCGGCCTCGCCACCTGCCTCATCACCTACCGACACGTCCAGCGCCTTTGTTAGTACCTCTAAGGCGCTCAGGGTCGCGACGAATCCGAGAGTGAAGGGGTCGGTGCTGCCGGGCCGGTTCAGATGGAAGAAGGGAACGGTCAGCAGCACGGTCGTCGCGGCGCCGAGCAAGACGGTGGCCAACGGTCCCGGGGCCAGGACGGCCAGCGGAGACACCGCGCCGAGCAGGAAACCGATGTCCAGCGGAACGGAGTCGGTGAGAGAGGCCACTCCGACCCCGACGAACAGCAGCACGGGCAGGCCCCGCACTCAGTGGGGCGGCGGAGCCCCGCGCAGCCGGCTTCGCCGGTACGCGCCGGTCGCCGCCTTCCTTGGCTTCACCACACCACCAGGCTCCTACGCCGGCGTGCGCCGCGCACTCCACGGTCCTCGCTCGCCGGTCCGGCGGGGCGGGGGCCGCGGGCGTCCTCCTGGGCCGTCGCCGACCGGGAGCGGGCACGCCGCAGCCCTCTTCGGGACAGTCGCCCTTCGAGTCGGCACACGGTCGTGCCAGGGGTCGCCCCAGCCTCCGGCATCGGATGTGCCAGGATCCGGACCGATCCCGGACCAACTCCCTCCAAGGAGCGGCACTTCCCACCCTTCTCGCTGGTCAGCGCGCGTGGATCGGCTGTACCACCAGCAGACCAAGAACCTGCTGGTCAGCTACTCGCCGAAGAAGCTCGGGTTCTTCTAGAGAGCGTGATCAGAGGCGCCTGACCTGGGCATTGCCCGTCAGGCGCCTTTCGCCCGCCCCGCCGAGGGAGGGTCGCGACTGCCGCAGGCGTGACAACGGCCTCCCCATGCGGTCCAAGTCGTCGCTCACGTGTACGACCTCACCCTCGCGACGTGATCCGACCACCCCCAAAAGCAGTCCTGACCTGCCCAGGCGCACGGTGCCCCCGGGATACATGGACTGCCACACGCACGCCACCGTCGCCCCCTGGCGTACTCGTCCCCGCGCCCACACGCTCGGCTGTGATGATCGCGGCGGCGGTCGTCCCCGTGCTGAAGACCCTGCTGTTGGGCGGCTTCACGACCATTCGCGACCTGATGACCCCGGTCTCGGGTACCACGCCGTCGACTTGCGCAACGGGATCGCGGCCGGCCTGATCGACGGGCTGCGCAGGCTGGTGGCCCCTCGCGTGATCTCCGCCCGGGGCGGACACGGCGACTTCAGCTCGGTCATCTGGGCAGATGGTTCCCGGCCGCGCGAACATCCGCCACCACCTCGCCCTCGGCGTGGGGCGCCACCGCTGCCCGGGCGCGGCCCCCGGCGCGTGCGGAGGCGGCGGGGGCGCCCACGCTCGGCCCGCTGTCCTTCCGCGCTCCGCTGCGGTCCCCCGTCGTCGAGCCGTCACCGACGGGGGGATCGCAAAGGCGGAACGGTGATCATCTGGTCCGGTCGAGCACGTACGTGAACAGCCTGTCCAGTTGCTGTACGGCGGTGTGCGTGAGGGACGCGTCGCGCAGCGCGCGGCGGGCGGTGTCCAGGTGCCGGCGCGCTTCGTCGCGGGTCGCGGTCCGCCCGCCCAGCTCCTCCACGAGTGCCGCGACGTGTGCGGCGGCCTCGTGGTCGAGCAGCTGGGGAGGGTCGAGCAGCGCCGCCAGTTCGTGCGCGGCCCTGCCTCCACCGGCCAGTGCGGCGAGCATCGGGTAGGTCTTCTTGCCCCTGCGCAGGTCGGCGTAGACGGGTTTGCCGGTCACGGCGGGGTCGCCCCAGATGCCGAGGATGTCGTCCACCGCCTGGAAGGCGAGGCCGAGATGGCGGCCCGCCCGTTCGAGCGTGGTCACGGTCCGGTCGGGGGCGCCGCCAAGGGCCGCGCCGAGCGCAACGGCGCAGCCCAGCAGGGCGCCTGTCTTGTGTTCGGCCATCGACCGGTACTGCTCCAGTCCGACTGCGCCGGGGCCGTACCACGGACGGTGTTCAAAGCGCAGGTCCTGCGCCTGGCCGGACACCAGCGCGTTCAGGGTCCGGCAGAAGCAGCGGACCGCGGACGCCGCGTGCCGGCCCGGGGCCTCGGCCAGGGTGGTCACGGCCTGGGCGAGAAGCGCGTCGCCGGCGAGAACGGCCGGGCCGGTCCCGTACGCCTTCCACACCGCAGGCCGCTGCCGGCGCAGGGCGTCGCCGTCCATGATGTCGTCGTGGAGGAGCGAGAAGGTGTGCACGAGTTCGACGGCCACGGCGCCGGGAACGGCCTCCGCGCCATCAGCCCCGACCGCCTCCGCCCCGAGCACGGCGAACGCCTGGCGCACTCCCTTGCCCTCGGATCCGCCGGAATCCGGAGTACCGGCCATGTCGGACCAGCCCAGCGCGTACGCCGCCATCTCACCGATCCACGGATGGAGGCTGCCCACCGCCTCTACCAGCGCAGGCCGGACGAGTTCACGACAACGCTCCAGGACACGGGCCGGCGCTGCGTCGTGATCGACGTCGTGATCAACGTCGTGATCAATCTCGCGATCAATGTCGTGATCAATCTCGCGATCAATGTCGTGATCAATGTCGTGATCAATGTCGTGATCACGAGAGGAACGCACCGCGGCCACGACTGCAACACCCTGCGAGAACGGTGTCGGAACGGCGCTCACCGCAGGCCCTCCACATCGGCGGCCTGAAGCGCCTCGGCCCCGACCGTCGGCAGCACGGGCCTCGCGGCGCCCTGCTCGTGACCGCCGTGGTCCGGCAGCGGCCCGACCCCCAGTTCGGCCGCCGCCTTGTCCACCATGTCCCGGGCGTGCCGCAGCCCGATGCGGTCCAGCGTCGAGCGCAGTTCGGCCAGGTCCGCGGCAGTGTGCGCGGCGTCGCGGCCCAGATGGGCGGAGGCCTTGACCAGCCCCAGTCGCGACAGCGCCGTCCCGCGCGGCTCGTCCATCTCCTGGAACTCCTCAAGGGCCAGCGCGTACATCTCACGGGCCTGCTCGTAGCGGCCCGCCCGGTACAGCACGTTGCCGCGCATCTTGTGGTTGTAGGCGAGCGCGCTGGACAGCCGCATCTCCCGGCAGGCCTCCTCCGCCTGGGACAGCAGCGACAGGGCGCGTTCCACGTCGGCGTCGCGCACGGACACCACGTCCGCGATGCCGCGCAGCGCCCATGCCCACCCGCGCCGGTCCTCGGCTCGGGACGCCGTGTCGGCCGCCTCCTCGAACAGGGCCAGGGCCTCGTCGTATTCGCCGGTGTTGCGGTGCATCTGCGCGATGCCCTCCAGCGCCCACACCGTATGCCGGGCCTCGCCTCGGCGGCGGGCCTCGGCAAGCAGCTGCTCGTGCAACCTCCTCACCGCCGCGTAATCGCCCTGGATGCGCCCGGTCTCGGCGAGCCCCGCCAACGAGTAGCCGCGCACCACGACGTCACCGCCCCTCTCGCCCGTCTCGGCGGCCAGCCTCAGCAACCGGTACGCCAGCCTGAACGCACCCCGCTGTCGGGCCAGCGTGCCGCCGCTCCACAGCGCCCACGCCATGGCCCCCTCGTGACCGGCCGAACGCGCCGCTCGGTAACTCGCCTTCCACGCCCGGTCGGCCTCCTCTATGCGCCCGAGCCTGCGGCAGGCCTCCGCCACGGCCAGCCCGCAGCGCGCCTCCTCCCGCCGGTCCCCGGCCCGTTCCGCCGTCCGCAGCTCCTCCATGCCCCGGGCCAGCACCTCGGGCAGTGAGGCGTTCACCGACAACGATTCGAGAGCACCCTGGTACTCCGGCGCCGATGCCTTCGCCCGCCTCGTCCTACGCACCTGACCTGCCATCACACCCCTCCTCGTGCCGACTCGACGATCAAGTCGACACGAGAACCAAGACGACGACCGCGGGCCGGGGTTCCCTCTCGATCGAGAAGTCCACCTCCGTACGGACGCGGGGTCGTCCTCAAGTGCTACACGGCTGTCGACGACTCGTCAGCGAGATGTACACCGGATCCCCCGGACCGGCAGGTCCGGTCAGCGCGGGGTGAGGCTCGAACGGCGGACGACCAGTTCCGGCCGGAGCACCACCTGGTCGTGGCAGTGGTCGTCCGCCTGGTCGCCGGCCTCCTCCAGGAGCAGCTCGGCCGCTCGCGTGCCCAGGGCGACGGCCGACCGCGACCGGCAGATCGCGAACCCGTGCAGCAAGGACCCCAGATCCAGGGCATCCACCACTCCCGCCACTACCGCGGCGACCGCCTCGGCCGCGCCGCCGTCCCCCACCGCCTCCTCGGCCCCGCCGCAGACCCCCTCATCGGAGTCAAGCTCCACGCCCTCACCCGCAAGACGCTCGACGGCATCCAGACCGACCTCGACTCCCGCGCCCTCGCCGCCGACGGCACACCGGTCGACGGCCCGTACACGGCCGGCGAGGCCGCCGGTTTCGGCGAAGGCGTCCACGGCTACGACGCCCTCGAAGGCGCTCTCCTCGGTGGCTGCCTCCCCACCGGCCTCCAGGCCGGCCGCGCTGCCGCACAGGCCGTCGGATCACGACACGTCCGGCCGGACGAGCCCGAGGTCGTCAGCATCCTCGGCCAGGTGCTCCTTGATCCGCTCGATGATCGCTTCGGAGAGAGGGAGAGAGCTGGAGCCCGCCGTAACCAGTGATCAAGCCACTCCACGTCCGTCGTCATGCCCGGTCAGCCTCTCTCCTCGTTTACGGAGTTTCGTCAAACTCCGGACACAGTGCTTTCGGCGGCTACAAGCAGTCGGGGATCGGCCGAGAAACGCACAAGATGATGCTGAAGCACTATTGATCAGAGACTCATGGGGTTCTCGTCCAGGACGTAGCGGGCGTGTGGGCCGCCGAAGCAGCCGCGGACGATGTGCGGCCGGCGCTGACGTCTGTAGAAGAAGTGGCGTGTCTCCGCGGCGAGTTCGGCCTGATTCCGGGCTCGGTGCTGTTCGGGCGGGCCGTGTTCGAGGTCGGCGTTGACCAGTTCGTCGGGGGTGAGCTCGGGCGAGTACCGGGGCGGGAAGTGCAGCGCGACGTCGTCGGGGGCGGCCGGCGACCTGGCCGGAACGGATGCCGACCAGGTCGGCGAAGAGGATCTCACCGCCGTCCCTCTTCGCCTTCGCCCGGATCTTCGGCCCGGTCTCCTCGTGCCGGCGGCGCACGGCCTGCGGGACCTGCCCGACGGCCCGCTTGTCCGGGTGCTGGAAGGACAGCCCCCACCGTTTGAGGTACTTACCCGCCCCCGGTTCACTCAGCCGTACCCGGTACGGCTTCGCGACCAGCTCGCCCACCAGCCACCGCGTCCACAACTACCCGCTCAACCCCATGCCGCAGGGCCGGTCGGGGTGCCCCGCAGCCACATACCAGCGCCTCCCGCCCGCAGGGCCTCCTGCGCCGACGGCAACAGATCCCGCGCCCCCACCAGGTCACCCACACCCCACCAACAACCCAGAAGCGAACTGTTTCTGATCAATACTGGTCGAGAGAGGTCGAGAGGGGTGAGGCGAGCTCAGGCGCCGTGCCAGGACTTCCACAGCGCCGCGTACCCACCGCCAGCCGCCAACAGCTCTTCGTGACTGCCCAATTCGGTCACCCGGCCGCCGTCCATGACCGCGACCCGGTCCGCGTCGTGGGCGGTGTGCAGACGGTGGGCGATGGCGATCACGGTGCGTTCTTTGAGTACAGCCGCCAGCGAGCGCTCGGTGTGCCGGGCCGTGGTCGGGTCGAGCAGGGAGGTGGCCTCGTCCAGGATCAGCGTGTGCGGATCGGCCAGGACCACCCGGGCCAGAGCGAGTTGCTGGGCCTGCTGGGCGTCCAGACGGAGCCCACCGGCACCGAGTTCGGTGTCCAGCCCGTCCGGCAGCTCGTCCACCCAGTCGATGTCGACGGCGGCCAGCACCGCGTGCAGGTCCTGGTCGGTCGCGGCGGGCGCGGCGATCAGGAGGTTGTCCCGGACGGTGCCGAGGAAGACGTGATGCTCCTGGGAGACCAGGACGACGTGTCGGCGCAACTGGGCCGGGTCGAGCTCGGCGACAGGCACCTGCCCCACCGTCACCCGTCCGGTGCGGGGCGTCTCCGCCCCGGCCAGCAGCCGGCCCAGAGTGGACTTGCCGGCTCCGGACGGGCCGACGACCGCCAGCCGCTCGCCCGGACGGACGGTGAGGTCGACGCCGTGCAGGACGTCCCGCTCGCCCTGGTAGGCGTACCGGACGTCGACCACGTCGATCCGGTCGTCCTCGGGCCGGCCGCCGCCGGTCACGGCCGGGGCGTCCACCTGGCCGATGCCCTCGACTCGGGCGAAGGAGGCGTTGCTGCGCTGGAGTTGGTCGAGCCAGAGCAGGACCTTGTCCAGCGGCTCGGAGAGCTTCCAGAAGTAGAGAGCACAGGCGACCACCGCGCCGGTGGTGACCGCGCCGGTGTCGCGCAGGGCGGCGCCGAGCAGCAGGATGCCGGCGACCGGGGCGATGTACGAGAACTCGACCACGGGAAAGAGCACGGTGCGCAGGTTGAGGGTGTGGGTACGGGTGACCCGACAGTGCTCGACCGCCTCGGCCGCGGCGGCGATCCGGCGGTCCTGGAGGCCCAGGGCCTCGACGGTGCGGGCCCCTGTCGCGGTGGAGGTGAGGATCTCGATCAGCGCGGAGTTGGCGGCGCCTTCGGCGAGGTAACCCGCGTGTGCACGGTGCAGGTACCAGCGGGTGGCGAACCAGATCCCGGAGAGGCAGAGCAACCCGCAGATGCCGAGCAGCGGGTTGACCGCGAGCATGGCGACCAGGATCAGGAGGATCTGGACGAGAGCCACGGAGACCTCCGGCCCGGCGTCGCGCAGGGTGGTGCCGACGGTGGCGACGTCGGCGGTGCCGCGCGTCAGCAGGTCACCGGCGCCGGCGCGTTCGACCACCGAAGCGGGCAGGGCGAGGGATCGGTCGACGAACCGCTCTCGGATCCGCGCCAGAGTCCGCTCGCCGAAGCGGTGAGCGGCGTAGCGGGCGAAGCGGCCGAGGAGCAGCTGCGCGAGCGCGAAGCAGAGGATGCCGAGGGCGAGTCGGTCGACGTGTCCGACCCCGGCGCCGCCCCGGACGTCGTCGATGATCCGGCCCAGCAGCCAAGGGCCACCCAGACCGGCGGCCGCGGCCAGTCCGTTGAGGGTCAGCATCGCGGCGACCGCACGGCCATCCTGCCCCATCAGACGCACGGCGGCCCGGCGGACCTCGGCGGGACCGGCGATCGGGAGCCGCCCGGGGGCGGTCTCGGTCTGAGCAGTCATCGGACGGCCTCCTCGGCGGGCGTGGACTCGGTGGCGGTTTCGCCGCGGGCCACCAGCGCGCGGTAGCCGGGCTCTGCTGCGAGCAGCTCCTGGTGCGGGCCGGCCGCCGCCAGACGGCCGTCGACGAGGTAGCAGACGGTGTCGGCCTGCTCCAGGAGGACGGGGGAGGTCGAGGTGAGGGCGGTGGTGCCGCCGGTCCGCGCCCGGCGCAGCCCAGCGGCCATGGCGGCCTCGGTGTGGACGTCCACGGCGGAGGTGGGCTCGACCAGCAGGAGCACCTCCGGGTCCGCCAGCAGGGCACGGACCAGCCGCAGCCGCTGGCGCTGACCGCCGGAGAGGTTGCTGCCCTGGGCCTGGATCATGGTGTCCAGGCCATCGGGCAGTGCCTGCACGATGTCCTCCGCCGCGGCATCTCTGACGGCCTGGGCGATGGACGGGCCGGTGTGCTCGGACCGGCCGCCGACCACGGTGCGCAGCGTTCCGGAGAAGAAGTCGGCGTCGTTGTCCGCCACCACGATCCGGCTGCGGATCTCGGCCAGGGCGACCTCGGCGAGCGGCACGCCGCCCCAGGTCGCAGCGGATGCGCTGTACCGGCCGAGCCGGTCGACCACGGCCGCGGAATCGGCCGGGCGAGCGCTCACGATCGCGGTCAGCCGGCCCGGGACCAGTTCCACACCGGTGTCGGCGTCGTACAGGGCTGATGGCTCGTCACGGGCCGGCCGAAGTGTTGCGGCGTCTTCGAAGGCGGGCTTCAGATCGAGCATCCGGACCACCCGTCGAGCGGCCACCAGACCCCTGGTGAGGTCGTATCCGCCCTCGATGAAGTTGGAGACCGGTACCACCAGGACGGCGACGTAGCCGTAGACGGCGACCAGCGTGCCGATCGTGATGGTGCCCTCGGCGGCCATCCGGGCGGCCAGCCAGGTCACCAACGCGAGGAAGAGGGCGGGCAGGCCGACCGAGAGCGCTTGGATCCAGCTGGTCACGGCGCCGACCCGGTAGCCCTCGGCCTGCAGGTCCTGCGATCCTCGCAGGTAGCGGCCGGCCAGCATCTCCTTACCGCCGATGCCGTTGAGTACGCGCATGCCGCCGACGATGTCCCCGAGCCGGGCGGTCAGCGCCCCCTGCTGCTCGCGGTACTTGGACTCCGCGCCCTGGAGGCGTCCCAGCAGCGGCCCGACCACGACCGCGAGCAACGGCACCCCCAGCAGGACCACGAGGGCGAGCGGGACGGAGACCGACAGCAGCAGCGCGGCCGCCACCAGGTACGCGACGACAGCGCCGACGCCCGGGCCGGTGATCGTCAGTGTCTGGCTCATCTGCGCGACGTCGCCCACACCGATGCTGGCCACCTCGCCGGCCGTCACCTTTCGGGGCAGTTCGGCACCCAGCCGAGTGGAGTGCTCGACCACGACCTTGATGGTCCGGAAAGTGGCGTCCATCCGCACCCGTGTCATGATGCGGTGGCGCATGACGCCGAGCCATGCGTTGAGCAGCGCGGCGCCGGCCAGTGCGGCCACCCAGCCGACCAGGACGCCGGTCTTCCCCCGCTGGAGCCCGTCGTCGATCGCACGCTGCATGAGGTACGGCGGCAGCAGGAGGCAGACCATCCAGAGGGTGCCGATCACCGCACCACCCGTCACCCGTCGACGCTGACTCATGGTCAGCCACCACAGGTAACGCGCAGCACTTCGGTGGTCCGGGGTTCCTGGGTCGGCATACGAATCCGTCATGAGTGAAACCCTAACCGTCTCCCCTGGGCCTTAATTAATCAAAAACGGTTCGGTTCTGGGTTGTTGGTGGGGTGTGGGTGATCTGGTGGGGGGTGGGGGCTGTCCTCCCAGCACCCGGACAAGCGGGCCGTCGGGCAGGCCCCGCAGGCCGTGCGCCGCCGGCACGAGGAGACCGGGCCGAAGATCCGGGCGAAGGCGAAGAGGGACGGCGGTGAGATCCTCTTCGCCGACCTGGTCGGCATCCGTTCCGGCCGGGTCGCCGGCCGCCCCCGACGACGTCGCGCTGCACTTCCCGCCCCGGTACTCGCCCGAGCCCGACCCCGACGAACTGGTCAACGCCGACCTCGAACACGGCCCGCCCGAACAGCACCAAGCCCGGAATCAGTCCGAACTCGCCGCGGAGACACGCCACTTCTTCTACAGACGTCAGCGCCGGCCACACATCGTCCACGGCTGCTTCGGCGGCCCACACGCCCGCTGCGTCCTGGACGAGACCCCCTATGAGTTCCTGATCAATAACGCGGTAGAAATCCGCCGCCGACGTAAGGGTGACACAGCCGTATCGCGTCAACGACAGCCGTCTTTCCCGCATCGTCCTCCCCCAGAAGGACGGACACCCCCGGCGCGAGGTCCAGTTGGAGCGCTTCGCCCACATCCTCAGGAGATCTCCGGGCATCGAAAGCACGGAAGTTCTCGGCCATCACCGTGGCCAGGTACATCACACCCCCATCTGGAGGGCCGACGCCCATGTGAGCGCAGGCGCATCCCGTGTCACGCTCCCCAGCCAGACGCGGCCATGGGGGAGGGCACACGACTCGAAGCGGCTTGCTTCCGCCCGCTTCGGGCGCGACCGCGCAAGTCGCCGGGGCGAGTTCCGATATGTCACGGGCAACGGAGGGCCCCCCGGCATGGTCGGTCCCCTCCCGCCTTCCTGCATTCATGGAATGTTCATCCCACGAAGGGGGATAGCGGGGCTCCCGCGTGCACGGAGAGCAGGGACGACGGCCGCCGGACAGGACGGCAGGGCTGACGAGGCCAAGCAGCGCCACCACCTCGATTCTGCAAGGACCCCGAGCACGCCCTGGACACATCTTCATCCTGCTCGACCAAGGCTGGAGCAACATCTCACGTCGAGCGGAGCGAGCCGGCAGAATCAGCTGGCCCACCACGTCCCGCCAGCCCACGAGCGCCGCCGGCCACGATGCCGAGACGGCCCACTGTCACACCCTGCGCTGCACTGAGGCACCTGACATCTAGTCAGTAAAGTCAGCAAAAGGTCAGCAATCAGCTGCCCAGACCCGCTCGCACACGAGCACACCCTGGAAGCGCGCCCGCCAATCGCGCGACGCAGAGGGGCCGCGATACGCCCCCTCCCCCGGCCACGACGAGAGCCACAGGCAGGGGCCAAGCAGCTCCGGCCCCTGCATCGACTCGACAGAGAAAAACCCCAGGTCAGCGCACTCTACCCTGGGCCTTCAGCTGGGTCGGGGCACCTCCGGGGCATCGAGCCGGTCGTCGTCTTAGAAGTCGTTTCTTATGGCGTGAGAGTTCGTTGATCCGTGCATGACGGATCTCGTGGAGCGACTGGTGCCGGACGAGTTGTGGGTGCTGTTCAGGCGGGTGGTGCCGCCGACGGAAGTGATACGTCCGCAGGGCGGTGGTCGGCGTCGGACAGGTGACCGTGAGGCTCTGGCGGCGATCATCTTCGTGGCAACGTCGGGCTGCACATGGCGGCAGCTGCCGCCGGTGTTCGGCCCGGCCTGGCCCACGGTCTACCGCCGGTTCGCCCAGTGGAGCCGGGACCAGGTCTGGGCCAGGCTCTACCGCGTGATCCTCGACGAACTCGGAGCTCGGGGCGAACTGGACTGGTCGCGGTGCGCGATCGACTCCGTCAGCCTGCGGGCTGCAAAAGGGGGCCGCTGACGGGACCGAATCCGACCGACCGCGGCAAACTGGGATCGAAGATCCACCTGATCTGTGACCGCAACGGACTGCCGCTGTCTCTGGGCATCTCCGGCGCGAACATGCACGACAGCCAGGGCCTGGAGCCGCTCGTCCGGGGCATCCCGCCCATCCGCTCCCGCCGCGGACCCCGGCGCCGAAAGCCGGCGAAACTGCACGCCGACAAGGGTTACGACTACGACCACCTGCGGCGATGGCTGCGCCAGCGGGGCATCCGTCCTCGCATCGCCCGCAGGGGCGTCGAGTCCTCACAACGGCTGGGCCGGCACCGCTGGGTGGTCGAGAGAACCGTGTCCTGGCTGGCCGGCTGCCGAAGGCTCCACCGCCGCTACGAGCGCAAGGCCGAACACTTCCTCGCCTTCGTCGGCATAGCCGCAGCCCTCATCGGCTTCCGAAGACTGGCAGGCTGAGACGTCGGTTACCCGATGAACTGTTCCGTCGTCTGGCGATACTGCTTTGATCGATCTTCCGTCAGTTTCCACAGAGCAGGAAGACCGCCCTCCCGCATCTGGGCTTCCGCCTCCTGCTGGCACGCTGCCTCGAAGCGGAGCAGGCTGTTGAAGGAGCCGATACGGACGGCGGTCGGCCAGGATGCCGCCGCCTTCGAGGCGAACTCCATGGTCTGCGCTGACGTGATGTGCTGTTGCTTCGGCCTGGTCAGCACCACCGTGCCGAAGACCAGAGAGGACCATCCTTGGACAAAGGCGTGGCCGGCGAGCTCTGCCGGATACCTGGCATCCAGGGACCAGCTCTCGGCGAACGCAGAGCCGAGCAAGTCGTCATCGAGGCCTCGACCGTCGAGAAACGCTGTGATGTTCTCCAGCCCCGCCATGATCGGGCTGTAGTGGTCAAGCAGGCCAGATCGCGTGGTCAGTATCTGTACGGCTCCGCCCAGCCGGATGGCTGCGGCGCAACACAGCGCCGTTCCTGCAGCGTCAAGCGCCTCGTTCACGAGCCCCCACCCCTTGCCCAACCCCAACGATGGCTCCCTCCGGCACGATAACCGCAAGAGCGCCATAAGAAACGACGTCTTAGCCCTTCACCTCACCAAAGCGGTCGCTCGCCATCCAGTCCTGCCGGGCCTGGCAGATCTACTCATCCGTGCGGCCCACGAAGTGCCACCCCAGCATGGTCCGCTCCACGACGGACCCAGCGCCGCATGAACTCGTCGACCAGCCGGTTCGCATGGTTCCACGCTTTGTCCCGGAACTTGGCGTAGTAACGGAACAGGCAGGTGCGGCATCTGCTCCAAGGGCAACGCCGACTGACACCTGTGGAAGCGCCTGCATCGACCCCGGAGAGCCCAGGTTCGGCGTGCTCCTGCGCGCCGGGCTCGGTGGATTCGTATGCACGGCAGGCTCAGTTTCCGTGAGGTCGCAGGCCGGGTCAGAGACGCTGAGACCGACCGCACTCCTCCTTGATGCGGCGCATCCCGGCCGGGACCCGCTCACGGACGAACCCGAGCTCGGTGTCCCACTCCTGCTCGTCCCAGGCCTGCTTCACGACAGCGGCCACTCGAAGCACACCCGATGATGTACGCCACAGTCGGCAGCCGTTGCGGGAATCCGCCCCACGCTTTCCCGTCCCATGCCCACCAAGCGGCCCTGCCCGTCCCGTATCGCTCCCCAAGGGACTCCGCACCACGAACCCCGAAGGCACCATGGCTTCTGCCCCCAAGTCGCTTGTATACATGCGACTTGACCATCTCGGCGTGTATCCGCCGAGACATCGGCATCGACCCGCGAAGACAAGGACTCGGAGTGATACCCATCGGTACGGCCCTTCCGGCCTCCCGGGTGCCGGCCTCCCGGCTGCCCGTCGCCCGCGTGGCACTCGTGCTGTTCGCCACCCTGCTCGCCATGCTGGCGCCCCTTGCCCCCGCACACGCCCTGGACTCGACCACCTGGCTCCAGCGCAATCTCGCGGGGATCGGTTACCTGCCGTACAGCGGCATCGACGGCGTCTACGGCTCCCAGACCAGCACCGCGGTCCGTTCCTTCCAGCATGACAACGGGCTGGCCGAGGACGGCGACTACGGCAGTCGAACCGAACTCGCCCTGCACAACAAGGTGATGGAGGTACAGCGCAAGGTCGGCACCACAGCCGATGGCGCCTACGGCGACGGCACCAAGTCCAAGGTGACGGCGTGGCAGCAGG
The DNA here is from genome assembly GCF_042874035.1 of Streptomyces sp. NPDC004284. Classification (NCBI taxonomy): domain Bacteria; kingdom Bacillati; phylum Actinomycetota; class Actinomycetes; order Kitasatosporales; family Streptomycetaceae; genus Streptomyces; species Streptomyces sp. NPDC004284. Next base: position 221,504 of record NZ_JBIAMJ010000013.1, on the reverse strand, counting down.
CGAACGGCCTGTCCGCCGACGGCATCACGGGCCTCGCGACCATGAACGCGATGCGCATCGCCCGCACCGTGAAGATCACCGGTCAGTGGAAGACCACCGAGCACGGCTGGTCCGTGAGCAGCCAGTTCGACTGCCTGGACAACCTCTGGATCCGCGAGAGCAGCTGGAAGGTGTACGCGACGAATCCCTCGTCCGGTGCGTACGGCATCCCGCAGGCCCTGCCCGGCGACAAGATGGCCGTAGCGGGAGCGGACTGGCAGACCAACCCGGCCACCCAGATCGAGTGGGGCCTCGACTACATCAAGTCGCGGTACGGCACCCCGTGCGCGGCGTGGTCCTTCTGGCAGTCCCACAACTGGTACTAGAAAAAGAGGACTTGACCATGACGTCAGACCTCTCCCGACGCTCGCTGCCGCGCTAAGGCGCCGACGCGGTGGCCGCCACCGGTCTGGCCTCGGAACAGGCCTGACGCTCACCGGCCCGGCCGCCGCCTACAGCTGGCCCTCACAGCTCTCCCAGGGCTCCAGCGGTGCGGCCGTCTAGGAGTTCCAGATACGGATCGTCGGCTGGGCCGCCGGCTCGGCCCAGCCGACCTTCGTCTCCCTGAACGACGCCTTCGGGCCCGGCGCCGAGGCGGCGCTCCGCCGATTCCAGGCCGCGTACGGACTCACTGTGGACGGTGTGGCGGGGCACAGACGTTCAACCGGCTCAACGCCCTGGAAAGCTCCGACGGATCGACCGCGCACTTCGACTTCTCCGAGTTCGAGAGCAAGGACGGCTCCGGCTTCTCGGGCGGCAAGGTGAGCGCCATGACCGTCAAGGAGAGCGTGCGCCGCAACATGTACGAGCTGGAGGCGCTTCGCAAGAAGTCCGGCGCCCTGGCCGTCACGGCCAACTCCGGCTTCCGCGTCATCTCCCACAACGCGTCGGTGGGTGGTGACTCCAACTCCATGCACCGGTACGGAATCGCCGCGGATGTCGCCCTCTCCGGCTGTCCACGAAGACCATCTACCAGAAGGCCGAGACCTGCGGCTATGCGGGCCTGGAAACCTACACGGTCTCGTGGCAGCACGTCGGCTCCCGGGTCGAGTACCCCTACGGATCGCGGTCCTGGTGGTGGCAGGACGGCGTGGCCTGCCCCTCCCGCTCCGTATCTGCCCTCCGCACAGCATCGCGGAACTCGGCCAGAGCCCACGCGGGGCCGACCGGGTCGTCCCACCGCCATCGGTCACGCGCGTTCTCGCCGAGGGCTCAGCACAGACCGAAGGGCGGCTTCAGGCGGCAGGGGCGATCCGGTTGTGCCAGGAACTCCACGATAGGAGCGGACGTATCCGGCGGGAGGCGAAAGTCCGGTTCCTGGTCGAGTACGACAGTCGAGGCGAGGCGTCCGATGTCGTCTGTCGTCGCAACCGCGGGCTCCGTGGCGCCGTTCCCGCCGACGGCCGCTTACAGGCCGTCCTCGCCCAGACGGCCGATGTACGGGTAGCGGAACCGTGTCTTGTCGACGGCGCGGCACGCCTCGCGCACGGAGACCGGCACCAGACCGGGCAGCAGCGTGCGCGTCATCCTCATGAGGAAGTCCGCCTGCCCCCGTGGTTACCCAGCGCGCCCGCCGCGATCCGCAGCCGCCGTATGTCGAACCCGCTCGTCGTACGGTCCGAGAGCACCCCGAAGGCGTTCTGGGCGACGAAGGCCACAGCGGCCCCCACGGCCCGTACGAGGGAGAGTGCGGCGGCCTTGTCATCAGGAACGATCTGCTGCACCCGCAGAGGCGACGTCACCTGGGCCGACTACCGATTCGCGTTCCGAAACTGCCTGACGCCGGCCGAGGACGGCACCGACGCGGAGCAACTGGAGCGACATCTGCACCGGGCCGCGGAGATCATGCGTTCCAAGGAGCGGCCCGGCTTCCTGTGGCTGTTCGAGGGCCTCCTCTACGAAGGTGCTCGGGACGAGCTGGAGGCTGCGGCCGAACGGGCGGGGGCGAGCACGTCTTTCCCGGCACGACCCGACCTTCGTGTTCTTCATGGCTGATGGGGAACGTCGGCCACAAGGGTGAGGTGCTCGGCGACCTGCGTGGCGGCATGGTCCGGCCGACGGACACGCAGCAGGTCGGCGGAGTCGTGGTGGCCGAGCACCGGCAGTCCGGGGGAGCTGTCCGAGCTGCGGGGTGGCGTGGCGCATGTGAATCTGCATGTGTGGATCTTCAGCAAAATGATGCGGTGGCCGGTGACGCGGGCCGGTCGGCGTCGGCCGCTGTACTGATCGCGACCTGCGTCTCGGCTCTTGTCGTCAATGCGAACACGTCGGCAGTGAGCATTCTGCTTCCGGCGATCAGTGCGGACACCGGCACGTCATTGGACACTTTGCAGTGGGCCATCACCGGCTATTCGCTGGTGGGTGCGGCGGTGATCGTCACTTCGGGGGCTCTGGGCGATGTGTTCGGACGACGGCTGGTCTTCCTCGGCGGCCTGGGCCTGTTCGTCGCCTCGTGCGTGTTGATCGCACTGTCCGGAAGCGGCGGGGGCGTGATCGCAGGTCGGGCGATCCAGGGGGCGGCGGGAGCGACGATCCTGGCGTGCGGGATGAGCCTGCTGTCCGTGTCCACGTCGGGGGCAGGACAGGTGCGGGCCGTGACCCTGTGGGGCGGTGCGTCGGCGGTGGGCGCCGCAGCCGGGCCGCTGGTCGGCGGCGTACTGGTGGACGGCACGGGATGGCAGGGCCTGTTCTGGATCGACGCGGCGATCGCGCTCGCCTGCGTGCCGGTCACGTTGAAGGGCGTCGCCGAGTCCCGCGATCCCGAACGCAGCCGCTCGATCGATTTCGTGGGGACCATGCTGATCGCTGCCGTACTCGCTCCAGCACTGCTCGCGCTCAGCGAGGGTGCGGAATGGGGCTGGACGTCGGCGGCGGTACTGGGATGCTTCGCGCTGACGTTGGTGGCCGGCGTGGCGTTCGTCGCGGTGGAGCGGCGGGTGGAAGCGCCGCTCGTGGACATGCGTCTGCTGAAGGACCGCGTGCTGATCGGAGCGACGGTCGCGATCCTGCTGAGCGCGGGCGTGATCAACGGTCTGATGTATCTGGTCAGCCTCTACTTCCAGAACCCCGCCACGCTCGCGTTCAGCCCGCTGGAGGCGGGCCTGGCCACGCTGCCCGCGACAGTGGGCCTGATCATGGTCACCCCGCTCGTGCCCCGGGCGGTCCAGCGGCTGGGCATCGGACCGGTGATCGCCCTCGGCTTCGCCGCGGCGACGGGCGGTTGCGCGCTGCTGGTGTTCGTACAGGGCGACTGGCGGTACGGAGCGTTCGTCCTGCCGCTCGTACTCCTGGCCGTCGGCTTGGGACTCGTCAACGGTCCGGCAAGTTCGGCGTCCACCTCTTCGGTGTCCGCCGACGACGTCGGGGCGGCATCCGGCATCTCGAACATGGCGCGGTACATCGGGGCGGCTGCCTTCACAGCAGCTGTGGCCACGGTCAACGCGACGGTCGGGGAATCTCGGGCCGCTGCCGGGGAAGCAGCCGCGGACGCGCTGGCCGCGGGCCTGTCCGGCGCGTTCCTGCTGCTCGCGATCGCATCCGGGGCGGGCATGCTCCTGTGCGTTCTGGCCGTGCGCGCCCGACGCCGCCGGGCCGGCCCCGGAGCCTACGGGGCGGCTGCGGCCGCACACGCCCACACCGTCCCCGTCGAGAGTCGGTGACCGACCGCCGGTGCCGGAGAAACTCCCGTACCGGCGGGGAGGGGCGGGGCAGGAGCTGATGCGCGCGGGCCCGGCATGCGCTCGCGCGCCCTTGCCTGGATGGCCGTACTCAGGTCGCCCGCCGCGGAAAGGCGGGCGAGTCTGACGGGAACGGCTCCGTCGCCCCGAAGGCCCCTTGCCTGCTGCGGATACTCCCGTTCCGGACGACCCCCGAGCCGAGCGGCTGCGGCAGCAGCCGCCAGGTCCGGCACCCCCACGCTCACGTGGGTGACCCTCGCGCTGATGACGACGGCCTCCGTCGCCAGCCTCCACGCCGCGCCCACCATGGCGGTGTACGGCCCGGCCTGCGTGTTCCTCCCCACCGTGCCCGCCATCGTGTTCCTCCTGCCGACCTCGCTGGTCTCGGCGGAACGGGCTTCGGGCTGGTCGGGCGGCGTCCACCGGTGGGTGAGCGAGGGGTTGTCGAAGCCCCTCGGGTTCCTCGCAGTGTGGTGCCGGTTCGCCATGACGATCTTCCACCACCCGAACCTGCCGGCGTTCGTCGCGAGCACGCTCGCGTACGTCATCGCCCCCCTCGCCGGCCTCGAACGGCGTCTGACGAGCTGGTGCGTGATTGGGGTGGAGGTGGAGGCATGGTTGCCTGATCGGGGTCGTGGTCAGGCAACCATGCCTCCACCCCCATCACGCACCAGTTCGTAACTCCTAGGTATTGCGACGGACGACGGCCTTGGCCGCCGCGCCCAGATCGTTCTGGCTCATGAGGATCTTCATGGGGAGGTGGGGTCGGCCAGGGGAACAGGTCGTCAGCAGCAGTCAGGCCACCGCGGTCATGCCGCCGCTGACGACGAGCACTGTCCCTGCCCTCATAAAGCGAATGGTCCGATCCGAGATACGCCACGGCGTCTCCGATCTCGGACGGCTGCCTCGAACGCCGCAGTGGAGTCCGCTGCCGGAACCGTCAGCGGCCTGGCGCGAAGTCGGGTGTGGATCGCAACAGAGGGGTGCCGATGGTGCCGGACAATTCCTTGCAGCTGGCCGAACCAGGCACTGGGACCCGGTCAGGGGCTCAGCAGGGCCGGGCCGCCGTGATTGACGGACAACGCCCAGGGCCCGGCAAATTCCCGGGAGATGCGGCATGTTGAGCATCAACGCGGGCTCCTGTGAGTACACGTGCTCAGGGCTCGGCAGCTTTCCGGCGACGAGAGTGGGGGCAGACCGAACGACTGGAGACAGTTATGCACATGCCCCGCAGGATGAACCTCGCCGCCGCCACCGCCCGGCCCGGGACGTTCCGCCTGGTCGGTGCTGCTCTCGCGAGCGCGGCCGCGATCGTGGCAGTCACCGGATGCGCCGGCCTCGAGTACAAGGAGGACGTCTGCAGCAGCGGCGAGTACCCGGTCCTGTCCGTGGGCGGTACCGGCTCCGCTTGCGTCTCGGACAAGCAGGAGCCTCCAGCCGGTTTCGTGCGGTATCCGGAGGGCAAGGTGCCGCAGCAGGTCGGCGACAAGTGGGACGTGTACTGGGATACCCACACGCTCGACAAGGACGGCAAGATCATCGACGCCCCGGACGCAGGCTGACCCGGAGCGAGCGGATCCGACCGGCTCGCCTGTCAGTGGACCGGGCTGCAGTCGGGCGCTCTTCGCGGTCTTGTCCCGTCTCGCAGAGCCATGGAACCGGTCCCCGGAGCGGCGCCTCCCCGTCTTGCGGAGACCGGTGGAAGGCTTGAGGCATGGCCTTTCCAGCATGGTTGGACGTCCGGCGTTTCTGGCGGCCGGGGCACGCGCCCGCGCTGCTTGTGATCCCGCTCGGGCTGATCGTCGCCGTGTGCGTGGTGGACGTACTGTCTCCGCCGCACGTCCACCTCGGTCCACTGCTCGTGGCAGCCCCCGCAATCACCGTGGCGTTCGCCGGCGCCCGCACGACGGCGCTGATGGGAGCTCTCGCGGTAGCAGCACAGGCATTGATCGGCGCGCTCAGAGGGGTCTTGGACACCGCCAACATCCAGGCCCAGATCATTGCCCTGATCGTCGTCTCGGCCGTATGCGTCACCCTCTGTGTGGTGCGGGGCCGCCGCGAGCGGCAGCTGCACCAGGTGCGGTCGGTGGCCGAGACAGCGCAAAGAGTACTGCTGAGGCCACTGCCTCAACGCGCCGGCCCGCTTCAGATCGCCGGCCTGTACATCCCCGCCGAGGAGGAAGCCGAGCTGGGCGGGGATCTCTACGCGGCCGCCCGCACCGCCCACCACAGCACCCGGCTCCTGATCGGCGATGTGCGCGGCAGCGGCCTGGGCGCCATCAGCAACACCGCCCTGCTGCTCGGCGCCTTCCGAGCAGCCGCCCACCGTCAGGCCACCCTCCCCCGCCTCGCCGTCCACCTGGACGGCGCGTTCCGCTGGGACGCCAGCCAGTGGGGATCGCAGACAGAGCAAGACACCACGGAGGACTTCGCCACCGCCGTGCTGCTCGACATCCCCGACGACGATCCGGTCGTCCACCTCATCAACTGCGGCCACCCGCCGCCGCTCATCCTCCGCGGGAACAGGCTCATCCCGCTCGTGGCCGAGGCGAGCCACCTTCCGATCGGACTCGGCGGGGCTTTCGGCATCACCGACTACGGCGTCCGGACCTTCCCGTTCGAGGCCGGCGACCTGCTGCTCCTCTACACCGACGGCGTCATCGAGGCACGCAACAGCGAAGGACGCTTCTACCCCTTCTCCGAACGGGCCCCGCAGTGGACCACGGACGACCCCGACGAACTCCTGCGCCATCTCCAGGACGACCTGCTGGCCCACGTCCATGGACACCTCGGCGACGACGCGGCCGTCGTCGCCATCCGTCGCCTGGCGTCTAGCCATCGACCGGCCCTGTGACCCCGAGGCACGAACCTGCCGCACGGATCTTTCGTGTTCAGGCCGTCGCGGGAACGACCGAGCGCATGGTCGTCAGGCTCAGCCCCATCCGGAGCCCCTTCTTCCTGGATCCGGCAGCGCACTGGTGGGCCCGGCAGACGGTGGAGTCCACCGACACGGTCCGGCCGATGTCGTCAGCGTCGTCGGCCGCTGCCAGGAGCGCAGGGAGACTCCGCTCCCCGGCGCCGTCCACGGCCCGCCTGATCAGCCGTTTATGAGCGGTCTGGAATGATCCCCCACGCGTCCGGAAGGTCCCGCACCGGCGAGCAGGTGCGGGACTTCCACGCGATGGCTTCCGGGGTTCGACGATGATCGACCCGACGCATCAAACGGCGCGATCCACTCCCACCACCCGAGGCCAGCGCAGTGGACCGCCGCTGCGGCCAGCTCAGTGCCCCCTCGATCCGGCTGCCGCCACACCGCACCTGACGGTCCAGGCTCCCGAGTCGACACAAGTTCCGGATCATGCAAGGGACGTGGGCGTCATCGTCCCCCACATGGCTGAACTGATCGCTCCCCCTGGACGGCTGCATTCCTCGTGGCTTGCAGCACGTGACGAGTGGCAGCCCGGTGCTCACCAGGACGGTGCCGGTCTGCGTCTAGTGGCTGACGATGACCTCGACAGCCCTGAAGGGTTCTCTTCCTGGGTCGAGCGGCTGCGCCGACAGTCGGGCCGGTCCCTGTCTGTCGGGGAAGGACGCGTCCACGCCAGCCACTGGTGGATCGTCGACGGCGAGACGTACCTCGGAGCCATCGACCTCCGGCACTATCTGAACGCCTTTCTACTGGAGGGCGGTGGCCACATCGGCTACAGCGTTCGGCCTTCCGCCAGGAGACGTGGTCTGGCCGCCTGGGCGCTGGGAAAGGTTCTCCTCAAAGCGCCAGCGCTCGGTCTGGACCGGGTGCTCCTCACCTGTGACGACGGCAACAGCGGCTCGGCGCGGACCATCGAGGCCAACGGTGGCGTACTCGAAGACGTGCGCAGTACCGCTGTCGGGGTCAAGCGCCGCTATTGGATCACTCTCGACCTCTTCCAGGGCACGTATCGGGTTGTGATCAACCTGTGGGATTCATCCTCGCGACGAGACGGGGTCCGGTGGATCATCTTGCACGACGCGCATGCAGCTGACGGACCTGGAGTGAGAAGCCGTATCTCAACCGAACGTGATCCGTTGTTTTCCACTGGTCAGGCATGGTGTAGCTCGGGATGAGAGAGACATCCGGCGTCTTGTTTCCGCTCCGTGAGCGAGGGGTGCGCGATGGCGTCGGTGCTGGGAATGCTGGAGGAGCGGGAGACAGCGGCCCGTGTGCGGGTGGAAGGGCTACGGGAGGAAGTCGCCCGGTTGGCTGAGGTGTGGGAAGCCGCCGAGATCGAGCTGGACCGGCGGGTGATCGTGCGGGAAGAGCCGGTCGAGGCCCTGGCAGCCTCGGCTGCCGAGACCACCGTCGGGACCCAGGCCGAGGAGAAAACGGTGCTGCCGCTCGCGCCGGTGCCGGGCTCGCCGGTGCCGCCTTGGCGGGAAGGGCTGCCGGTGACGGTTCTGGCGCCGGACTATCAGTGCATTCTGGGCGCGCTGGAACAGCAGCGATCCACGGGTCACGGACCGCTTCGGGCCAAGGAGATCGCGGTGGAGCTGGGCCTTGACGCGACGCCGGCGAAGGTCGAGGGGCTGCGGTCGAAAGCCTGGCGCCGGCGGAGCGTGGGTGGCTCCTCCGGGAGGCGTCAGGGGCGTTCAGTGCCGCCTGGCGGACGTGGCCGTCCCAGACGCCGGCTCATCCGCGTGACCATCGGCCACCGGATCATCGCCTCGCTGGTGGCGGCAGGGTCTCGTAGTCCCGGGCCAGACGGCGGGAGTTCATCAACCACGCGAACGTGCGCTCTGCCACCCAGCGCCTGGGCAGCACCACGAACCCTGCCATGTCGTCGGTGCGCTTGACGATCTCCAAGGTCAGGGCGATTTCGTCCCGGCACCAGCCGACGAGGGAGCCGGGGTAGCCGCCGTCGGCCCACACGAGGGTGATGTCGCGGTGCAGACGGCGCAGCCGCATCAGCAGGCCCGCCGCGGCGTCCCGGTCGCCGATGTTCACAGCCGTGACCGCGACGGCCAGGAGCAGGCCGAGGGGGTCGGTCACGATGCGCCGCTTGCGGCCCGGCACCTTCTTCCCGCCGTCGTGGCCGCGTGAGGCGGCCGGCAGCGTCGCGGCGGCCCGCACCGACTGCGCGTCGATGGTCCCCGCTGTGGGCTCGGCCTCACGGCCCTCGCGCTCATGGGCCGTCCCGCGCAGCCGGTCGTGGAACTCGGCGCTCAGCCCGTGCTCGCGCCAGCGGCGGAAGAAAATGCGTAGACCCGGGCCCATGCGGGGAAGTCCGCGGGCATCGCCCGCCACGAGATCCCGTCCGCGACCAGGTAGCGGATCGCGTCCAACAGCTGCCGGTGGCAGTAGCCCTCGGGCCGTCCGCCCCGCCCCTGGAACCAGGCCGGCACCGGCAGCAATGGCCGGACGGCCGCCCACTCCGCGTCCGTCATGTCCGGCGGATACCGGCGCACCCGGTCCGGAGGGTCGGCTGCGTTGCCGTACACGTGCGCGAGGCAATCGCACGGCACGGCGGGCGAGTCGAAGTCGGCGTGCTCGGCGGCACGTACAGCAAAGACGACAGGGTCTCCGGGAACCGCTCGGAATGGGATCGCACCCCCGAGCTGCCTGGAGGCCCTGCTTTCACGCACGGAGACCGTCGCAGTCACCCGATCGAGACTCCTGTTCGATCGACAGCCTTCGAGACCGGTACGGGCAACAACCACTTACGTGTCGGGATGCTCCGGCAGGGCGAGCCAGTCCGACCAGGAGATCTCGCGGCCCAGGAAGCGGGGCTGCGCGAACGGCCAGTCAGCGGCGATCCACTGCGGCACCAGCGCGTCGAGGGCCTGCTCGACCTTGCTGCCCACCAGCTCGTCCACCACCCACCAGGAGATCTCGCCGTCCGCGCCGGCCCTCTCCGGTGGGTCGATGTAGACACAGCCGAGCAGAGCTGTCTCCGCCGCGTCGAACAGCGCGTAGTTGAAGGACTGGTGTGCGGCGATCTCCTTCTCGTGCCGCAACAGGTCGGCCTGGTCGCCCTCGTAGGTCATGGTGGCCGCGGGCCAGCCCCAGGCCGGGCCGAAGATGGTCCACAGCCGCTCGCGCGAACCCATCACAGCCGGATAGTCGAGCGGGGTGTCCGCCTCCCGGATCGGCCGCAGGTGATGGCCACCGCCCGGCAGCGGTACCAGGACGGGGTGGACGAAGTCATCGGGAAGCCAGCTCATGACGCCCGACCGTAGCAGCGTGCGGCCGTCCGCTCCCCTGAATTTGCCCCGTATACCGCCAGGCCCTGCTCTCATGCCGGGCAGGGCCCGCGATCACCCGATCGAGACTCCCGTTCGATCGACAGGCTCCATGATCGATATGGCAACGGCTCCTGAGAGTTCATTAGGCCGTACTTGCCGGTCGGAGAATACGGCCCTTACCCGGAGCGGCAGCGGCAGCGGCAACAGCTCGAAGGGGTGATCTGGCGGTTCAGGACGGGCAGGCAGTGGCGGGAGACGCCGAAGGAGTTCGGCGCCTGGTCGACCGTTCACAACCGCTTCCGGCAGTGGCGGGACGCCGGCTCTTCGAGGCCTTGCTGGAGGGCGTGATCGCGGAAGCCGCGAAGCGCGGTGAGGTGGACCTGTCTCCGGTCAGCGGCGGCTCCACCACTGCGCGGGCCCACCATGGCGTTGCCGGGATTCACCTTGGCGAGGACGTCGTCACCGTCCTGGAGAAGGCTGCCGCCGAGGAGGAGAAGGCCTGGTCAAAGGGGGCAGTCCTGAAGGACAGACTGTTCGGGATGCCGAAACCGATCTCGAACGGGAGGAGCGGCGACACGTCCGGCGCCGACGTGAAGTCCGGCTGAAGGCCGCTCTCCTCGGACGCTCCAGGGGTGGGCGGACCAGCAAGATCCACCTCGCCGCCGACCGGAAGTGCGGCGTCAAGGCAATCATCCCGGAAAAGAGGGACCAGGCCGCCAATCGGAGGAAGAAGGGCTCCAGGGGCGGCCGTCCGGTCGGCCACGACGCCGGCCTCTGCAAAGAGCGGAACACCGTCGTAGCGCCTGATCAACAAGCTCAAGGCCTGGCGAGGCATTGCCAGGCGCTACGACAAGACCCCGGACAGCTACCTCGCCGGCCTTCACCTACGCGCCTCGATGACCTGGATCAAAGACCTCGCGCAGGCCATCCACTGATCACAAAGGTACGGGCCCCGGCGCGTATCGGACTGTCATCAATCTGAGGGATTCGGCCTCAAGGTCTGCCAAGCCGACGGTCACGGACCCGGTCCGGTGGCGGGCGCGCCGGAAGGCATGCGCAACGGTCGGGGAGAGGCCTCTGGAAGGGGGGATGCGCTCCTCATACCGTTCAGAAGACGCGGTCCAGCGCCGTACTCACGGCCGTGTGCAGCTGCGCATAGGTGGGGGCGAGTTGCCGCAGCCGCGCTGCTGCGGCCTGGTCGTCGCCGTGCACCAGCGGGTACTGCAGACCGCCCAGGATCCTGGCCTGGCCCTGTGCGATGGAGGCTGCGCGCGACAGTCCCAGCTCTTCCAGGCAGGTTGCCGCGTCGTTCAGACGGCGTGCTCCCACGCGGACGCCGAACGCGGTGAGCAGCGTGCGGATGCCCGAGGGCATGCCCTGGGCGACCATGTCGGCGAGCGCCTCAACGGCGGCGGCTCCGCCCAGCGAACCGGGCGGCATGGGCAGGTCGTCACGGCCGGCCAGCCAACGCTCGGCTCCCGGCAGCGACTGCCTCAACGCGTCGATGGGAGTGACCCGGCGATGGCGCACGAAGCCGGTCCGCAACACGAACGGGGCGTCGATGTAGCTGATCGCCTTCGCCTCCCATGCGGAGAGGAAAGCCTGTGTGGGCAGGGTCGCGTAGGGGTGGCCGTGGGGGTCGTGGAGTTCGACGGTGTCCTGGTCGGCAGCGAGCACCACGACGTAGTGGTCACCGCCGTCGGCGTTCGGCGTGCCGGGCTGGTACAGCAGCAGGCCCATGTCCACCGGCCCGACCAGGACCGGCCCCCGCGAGCAGGCGGCACGCAACCGCTCCAGCGCCTCGGCCGGTGTTCCCCCGTCGCTGCGCTCACAGCTCCAGCCCAGCAGGGCGATCGCGGCGTCGAGGCCGGCCTCGGGGTGCCAACCGTAAGGATCGAACAACGGCAGGGAACCGCCGATGAGTTGGGCGCCGAACGGTGAGCCCGTCAGCGTCTCGATGACCGCGGTCGAGGGAGACTCCTCACCCAGCACCATGGCCAGCGAGTTCGTGTAGCAGTAGGGGCCGGAGCCGACGTAGCCGAGCACGAGAATCCTTCACAGAGACAGAGGTGATCTCCGCCGGCGGGTCGCCGGGCAGGTAGGAGCAGTCAACCCCCTCACACGGTGTCAGGGTCAACTCCCCACTCAGCCCTCACGTCGTCAGCTGGACCGACGCCCCGAGAACAGGCGCCGGCCAGGAAGACCCACCGGGTTTCGTGACACCCCACCCGGGCCTCCTCCTGATCACGACTCGATATGCGCCCTAACCGGTGCAGTCGTTGGCGTTCCCGCCCGTGAGCGTGAACGCGGGCGGACGGCCCCGGCCGTCGCAGGGCAGGTGGATCTCACCGGTCACCCCGCCCCTTGAACGGCCAAGTGGCCACATCAGGTCGCAGCACATCCCCCGTCGTCCCGTGTGGCGGACGGACGCTTCGCTCCACCGCCAGGCGCAGCCTCGAACCTCACCGTGAGAGTTCGCGACCGGCCGTAACGCCTTCGACCAACAGGCGTCGATGCCGATCTCGGTCGCACACGTTGAGCAGCCGTACGGCGCCGGGCGTCAGGTCCGTTCGGGATCCGCCCGGCGGACACCGGGCAGGTGCACCACGAGGAGCGTGAAGGCGGCCGGCGCGACGTTGCGTGCCGCGGCGTCCAGACCGTTCCAGTCGGACGACTGCCACATGGCGAACCACTCGCCGCCGATCGCGAGGAAACCCATCCCGAACAGCAGCAGCACCATCACCAGCCCCACCGTGCTTGCCGCGCGGGCCCGGTCGTAAGCGTCGCGGCGCAGTCCCGTGATCCAGAACCAGGTGGCGGCGAGGAGGACCACCGCGGCCAGTGTCTCCCAGACGATGACCGCGACGTAGGCGGCGTTCTGAAGGGCGGGAGATTCGACCGCCCGCCACATCAGGTCAGGGTCCTTGAACGTGGTGTCCATGCTCAGGACGTGCCGGACGAACTGCTGGTTGGTCCCGAAGTCCGTGATGTTCCCGAACGCGACCAGGGTCATGTACAGCGCGACGGTCGCCGTCAGCGCGCTCGCCGCAGTGGACGGCGCGCCCAACCGGAGAAACCAGTTGCGCCGGGGCGCCGGGGCCGTCCCGGGGGAACGGGCGCCGGAGCTGGTGTCGGTCGGCCGGTGGGCCTGTGCCATGGAGTGTCCTCCCTCGTCGTCCCGCGGACGCTTGGACCGCGGGACGAGCCGTCTCTTCCCCCACTTGCTCAGCCCCAGCCTTCCTGACACGCGCCGGTCCCTCCGCATGTCAGGGAGGCACCTCCGCGTCGACCACCAAAGTGGCCGCAGAGGTGGACGCCTGCACCGCCATCGACCGCGGCGACTCCCGGCAACACTCCCGCGGGTCGTCCGGCCACGGGCATCGCCGTCGGTGACATCCCCCGCTTCGGCTACGAAACCCGCCACCGGATGAGCCCACCCCGAGCCCGGATGGCTCCGCGTTACACCGTCAGCTCAGTACCCCGACGTGACGGGAAGCGCCGGCGAGGTGGGACAACCCTCCAGCTGGGACGCGTCGGAGGCACACGATCGGGCCCGAGGGAAAACCGCCCGATGGTGTGTCGCGTGCGGGCGAGGTCCGCCGCCGACGCGGAAGGTCTCGCTCGCTTCACCAAGATCCGGCCCGTGTACGGTCCGACATCGCACAGCTGCTGAGGCGAAGGGTCATTCGCGCTGGTCAGGAGGATGTCCCGCCTGTATCACCAGGAGACCAAGAACCTTCTCGTGTCCTACTCGCCGAAGAAACTCGGCTTCTTCGTAGAGGCACAGACGGGGGCGCCTGACCTGGGCTTTCGCTCGGCGGCGCCCTGTGGCCACGCCGATCGACGAAGGAGGCGCCAGGCGCTGCAACTCCCCGTCTCTCCCTCAGCCATCCGCCCCTGACCAGCTCGACGAGCGCATTCGGCCGGGTCCAGGCCGGAGTGCAGCCAGAACGAGATACCGGCATGGCGAGGGTCGTACGGTCGCTTGGTCAGGTCCGAGGAGAGGTCCATGCGCGTCAAGGCGTACGCCCTCCGACGTGGACCTGGGATGACGGCCTCGCGTGGGCGGATCGGCTCCTTCGCTCGGGACCGCATGCCCGCTGGAGAGCTCCTGGCGTGGGCAGTTCGACGAGGAGGCCGATGAAGTGACCTTCTTCGGCCCCCTGAGGCTGCTGCCACGCGGTACCCCGCCGAGATCGATGGAACCGGTGTAGTCGTGCGCTGGTTCCCGAGGCCCACGGCGTTCCGCCAGGGCTGGTCGGTGAGTGTCAGGGGGATGCCGAGGCCTTCGCACAGCCGGCGCACCCGTGCGCGCACGCCGAGAGAGGCGGCGCTGACCGGGCCGGCCGCCATGTGCGGACGCACGCCCCTCGGCCGGCAAGCGAGTATCGGACGTCGTGCGTGCGGCGCCATGGCGGCACGGGAGGCGGCATCGAGATCGGCCGGGACGCTCAGGGCCGGCGTCGGGCCCTCGTCGGTGTGCTCCACGAGCATGGACGCTGCCTTCCGTCGGACCGACACACGCCGGCATCCCGAAGAGGGAGGTGCGGGGATGTCGGGGGTGGGAAGACCGGGTCATCGGATTCAAGTGGTGATGGGGGTCGTCACCATGGCGTCAACGACCTGGGCCGGGGAGGAGGTCCCGGCCGTTCGACCGGCGGAAGAACCAACCTTCCGGGTGGGAAGGAAGCGCACGGATGTACGTCTACCGGTCTTCTGGCGGTCCTACGTCACGCCTCCCAGTCTGTGCCTGATTGTCCGGTGGCCCCTGACAGCCGGCGGACGACCCGGCCCCCGACCGGCCCGCTCGCCTGTGGGGCGCGGTGGGCCGTGCCTTTCCTCGGGGGGAGAGATCGTGCTCGGCACGAAGCTGGAGCACACGGTCGAGGGAAGCGTCCCTGCCTTGAGTCCGTTCTCCGGTCTCCATGTCTCCGGCTGGGCGGTCGCGGCCCGGGGCGTTCAGACCCTGGTCCTTGCCCACCGGCAGGACTCGTACGGCTGCGCATGGCGCCGGGCCTGCCCGGCGCGGCTTTCGCTTGGCGTGCTCGCCCGCTTGGTTCGGCCGGGGGAGTCCCTCGGCCGAGGGTTCGTCGGTGCCTCGCGCGTCGAGTGCGGTCCCGTGGACGTCGAGGCGGCCCGCCTGGCCTAGCGGCGTGACGGGGGTCCCGGGCAGTCGGGCTGGTCACCGTGGCGACAAGGCTGGCACCCTCGTGCGGCGGGCCTTGTTCCGGAGGGGGTCGATGAGCCTGTGTCCATGTCTCAGAAGTACATCGTCCACGAGGAGCCGGCGGTCCGTACGGCTTCCCAGCGCATCGCGATGGTCGACCTGGCTCCGTTCGGCTTCCCGGGCCTCCACGAGCAGGTATGGCTCGGGGTCCGCGAGGACGGCCTGTTCGTCATGCAGTGCGTGCCTTTCCGGATCTACGGGCTGAACCTCTTCGACGTGGTGCGCCTGGACGAGGACGACATGCTCGTCGAGGTCGTGGAGAAGGGCGGCCACCGCACGCTGCGGGCGCTGCTCAGGGCGGGCCTGGAGCCCCGGGTCTTCCAGGAGGTCGCCGGCGGCATCGCCTCGCGGGCCCGGGCGGGGGCTTCGCCGTCGAGTGGAGCGGCGAGCGCCACGTGGCGATCGACGTGCCCGCCGACGGGGACTCGGCTTCTCCGGTGGCGTTCATGGACGCGCACGAGGAGGCCGGGACGCTGTTCTGGGAGTGGAGCGACTCCCAGCCGTTCCACGGCCCCTGGCGATGCCCCTCGCTCCGGCCGCATCGCCGGAGCGTGCCGAGGTCAGGTGGCTCGGCCGACCGCGAGTTCCCGGGACATGACGTTGCAGGGGCTGCTCGCCCGACCAGCGCCCGTCGCGCGGCATGACGGGGCGGGATCAGGGGAGCAGCAGAGTATGGCTACCAACGATCCAGACCCCGACCCGCGCCGTACCACCGGGTTGACCAGCGGCGGCGCGGTACCCCCGGGTGAGACACCACCTGCAGAATCCGGCACAGGGACAGGCACAGGCCCTCACAGGTCGCCGAAGCGCGGCTGGGCGGGTGTGCCCTTGGCCCTCATCATCGGCTTGGCCGTCCTGGTGGCGTTGTTCTTCCTGGCATACGGCATCGTCGTGGCGCTGTGACCTCTCTTCCGAGCGCCGTACCGAACGGGTGGCGTAGGAGGGGCAGCGAGCCCTCTGCCCGGCGGGGCCCGTCGCCCGCGCGGGTTCGGAGCCGGTCGCGGTGCCGTGGGCCGGCCCGGTGTCATTCCGCGCCACGGCTGCGACCTCCACCGCCGGTTCGACAGACGAATCGGAATGGTCACCACCGGCTTGGAACGGCTGAAACCGGTGACACGAGGTGTATGAGGTTTCAGCGCGCGCAGATGCCCGGAGCCGTGGTCGTGGTGACGGGTGCGTCGAGCGGGATCGGCAGGGCCATCGCGATCGCCTCCGTCACGCGCGGTGCGAGGGGCGTCCTGACCGCCCGCAGCGCGGGGGCACTGGCCCAGGTGGCACGGCAATGCGGCGGCGCGCGTCCTCGGGCGGAGGCTGCACGGGTGTGCGAGGACGTCACGGACGAGGGCGCGTC
This sequence comes from Streptomyces sp. NPDC004284, assembly GCF_042874035.1. Lineage (NCBI taxonomy): Bacteria > Bacillati > Actinomycetota > Actinomycetes > Kitasatosporales > Streptomycetaceae > Streptomyces > Streptomyces sp. NPDC004284. The sequence goes on along the minus strand of NZ_JBIAMJ010000013.1, from coordinate 204,991 downwards.
GGCGTGTGTCGCTCACCTGGCCATCGTCGGGTTCGGCCACATCGACGTCTGGGTGGACGCGGCCGGGATCGGTGTGCTGGGCACGATCGATGAGGTGCCGTACGCCGATCCGTTCCGGGCGGGGGACGTGAACGCATGGGCCGCCGCGAGGGACGCCCGTGCAGCGCTCCCGTACATGCGCAGCCGGGTCCAAGGCGTGCTGATCGATGTCTCCTCCGTCCTCGGAGGGGTCGTTCAGGCGCCCTGCATGGGCGTATACGCCGCCTCCGAGGCCGCCCTCACCAGCCTGGACGAGACCCTTCGCCAGGAATTGCCTCCGACCGGCGCCCGGGGCATCGCCGTCTGTACCGTGCTGCCCGCCGGCGTCGGCACCCCGTTCTTCACCCACGTGGGCAACCGCCCTGGGCGGCGCCTGCGGGCCCTGCCCCCGACCGCTGCGCCCGAGCGCGTGGCGCGCGCGGTCGTCCGTACGGCCGCGCATCCGCGACGACGGGTCCTGGTGGGCCCGGGAGCACGGATACTCCCCTGGTCCCACGCGGTGGCTCCCCGGCTCGTGGGGCGGGCCGTCGCCTGGCGCACGGAGCACGGCTACCTCGACGCGCCCGATACGGCACCGGACACCACCGGCACGTTGTACGAGCCGTGCGACGGCGCCGCCGCGGTCCACGGTGGGGCTCATGCGTCGCTGCGCGCGCTGGGGCGCCGGGCCGCCGCGGCCACGGTGGTCGGGGCCGCGGGCGTCGTCGGCGGCCGCACAGTGCGCCGCCGCCGACGACCTCGTTCCGGACGAGGTGTCTTCCACCTGCGAGGAGGTCGCACCCATGGCACGGTGGCACCGTCTCATACACGCCACGCCCCATGACGTCTGGTCCGTCCTGAGCGACCCGCGCCAGTACGGCCGCTGGGTCGTGGGAGCCCACCGGTCCTGGCCACGGGGCGGTGGATGGCCCGCGGAGGGCGCGGAGCTCGGGTACGCCCTCAAAGCCGGCCCTTGGACGTACCACGGCCGCACCGTCTCTCGGCGCTGTGAACCGCCGCACCGCCTCGAACTGGAGGCCAAGACCGGTGTCGGCAGTGCCAGGATCGCGTTCCGGATCGAGACCTGGGGCGAGGACACCCTGGTCGTGGTGGACGAGCATCCCCTGGTGGGCCCGGTGACCAGCTGGCACAACGCAGCCGTGGACGTCCTCCTGCGCTGGCGCCACCGGAGCATGCTCGCCCGACTGAGCGAGGTCGTCGAATCCCCTGCGGAAGCAGAGACCCGTGGCCACGCCTGACGCCGTCGTCATCGGCACCGGCCCCAACGGCCTGGTGGCCGCCAACCTCCTCGCCGACGCCGGCTGGCACGTCGTGGTCCTGGAGGCCCAGGACGAGCCCGGCGGCGCGGTGCGCAGCGACAGGGGCGTCCATCCCGGCTACGTCCACGACCTGTTCAGCGCCTTCTACCCGCTGGCCGCCGCCTCGCCCGCCATCCGGGAACTCGCCCTGGAGCGGTACGGGATGCGGTGGAGCCGGGCCCCGGCCGTCGTCGGTCACCCGCTGAGGGACGGGCGCTGCGCGGTCCTCGGCAGCGACCCGGACGAGACCGCGGCCTCCCTGGCCGCTTCCACCCGGACGACGCACGTGCCTGGCGCCGCCTCCACCGCCTCTGGCAGCGCTACGGAGACGATCTCGTCGGCTGCCTGTTCGCCCCCTTCCCACCCCTGCGGTCCGGGCTTCGGCTCGCTGCCCGCACGGGCGTCGCCGGAGGGCCGCGCTTGTCCCGCGACATGCTCCCGCCCGCCCACCGCTTCGGCGAGGAGCACTTCACCGGCGAGGGTGGGCCGCTCCTGATCGCCGACAACGCCCTGCACACGGACCTGGCACCGGAGTCCGCGCCGGGCGGCGGATTCGGCTGGCTGATGTGCACGCTCGGGCAGCTCCACGGCTTTCCCGTCCCCGTCGGGGGAGCCGGCGGCCTCACCGACGCCCTCGTACGCCGGCTACGGGCGCGCGGAGCCGTCCTCGGCCAGATGACCACCGCCGATCCCACCCGCTCCCCCGCCGGTACCGAGTCGGCCCGGGGCTACACCCGCGTGCCCCAGCGCATCCGCTCCGACGCCGGAGACGACGGGATCCTCGGCTCCTGGAGCGACCGGGAGAAGGAGGTGGTCGCCGCCCGGGTCGAGGCCGGCGTCGAGCTCCTCGCCCCGGGCTTCCGCTCCACGATCACGGCCCGCCGCGTCCTCGCCCCACCCGACCTGGAACGCCTCGACCCCGCCCTGGTGGGCGGCGCCGTGAACCAAGGCACCACCCGAACCCGACTCCACCAGCAGCTCCTCTTCCGCCCCCTGCCCGGCACCGGCCGCCCCGGCACACCCGTCCGCGGCCTCTGCCTCGCCTCCGCCACCGCCCACCCCGGCGGCGGCGTCCACGGCGCTCCGGGCGCCCACGCGGCCCGGGCAGCCCTACGAGCCCTCCACGTACCGCGCCGCGCGTTCCGCCGCTCGACCGCGTAGGCGCACTCACCGTGGCTTCCCCTCCCCGACGAGCGGCCGTTCCGCCGGCTCCAGGCCGCCCGCGACGGGCACCACTGATCCGCGGAGCCGGCAGCTCGCAGGCCCGGACGTCGTCACCGGCCGCGACCGCGGATCCGAAGGCGCTCCCGTACGAACACGGCCTGACGTGTTCCGCCCCCTCCGCAGCGCTCTGATCGCCTCGGGACGCTTCCCCATCAGGAAGCCGTTCGCCGGCGGCCTCGAAGCACACGCCTGGGCGCTCGCCACGGCACCGCGCGGGCAGGACCAGGGCGTCTCCCTCCACCTCCAGTACCGCCCCGTGCAGGACCCGCCGGTCCGGCACCTCCAGGACGGCCGTTCCAGCACCCTCATGCCGGCTCCTCCTCCGCGGCGACCTGCTCGGGCGTCCGCCCGCTGCGCGCCGAGCGTGCCCGCCGCGGGTCAGGCGTGCCGCCCTTCGCGGTGTGGCCGCGCCTGACCAGCAGCCACGGCTCCCGCTCTCCGTCCGAGCCCCGACGGAACCGGGTGAGTGCCCGATCGCCGTGCAGCCTGTGCCCGGCCAGCCGGAAGGAGGCGTGCCCGGCGTCGAGCGCCTGAGCGAACGGGATCTCGTGGCCGTGCTGGTCGGTGCCGCGGTTCCGGTGGCTGCCCACGTCGTGGATCCGGACCACGAAGCCCGGCGCGCTGTCGGACTCGGCACCGCGCTTCCCCCCTTGGGCTCGCGGGTCCTGCGGAAGTCCCGTTTCCTTCGGTACTCCGTCGGCGTGTCAGGTCCGGACGTCGTCATTCCGCCTCTTCGGCATCCGCGTGCACCCCGTGGATCCGTTGCCGACACGTGTTCGGCGTGACGGCTCCGATGCGGGGTGGCAGCCGTCGCGGCAGGGGGAAGAGCGAGCCTTGTCGGCCGTTTCTCTTTCCCTCCGGCGGGCAGCCGCAGGAGCAGAGACCCGTCACAGTCAAGGGGGCCGGGTCATGTCCACAGGAACACTTCTGGCCATCATCATTCCGATCGCGGTCGTGATCGTCCTGGTCACGCTGGCGATCGTGCTGGACCGACGCAGGCGGAGCCGCCTGCGGGAGCGCTTCGGCCCCGAGTACGACCGCACGGTCGACGAGGCGGGCGGCCGCCGTGCGGCCGAGTACGACCTCGGCAGCCGCGAGAAGCGGCACGAGTCCCTCGACATCCGGCCGCTCGCCCCCGGTATGAGGGAACGCTACGCACGCGAGTGGCGCGGGGTGCAGGAGCAGTTCGTCGATCGTCCCGAGTCGGCGGTCCACGACGCGGACCGGTTGGTGACCGCCCTCATGCGAGAGCGCGGCTATCCCACGGACGACTTCGACCAGCAGACCCGGGACCTGTCCGTCGAGCACGGAAACACCCTGGAGCACTACCGCGCGGCCCACGAGGTCGAACGGCTCGACTCCGACCACCCGGCCACCACCGAGCAACTGCGCGGGGCGATGATCCACTACCGGGTCCTCTTCGACGAGCTGCTCTCCAACGGCAACCGGCCCGGCTCCGGCCGGTCCTGAGAGGCGGACTCCGCCATGCGCGACAACGACACAGCCGAACCGGAGCCGGCAGGCACCGGCCGGTCGGCCGACGGCATCGCCCCCTCGTCCGAGCGGAAGTCGGCCCCCGAGACGAACCGGGCCCAGGGCGCCCGAGGCGCGGGCAGGGCTCCCCAGTACCCCGGTGAGGCCACCGAGCCCGACGAAGCAGGGCCGGCCGACGGGGACGCCGTCACGAAGAGCACGACGGGCACGGACACTTCCACTCACGCCGAGAGGGGCGTCAGCACTGCGTCTGTCCTGGATGAGCGCTCGGTCGACGATCTGCCGCAGCTGTTGAGCGCCGGCGACGAGGAGACTTTCCGGACACGCTGGCACGAGCTGCAGAGCCAGTTCGTGGATGACCCGCGCCAGGCCGTGCACGAGGCCGACTCGCTCGTCGCGGACGTGATGCAGAAGACGGCCGCCGCCTTCGCCGACCACCGCAAGTCCCTCGAAGCGCAGTGGCGGCAAGGCGAGGACGTCGACACCGAGAGTCTGCGTACGGCCCTGCGCCGCTACCGGTCGTTCTTCCACCGGCTGCTCGGCCCCGGCATCGAGGAGGAGAGGCAGGAAGCGACGCGTTCCGGCGCGGTCGACGCCGCCGGACGGGAGCGCGCGGTCGCATGAAGGGGCGGCAGGGGCGCAACGCGTCGCGGCGCCCAGCCGGCCGCACGGCCGAAGCGGGGCTCTGCGTGCGGCCGGTGTGCTGCTGTTCACGGCCTTCCTGTGCGGCTGCGGCGCGTCGGCGGCCGCGAGGACGGCGCCTCCCGCCGACGGCCGGCGGTTCGCCGCGGCACTGGCGGCCGGGGACCACCGCGCGAGCTGCTCGCTCCCGCGACGCGTGACGAGGTCGGGGAGGACGCCAAGGGCTCCTGCGGCCCGGCCCTGCGTGACCTCGGCCTGCCGCCGGTCGGCCCGGCGCGCGGGCACCGACGTGTACGGGCGGGGCGCGTCGCTGCGGAGGGCGGGCGACGATCGGGTGGAGCACTCCGAAATCGTCGTCAAGACCGGTCGTCGGTCGACGGGAGCGGCCGGATCTGCTCCTCACGTCCGATACCCGGTCGCTGACGTTTGAGCGTGTGGTCACCGTCGCCATGGGACTCGCCGTTGTCCGCGGCTCGCCGAGGCTCCCCGTCGCGTCGTTCACGCGCCGTCTTGTTCACCGGTGTCCGCGAACGGCGGTTCCGAGTCGCGCGCTCATTCACGTCACCCATCTTCATCACCTCCTGATCGGGCCTCCAGGACCGGGCCCCACAAGGACGTGCCCGGACATCCGGTCGGATGCCACGGGGGCGGCTCCATGTGGCTAGTGGCCGAGCTTCCGCTTGAGTTCCGCCTTGTTCATCCGAGACCGTCCGTGCAGATCGCGCCGCTGGGCCTCCGAGTACAGCTGGTCGTACGTGGGCCCCTCGGAGCCGCTGTGGGAACGCTTGCCGCCTCGACGCGAGGACGACGTGTCCTGCGTGGAGCTCTTGCTCGCCGTCTCGGACTCACCCGAGCGGGCGCGTTCCTTGTTCACGGTGCGGGAGGCGATCTCCTTCGCGCGCTTCTCGCTCTCGCCCCGGTCGATGGCGCTCTGCTTGATGTGCTCGTACTGCCGTTCTCTCTTGGCGCTTGATCCACGAGGCATGTCCTGCTCCTTCCCGACGGGCCCCGTCCGAGAGGCAGAGCCTTCTTTCCGCTGCTGCCCCTCCCACCGGGCTTCATGCAGGGGCCGCCGCTCCCGGACCCGTCTCCGGAGCACTCCGTGAACCACGCCGCTGACCCGGCTTCCCCTCGCGGACACCGGGCTCCCGCACCGACGGACCCATCGGCCAGTGGCCGCCGGCCTGAGACCGAGGCCGTGAACCCATGCCCGTTCTCGGGACACGCTTCGTGCCGACCGCCTCCAGGGCCGCGGGCGGTCTCGCCGCGCCGGCCAGGAGGAGACCGAACAGGTGGGAGAGGTCCGCATGACCACGCGCCCTCCGGAGGAACTCGCCGTCCCCGTACGAGGAGGCGACCTCGCCGTGACCCGATGGCCGGGCGAAGGGCCCGCGGTCATCGCCGTGCACGGCATCGCGGGCAACAGCCTGTCCTTCGGCGCCGTCGCCGAGCGGCTCGGCGACATCGACCGGTACGCCCGGACCCGGGCGACCGGGCCCACAGCGCCGGTCCGCCGGCTCCCCACGGCGTACAGGCCCACGGCGAGGACGTCCTCGCCGTCCTCGATCACCTGGGCCTGCGTCAGGCGCTGCTCGTCGGCCGTTCCCTGGGGGCCTTCACCATCGCGGTGGCCGCCGCGCGGCACCCTGGCCGCTTCCCGCGCGTGGTCCTCGTCGACGGTGGCCTCGGATTCCCGATTCCGGGCGGCGCGGCCTCGACGAGGTGATCGAGTCGGTCATCGGCCCGGCGACGCGCCGGCTCAGGACGAGCTTCCCGAACGGGGACGCGTACCGCGCTCTTCCGTGAGCACCCGGCCTTCGCGGCTCACCGGGGCCCCCACGTCGAGGCGTACGTGGACCGCGACGTGACCGGCGAGGCGCCCGAGACGCGCAGCGGCTGCGTACGGGACGCGATCCGTACCGGCGGCGCGAGCCCCATCGGCACTCCCGAGACGCCGGCAGCCATCGCGGAGGCGGTGTACGCGGAGCTGACGCAGATGCAGGACCGGACCCGACGTGACACACCGGGCCGAGCATGCGTCCGATGCCGCGGAACGGCGCACGTCCGGCCCGGTGCGCGACCGGCGTCACCACGACCGTCTGCCTGCAGACGGGTTGTTCCGGAGGTCTGATCCTGTGGCAGATGGTGACGGTGTGGACACGCACCGCTTACAGGCGTCACACTCGCCTCAGCCCCTCGGCGGGGAATCAGAACTCAGGACGGAGACGAGATGCTTCGGCGCACGATCCAACTCGCCCTCTCGGTTGTCATGGTCATGGTGGCAGCGTTGGGTGGGATGCTGTCCACGGCCGGATCCGCCCAGGCCGACGAGTGCTACACCTGGGGCCGCACCCTGTCCGAGGGCATGTCGGGCTCCGACGTGACGCAGCTGCAGATCCGCGTGGCCGGACATGCGGCGTACGGCGAGGTCATCGCCGTCGACGGCGCCTTCGGCCCGGCCACGAAGGCCGCGGTGACCCGATTCCAGCAGGCGTACGGGCTGCCCGCGGACGGCGTCGCCGGTCCCCAGACGTTCAGCAAGATCTACGCCCTGCAGGACCCGGACTGCACCCCCGTCCACTTCACCTACGCCGAACTGAACAAGTGCAACTCCGACTGGTCCGGTGGGGCGGTCAGCGCCGCGACGGCCAAGGCCAACGCCCTGCAGACGATGTGGAAGCTGGAGGCCATGCGCCACGCCCTGGGTGACGTGCCGCTGACCGTGACCAGCGGATTCCGCTCGTACGCCTGCAACAGCGCGGTGGGCGGCGCCTCGAACAGCCGGCACCTGTACGGCGACGCCGCCGACCTGACCGGCAGCCCGTCGCTCTGCACGCTCGCCCAGCGGGCCCGCTACCACGGCTTCGGCGGAATCTTCGGCCCCGGCTACCCCGACCACAACGACCACACCCACGTGGACGGACGCACCAGCCGATCCTGGTCCGCGCCCAACTGCGGCGTCTGACCGGTACGTACGACACGGACGGCGGGCTCTCCCCCGGGCCGGCTCCGGCCCGGGGGAGAGCCCGCACCGCCCGCGAGGCGCGCGGCCGGCAAGGCTCCGGCCCTCCTGGCGGGCGCCGCTCATCCCTGCCCCGAGCAGAACTGCCCCACCGCTCTCCCCCTCCCCGCATCGAGTAGGAGTGTCCTGATGTCCTCCCGCATCCCCTGGCGCGTCCGTGCCGGAACGGCCACGCTGGCGGTGCTCGCCGGTGTCGGCGCGTTCGCCGCGCCCGGATCCGCCTCCGCCGCCTCCCCGCCCGGGGCCGGCCTACAGTCCGTCAGCTACCACGGCTACCGCATCGAGGTGCCCGCCGACTGGCAGGTCGTCGATCTGTCCGAAAACCCGCAGGCCTGCCTCCGGTTCGACCGACCCGCCGTCTACCTGGGCGAGCCCGCCGAGCAGAGCGACTGCCCCGCACACCTCGTGGGCCGTACGGCAGGCATCGTCGTGGAGCCCCTCACCGCCCGCTCCGCCGGACAGGCGACGGCCGCGACCGCGAGGACCCCACGCGGCAAGGCCAACGCCCCGACCGCCCCGTCCAGCAACGACACCATCCAGATCGCGGTCGAGGACGCCGGTGTGCTCGTCACCGCCGCCCACACCCCGGCGACCGAGCATCTGGTGCGGGGCGTCCTGGCCTCGGCCGAGCTCACCCCGGACGCCCGGCGCACCGAGCTGCCCCGCGCGGTCCAGCGGCCCGACGCCACCTCCCTGGCCGCGGCCGGGCCGCAACCCGGCAGCTACCTGGGCAAGGGCTTCGACACCTGCGCCGCGCCCTCCCAGGCCGCCATGAACGCCTGGCGGGCCGGCTCGCCGTACAGGGCGGTCGGCGTCTACATCAGCGGCTCCTTCCGCGGCTGCGCGCAGCCGAACCTGACCGCGAGCTGGGTGACCGGTCAGACCGGCAACGGATGGCGGCTGATCCCCATCGACGTCGGCCGCCAGGCCCCGTGCACGAGCTTCTCGCTGAAGATGTCCACCGACCCCGCCACGGCCAAGTCCCAGGGCGTCACCGCGGCGGCGGCCGCCCTCACCGCCGCGGCGAACCTCGGCATCCCCGCGGGCAGCGCCGTCTACAGCGACATCGAGGGATACGCCTCCACGGCCTCCTGCAAGGCGGCCGTGCTGTCGTACCTGTCCGGCTGGACCGAGCGGCTGCACAGCGGCGGCTATCTGTCGGGCTTCTACTCCAGCGCGTCCTCCGGCATCAAGGACGCCGCGAGCGAGTACGGCAACAGCGCCTACACGCGGGTCGACGACATCTTCTACGGCTGGTGGAACGGCGCCGCCGACACCAACACCGGTTCCTACGTCCCGTCCACCTACTGGGCCGGCCACCAGCGCATCCACCAGTACGCGGGCGAGGTCACCGAGTCCTACGGCGGCTACTCGATCAACATCGACCGCGACTACCTGGACGTGGGCACGGGCACACCGCCCGCGACCGACTGCACGGGGACGAACCTCGACCTCACCGCGTACCCCACGGTCCAGAGCGGCTCGACCGGCGACCAGGTCAAGGCGGCCCAGTGCCTGCTCAAAGCCGCCGGATACGACCCGGGCGCCCCGGACGGGGTGTTCGGCGCCTCCACGACCACCGCCACCAAGAACTTCCAGAGCGGAACGGGTCTCACCGCGGACGGAGCGATCGGGCCGAAGACCTGGACCGCCCTGCTGTCCCGCGGAACCACCCCCACCGTCCAGAACGGCTCGACGGGAGAAGCCGTCACCCGGCTCCAGCGTGCCCTGACCGCCGCGCTCGGCCGGACGGTGGCCATAGACGGCGCCTTCGGCCCGGGCACCGACCAGGCCGTGCGCGACTACCAGTCCTCACGCGCCCTGACGGTCGACGGCATCGCCGGCTCCGGCACCTGGGGCGCCCTCCAGTCGGGGAGGTGAGGAAGGCCCGGCGGGCCGCTTCCCGCACCACCGCGGACGAGCGCCCGCCGTGCCGGCCGTGGCACCGCCGGCCAACGCCTCCGCCCGTTCGGCATGAGGTGCGCCACACGGGCCCTCGAAGGCAGGTCGGGCACTTCCGCACACATCGTGCGCTCTGGTAGACGTGGTGGCGTACGTGTTCGATTCCTCCCGAAAGCCCCCTCCATGAACCACGTCCCCGACCCTCACGCCGACCTCGTCGGCTTCAGCATCGACCTCACCGTCGAGGAGGCACGTCGACGGGCCGAAGTCGTGGCGGCCCTCGGGTCCGACTGGGACCCGGTGGCCGTTCTGCGTGAGGAGGAGGCGGCGCACGCCCTGCTGTACTCGGGCCTGGACGAGGAGCAGCAGAAGCTTCACGCGATGCTGGTCGCGGCCGGTGTGCTGCCCGGGGAGGTGCCGGGCCGTGCGTCTTCCGCTTGATCCCCACGCCGATCCGGCCCGGCGGGCCTGGGTCGCGTGCCCGGGCTGCGACGACGCCCGGGACTGCGGGACCTGCCTGGACCGCCGGAACTGCCGGAGCCACTGGCGCTACCTGATCGCGAACAAGGGGCCCAGGGTCCACCTGCAGTGCCCGAACTGCACCCACATGTGGACCCTGGACACCTCCCGCGAGCGACGCGGCCGCCGGGACTGAGCTCAGCAGATCCGCGGCAGCTGCTCCCCCAGCGGCATGTCCACGATGCGGGTCCCGCCGAGTCCGGTGCGGGCCACCACCATGCCCGGATGGGTCTCGACCGCCTCGCCGATCACCGCTGCCTCGGCGCCCAGGGGGTGGGCGCGCATCGCGGCCAGTACGGCGTCGGCGTGGTCACGCGGGACGAAGGCCACGAGCTTGCCCTCGTTGGCGACGTACATGGGGTCGAGTCCGAGCACCGCGCAGGCGTTGCCGACCGCTTCGGGGACCGGGACGGCACGCTCCTGGACGACGACGCCCGTGCCCGACGCCGCCGCGATCTCGTTCAGCGAGGCGGCCAGTCCCCCGCGCGTGGGGTCGCGCAGCACGTGCAGGTCCCGCGTGACGTCGAGCATCGCCTCGACGAGGCCGCCGAGCGGTGCGCAGTCGCTGTTGATCTCGACGCCGAATTCGAGGCCCTCCCGCACGCTCATGATCGCCACGCCGTGCATGCCGATCGGGCCGCTCACGATCACCACGTCTCCGGGCACCACCCGTTGAGGGCGCAGGTCGACTCCGTCGGGGATCAGCCCGACCCCCGAGGTGTTGATGTAGACGCCGTCGCCGTGACCGGCCTCCACGACCTTGGTGTCACCGGTGACGACCTGGACGCCCGCCGCGCGCGCCGCCGCCCCGAGGGCCTGGGCGACGCGGGCGACGACGTCGGTCTCGACGCCTTCCTCCAGGATGAACCCGCAGGAGAGGTGACTCGCCCGGGCGCCGCTCATGGCGAGGTCGTTCACGGTGCCGTTGACGGCGAGGTCGCCGATGCTGCCGCCGGGGAAGAACAGGGGGCGGACCACGAAGGAGTCCGTGGAGAACGCCAGGCGGGCGCCGCCGACCCGGATCTCGGCCGCGTCGGCGGTGTGGGCGAGGGCCGGCCCGCCGTAGGCGGGCGCGAAGACGTGCTCGATCAGCTCGGCGGACAGTGCTCCGCCGCCGCCGTGGCCCATGACGATGCGCGGGTGGTCGCGCAGGGGCGCCGGGCAGGTCCAGGCGAGCATGTCGGGTGCCGGGGTGGTGCTGGTGTCAGGCAAGGGGGCTGCCCTCCAGGGAGGCGGTGACCGGGGACGGGGTGCCGGAGGCCGCGCCCGCCGGCGCGGGAGGCCGCTGTCCGGGGGTTCCCGCGTCGAGCCGCCGGTAGAGGTAGTAGGCGGCGCAGGCGCCCTCGCTGGACACCATCGTGGCGCCGAGCGGGGTGCGGGGCGTGCAGGTGGTGCCGAACGCCTCGCACTGGTTCGGTTTCAGCAGGCCCTGGAGCACTTCGCCGCTGCGGCACTCGGCCGGCTCGCGGGTGTCGATTCCCTCGACGGAGAAGCGGTGCTCGGCGTCGTGGTCGCGGTAACGCTCGGAGAGGCGCCAGCCGCTGTCCGGGATGACGCCGATGCCCCGCCAGGCCCGGTCGGTGATCTCGAAGACGTCGCTCAGCATCGCCTGGGCCGCCGGATTGCCCTCGGCCGGTACGGCGCGCTGATAGGCGTTCTCGACCGTGTGCTCGCCCCGCTCCAGCTGCAGCACGGTCCTGCGTACGCCTTCCAGGATGTCCAGCGGCTCGAATCCGGTGACCACGATCGGCACCTGGTGGCGGCGTGCGAGCTCCGGGTACTCGGCCGTGCCCATCACGCTGCAGACGTGGCCGGCGGCGAGGAAGCCCTGGACGCGGCAGTCCGGGGACCGCATGATCGCGTCGATCGCCGGGGGGACGCGGACGTGCGACACGAGCAGGCTGAAGTTGCGGATGTTCCGCTTGCGCGCCTGATGGACGGTCATCGCGTTGGGCGGCGCGGTGGTCTCGAAGCCGATGCCGAAGAACACCACCTCGCGGTCCGGGTTCCGCTCGGCGATCCTCAGCGCGTCCAGCGGGGAGTAGACCACTCTGACGTCGCCGCCCTGCCCGCGGACCTGGAAGAGGTCACGGCCCGTGCCGGGGACGCGGAGCATGTCGCCGAAGGAGCAGAAGATCACCCCGGGCCGGGAGGCGATCTCCAGGGCCTTGTCGATCATCTCCAGCGGGGTGACGCAGACCGGGCAGCCCGGACCGTGGATCAGCTCGATCCCGGACGGCAGCAGCTGGTCGATGCCGTGCCGGATGATGCTGTGGGTCTGGCCGCCGCAGACTTCCATCAGCGCCCAGGGGCGGGTCACCGTCGCGCGGATCTCGTCGAGCAGCCGGATCGCGAGATCAGGGTTCTGGAATTCGTCGATGTACTTCACGGCCGTACCTCTCCGCGGATGTCGTCCTGCGCCTGCCACTCGCTTCCCGCGGCCTCTGCGGCCTCCCACGGGTCTCCGAACTCCTCCTGGAGCAGGCCGAGGGTCTCGAACAGCTCCAGCGTCCGCCGGGCCGACTCCTCGTCGAGCTTCTGGAGGGCGAAGCCGACGTGCACGATGGCGTACTCACCGGGCTTCAGGTCCGGCAGGTACTCCAGGCACACCTCCTTGACCACGCCGCCGAAGTCGACCGTGGCCATCCGGGTGCCGTCGCGGTCCTCGACGTCCAGCACTCTTCCGGGTACCGCCAGGCACATGTGTGTCTCCTCACTGTCGCTCTCGTCGCGGAGTGCCGAGGTCCGCCCGGTCCGTGGTCCGGGCGGCCACGACGAGCTGGCCGAGGGCCAGTCCGCCGTCGTTCGGCGGGATCCGCCGGTGACGCAGGACGGTGAAGCCGTCCTCTCCCAGCCCTCGGGCGCAGGCCGAGGAGAGCATCGCGTTGGCGAACACTCCCCCGGTCAGGGCGACGGTCTCCACCCCGGTCTCGTCGCGGGCGGCGGCGCAGACCGTCCGCACCAGCCGGGCCACGGCGTGGTGGAACCGGGTCGCGACGACGGCCGCGGGGGTCCCGTCCAGCACGTCGGCGGCCACCGCCGCCAGGAGGGGCGCGGGGTCGGCCGTGTGCGGGGCTCCGGGCCGCGGCGGGTCGAGCCGGAAGGCGTAGCGCGGGTCCTCGGCCGTGGCGGGTGCGCGCAGGGCCGCCGCCTCCAGCTCGATCGCGGCCTGCGCCTCGTACCCCGCGTGCTGGCAGACCCCCGCGAGGGAGGAGACGGCGTCGAAGAGGCGCCCCATGCTGGAGGTCGGCACACAGTTCAGATCGCGCTCCAACTGCCGCTCCAGTACGGATAGTTCTCCAGGAGCACAGGCACGCGTGCAGGGCAGGGCGCGGTCGGCGGCGAGGCCCGCGGCCCACAGGTGGGACAGGGCCATGCGGTAGGGCCGGCGTACCGTCGCGTCACCGCCCGGCAGGGGGACGTCGGCCAGGTGGGCGAACCGCCGGAACCCGGCGTAGTCCGCGAGGAGGAACTCGCCGCCCCACACGGTGCCGTCGAGACCGTAGCCGGTGCCGTCGAAGGCCACGCCGATCACGGGGCGGGTGCCGTCGAGACCGTTCTCGGCCATCGCCGCCGCGACGTGCGCGTGGTGGTGCTGTACGGCGACCACGGGCCGTCCCGCGGCGTGTTCGCGGGCCCACCGCGTGGACCGGTAGGCGGGGTGGCGGTCGGCGGCGAGCAGTCCCGGCCGTACGCCGGTGACGGACTCCATCTGCCGCTCTGCGGAGGCGAGGGCGTCCTGGGTGGCGAGGTCGTCCATGTCGCCGATGTGGGCGGAGAGCCAGGCCTGGCGTCCGTCGCCGAGGCAGAAGGTGTTCTTCAGGTCCCCTCCGACGGCGAGGGCGGGGGCGACCTCGACGGGCAGCTCGACCGGCAGCGGCGCATAGCCCCGGGAGCGGCGCAGCGTCAGCTGCTCGCCGTCGCAGACGCGGACGACGGAGTCGTCGCAGGGGACGTGGATCGGCCGGTCGTGCAGCAGCCAGGCGTCCGCGAGGCCGGCGAGCCGGGTCAGGGCCTCCGCGTCGTCCGTGACGATGGGTTCCCCCGAGCGGTTGCCGCTGGTCATCACCAGCAGCCGGGGGCCTCCTGCCGGGTCGGTCGTGCCGAGGCCGAGGAGGAGGTGGTGCACCGGGGTGTACGGGAGCAGGAAGCCGAGGTCCGGGCTGCCCGGCGCGACCTCCGGCGCCGGCCCGGCCCCGGGGCGCGGCCGGGCCTCGGCGCGGCGGCGCAGGAGGACGACGGGCCGGACGGCGCCGGTGAGGAGTTCGCGTTCGAGCGGGCCGAGGTGGGCGAGGGGTTCGATGTCGGCGAGGTCCGCGGCCATCATCGCGAACGGTTTGTCACCGCGCGCCTTGCGGCGGCGCAGTTCGGCCACGGCGTCGGGGTTCGTCGCGTCGCACGCCAGGTGGTAGCCGCCGAGGCCTTTGACGGCGAGGATCGCGCCGGAGGCCAGCATCGCGCGCGCGGCGACGACCGGGTCGGGGTCGCGACCGGCGTCGGCCTGGCCGGGGCCCGGGGCCGGAGGGTTCCGGTCGGGGCCGGGGGCCACAGGCGTACCGGAAGGGGCGGGCGCCGCAGCCGTACCGGAGGGGCCGGGGTGCACGGGCGCCGTGACCAGCCGCAGTCGGGGGCCGCAGCGGGGGCAGGCGACGGGCTGCGCGTGGAAGCGCCGGTCGGCCGGGTCCGCGTACTCCCGGGCGCAGTCCGGACACATCGGGAAGCCGGCCATGGTGGTGTGGACCCGGTCGTACGGCAGTCCCGTGACGATCGTGAACCGCGGGCCGCAGTTCGTGCACGTGATGAAGGGGTGCAGGTACCGCCGGTCGGCCGGGTCCGCGAGCTCCGCGAGGCAGTCGTCGCAGGTGGCGGTGTCCGGCGGGACGAGGGTGCGGACGGCGCCGCCGTGGCGGGAGGGCACGATCGTGAAGCCGCTGCCGCCGCTCGCGGTCACCTCGGCCGCCTCGACCGACTCCACCCGGGCCAGGGGCGGGGCGTCGGGCGCGAGCCGGGCGCAGAAGGACGCGACGTCCGCGGGGTCGCCCTCGACCTCCGCGACGACGCCTTCCGCGGTGTTGGTGACGTGGCCGGACAGGCGCAGACCGGTGGCGAGGGCGTAGACGAACGGCCGGAAGCCCACGCCCTGCACGACACCGCGGACGACCACGCGGCTGCGCCGCGGGACGGTGGCGGGGGCGGGCCCGGGCCGCGCCGTGGTCACGCGCCGGCCTGTGCCATCGCCGGGGTGTGGACGCCGTTCCCCTCGGCCACCGCGAGGGCCCGGTCGAGCAGCGTGCCGACGCCCCGGCCGTCACGCACCGAGCTGAGGACGACCTCGACGCCGGGGTTGACCTGCTCCACATGGGCGCGGAAGGCCTTCTCGTCGAACTCCGCGGCCTCGGCCATGTCGGTCTTGGTGACGATCACCAGCTGGGCGAGGCCGAACGCGGTGGGGTACTTGAGCGGCTTGTCCTCGCCCTCGGTGACCGAGGCGAGGACCACGCGGAGGGACTCCCCCAGGTCGTAGCCGGCGGGGCAGACGAGGTTGCCGACGTTCTCGACGAACAGCAGCCGGACCGACTCGGGCAGCCAGTCGTGCAGGTGCCGGGCGACCATGTCGGCCTCCAGATGGCACAGGCCGTCGGTGAGCACCTGCTTGACGGGGGCGCCCGAGCGGGCCAGGCGGCGGGCGTCGTTCTCGGTGGCCAGGTCGGCGGTGAGCGCGGCGGCGCTGACGCCCCGTTCGCCGGCGAGGGTCAGTTCGCGCTCCAGCAGTGCGGTCTTCCCGCTGCCGGGGCTGGAGAGCAGGTTGATCACGGTGGTCCCGCGGGCGCTCAGCTCGGTGCGCAGGATGTGTGCCGCCGCCTCGTTCCTGGCGAGGACGGCGCGCTGGAGGTCGACGGCTCGGCACATGCTCAGCTCTCCTCGGTGATCGGTTGGCGACGTCGCTCGTGCGGCGTGTCGGGGCAGGCCCAGCGGACCTCCCGGATCTGCAGTTCACGGCCGGAGAGCAGTTCGCCGGCCGCGGCGCCGCAGCGGGGGCAGAGCAACCGGGGCGGCATGCCCACCGCCCAGTCCGCGGCGCACGGTCCGCAGCGCGCGGTGCCCGGGACGGTACGGGTGATCAGCTCGGCACCTTCCAGGACGGTTCCGGCGCAGGCGAGTTCGAAGCAGAACGCGAGGGCGTCGGCGACGACGCCGGCCAGCTCGCCCACGTCCAGCTCGACGCTGGTGACGCCGACGGCGCCACGGGACCTCGCCGCGGTCTCGACCTGGTCGACGACGGCGACCGCGAGGGACATCTCGTGCATCGGTCTCCGTCCTGGGCGCGGGGGTGGGTCCCGGGCGCCATTAGAGAACGGGTGGCGGCCGGGGCACGCCCGGCGCGCCGGGCGCGGACGTCGGTGTCGTCCGTTCGGTGCAGCCGCCGCCACCGGACCCGCGGGTGCGTCACATCCTGCTGATGCGCAGATAGCGCCGGAGGTCGGGGAGGACTCCGACGACGACGGCCGCGACGGCCAGGGCGGCGGTGGCGGCGATTGCCGCGCCGAGGACGTTCCTGTGCATGGTGTTCTCCGTTTCGGTCTTCATACGACGGCTTCCTGGCGGACCAGTTCGATCACCATGCGCACCGCCTCGGGCACGGCCGCGGCGACCTGCGGGCTGAGCCCGATGCCCTCGTCGAGGCAGGCCGGTTCGCAGCCGACGACGAGGATCCGCCGGGGCGGCGCGGCCCCGGTTCCCGCGCACAGGGTGTCGAGCAGGGCGAGGACGGCATCGGGCGTCATCCGGTGGCCGTCGAGCGGCGCGGGCTCCGTGCCGGAGCCGCGGTCGCCGGCCGCCGAGGCGTCGATCAGATAGAGGGTCCCCGGCTCACCGCCGCGGGCGGTGACGTCGACGAGGACGAGGGTGTCCCAGCCGTCGAGGAGTTCGTAGGCGAGGTGGACGCCCCGGACGCCGACGTCGGACAGTTCGACGGAGGCGGGGAGTTCCTCGCGGGTGAGCCGCCGCAGGGTCTCCACCCCGAAGCCGTCGTCACCGAGGAAGACGTTGCCCACCCCGGCCACGAGGGTGCGGGCCGTGCCGGGTGCCAGGGCGTCGGGCGCGGGGCCGTTCACACGTCCTCCAGGGCTTCGACCTCGTCGGGCTGGAAGTAGAGGAACCGGCCCTGTTCGCGGCGGATGTCGGCGCCCGGGTCGTCCTCCACGGTCACCGCGATGTGGACTCCGCCGTCGACGTCGTGGAGGACCGCCTCGACCAGCGCGCTGCGCCCGTCGAGGAACAGGTCCTGGGCGTCCGTGCGGCGCAGCCGGGGGCGCAGGACGACCCTGCTGCCCGCGCGGACCGGGCGGCCGTCGACAAGGACGTGGTCGCTGCCCGGATCGACGCCGGTGTCGCCGCCCGGGTCCCACCAGGGCGTCTCCGGTTCGAGGATGTTCCCGCTCTGCTTCGGGGGCCCCGTGACGCTCTGGAGGCTCCGTACCGCCCCGTGGAGGCGTTCGAGCACCTCGGGCGGCATGGTGTCCGCCAGCTCGATCACGGCCGCGGCGCGGGCGTCGGTCCCTCTGGCCTCGCGCTTCTCCTCGTCGGTGAGGGCGGCCGTGCGCAGGGCGAGGATCTCGTCGATCTCGGTCGCGTCGTAGAGGGCGCCGGGGCTCTCGGGTGCGATGGCCGGGTGGTCCTCCAGGATGATCGGCGAGGAGAGCACCAGGTCGTCGCGGCCGGGTTCGCCGGCGAGGACGGGCCAGGTGTGCAGGTTGCGGCAGGCGGCGACGGCGCCCTTCGCCCACTCCGGCGGGTCGGTCATCGACAGGAACGAGCCGCCGTCGATACGGAGCAGCGTGTGCGTGGCGACGAGGGAGTGCGGCAGCGCCGCGTGGCGGTCGGTGTCCCGCTCGGCGGTCCAGTCGCTGGTGTTCTCCACCGTGACCGAGAGGCGCTCGACCCGGTACGGGCCGTCGAGTTCGGCCGCCGAGATCCTCAGGGTGCCGCTGATCTCCTCGCGGCGGCGTACGAGCCGGCCGAGGACGCGTCCGTCGGTGTCGGTGACCTCCTCCGTCTCCTCGGCTGCGGGGCGGGTGAAGGGCAGGGCGGTGCCGTCGCCCCGCAGTCCGGCGACGGGGACGACGAGCGTGACCCGTTCCTCGACGCCCTCGTCCCAGGCCATCAGGACCCGGTCGGCCAGCCGGAGTTCGCCGACCGGGGCGAAGGTGCCGTCCTCGCGCAGTTCCTCGACGGTACGCCGCTGGGCGCGCAGGAAGCGGACCTCCACGGCCAGTTCGGCACCGGTCCTGGGCTCCATGAGGCACTCGGTGAGCTGGAAGTCGTGTTCCTCGGCGGCGGCGCTCCAGGACGGCGGCACCAGGACCCCGAACTGCCAGCGGAGCCGGTTCTTCGCGGCGGACGCGCGGTACGGGTAGAGGACGTATCCCTCGAAGAGGACGGCGTCGGCGACGTGCCGGGCGACGGCGAACCGTGCCTCGGTGCCGGGGGTGAAGGCGGCGGTGGTCATCGTGTCCTCTCCCCCGCCGCTTCGAGCAGGGTCTCGACGGTGGCCTCCCACGACGGAAGGGCCCGGCGCGAGCGGTAGGCGAGCAGGGCGTCCATCGTGTCGCCCGGGAGCCGGATCCATCCGCAGCCGGGGAAGTGCTGGTCGATCATCTCGCGCCACACCTTCACGGGCATGCGGTGGGAGACCTCCTTGTCCCAGGGAACGGGCTCGACGTGGAAGCCGCCGGCGCCGGTGAAGGCGGTGCCGGAGAAGAGCAGGAGCAGCGGGACCTCTCCGTCGGAGAGCGCCCGGAGGTAGCGGGACGCGGCGATGTCGGTGTCGTAGGTGCACGGCACGACGAGGTCGGTCTCGATCTCGTCGGTGAAGCCGGGCACCATGACGGAGGCGTGGGCGAACTGGACCGGGTTGAGGCTGCTGCCCCACCGGTCGCGCTCGCCGAAGAGATCGCGCAGGGCCGCGGCCTCGTGGTCGTCGTAGCCGCGCCGGGCGGGTTCGACGCGGATCTGGCAGCGCAGGGCCATGGCGTGGACCCGGGTGCCGCCGGTGGCGGTGATCCGCAGCCGGAACACGAGCGTGGGTCCGGCCGCGTAGGCGTCGGCGCGGACGTCGGTGCAGCTGAAGGAGAACTCGGTCACGGCCGGCTCCCCTGCGGCTCGCGGGCCAGACCGCGGACGCGGGCGAACAGGTCGTCGAGGTCCGCCCGCGCCTCCGCGCCTCCGTCGAAGCCCTGCCAGCGCAGGCGCATGCGGCCCACCAGTTCGTAGCAGAGGTCGACCGGGACGAGGAAGCATTCGGTGCGGCCCTCGTGGCGGCGCAGCAGCAGGGCCTCGACGTCGGGTTCGAGGAGGGCGCCGAGCCGAGTGGCGTCGAGCACCGACCGCCAGGCCTCTTCGTCCGGTTCGCTCTCGGTGGCGCCGGCGGGGCTCGGGTAGAACGCCACCGGCCGGTCGAGGGCGGAGTTGCGGAAGAAGAACGCGACCGAGACCGGGATCCGCAGCGACTCCCAGGCCCGGTCGTCGATCCGGTGGTCGGGGTCGCCGAGGAATCGGCCGGGGACCGCCCGGAACCGCCCCGGGGAGGCGGCGGAGCGGTCCATGAGCTGTGCGCACGGCCCGCAGGCGCAGACCAGGGCCCGCTTGTCCGTGTCGACGAGATGCGGGTGACGCTCCTCGGCCGCCAGCGGGGCGCCGCACAGTTCGCAGCGCTCCTCGCGGGATGGGCGGGGAGTGGTGAACCGGCGCAGGCCGGTGGTCGCCGGGGGCCGCACGGCGCTGTTCGGCGGCCCGTTCACAGGGCGGCCGATGAACGGCCGTCCGCGCCCGCGGGCGACGGACGGGTGCCGATCTGGAGCAGCGCCGGTTCGCGTGGGGCGCGGCTCTCCAGCTCCACGCCGGTCACCTCGGGGGCGAAGCAGGCGAGGGCGTCCACGGCCGCCTGCCGGACGGACTCCTGGGTGCCGGAGCAGCCGCAGCCGGTCGAGGCGGTGACCCGCAGCCGCAGCACGCCCGTCGCCGGGTCGAATCCGGCGTTCTCCACGGGTTGCGGCAGGGTGGACAGGGCGCGTTCGATGCGGGTCGGCGCGTCCTCGGGGTGCAGTCCGTGCAGGTTGAGGAGGCTCGCGACGAGTTCGTCCGCGAGCAGCGGGCCCAGCGGGTCGGCGGGCGGGCGGGCGGCGGGGCGTCCGAGGAGCTCGACGACGCGGGCGATGCCGCTGCCGTAGAACTCCATGAGGACGCGGACGACTTCCTCGGTGGCGGCGCAGGCCTCGGCGTCGCCGCTCTCGGCCAGCCGGTCCAGGACCTCCTCGACCCGTCGGCCCGCCTGTTCGGCGGTGGGCGCGCTCATCCGGCCAGACCGCTCAGGCCGGTGGGCACGTGCATCTGCTTCACGGTCCGGCCGTTGCCCGTGTACATGTGGACGCCGCACGGCAGACAGGGGTCGAAGCTGCGCACGGCGCGCATGATGTCGATGCCCTTGAAGTTCTCGGGCGGGTTCTCCTCGAAGATCGGGGTGTTCTGCACCGCGTCCTCGTAGGGGCCGGGGGTCCCGAACGTGTCGCGCGTGGAGGCGTTCCACGGCGTCGGCGGGTAGGGGTGGTAGTTGGCGATCTTGCCGTCCCTGATGACCATGTGGTGCGAGAGGACGCCCCGTACGGCCTCGGTGAAGCCGACGCCGATGGCCTCGTCCGGCACCTCGAACTTCTCCCAGGTCTGCGTGCGTCCGGCGCGGACCTCCTCCAGGCCCTTCTCGGCGCAGTGCAGGGCGACGGCGGCCGCGTACGCCTGGAAGTAGGTCCGGGCGCGGTTGCGCTCCAGGGCGTTGCTCCACTTCGGGATCTTCCACTCGAAGGTGGTCTCCGGCTTGGTCAGCGTCCGGGGAAGGTTGATGACGACGCTGTGCCCGGTGGCCTTGATGTAGCCGATGTCCACGAGGCCGGAGAGCGCGGTGGACCACAGGCGCGCGAGGGGGCCGCCGCCGGTGTCCAGGGCGAGGTGGTCCTTGCCGTCGAACCAGCGCGGGGACATGACCCAGCTGTACTTGTCGTCGAAGTTCCGCTTCTGCGGGGCCGGGATGGTGTGCTGGTTCCACGGGTGGCGCGGGTCGACCGGGTTGCCCAGCGGATCGTGGGTGACGAACTGCTCCTGGCCCTGCCAGTCCTCGTAGTACGAGCTGCCGAGCAGGATGCGGAGGCCGAGGTTGATCTCGGTGAGGTCGTTGGTCACCAGCTTGCCGTCGACGACGACACCGGGGGTGACGAACATCCGCCGGCCCCAGTCGGTCATGTTGGCGTAGGTGAAGTCGCAGTGCTCCGGGTCGTTGAGGGCGCCCCAGCAGCCGAGCAGCACACGGCGGCGGCCGACCTCCTCGTAGCCGGGCAGCGCCTCGTAGAAGAAGTCGAAGAGGTCGTCGTGGAGGGGGACGACCCGCTTCATGAACTCCACGTAGCGCATGAGGCGGCTCATGTAGTCGGTGAACAGCTGCACGGACGCGACCGTGCCGACACCGCCGGGGTAGAGGGTGGAGGGGTGGACGTGCCGCCCCTCCATGAGGCAGAACATCTCCCGGGTGTAGCGGCTGACCTGGAGCGCCTCGCGGTAGAACTCGCCTTCGAGGGGGTTGAGCGAGCGCATGATGTCCGCGATCGTGCGGTAGCCGTGCTCGGCGGCGTGCGGGGCCTCGGTGCGCTCGGCCAGCTCCAGGACGCCCGGGTTGGTCTCGCGGACCATCTTCTCGCAGTAGTCGACCCCGACCAGGTTCTCCTGGAAGATGTTGTGGTCGAACATGTACTCCGCGGACTCGCCGAGGTTGATGATCCACTCACCGAGGTGCGGGGGCTTCACGCCGTACGCCATGTTCTGCGCGTACACGGAGCAGGTGGCGTGGTTGTCACCGCAGATGCCGCAGATGCGGCTGGTGATGAAGTGCGCGTCGCGGGGGTCCTTGCCCCGCATGAAGACGCTGTAGCCGCGGAAGACGGAGGACGTGCTGTAGCACTCCGCGACGCGCTTCTGCTTGAAATCGATCTTCGTGTGGATGCCGAGGCTGCCCACGATCCGGGTGATGGGGTCCCAGGCCATCTCCACAAGGCCGGAGCCGTCACCCGTCGTCTTCGCCGGAGATGCCATGGTCGCTGTGGTGCCCTTCGTCAACTCTTCGCCTACGCGAACAGTGGGGTGGATGGGGGGGTGCTGCAGGGGTGGTGCGATGGCGTCACGGTCACCAGGGCGGCCGGTAGCCGGTGGTGATGCGCTCGCCGGTGTGCCGCCACTTGGGCTCCTTGTCCACGGTCCTGGCCGTGATGGTCCGCAGACGGCGGATGACGGAGCCGTAGACGCCGCTGGCGGTGCTGGAGACCTTGCCACCGGGAGGTTCGTCCATGAACGGCATGAACTTGTCCGGGAATCCGGGCATCGTGCACGCGATGCAGATGCCGCCGACGTTCGGACAGCCGCCGACGCCGTTGATCCAGCCGCGCTTGGGGACGTTGCACTTGACGACGGGGCCCCAGCAGCCGAGCTTGACCAGGCACTTGGGCGAGTCGTACGTCGAGGCGAACTGGCCCTGCTCGTAGTAGCCGGCCCGGTCGCAGCCCTCGTGCACGGTCGCGCCGAACAGCCAGGTCGGCCGGAGCTTGTCGTCCAGCGGGATCATGGGCGCGGAGCCCACCGCCTGATAGAGCAGGTAGGTCAGCGTCTCCGCGAAGTTGTCCGGCTGGATCGGGCAGCCGGGCACGCACACGATGGGGATGCCGGCATGCGACTTCCAGTCCCAGCCGAGATAGTCCGGGAGGCCCATCGCGCCGGTCGGGTTCCCCGCCATGGCGTGGATGCCGCCGTACGTGGCGCAGGTGCCGATCGCGACCACGGCGAGGGCCTTGGGTGCCAGCCGGTCGATCCATTCGCTGGTGGTGATGGGCTGACCGGTCTCCGGGTCGTCGCCGAAGCCGCTCCAGTAGCCCTCCTGCTTGATGGCCTCGTTCGGGATCGACCCCTCGACGACCAGCACGAACGGGTCGATCTCGCCCCGCTCACCCTTGAAGAACCACTCGATGAACGTGTCGGCGCCGCCCACCGGACCGCACTCGAAGTCGATCAGCGGCCAGTGGACCGCGATCCTGGGCAGCCCTGGCAGCCCCGCGAGGGCGATCTCCTCGATGCTGGGCTGCATGGCGGCGGTCAGGGCCACCGAGTCGCCGTCGCAGCTCAGACCCGCGTTGATCCAGAGGATGTGGATCGGCTTCTCTTCGCTGCCGGGTGCGGCACCCTGGTCCTCGACCGGGGCCGGCTCTACTGCGCTCATGGGTCGCCTCCTGAGGAGGGATGGGGCGAAGGCCTCATGTCGGGCCTGGGTCTTGCTTAACAGTCGGCCGATGCGGCCGCGCCCGCACCTGGGCCGTTCGGGAGCGGCGCTCGGGGGGCCTCCTTCCGGACGAAGGCCCGGCGCCGTGCGTGGTAGCTCGCGGCGGGATCGTCGAAGATCGCCCGCATCCGGGAGAGCTCCTGCTCCCGGTGGGCCGCAAGGGGAGCGACGGACTCCCGCCGCTCGTGCTCGGCCTTCTTCGCCGCGATCCGCGGCTGAAGACCGCCACCGGATGCCAGGCGGAGGGCCAATCGGGTGACTTCGGCGGCGAACTCCCCGGGTCCGCAGTCGACGACCCGGTCGACCAGACCCATGTCCAGCGATGCCGCCGCGGACACCGGCCGGGCCTCTTCGGTGAGGCGCGCGGCCAGTGCCTCGCCCACCTTCCCGGGCAGGGTGCGGGTCCAGTACTCCGATCCGTACAGACCCATGCGCCGGTAGTGCGGATTGAGCACCGCCCCCGCACGGCACCAGACCTCGTCGGCGGCGAGGGCGAGCATCACCCCGCCGGCGGCGGCGTTGCCGCCGATCGCGCTCACGACGAGCCGGTCGGTCGTGGTGAGAACCGCCTCGACCAGGTCGTTCATGGCGTTGATGTTGGCCCAGGACTCGGCGGCCGGGTCGGCGGCGGCCTCGATGACGTTCAGATGGATGCCGTTGGAGAAGAAGTCGCGCTGCCCGCCGAGCACCAGGACGGAGGTGGGGCGCCCGCGGGCGGTCTCGTACGCGTCCAGCAGGCGGCGGCACTGGTCGGTGCTCATCGCCCCGCCGGGGAACGCGAAGGACAGGACGCCGACCGGTCCCCGCTCGCGGTACCGGATGTCGGACCAGGTCCGGCGGCCCGGCGCCGGGTCGGCGGGGACCGGCAGTTCGGGGAGCTCCGGCAACCGGCCCGCGAGGGCCAGGGCGGCCGGGAGCTTGCAGGCACGCGGCCTGCCGGGGCCGGTGCGGGCGCGGAGCTCGGGGAGCCACACCGCGCCGTCCACGGTGGCGCGGCAGACCGCACCCGCCCGGGTGGCGAGGAGGTCACCGGGCCGCCCGCGCAGACCGTCCTCCGCGTGGCCGCCGTGCAGGAACCACTCGGCGCCGAGCAGCCGGTCCGGTACACCGGGCTGCGAATCGGCGGCCCGCAGGGTCCGCAGGACGGTCTCGGTGGTGTCCTCGCCCCACGAGATCCGACGCTCCTCCTGGCGGAGAGCGGGACGGACGCGGATCTCGCCGGTCTGCGGACGCGGTGTCGCCCCGGCGGCGACCCTCTCGACGGCGAGGAGCACGGCGGCCACGGCGGCGTCGGACAGCTCGTTGCGGTACAGATCGCTCTTGCCGACCTCCGGAACGGGGAAGGCCGCGGACGCCCAGACGTCGCCCGCGTCCATCTCGTCGTCGGCCTGGAGGACCGTCACGCCCCATTCCTCGACCCCGTCGAGGATCGCGTGGTCCAGCGAGGACGGGCCCCGATCGCCCACGGGCCCCGGGTGCACGATCAGGCAGAGGTGCGCCGTCCACACGTCGCGGGGCACGACGGCCTTCAGCATGGGGGCCACGACCAGATCGGGCGCGTGGCGCGCCACGGCCTCGCGCACGGCCGCCCCGTCGGGGGTGACCTCGACGGGAACGGTGTGCCCGCGGTCGCGCAGCTCCACCAGGACGCGCTGGGTGAGGCTGTTGAAGCTGCTGGCGACGAGCAGGATGCGCATGGACGGCCTTTCCGGGTCGTGGTCGGTGCGGCGCCGGAAACCGCGGTCCGCCAACCGCCTGCGATCATCAGGCAGCACGAGCCGGGCAGCGGCGTGACGGAGCCCGCACCTCACCCGTTCGAGGCGTGCGTCCGACCGATTGGCGGGCGCTCTCCACCACGGGCGGGTACGACGCCCACGCCGAGTCGGTGGAGAGGCGGGTGAGGGGGTGCCTGGGCAGGGGCGGTGTCCGAGAACGTGTCGGCGACGTCGCAGCTCACGCCCCGGGGCAACGGTCCGCCCCGACTACGGTTTCCGCAGGTCAACAGGGGGCGTCTGCTGGTCGCACCGGACGAGCCAGGGCGCCGGTGCACGTCCTCGGCTCTGTCGCCGGCCTTCCAG
Organism: Streptomyces sp. NPDC004284; assembly: GCF_042874035.1. Classification (NCBI taxonomy): domain Bacteria; kingdom Bacillati; phylum Actinomycetota; class Actinomycetes; order Kitasatosporales; family Streptomycetaceae; genus Streptomyces; species Streptomyces sp. NPDC004284. The sequence goes on along the minus strand of NZ_JBIAMJ010000013.1, from coordinate 179,404 downwards.
CCCTGCTCACCGCCGACCGTGGTCAGCGCGGAACACATCCCGTGCGCAGGTTCAGGAGGGGTTCTAGAGTGAGGGCAGGGCGTGCCGGTGGTCTGCAGGCATCCCCTTCCATCTCACTCCCCCGATCGGGCCTTCCAGGAGGGCATTCGAGATGTCCGCTGCATCTGACACCCCTGTTCTGGACACCATCCTCGCCATGACGGACGACTCGCTCGAGCGGTGTGGACTGGCGCCGGACATGCTCCTGCTCACCCGTATCGCAGCGCTCGCCGCCTCCGACGCTCCTCCGGTCTCCTACCTCGCCCACATCGATCCCGCCCTCAAGGCCGGCCTCACCACCGAGCAGTTGCAGGACGTTCTGGTCGCCATCGCCCCCATCGTGGGAACCGCCCGGGTCATGACGGCAGCCGGCAACATCACCGCTGCGCTCGGCGTCGCCATCGCCGTCGCCGAGATCGACGCAGAAGGCTGACGCCGGGCCGACCCGGGAGGCCACCGCAGGCCCGTGGAAGGCGGGAACCTCCGAGGCATCGTGTGGACTCCCGGGAAGCGGCATCCCTTTCCCTCGCTTCCCCGGCCCGGCCTCGGAGGGCGATCTTGCCCGGGCGAGCAGACAATGAGCGTGGCTGACCTTCTCGTGGCGATGGCGAGATGTGCGGTTCTGCGGTGCAGGAGGTCGTGGAACATGGGATCAGTGCCCCCCGTCACGGTCGACGAGCAACCCTCTCAAGCCGACGCGAACCTTCCCGTCGAAAAATCGACCGGGTACTCCGGGCCGGTCGAGCGCGCCGGCCCGGCAGGTCCGTCGAACCTCCTGTCACACGGCTCGCAGGACGAACTCGCTTCCCTCCAGGACACGGTGGCCCGATTGGGGGCCGCCTACCCCTGGCTGGACTCGGTCGATGTGGAGGAGACCGTCAGGACGGCGTACGAGTCGTTCCGCCAGGCCAGGGTCAGGGCCTACGTCCCGATCCTGGTCGAGCGCAGGTCGCGGAGGGCGCTCCAAGCCGCCTGCCGCGCGGCTCTCCGTCAGGCCGTCGACGGCCGGGCGAGCCCCGAGACGCTCGGTGCTCACCCCGGACCGGAAAGGGACTGAGACCGCGCGGCCGGACGGAAAGCGCGGACAGGGCCGGCCTGCCGGAGCGGCGGGCGGCCTGTCCGCCGCTCCGCGGCCACGGATCGGAGGCAGAGCGATGACGGTGCGGTCGGTCTCCGCAGGTGGACAGCCCCGGAATCCGGAAGGCCCGGGGTACGCGCGTGCCCCCGAGGAGGTCACAGCCGCGTTCGGCGTCGATCCGGCGGTCGGGCTCTCCGCGGCATGGCCCATGGAGAGCCCCGCGCACGACCCGAACGCGCTGCCCGGGCGGCAGCGAGCTCCGGCCTGGCGCCGGTTCCTCGATCAATCTTGCGTTCGACCGTCGATGCCGCGCGGGCCACAGCCGCGCGAGTCGGTGCTCACTCGGCCCGTACCGGCCACGGCGGGAATCGGCGGGCCGCGGGCCGCAGCGGGACGGACACGGTGCCGGCCATGTCCACCGTCGGCAGCGGGCGGATGAACCGGGTGGCGCCGGCCCGGCTGGTGCTCGCGGGTGCCGGTGACGATCCAGAGGGACGGCTTCCGCCGCTTCCTCGGGACGACGGATTCCGATGCGCGGCAGTTCGGCCGGGCGCTGCCGGTGGCCCTCGCGCTCCCGGCGCGCCGGACGAGAGACAGGTGTGGTCTCAACGGTTCACCGCCCTCGCACGGGCCTCACCGTTCACATGCGGGCCTCTGCCGTGCGCGCACTCCGGCTCCCCGTGGTCCCGGCCGGACAGGACCGGGAAAGGGGGCACTGATCGGAAGGACGGTCTGTGACCATCCACCACAAGAGCCGCAGGCCTCTCCGTCGGTTGCGTGCTGTTCCCGGGGTGCGTGCCGTGTCGTCGTACCGACGCGAGTGGCTGGTCAAGGACCTGGTGGCGGGAGTCGTCCTGACCACGCTGCTGGTGCCGCAGGGAATGGCGTACGCCGAGCTGGCGGGGCTGCCGCCCATCACCGGCCTGTACACGACGATTCTCTGCCTGCTCGGTTACGCGGTGTGCGGGCCGTCCCGGATCCTGGTGCTGGGCCCCGATTCCTCGCTGGGGCCGATGATCGCGGCCACCGTGCTGCCCCTGGTGGCGGCCGACGGGGACCCCGGCCGGGCTGTCGCCCTGGCGTCGGTCCTCGCGCTCATGGTGGCGGCCGTGATGATCCTGGCCTCGGTGGCGAAGCTGGGCTTCATCGCCGACCTGATCTCCAAACCGACGATGATCGGCTACATGAACGGTCTGGCCCTGACCATTCTGATCGGTCAGCTGCCCAAGCTGCTCGGCTTCAAGGTCGAGGCGGACGACCTGATCGGCGAGTGCGTCGGCTTCGTGCGGGGCCTCGCCGACGGGGCGGCGGTGCCGGCCGCCGCAGCGGTCGGCTGCGGCGGGATCGTCTTGATCCTGGTCCTGCAACGCCTGCTGCCGAAGGTCCCCGCCGTGCTCGTGATGGTGGTCCTGGCGATCGCCGCGGCCACGGTCTTCGACCTGGGCGGGCACGGCGTCGGCCTGGTCGGAGAACTGCCCGAGGGCTTTCCTCCGTTCACGATCCCCGACGTACGGCTCGCCGACCTGTCGCCGCTGCTCGGCGGTGCGCTGGGCATCGCCCTGGTGTCCCTGGCGGACACGATCTCCAACGCGTCGGCCTTCGCGGCTCGAACGGGACAGGAGGTCCGCGGCAACCAGGAGATGGCGGCCATCGGTGCGGCCAACCTGGCGGCCGGTCTCTTCCAGGGCTTCCCGGTCAGCACGAGCGGTTCCCGTACGGCGGTCGCGGAGCGCGCGGGGGCCAAGAGCCAGCTCACCGGGGTCGTCGGAGCGGTACTCATCGTCCTCATGCTCGTGCTGGCTCCGGGCCTGTTCCGCAATCTCCCCCAACCGGCCCTTGCCGCCATCGTCATCACCGCCTCGCTGTCCCTGGCCGACATCCCGGGGGCCGTACGGCTCTGGCGGCAGCGCCGGACGGACTTCCTGCTGTGCTGCGCGGCGTTCCTCGGTGTGGCCCTGCTCGGTGTGCTGCCCGGGATCGGCATCGCCGTCGCCCTGTCCGTGCTGAACGTCTTCCGCCGCGTCTGGTGGCCGTACCACACCGTGCTGGGGCTGGTGGAGGGACTGGAGGGCTACCACGACATCCGCTCGTACCCGCGGGCCCGGCAGCTGCCGGGCCTGGTCGTCTACCGGTTCGACGCACCGCTCCTCTTCGCCAACGCCAAGGCCTTCCGCGACGACATCAGGCGCCTGGCCGAGGCGGACCCGCGGCCGAGCTGGATCGTGATCGCGGCGGAGCCCATGACCGACGTGGACACCACCGCCGCCGACGTCCTCGAAGAGCTCGACGAGACGCTCAACGCGGACGGCGTGCACCTCGTGTTCGCCGAGCTCAAGGACCCCGTGCGTCGCAAGATCGAACGGTACGAGCTCACCCGCACCATCGACCCCCGGCACTTCTTCCCGACCGTGGAGGCCGCGGTCGCCGCCTTCCGCCTGCGCACCGGAGCGCAGTGGGCGCCCCCGCCCGACGAGCCCAGCCCCGGTACCGCTGAGCCGCCGCCCGCCGACGAGCAGTGACCGCGCCAGTCCCCCGGCGGGGCGCCGTGCGGCTGGAGGCCGCTGGAGGCGCCGACGCGGGAACGGCCGACGAGCCGAGCAGCGGGCCCGGCGTCGTAGTCTCGTAAAGGCCGCGGACGACCGGCGCGGCCTGGACCGATACCGGGCAGGAGAACAGCATGGACAGCTCCCTCTGGCTCATCGCGGCCGTGACTCTCGTGCTCGTCGTGGCGGGATTCGCGGCCGTGCTGCTGATCCGCGTCTTCCGGGCCCGGAGACTACTGCTCGACGCCGGTCTCCCGCTGCGGTCCAAGGCCCTCTTCTGGGCAGCGGTGGTCTATACCATCTCACCGATCGACCTGCTCCCCGACCCGGTCTACCTCGACGACATCGGTGTGCTCCTGATCGCCTTGCGGGCGTTGCACGCGGCGGCCGCCGGAAGCGAGGCGGCCCCCGGAGCGCTCGCCGGGGTTCCGAGGCCTGGAACAGCGGTCCGGCGATGGGGTCGCCGCCTCGGGTGAGGGGCCGACGGAGGGCCGTCCGTTCCGTTTCACCGGCACGAGGGGCGCGATGCCGGTAGGAATCTCCGATCGGCATCGCGGCACAGGGACGAGGTCCAGGCGCGCTCGCCGGGCCGCGGGGGCTCGTGGGGCGGAACTGGTTCCGCCGAGTGTTCGCCGGAGAACAGGCCCCGCCCGTCCAGGACCCGCACGCCGACCCGTCCGCCCCCGGACGGCGGCTTCGGCCTGGCCGAGCACGCGCCGTGCCAGGCGCCCCGGCGCGGTCAGGAGTACCAGTCGGCCTCCGAGGGCCGCGCCCGTCGGGGCACCTCCCGGGCGGGTATGGGCCTGCGTTCGCCACCCGCGAGCAGGGTGCTTTCCGGATCACCGCCGCGAACGCCGGGGAGCGTCACCTCGACCTCGATGCCGCGAGGGGGGCTGGTGGGCAGGATCGTGGTCATCACCGTCGTCTGCGCATGGTGGCCATGGGCGCGGGCGGCGGCGACCTGCTTCCCGTCCACGAGGAGCTCCAGTTCCCGCGTCCACCCCATCCGCAGGTCCACGGTGACCGAGCAGCCGGCGTGCTCGCAATGGAAGTGGTACTCCCGGCTCATGATCGCCTCCCTGAAACATCCGGCAACCCATCCTCTCCATCGTGGCACCGGGTGACGGTTGCGCCAGCCGGACCTCGCTCCCGCGGTCGTCGCCGTGTCCCTCACCCGCTACGCCACCGCTCCCGACCGACCGCACCACCGTCGCCGGGCACGGGAGGGCACGGGCGGTGGGCGCGGCCGAGGGGGTCGGCCCGCTCGACGACCGACGCGATGGCACCGCGGCACTACGAAGCGGAGTCCGCAGAGCGACCGGGCGAGCGGGAGGAGCGGTACCGGAGCCCGGAAGCGCGCCGGTCTTCGACTCAGACGGACGGGGCGTGCTCCTGGTGACGTGGTCCCGGTTCTCCGTGTGGAGCGGGTCGGCGTTGCACCGGGAGGAGGTCTGATCGGCGATCTAACCTCGGGGCGTGAGACATGCCGAGCAACACGCCGAAGGTGCGGGACCGTTCACCACCCGGGTCACCTGGCGTCTGCCCGGTGGCGGGGAGGCGGTCTGGGAGTCGCGACTCGCTCGGCGCCGCGGAGTTCTCGCCGTCCGGGAGCCGGGCTCGGAGGCCCGCCGCCATGCGCGTGCCGACGAGGTGGCGGTCCGCCGCCTGCGCAGGCTCAACGCCGTAGCCGCGACGGCCTTCGTCATCGGCGGTGCCCTCTTCGCGGCCGGTGCCGGCGTCGCCCAGTTCGGCTCCGGTGACGCCACCGAGATCGCCTCGATCTACTTCGCCGGCGGCCTGTTCTTCAACACCGGCGGCTATGCCTCGCTCCTGCAGGTGATCAACGCGCCCCGCCACACGGTCGGCGGCCAGGCACTGGTCACCCACCGCTGGCGGTGGTGGAGCTACGAGCCGACGCGGGTGGACTGGCTGAGCGCCTTCCTCCTGTTCACCGGCACCCTGGTGTTCGGGGTCAACCTGGTGAACTCCTTCCTCCAGGGACTGGACGTCCACCAGATCAACCGGCTGATCTGGGTACCCGACCTGGTGGGCTGCGTGCTGTTCCTGATCTCCGGACACCTCGCCCTGGTCGAGGTCTGCCACGGCCGGCCCCGCCTGCTCCCGCGCAGCCTCGGCTGGTGGATCGTCGCGGTGAACCAGCTCGGGTCCGTCCTGTTCATGGTCTCGGCCCTCGCCGCGTACACCCGGCCGGTCACCGGCAGCCCGGTCAACATCGACATCGCCAACTGGGGCACCCTCACCGGCGCCCTGTGCTTCTCCGTCGGCGGCGTCCTCCAGTTCTTCGAACGCCCGTAGAGCCCCGTCGGCCTCGACGCCCACGCGGCCTCCGACGTCGGCCTGATCGCCTCCGCGCCCCGGTCCGACCGGCCTCCGTGCGCATCGCCGACCGGCACCTCGGGTCAGCGGACATGCTGACCCGGGGTGCCCGGTCGGGCGGGCGTCAGCCCTGGCAGACGCCGCGCGCGTAGTCGTACGTCGCCGTCGCCTGCGAGTACTTCCACTGCGGCGCGAGCAGCCCGTCGGCCAGCTGGCGCGCGGCGGCGGGGCTTTCGATCACGTAGCCGAAGTCCTGGAGCCAGGAGGGGTACAGGTTCTTCGAGCCGATGTAGAAGGCCGAGTCGTCCACCGAGACCAGCTTGTGGTGCTGGGCGTACGGCTTGCCGTCCGCCCACGTCGGCTTGTCCGAGGCGCGGAAGGTCGCGAGCTGCAGGTTCTGGCACATCGCGGCCCTTGCCTTGGGCGCGTCACCGGTCAGGGCCGTGAGGCGGCCGCGCAGGGCGTCGCTCACCTCGGACAGCGACTTGATCTGCGAGTAGCCGCCGCTGCCGATGGTGCCCCGGTTGGCCGGGTCGCTGACGACGATGCGCACCTTCACGCCGGCGGCGAGTTTCGCGGCGAGGGTGTCGTAGAGCCGGATGTCGTAGCGGGGCAGCGGCGGGCAGGTCGCGTTCAGGTCCTGCTGCGAGATCTCGACGTGCTCGGTCGCGCTCGCGACCAGTGCCCGCAGGGCGCTCTCCTCCGGGTTGACCGTGTCGTAGTCGCGGTCGGAGTTGGTGTGGTCGCGCACACCGAATCCACAGGTGGTGTCGGTGGCCGTCGGCAGGACGGGCTGGAACGAGGAGGACGGGTCGCTCTGCCGGATCCCGACGCCGAGGCCGCCGACCGCGAGGGCGGGGATGTCACCGTCGGCGGGCGGGGCGGCGGGCCGGGGCAGCGTGGGCAGGCAGCCCGCGCCGTTGGAGGAGGCGAACCAGACGCTGGCCCAGTTGCTCTTGTTGCGACAGGTCCAGTCCCACAGCGTGTCGAGGTAGCGTCCGGCGGAGCCCGCCGCCGGGCCGGACAGCGCGAGGTCGACGTCGTTCACCGGGTGGGTGGTGTCGAGGTAGTCGTCCTTCCAGCTGTTGATGCCGCCGGTGATCACCGAGTTCCCGTCCACCACCACCAACTTGGAGTGGTTCCAGGAGAAGGCGGTCTTCGACGTCGTCATCGAGGCCACGTTGAGGGTGACGCTCGCGGCCGCCGAGCCGAGCTTGTTCACCAGCTCGTCGCGGTAGGAAAACGGGATGACGTTGGCGTGGTAGACCGGCGCGGCGCCGACGAGGATGCGGACCTGGAGGCGGTTGCCCTTCTCCGTCGCCTCCTTCAGGCCGGCCACGATCGCGTCCTGGAAGCCGCCGTTGGGGAACGGGGCCAGCGTGGATATGTCCACGCTCTGCCGGGCGTTCGCGATGTCCTCGCGCACCTTCTCCAGCAGGCGTCGGGAGCCGGCGCGGTCGGCGCAGGCGGGATCGCCCCAGCAGCCGGGGGTCTGGAGCAGCCAGTCGGAGGCGCCGGGGGCGGAGGCACCCAGCCGGTTCCCCGACGTGCGCTCCCACACGGAGCCCTCCAGGCCGGGAGAGACCTGGCGCAGGGACTGCTCCACCGCGTCCAGGTGCGGGGTCGGAGCGTCGGCGAACGCCGGGGCGGCGGACAGCAGGAGGGTGGAGAGGGCGAGCGGAAGGGCCGTCGTACGGATGGTGCGGGCCAATGCGGTTCCTTGCTTTTCTGGGGGGGGGTGGCTCGGGCCGAGGGCTCCGCGGAGGGGACCTCGACCTTGATCAACTCACGTAAGTTACCAGCGCGTATCTCCTGGTTCACCCCAACCCACGCTGCTTTCAGCCGTAATCGCGCCCTGCACCGTCGTCGAGGCTTCCCGGCTATGGCCCCTGTCGGGGCGCGGCCGTGGAAGCCGGTCTCCTCGCCGACCTCCTCCGACGGCTCGCCCGGGGCGGCGGCGTAGCCGTGCGGGTACGGGCGGGCAGCCGGTGGCCCTGCGGCAGGCTGGTCTCGCGAAGGCCGAGCTGCCGGTACACCAGGTCGCGCAGCAGCGACTCGTGCGGGCACCCCACGGCCTGTTCGGCCGTCAGCGCGACCGCGACGTCGTCCGAATGCGATCAGCCGTGGCGGCTGTCGGACCGAAAGGCGAGGTCCTGGTCGGCATGGATGCCGCCGCCGAACCGGTCGGCACGGCTCCGGCCGCAGGGGCCGCGGCCAACGCCCGCCGGGCGGTACGCCGACCGATCCGGACCGTGGGGCGGATGCGGATGTGGGCGCGTGTCGCCTCCTCGAGCACGGTGATGGACGCCCGCGGGGCGCGACGGGGGCCGCTGCACCCGGCATCGGCGCCCTCCCCCACCGTCTCGGTCATGGACGCGGCGCAGGGCAGCGACATGCGGTTCCTGCTCGTCGTCCGCGACTTCGGCGGCATGACGAGTGGCGCCGTGCGGCAGGACCTCAAGGTCGGCGTCGAGCGTCTGCGGACCTGGAAGCGCATCGCGCTGGTCACCGATCTCGACCGGATGACCCGTCTCAGCGCGTTCTTCGGCTGGATGACGCCCGGCGGAACGAAGGCCTTCCCGCTGGCGGCGCGCGAGGAGGCGTCCGCCCGGGCGTCCGGCCGGGATCCGGACGCCCGGCCGGCTAGAGGCCCGGCGCGTTGAAGGTGTTGAGGTACCAGAAGGCCGCCGAGTACCAGAGCAGTGCGATCGTCAGGACCAGGGCGCCGCCGGCCACGGGCAGGACCCAGCCCGGCAGCCGGCGGTGCCGGACGACGATCACCTTGGCGACGAAGGCGCCGTAGAGGAAGCAGCCGCTCAGCGAGTGCAGGGCGGTGCGGGCGTCGGTCAGCTCCACCCCGTAGGCGACCAGGCAGTGCCGGGCGATCGGCAGGGAGAGCAGGAAGGCCGCGAGGCCGACGAGTCGGTGGATCCGCCCGACCGGCCGTGGCGCCGTCCCCAGGCCGGGCAGCCGGCCGTACAGCCAGAGCGCGAGCAGCAGCTGGACCAGCGCGAGGCCGAGGAGGGCGGTACCGAGCTCGGCCTTCAGCTGCTGGGCGTCGCCGAAGCGGGCGCCGAAGAGGCTGGCGGTGTAGGCCGGAGTGTGCGCGCGTCCGAACCAGTACACGCCGACCACCGTCGCGACCGGCAGAAGCGCCCAGAGCACGACCCGTACCGCCCGCCCGCGCCGCGCCCCTCCTCGCACCGGGCGTTCGTCGCCGGTCACCGGATCAGTCGCCCTCGACCTTGTTGCCGGCCGGGTTGACCACGTACCACTTGGCGCCGAAGGCGCTGGATTCCTCGCCGTTGGTGTCCCCCTTGGCCTGGTCGCCCTCGAAGTAGTACAGCGGGTGGCCGTTGTAGACGATCTGGGTCTTGCCGTCGGTGCGCGCGGTGGTGGACAGCTTGGCCTGGTCGGCGCCGTTGACGGCGGTGGGTGCGCCCGTGGTGAGGGCGGGCGGCCAGGCCGTGGCGCAGGCGTCGTAGCAGGTGGAGGTGGTCGAGGTGTCCTTCTCGAAGAGGTAGAGGGTCTTACCCTGGGAGTCCACCAGGATGTCGCCGAACTTGCCGACGGACGCCACGGCGACGCTCGCCCCTCCGCCCGCCGCGGTGGAGGCGCTGGGCGACGCGCTCACGGACGTCGTCGCGGACTGCGTGGTCGCGGGGGACGAGCTTGCCTGGCCGGTGCTCTTCGTGCTGCTGGAGCAGCCACCGCACACCGCGGTGCACAGGGTGACGGCGGCGAGCGAGACGGCCGCGAGGCGACGCTGGTGCATGGGGTTCTCCGGCAGATCGGGGATTGCCTGTCCCCCTCACTAGGGCCGCTACCGCCCGCCGCCGCCACGGTGGCGCGCCGCAGGGTCAGCGCGACGGGGGACACGGATGGGGCCGCCCGGGCGATGGCGTGTGCCGGACGGACGAGCACGGCTGCCGGGCTCGCGGCGTACGGGCCCCGCGGCATCGGCGTGATCAACGCCGCGGGGCGCGGGTGACGATCAGCAACACCACGGCGAGCACCTGGACGGCCACGACCACGGTGATCAGCAGGGGGATCGAGTAGCCGTACAGGCCGCCGATCAGCACGCCGCCGGCCAGGCTCGCGGCGCCGACCACGCCGGCGAACAGGCCGTACGCGGTCGCCCGCCGGCCGCTGGGCACCAGGTCCGCGACCGTGGCGCGCAGGGTGGACTCCTGGATGCCCATGGCCGCACCCCACACCAGCGATCCGGCGACCGCGATCCCCAGCGTGTCGGTGAACGCCAGCATCCCCACACCCGCCGTGAGCACCGGCAGGGCGATCAGGACGCGGGGGCCGTGGCGGTCGTACAGCCATCCGGTGGCCAGCGCCGCCAGGGCGTCCACGACCATCGCCGCCGCGTACAGCACCGGCACCCACGCGGCGGACAGCAGGTGCCGTTGAACCAGGTGGAAGGAGAGGATGCCGAAGGTGGCGAGCCCGGCCGTGGTGGTGGCCGTGAACGCGGCGTACGTCCAGAACTCCCTCGGCAGACGCCGGTCCCCCGCCTGATGGTCCGACGCCGGTACGGCCGTGGCGGCCGCCTCGCGCTCGTAGGCTTCCGGCTCCGGCACCCGGGCCCGCAGCCGGTACAGGAGTCCCAGCACCGCGAGGCCGGGCAGGGCGAGCACGCCGAGCGCCGGACCGTAATCGCCGCCGGTCAGCGCCAGCACCCCGGCCACGAGCAGGGGACCGATCAGTGCGCCGACCTGGTCCATCGCCTCGTGCACGGCGAAGCCCCGCCCCCGTCCCGTCGCCGCCGCGGCGTGGGACAGGAGGGTGTCCTTCGCCGGGGAGCGGACGGCCTTGCCGACCCTCTCGGCGATCACGAGGGCACACGCCACCCACAGCGCCCCGGCCGCACCCAGCAGCGGCACGGAGGCGACGGTCAGTGCGTATCCGGCGATGGTCAGGCCCCAGAAACGGCGGGTGCGGTCCGCCAGCGGGCCCGACACCAGCCGCAGCCCGAGCGCCGCCGCCTCACCGGCGCCCGTGACCACGCCGACGACCAGCGCCGAGGCCCCCAGCGACGCCAGCAGCGGCCCGGTGACCGAGCGGGCCCCCTCGTACACGACGTCGGCGAGCAGGCTGACCGTGCCGAACCACAGCACGAACCGCCACGGCCCCATCCCCACCGGCCCCGTCTCCACGGGCCGCGGTCCCACCGAGCGTCTCCCTTTCATGGTCCCCTCCCTCGGTGGAGCAGCAGGAGTGTCGGACAGGGTACGGAGCTCGGCCTCCCGCGCCGGCGGCGGGAGGATTCCATGCCGATGGTGCCGATGGTACGGCGAGGCCGCCGACCGACCACGGCTCTGTCGACGGCGGCCGGTCCGCGAGCGGGGCACTCCCACCCGCTCGCGGAGTCCGCCGCCGTTCGACATCCGAGGCGGGAGATCGCGTCAGGTGGTGTCCGGCCCCTCCGGGTGGGCCAGGAGGAGAGGCGAGCTCAGGCGTGCGTCGGGGTGCATCCGGAGCAGGTGGTGCACCACCCCGGACAGCCCGGGGAGCAGACCCGGTGCGAACGCCTCCTTGGCGAGGCCACCGACCGGACCGCGCTGCTCGATGCCGGTGATCAACTCTGCGTCGGCCCGTGCGGCGGACGGGCCCTCGTACCCCTTCAGGCCGCGCAGGTGGTGCAGGAGCTCCCAGAGTCCGAGGTCGCCGTGACAGAGGGTGTGGCTCCAGCCGAACCCCTCGCGCAGGCCGGCCGGCCCCGAGCGGAGCGCGGTGTCCAGGTGGCGGGGATCGCCCGTGCGCCGGTGGAGGTCGAGGGCGGCCAGGCCGATGCCCGTGCTGCCGTGGCACCACGCGGTGGGATGGTCGACGTCCCCTCCGATCCGCGCGTCGACCCAGGCGCCAGCCTCCGGCGCGTACAGCGACTCCTCGAAGTCGTGTGCCAGCGTGCCGAGTTCGTACCACCGGCGCCGATCGACCGGGCTCCCGGCGGACGAGAGGGCGAGCCTGGTGAGCGCCCACCCGGCGCCGGTGGCGCCATGGGCGAATCCGCCGATGCCCTCGGGGAACATCACCGTGGACCACCGCGCTCCGCGGTCGTCGACGACCGCGGTCCGCTCCAGATGCCGGCCGGCCTCCGCGGCGGCTTCCGACCACCGCTCCTCGCCGGTGAGTTCGGCGAGGTCGAGCAGGGGGACGACCACGCCGGCCGCGCCGCTGAGCACGTCGAGGGCGCGGTCCTCGGCGATGGCCTCCGGGGTCAGCAGCGCGGCCCTGGCGCGGGCGCGGTCGAGCAGCCCGGGCGCGCCGAGGAGGCGGTGCAGGGCGGCCCAGGTCCACACCTGCGAGGCGATGCCGGTGAACCCGCCGAGCTGACGGGTCGGCGTGGTGTCCTCGGTGGCGGACAACACCTCCAGGGTGCCGGCCAGCACGGACTCGACCCCGGCCACCGGATCGGCTCGGCCGGCCCGCTGCTCCCGCCGGTACTCCGCGAGGGCGAGGGCGACGCCGCCCTGCCCGGTGTAGAGGTCCGCGCCCAGCGGGCGGACGGCCCAGCCGTAGTCCGTGAGCACGGGACTGATCCAGGTCGCGGTGGCGTCGGCGCCGCGCACGGCCGCCTCGCAGACCGTCCGCACGGCCTCGGCCGCCAGCGTGCGGCGCCGCCGGTCCAGGTCCTCGGCGTGCGGCGCGCGGGCGGGCGTCCGTACCCGGTCGGGAAGCCTGCGTTCGTTCAGGTAGGCGCCGACCAGGGCGCTGCGGATGGTGTCGCGCTCACGGGTGAGGTCCGCCCGCCGCCACCCGGCGAGGAAGGCGTCAAGGCGCTGTCCGTCCACCCGCTCGCCGAACGCGGGGATGTCTCCGACCAGGAGGTCCGCCACCTCCTGGTCGATCACGGCCGGTTCGCGGGGCGCGCCCGGGGCGGCGAGGGCGTTGCGGTGGAGGATGTCCCTGGCCCGGGCCAGGGCGGCGTCGGGGTCGTGCAGCGAAGCCGGGTGCCAGAGCATCCGGCCGATGTCCGTGTACGTCTGCGTGGGCCGCCGGATCCTGCGGACCCGGCAGCCGTCGAACACCCGCAACAGCGCGTCGAGTCCACCCTCCGCGTCGAGCTCCGCCAGGGCCGCGGTGAGCCCGTCGAAGCCGGTCAGCACCTGGTCCCAGTGGCGGATCAGCACCGGCTCGGGGCTGGGGTGGTTGCGGGCCGGCGGCAGGTCCACCGCGGCGATCTCCATGCGGGCGGTGTCCCGTCCTCCGTCCGTGATGACCGGGACGCGGATCTGCGGCTGCTGACCGGGCAGACCACCGGCGGCCGAGAGGTCCACGCCGGCGAGGGCGTAGCCGTCGGTGCGCAGCGGGAGGATACCGGTGCGCAGCACGGTGTTGCGGATCGTCCGGGCCGCCCGGTCCACGGCGTCGCCGCGCCCGCTCGGCGGAACCTCGACATCGGGGGTGAACAGGGCCTCGGCGTCGACGACGGCGGGCACCGGGCCGTGGGCCACCAGGTTCTCGGCGTGCAGGTCGGTCCCGCCGAGGAGCCGCATCACCGCCAGCCAGCCGCCCAGGGCGCGGTAGAAGCGGGCGAGTTCCGCCTCGCCTCGGCAGTAGCGGTGATCGAGGTGCTCGGCCCAGCCGTAGCCGTCCCGTACCACCACCCTCGGTACGCCCAGGTCCTCGGCGCCGGGGACGGCGGCGACGAAGGAGCGCAGCGCGGCGTCCACCTCCACCGGTCGCGGCTTGTACATGACGCGGGCGGTCTCGAAGACCAGCATCGCCACCGCCCGGCCACCGTGGTGGGTGTCCCCTCGGGCGAGCTCCAGGGCGCGCAGCGGTCCGGGATCGCCCCCGAGCAGACCGGCGACGGCCCGCCGGTCCGCGGCGAGCCGCGCACCCAGCTCCAGGGCGCCCTCGGTCAGCAGACGTCCGGAGGCGAAGGCCCGTCGGCGCAGCGCCGGGTAGCGCCGGTGCAGGGTCTCGGAGAAGTCGGGCCCGGAGGCCTGCCGGAGGAAGGCGTCCCACCGCGCGGACGGGTCCGTGCCGGGCAGGTCGCCGGCGAGGGCGGCAGCCCGCAGCTCCAGCAGGAGCACCCGGTTGAGCCTGAGCTGGAGGGTGCGGCGGAGAGCCTCGCGCGTCGCCTCGCGCAGGACTTCCCGCTCGTCGGAGGCCAGCCCGGCCGTCCCTGGGATCCGGTCGTCCAGCTCCGCGAACAGCGGGGCCGCGAAGGCGTCCACGGGGCCCGCGAACCATCCCTCGGGCGGCGGTCCGTCGGCCGCGCGGGCCGCTGCCACCGGTTCCACCATGCTGAGTCCTCTCCTGACGTCTGGGTCGGGTTTCCGCACACGGGGGCCGGGCCTGCACATGGCCGGGCCTCGCCGGGCCTCGCCGGGCCTCGCCGGGCCGGGGAGCCCCTTGAGGGCTCCCCGGGTGGTGCGTCCGGTGCCGTACGGCGGTTCGTCAGCAGCAGTAGCTGTGCAGCGAGCCCGTACAGCTGCTGCACCCGGTGAGCAGCGCCTCGGTGCCGTCGGTCAGCGCGGCCTCTCCGGCCGCACCGCCCACGTAGAGCGGACCGGCCGGGTTGTCGGCGCCGAAGGCCGTCTCGGCGCCCTGGAGCCAGGCGGTGACGATCTCGTCCGCGCGGGTGGTGGACATGATGGACATGCGGTACCTCCTACGATTCGCCGGAAGTGCACGGAGCTACAGAATCCACCGGAGGTGGTCCGTCCGGGATCTGCCAGAACCGGCCAATCGTCGAGCGGGATTCCGGGCGCGTCCGGCCCGGTCCGGGGGCCGCCGGCGCGCGGCCGGAACGATGGCCGCCGGTCGGCGCGCCGCGGACGTCGGCCGTGGTCGCGGGCGATGTCGGCCCCCGGTGCGTCCGGGTCGGAGCGGCACCGCCGCGGGGCGCGAGGGGGACTGCGACGGCGTCCGTCAAGGGGCGCGGCCCCAGCCCATTCGGCCATTCCGCCCGTGGTGACGGCGCGTACGGGGCGGTGCCCGTCCGCGCACGACGGGCGCCACGGGCAACGGCTCGCGCCCCGGCCGGCGTCAGTCCCGGGCGTCCGCGCCGGGGCGTTCCAGAGTGAAGGTGTCGACCGGGGTCAGCTCTCCGTAGGGGCCGTCGAAGGTGTAGTACGTGACGTGCATCCGGGTGCGTCCGGTGCCGCGGGTGCCCGGGTCGACGTCGAAGGCGGCGAAGCCATGGGAGTGGACGCGGTCCTGGACGGCACGCCAGGGGGCGTCCTCGGTGGTGTAGACCGCCTTGCGGTGGCGGCCCTCGGGCACCTTGCCCACGTCGACGACGACGCGACCCTTGGGTTCCTCGAACAGGTCGTCCTGGGTGGTGGCGAAGTTGCCGCCCCCGCCGATGACCATGTGCACGGTGCCCTTCGCGGTGTCGGCGACATCGGTGCCGGTGGAGACCGGGATGGGGGTGCGGACCTCGTTCGGCAGGGTGCCGCGGAGCGGCAGCGAGCGCTCGTAGTAGTGCTCGTGGCCGCAGAGCACCAGGTCGACGCCGTACGCGTCGAAGAGCGGGCCCCACTCCTGGCGGACTCCGAGGTCGGCCCCGCCGCTGCGGTGGCTGGAGATCATCGGATGATGCATGAAGACGACGATCCAGTCGACAGCGGTACTTGCTCGCGCCGCCTGCAACTCCCTTTCCAGCCAGCGACGTTGCGCACCGCCGGAGTAACCGCGCAGATAGATGTCGCCGCTGTCCACGATCGCCACGTCGTCGTTGGCCAGGCTGATGAAACGGACCGCGCCGACGGTGAAGGCGTACCACAGACCACGGGTCTCGGCATCGGTGGCCGTCGTCGCGTCCGGCAGCGCGAAGTAGGTCTGGTAACCCGTGACGCCCAGGGGTCCGTTGCCCTTCTCGGTCTCGCCGTTGCCCACACAGGGCATCCAGGGGCGCAGCCGCGCCGAGCGGCTGTTGCTGATGAACCAGTCGGCCCAGGTCGCGACACGGTCCTCGCCGATGGCACCGGCCACGCCCGCGTAGCAGAGGTCGCCGTTGATCAGGTTGAACAGCGGACCGACCCGTTCCACCGCGGCCACGATGTCGGCGGACGCCTCGGTGCCGCCCTGGGTGCTGGTGTAGAGCGGGAAAGGACCGAGGGGCGGCGGCGTGTCCTCCGTGGGCCACTTGAGGGACCGGCGCAGGTTGGGCGTGCCCTGGTCGCCGAAGCTGGTGAAGGTGAAAGCGGCACGACCGCGCGGTGCCGTGGTGAAGGACCCGGTCTCCTGCGCGGTGCCGTCGTGGCCGGCCGAGTACAGGTAGGTGGTGTCCGGCCGCAGTCCTGTGATGCGGGCGTGATGGACGTACACCTCTCGCTGAGAGAGCCCGTCACGGTAGGTACGGGTCTCGGCGTCGACCACCCGCCCGGTGCCACCGTCCGGCGACCCCAGGTGTATCCGCGGACGCCGGACGGACTGGGGGCTGATCCAGGAGACGGTCATCTCGGTGGCGGGATCGGCGCCGAACTGCAGGTGCAGCCCGGCCACGCCCGGCACCCCGAGACGACTGGGCGTGCGCTGCAGCAACGGCGACGCCACGGCCGCCGACCCGTCGGCTGCTTCGGCGCTTCCCGCACCCCCGACGGCGGCGGCAGCCACGCCTGCCGTCGAGCCGGCGAGTAAGGACCTGCGCGGAATCGACATGAAGTTCCCTTTTCTCGAAGGAAGTTGATCGCGTGAACCCTAGGGCGCGCATCGAGCCGTGATCAATCCACGGGGCGCGCCTTCATGGCACGGCTCGTCCCGCCACACCGTCTGACGTGACGCGACGACAAATGACCGACGCGGAGCGGGAATTCATCGATCCACACCTGCCGATCGGCGCGTACGGCTCGTACCCGAGCGGCTGCGACAACAGTCCGAGGACGCCATCTGGCGGTTCGGGACGGCCGGGCGGTGGCGAGCCGCCGACCGAGTCCGGCGCCTGGTCGACCGTCCACGACCGCTTCCGGCAGCGGCGTGCCGCCGGGGTCGGTGCCGGGGTGGGAGTTCTCTAGAGCAGTCCCGCCCGCCCCCTTGTCAGCGGGTCCACCCCTCCCTACTTTTGTTCAGCGAGTCCCTGGCCCGGCGGGTCCACCGGCCCGCTTCGGCCATTGCCTGCTCCTCAGCGCACGACAACCCTGGAGGCGTCACATGCCCGTAGCCGTGCCCGAACTTCTGGAAGTCGACGGAATCCGCGACGCGGGTCCGCTGGAGATCGACGACGAGGCGATCGCGTTCGAGGACGACGACCGCAGCGACCGCGAGTACACCGCGTGTCTCGCCGACCCCTGGGTGACCGCCACCACCCGCTTCGCCTGTGACCTGAACTCGTAGCGGTGGCCGTTTCCATCGCCGGCCGCAGCGGTTGGTCCGATGACACATGGTCGTACCTGAACGATCCGCGGATGCCGGCGATGGAACACGGCTGGAAACTGCACGTCTCGGCGCGCCCCGGAGAGCTCGACGCCGTGACCCGGCTCGTCCTGCCGGTCCTGGCGCGGCACGTCTGCCACGCGAAGTTCGCCCGTGACCCGGAGACGCTGCGCCGCCTCAACTCCGGGGTGGTGAGCGCCGGAGCCGTCGGCAAGGCGGTCACCGTCTACCCCCTGGCCGACGCCGTGGTCGAGCTCGGCCGGGAACTCGCCGCCGTACTGCGGGACCGGGAGGGCCCTCGGATCGTCAGCGATCGGCGGGTCGACCGGAGGGCCCCGGTCTACTACCGCTACGGCCCCTTCACGGGCGACTACCGGACCGGCCGGAGCGGGCGGCTCGAATCCATCATGACCGGGCCGGACGGCCGGATCTTCGACGGCCTGGCCGTCGGCCGCTACAAGTGCCCGCCCTGGGCCGAGGACCCCTTCGCACGCGACTCCGGACACGGTGACGAGCCGTCCGCGGCCGGCTTCGGCGGCGGACGCTACACGGTCACCGCCGGCATCGCGCGTGCGCCCGGGGGCAACGTCTACCGCGCGGTCGACCGCACTCTCGGGCTGCCGGTGGTGGTCAAACAGGCGAGGGCCTTCGTGGGCGAGGACGAATTCGGTACGGACGCCCGCCACCGGCTGCGCAACGAGCGCACGGTCCTCACCGCGCTCGACGGCGTCACGGGTGTGCCCCGCGCACTGGACTACTTCGCTCACCGGTCGGACGAGTACCTGGTGATGAGCAGCTGCGGCGACCGGGACCTGCGCAGGGAGGTGCTGCGGAACGGCCCCTACCGGGACGACGACACCCGGCCGGCGCGCGCCCTGTCCGTCCTCGCCTCCCGGCTCCTGCGCGTCCTGGACGCGATCCACGGCCGGAACGTGGTGGTCCGCGATCTCAAGCCCGACAACGTCGTGCTCGACGACTCGGGCCCCGGCCACTGCCACGTGATCGACTTCGGGATCAGCGAGTGCGACGGCGCCGGCCCGGGTGGGGCGACCCCCGGATACAGCGAGCCGGTTCTGCGCGCGACCGGACCGGCCGCCCCCGCCGACGACTACTACGCCCTCGGCGCGACCCTCTTCTTCGCCGCCACCGGCATGGATCCGGTAATCGTCGACACCGACCACGGGGTCAACCGGGACCGGACCCTGGCCTGCCTGGCATCGGCGCTGCCCGGGCGCGCCCACCGGGAGATCCGGTCGTCGATCACCGGCCTCCTGAGCTTCGACCCGGCCGTACGGACCACCGCCGCCGACCGCCTGCGCACCGGCACGGCCGTCGCCGCGCCCCGGCCCGCGCGCCCCCGGATCGACAGCGACCTGCTGGACGAGATCATCGAGCACACGACCTCGTTCTGCGTCGGCGAAGCGCACGCGATCGTGGACCCGGTGCAGGCCGCACAGCTGAACGTCCCGACCTCGATCGACGTCTACGGCGGCAGTTCGGGACTCGGACTGGAACTCCTCCAGCATGCGCACCGGCCCCATGTGCGTTCTGCCGTCGACGAGTTGGCGCGGTGGACGGCGGAACAGTCCAGGAACCTGTCACCCGGCTTCTACACGGGGCGCACCGGCGTCGAGCTCTTCCTCGCGGAGGCGGGGCTGGAGGTGGGGTCGGATCACCCCGTCCTGCCGGAGCGCGCACCGGACGGCGGACCTCCGGAGGCAGACCTGATCGCGGGCGTCGCCGGAATCGGCCTCGGCCGGCTGCTGCTCGCCCGACACGCCCTCCGGTCCGGTCACCGACACGCCGCGGACCGGCACCTCGCCATCGCCGCCGACTGCGACCGGATGCTGGCGTCGGGCACCGCCCGACTGACCCCGACCGGCCCGGACACGGCCGGCAGCGCCGCACTCCGCGAGGGCATCGCGCACGGCGAGGCGGGCATCACCTGCTTCCTGCTCGAGTACGGCGACGCGACCGGGGACCCCGACGCGATCAGCCGCTCCGAGAAGGCCGCCGCGCGCCTGGCCGCCGTGACACCGGACATCATCGCAGCGGCCGCCGAGCCGGGGGCGACACGCCGCTACGGCTCGTGGTGCCGGGGCCTGGCCGGCATCGGGACCGTACTCGTCCGGGCCGCCGAACGCCTGGAGGAGCCCGGTTACCTCGACCTCGCCCAGCGGGCCGCGCGCGCCTGCGCCGCACTGGCACCGCGGATGCCGCTGGTCACGCAGTGCTGCGGACTGGCCGGAGTGGGCGACCTGATGGTGGACGTCGCGGAGGCGTCCGCGTCCGAGGAGTTCCGGGACGCGGCCGAGACCGTCGCCCTGCTCATCCTCAGCCGCAGCGGCGGCACCTGGTCCCGGCCCGTGTTCCCGGACACCGGTCTCGCCCGGTCGAGTGCCACCTGGGCCGGCGGCTCCGCGGGCGTGCTGGCCTTCTTCAGACGACTGCACGACCGGGGCGGTCCGCGGCTCGGCCTCGTCGCCTGACCGCCGCCACCGGCGGCGCGGTCGCCCCCGCCGCCCACGTCGTACCGGACACGCCCGACGTCCGGGCACGGCCGGCCCGGTCCGACCGCGGACCGTGGTGCATCAGCCCGGCCGTGGTGGCGCACGCCGCGGTGTCCTCCAGCAGGGTCGCGCAGACGGTGTCGTCCTCCACGGCGGCGTCGGAGAAACGGAGCCCCGGCGGCTCAGCCGACCACGGCGTCCGCGGCCCAGCAGCGGTCGTCCCCGGACGCCTCCCTCGGCGAGCGGGAGCCGTGGCCGTTCCAGGGCTGGGACCGGCCCGCCCACGTCGGACCACGCGGAGAGTCACCCGCTCCACGTCCGGCACGGCGCGCGAAGAATTACCGGGAGCCTGCGGCCACGGCGAGGATCGCCCGCACCTGGGCGATGATGTCGAGCCGGTTGCGTACGAACTCCGCGTCCGTGACCGTGCCCGTCGCCGGGTCGGTGTTTCCGGGGCCGAACTCGAGGACCGGCGTGTGGACATGGCCGCCGGGCAGCCGCGTCAGGCCGAGGCGGTCGCGCAGCAGGGTGGCCCGGTAGGCGATCTCGTTGGACAGGTAGTTCCCGCCGCCGCCCGCGCGGGCCGTGGAGCCGGGCGTCGGCCCGCCGGGGCGGACCACGGGGGTGCCGGCCCCGGCCGGCAGTTCGGTCACGGAGGTGTTGTCGTAGACGGGGAAGCGGCCGGTGGACGCGGCCGTGATCGCCTTGTACGGAAGGGTCGTCGACGTCCACTGGGGCTGCGCGGCCGGATCGGCGACGGGCACGGTCTCCGTACGCGAGAGGTTCTCGTTGTCGGGGAACCCGCCGCGCCAGGCCCCGTTGGTCCGCTCGATGTCGAACCGGCCGGGCCGGCCCTGGCTCACCGTGGTGAACAGGTCCACCTCCGGCAGGTGCGGGCGCAGGGTCCGCTCGACCGTGCCATCGGCGAAGTCCTGCCAGCGGACGGGGAAGACGGCCGTCTCGACCCGGGCGAGCGAGCCGTCGGAGGTACGCAGCCAGGTGCCGTCCAGGGCGAGCGCCGTGGCCCCGGAGGGGTTGCTGATCCGGGTGTCCCGGTCGAGCGTGAACGGGTCGAAGCCGGTCAGCAGGATCCGCTTCACGCCCTTCCCGGCCGGGTAGCGGATGGAGTCCTGGCCGCGCGAGGAGCGTTCGAGGCGGTCGAGCAGCCGGGCCCGGGCCTCCTCGGTGATCGTGAATCCGGGCCGCCAGGAACGGAGTTCACGGGTGAGCGCGAGTCGCGACCAGTACAGCGGCCGGTCGTCGTCCCGCGACAGGACGCCGCCCGCCTCTCCCCTGCCCTGCGCCCGGTCCACCGCCCGCCGCCAGAGCCCCGCCCCGTAGCGGGCGACCGTCCGCCCGGCCGCGGCGAAGGAGTCCGCGTCGGCGAGCGCGTCGGCGAACTCCGGTGCCAGGGAGGCGAATCCGCTGAGCCTCAGGATCTCCTGGGGCGCGGCCCGGTCGAGCCGGGCCTCTTCCGCGGAGACCGCGGTCGTCCCGGCGGCCGGGGCGGGCGGGGTCGCCAGGGCCAGACAGGCGGCGGCGAGGGGGAGGGCGAGTGCGCTGCGTATCGAGGTCACCTGGGTCCTCTCGTACGAACATGGCGTTCCGCCGGAAGCGGACCTTCGCAAAGGCGCCCAGGCTACGGCGCCACCGTCCGCGCCCGCCGGGTCTTCCACCGGGGATGGCCTGATCCGTACGCGGCGAGTCGGGGTACCGGGGACCCCGGCCTTGGCTGGGGGTGCACACTTGTTTACCCTGGGGGTGAACACATGTGCACCCCTCCCCCTCCCCTCCGCCTCCCGCACCGCCTCTGGAGCACGATGCCCTCCGCCGAATCCGAACCCGAATCCGCTCCCGCGCCCATATCCGGCTCGGCGTCCGGAGCCGCCCGCTCGCGGCTCGTCGTCCCCGTCCTCGCCTTCTGCGGCATGGTCGTCGCCGTCATGCAGACCCTCGTCGTGCCGCTGCTGCCCCACGTGCCCGAGCTGACCGGGGCGAGCGCGGGCGCCGCGGGCTGGCTCGTGACCGTCACCCTGCTCACCGGAGCGGTGTTCACTCCGGTGCTCGGCCGGGTCGGCGACATGTACGGCAAGCGGCGGGTCCTCCTCGCGTCGCTCGGGGTGCTCACCCTCGGTTCCGTACTGTGCGCGGTCAGCTCCGACATCGGCGTACTGATCACCGGTCGGGCCTTCCAGGGCGCGGCGCTCGCCGTGATCCCGCTCGGCATCAGCATCATCCGCGACGAGCTCCCCGCCGAGCGCGTACTGCCGTCGATCGCGCTCATGAGCTCCTCCCTCGGCATCGGCGCGGCGATCGGAGTGCCCCTGGCCGCCGTCGTCACGGAGAACTTCGACTGGCACACCATGTTCTGGGCGTCCGCCGCGCTCGGTCTGCTCGACCTCCTGCTCGTGCTGGCGATCGTGCCGGAGTCGGGGGTGCGTTCCCCGGGACGCTTCGACGTGCCGGGCACGCTGGGGCTGGCCGTCCTGCTGGTCGGTGTGCTCCTGGCGATCACCCAGGGCTCCGACTGGGGCTGGACCTCCGCGCTGACGCTCGGCGTGCTCGGCACCTCGGTGGCCGTGGGGCTGCTCTGGGGCTGGTACGAGCTGCGCACCCCGTCCCCGATCATGGACCTGCGGGTGTCCGCCCGGCCCGCCGTGCTGCTGACCAATGTCGCGGCCCTGCTCATCGGCTTCTCGTTCTACGCGAACTCCCTGGTCACCGCCCAGCTCGTACAGGAGCCCACGAGCACCGGTTACGGCCTCGGCGCCTCCATCGTCGTCAGCGGGCTGTGTCTGCTGCCCGGCGGACTCGCGATGGTGGCCCTGTCGCCCCTCTCGGCGCGGATCTCCGCCACGTACGGGCCCCGTACCGCGCTCGCCGGTGGAGCCGTGGTCATGGCCCTGGGCTATGTGGTGCGCTTCTTCACCAGCCACAGTCTCTGGCTGATCGTCGCCGGTGCCACCGTGGTCGCCTGCGGCACCGCCATCGCGTACTCCGCGTTGCCCGCCCTCGTCATGCGGGCCGTGCCGGTGAGCGAGACCGCGTCGGCCAACGGCCTCAACACCCTGATGCGCTCCGTGGGCCAGGCCTGCTGCAGCGCCGTGGTCGCCACCGTCCTCGCCCGTGTGACCTTCGTGGTGGGCGGCCACGGCGCGCCGACGCTCCACGCGTACCTGCTGATCTTCCTGATCGCCGCCGGAGCGGCCCTGGCCGCCCTCGTCGTCACCCTTCTCCTGCCCTCCGACCGGCCGGGCCGGGGCACCGCGCGCGACGGCGACCGGCCGGGCGGTACCGTCACGGTGTCACCGCCCCTCAGTGCCGCCCGAGGAAACGCATGAGAACCGCCGACGAACCCACCTCCCCGGCCACGCGCGGAGGGGAGGAGGGCCCGGAGACCGGGCGCGACGCCATCATCCGCGCCGCGCGGCGGGCGTTCACGCTCAAGCCGTACGCCGAGGTCACCATGCGCGGCATCGCCGCGGCGGCCGGGGTGAGCCCCTCCTTGATCGTCAAACGCTTCGGCACCAAGGAAGCCCTGTTCAACACGGTCGTCGACTTCCGTCCGGCCGCCGCCGAACTCTTCACCGCTCCGCTGCCCGGCCTCGGCCGGCACCTCGTCCTGACCATGGTCGACCTCCGCGACCGGCTCCGCGGCGACCCGCTCCTGCGCGTGGTGTTCTCCCTCGGCATCGAGGACGAGCGCACCCTGCTGCGCGCCCGCTTCCGCGAGCAGATCACCGACCGTCTCACCGGCATCCTCACCGGCCCCGAAGCCCGGCTGCGCGCCGAGCTGATCGCCGGTCAGCTCCTCGGTCTGGGCGCCACCCTGAGCCTCCACCGTCCCGACGGCGCCACCGCCCACGCCACCGTCGAACGACTCGCGGACCTCTACGCCCCCGGCATCCAGCACCTCGTCGACGGGCCCTGAGCGACGGCACGGCCGGGCACGCCCCGGACCGCCTCCGGACCACTTCTGGACCAGGGCCCCGCTCCGGCCTCTGGACGAGGGCCCTGGTCGGCCCTCCGGCCAGGGCTCCGCTTCCGGCCACCGGTCACGGCGCGTGGGGGCCGCCGCCTCCCGGTGCCACCAGTCCCGTCTCGTAGGCCAGCACCACGGCCTGGGCCCTGCTGGTCAGGTCCAGTTTCGCCATGGTGCGGTTGAGGTGCGTCTTGACGGTCGCCTCGGAGATGAACAGACGCTCCGCGATCTCCGCGTTGGACCTGCCGGTGCCGGCCAGGCGCAGCACCTCCGTCTCGCGGGCCGTGAGCTGGTCGATCTCCGGCCGCCGGCCGACGGGGACGGGTTCACCGGGTGCCGACGTGCGGGTGAAGGCCTCCACCAGTCTCCGCGTCACGCTCGGCGCGAAGAGCGCGTCGCCTCCCGCGACCGCCGCCACCGCGGCGAGCAGTCGCTTCGGGCCGGTGTCCTTGAGGAGGAAGCCGCTGGCGCCCGCGCGCAGTGCCCGGTAGACGTACTCGTCGAGGTCGAAGGTGGTGAGCATCAGGATCCGCGGCGGCGGGCCGGCCTCTTCGGTGTCGTCGGCGAGGATCCGCCGGGCCGCGTCGATGCCGTTCATCCGGGGCATGCGGATGTCCATCAGGATCACGTCGGGCCGCAGTCGGGCCGCCTGGGCGACGGCCTCCTCGCCGTCGCCGGCCTCTCCGACGACGGTCATGCCGTCGGTCGCCTGCAGCAGCCCCACGATTCCGGCGCGGATGAGGTACTGGTCGTCGACCACGAGTACCCGGGTCGTCATGGCCGGCCGCTCCCCCTTCAGCTGTCGGCCGGCGTCTCTCCTGCCGTGGCGGTGGAGGTCGGCAGTGTCAGCCGTACGCGAAAGCCCCCTTCGGGACCTGGGCCTGTCGTCACGGCACCACCGTAGAGCTTGGCGCGTTCCTGCATCCCGATCAAGCCATGGCCATCCCTGGCGTCGACTCTGACCGGATCGACACCCGGCCCGTCGTCCGTGACGCTCACCAGGAGGCGGTGCGGCTGATAGCGCACCTTCACCACGGCGGTGGCCGGCCGCGCGTGTTTCAGTACGTTGGTGAGGGCCTCCTGCACCACCCGGTACGCGCACAGTTCCACTCCGGGCGGCAGCGTTCGGGACTGTCCCTCCACGATCAGTTCGACGGGCACTCCGCCGGCGCGCATCCGGGCTGCCATGTCCGCGAGGCCGCCCAGCGTGGGCATGGGGGCGTACGACTCGGGGGCGTTGTCCCCCGCGCGGAGGAGGGTCAGCATCCGCCGCATCTCCTCCAGCGCCTCGCTCGACGTGTCGGCGATGGTGCCGAGTGCTCTGCGGGCGGTGCCGGGATCGGTGTCGAAGACGTAGTCGGCCAGGCCCGACTGCACGGAGATCACCGATATGTGGTGGGCGATCACGTCGTGCAGTTCGCGGGCGATCCGCGCCTGTTCCTCGGCCACGGCCCGGAGCGCCTTGGCGTCGCGTTCCTCCTGGAGCTGGGCGGCGAGTTCGGCCAGCCGCCGGCCGCGCCGTTCGGACTCGCGCGCGGACTGGCCGAATCTCACCAGCACCGCCGGGACGACGAAGCCCAGTCCCGCGGCGGCCGCCACCGAGCCGTGGGGGGCCGCGAACCCCCCGTACAGCCAGATGACGCCGAGCGCCGCGCCGGCGGTGACGGCCGTGCGCAGCGGGCGGGTGGACGCGACGGTGTAGAGGGCCAGTTGCGCGGCGAGGCTGTTCACGACCGGCCAGTGGCCGAGGGCGATGTACACCGTCCAGAGGGTGAGGATGCCGACCGTCACCGCGCTCGGGTGTCGGCGCCGCCCGCACAGCAGCAGGTGGATGGCGAGCGTCAGCAGGAAGCCGGGTGCGTCCAGCGGCGGATACCCCTCGCCGGTGTCCTGGCGGCCGAGCAGGAGCGCGCAGCCCAGGACGGCCGACGCGATGCCGGTGTCGACGAACAGGGGGGATCTGGGTATCGGCACCCGCGGACGCTGCATCGGCGCAGCCTATCGACGGACCGTCCCACCGGCGTCAACCGTACGCGGTACCGCGGGAGGTGGAGGCGACGGCCCTGCGGCCCTGCTCTCCCTGCCGCGCCGGGCCTACCGCCAGGGTTTACCCGGGGTCCACCGGCAGGTTGACGCCGGGGAGGACGGCTGCCGCGTACCGTCACGGCCATCGAGTCGGCGGAGCGCGGACGAGCAGTCGCTCGTGTCGGCGCCGAGCCGGGTCGACTCGCAGGCCGGGTCGACTCGCAGGCCCGCGATGTCGGCTCCGGCACCACGAGAAATCCACGGGGGAACACCATGCGCACCGCCCGCAACACCTGGAAGACCTACGTCCTGGGAGGCGTCGCCGTCGCGGCGCTCCTGTCGTCGACGGGCTGTCAGGAGAGCGACACGTCCCAGGGGGCGGGCGCTCCTGCGCCGTCCTCCACGAGCGTGTCGGACGGTCCGAGCGGGGCCGGCAGTCCGAGCGCGTCGAGTTCTGCCACCCCCGTCGACGGGGGTGACGGGGGTGGTTCGACCGAGACCGCTCGGACTCCGGCCGGTGAACCGCCCGCCACGAGTGCCGGTTCCGGGAGCGGGGGCTCCGGGAGCGGTGGTTCCGGGGGCAGCGGCTCCGGCAGCGGTGGTTCCGGGAGCAGGGCCAGGACCACGGCGTGCACCGACGAGAACATCTCGGTCACGTCGAGGGCCGAACCGCACGACGAGCTCCGGCACCTCACCCTCACGGCCACCAACATCGGCGACAGGACCTGCACCCTCTACAAGTACGCGCTCATCCGCTTCGACGAGGGCTCCTACGACGAGGTCGGCCCGCTCGAGTCCAACGCGAACGCCGTCGCCACTCTCGCCCCGGGCCAGAAGGCGTACGCGGGGATGCGGCTCTTCGTCGCCGGCGAGGAGACCCGCGCGGTGAAGACCCTGACCCTGGGCTTCCAGGGCCGCGACTCGGCCGACGAGATCGGCTCGCCCGTCGACGTCCCGCTGCCCGGCGACGTCCCCTTCCTCAACATCGGGCCCACCCCGGGGGTCACCTTCTGGGACACCGACCTCAAGTCCGTCCAGAGGTTCACGTTCGCCAGGTGACGGCCTCGGGGTAGGCCTCCGGCCGATGGCCCGGCGGACGGACCACCACTGGTCCCGGTGCAGGCCCGGTCGCACGGGATCCGCCGGGCGGGGTGGCCGCTCAGTCCCCCGTCACCCCGTCGGTCCGCTCCCGCAGGAAGTCGGCGTGGCCGTTGTGGCGGGCGTACTCCTGGATCATCAGCATGTAGACCCAGCGCAGGCTGAGCGGAACTCCACCGCGGGAGACGAAGGTCTCGTCGAGGTCGTGTCCGGCCGCCGCCGCGTCGCAGGCCGCGATCTCGGCGCGGAACCGTCCGAAGTCCCGCTCCGCGTCCGCCGCGTCGACCCCGGCGAGCCCTTCGTCGCCGTCCGACGGGCCGGTGAAGACGTCGCCGACGTCCTCGCCCGCGAAGCTCCGCCGGAACCACCACCGCTCCACCTCCGCCATGTGCCGCACCAGCCCGAGGAGGCTGAGTCCCGAGGGCTCCACCGCCGTCCGGGCCAGCTGGACCGACGTGAGCCCGGCGCACTTGGCGAGCAGCGTCTCCCGGTGCCGGCGCAGCCAGCCTTCCAGCATCTGACGCTCGGCCACGGTTCCCAGGTCGCCCAGCCGCTGGGTGCGCGCGACCGACGGTGCTGTCCATGTCATGGCCCCAACCTGCCCTCCCCTCCGTACGGGTTCAAGCAGGCGGGGGAATCCGCCGACCTCCTGAGCGAACATCCTTGGATCCGGGCCGTGTTGCGTGAAAGCTGGCAGGACACATCCCGGATCACGGAGGTCTTCCATGAGCGCCGAGCACACGAACACCCTGTACGAGGCCGTGGGCGGCGCCGACGCGCTGCGCCGGCTCTCCGAGACGTTCTACGAGGGGGTTCTCGCCGACCCCCTCCTCGCGCCCGTCTTCGCCGACTTCACCCCCACCCATGTGGAGCACGTGGCCGTGTGGCTGGCCGAGGTCTTCTCGGGGCCGGCCGGGTTCACGGCGGAGCACGGCGGGCATCAGGCCCTGCTCCGTGCCCATCTCGGTCTCGGCATCACGGAGGAACAGCGGCTGCGCTGGATGGAGTTGATGGCGGCGGCCGTGGAGAAGGAGCTGCCGGACGACGCCCTGCTGCGCCGCCGGGTGATGGAGTACTTCGACTGGGGGACGCGGATCGCCAAGGACGTCTCGGCCTCGGCCCCGGGGACGGACCTCGGCGAGCCCGGCCCCACCCCGCGCTGGGGCTGGGACGGCCTCGCCTGACCCCGCCACCGGCAGGCGCTGGAGCGGACCGGGGGTCCGGTCGGCCGGCCAGGACTGCCTTTCACGTTCACTCGATCGGCCCCGGAACGCTTCGTGCGGCTCCGGGGCCGGGGCCTCCTGCGGCCGCGCTCAGGTTCGGATCTGCCATTCGAGGAAGTGGTGGCCCGATTCGTCCCCGTAGGGGACGGGCCAGTAGTGCAGAAAGGGGCCGTCGGTCTCCAAGGCCTCGGCCAGGGATCGGAACAGTTCCGTCAGGCTGGTCGCCCAGAGCGTCCCGTCCAGGTCTCCTGATCCGATGCCCATCTCGTACACATGGCCGTACGAGGGGCCAGGGCGGTGATCGACGAAGGCGACACCGCCGTCATTGGGGAGGGCGAAAGGCACGCAGCGGTCCAGGTTCACGGCCAGCGCGTCCTCCTCCCACAGGTCGGCTTCGATGTTGTCCTCGCCGACGCCCACGAGTACGTCGTACATCGTCACGATGTCGTCCACACCGCTGAGCCGGTGTCCGGACGGGAGAAACGCACCGGCGGGCGGAAGTCCGCGGGGACCGGGGACAGCGGCGGGTTCGGCGACTCCGTCGTGCTGTTCGAGCAGTGCTCTGAGTTCCGGGTGCAGGGCGAAGCCGAGCCGTGCTTCCAGCGCGATGAGCCGCTCGCGCTCCGCCGGCCTTCGCAGGACTGCCTGGTCGGCGGGAGAGTTCGACCTGAGCCACGACTCGAAACGATCCCACGCACGACCGAACGCAACAACATCCACCTGTGTCATGAGCCGAAGGTAGACGGTCGCGCTGACAACACGGTCCTGCGAGGAGGCCGTGCGCGACCGGGGCCGACCCGGTCACGCACGGAGTCGCACGCGCGGTGCGGGGCGGGTGGTCAGTTCGCGTTCACGAGGTCGTGCGCGGGGACGGTGACGGTCCGTCGGCCGGGAGTGCCGCCGAGGACGACCTTGCGCAGGGCGCTGTTGTTGTCGAGGTTGGTCTCCTTGAGGCGCTTGGCGGGGTTGGCGAGCACCTGGATGTAGTAGGTGCCGTTGGGCACGTCGGTGATGTCGAAGGACTGTCCCGGCAGGTCCTGGGTGTAGGTGTCGCCGGAGCCGACGTCCAGGACCTCGCGGACGGAGATGGAGTTCTCCTGGCCGCAGGCGGTGGCGAGGTCGGTGTTGTACGGGTGCCAGTTGGCGTTCTTCACCGTGTAGTCGACGGCGTCGGTGTTGGCCAGGCAGAAGGCTTCCTTGCCGCTGCGGACGGCTTCCTTCTTGTCGGCCTTCAGCAGCCGGTAGCTGGCGAAGTCGGTGAAGTGCCAGTGCACGTGGCCGGGGCGCGGGTCCCACTCCATGGTGCCGGTCGGGGTGTAGCCGACCTGCTTGCCCCGGGCGTCGTAGAAGTACTGGTACGCGTCCATCTTGGCCTTGCCGGGCGAGCGGAAGCCGTCGACCACGAGCTGGGCCGGGCCCGCGTTCCACACGTTGGCGCTGAAGGCCAGGTAGTCCTTGCCGGGGATGTCCTGACCGCCGTCGCTGATGGTGATGCCGTAGGCCGGCAGCGACCGCAGGTCGGGCTTGGGGACGTTCGGGACGGAGGGGGTCCCGGTGGGCCGCTGGGCCCGCGGGGCGAGGGCGGGCGCCTGGCGCGAGCCGTCCGTCTGCCCCTCGGTGTCACCGGCCCGCAGGTCGGCGCGCGCGGCCTGCTGCCTCTTCAGCGCCCAGGGCAGGGCCGGGGGCGCGGCCTTCAGCGGTCCGTGGCCGACGTTGTACGAGGGGCCCGCGCCGCTCGTCTCGGGCGCACCGGCCTGGGAGGGGGGCACGGCGGCGTGCCCCGTCCCGTGTCCGGCGTGGCCCGCCGGGGCCTGGTGGGCGGCGTGCTCCCCACCAGCGGCGTGCCCGGCGTGCTCCCCCGCGGCGACCGACCGGGCGGGGGTGGCGCCCGTGCCCTCCTGCCAGCTGCGCTCCTGGACGGTGACCTTCACCGTCGCGGGCCTGTCGGCGATCCCGAAGAGGTCCCGGTACTTCTTGGCGACCCTCACCTTGGCCGTGTACGTGCCTGCGGCGAGCTTCACCGGCTGGGTGTAGGAACCGCCGTAGGTGTTGGAGGCCCACCCCTTCTCGACGCCCCACACGGAACCGAGGGTGAAGGGGTTGGTGGGACAGCTCTCCGGATACTTCGAGGTGGAGGGCGCGTCGGGGCGGACCCGTCCGCTGGCGTTGTTCGGGCAGAAGTTCTCCGCCCGGCTGACGACCACCTTGCCCGTGCCGTCGGTGACGGTGATCTCGGCGAAGCCGGGCAGTCCGGAGAAGTCCTTCACGGTGCCCCGGGGAAGTGTCTTCGCCTTGGTCCTGCCGCCCTCGAACACGGTCTGGGTGAGGGTCACCGGGTCCTTGTAGGACTTCCGGGTCGCCTTGAGCTCCAGCGGTGTCCCCTCCGCGGTGAGGTAGGTGCCCAGGTCCAGGTAGACGCCCGGGTCCTCCTTCCAGGAGGTGAGCGTGACGGAGCCGGTCGCCGCGACGAGGCTCAGTTTGGGCCCCGTCGCGGCCTTCGCCTGCTCCGGAGTGGCGGCCATGAATCCGACGGTCACGGCCATGGCGGCGACGGCCGTGGTCCCGGCGAGCAGCGGACGCCGTAGCCGGATGGTGCGCGTAGTGGTCATCGTTCCCTCGTCCTCCGGATGCTGTGAGAAATGAGCGGGCCGCGGCCCGACGGGACGGAACCGCCGTCCGGCCCGAGCGGTATGAGACGGGCGCCGTGCCCGTGGGGTGAGAGGAAAGGAGCGGATACCGGGTTGTCCGGAGAGTGGAAATCGTCACGATGTTGGCCGAATTACGCCTCTGTGGCGGCGGTCGCGGCGGACGGGTCGTCAATGCGCCTCGACGGAGTCGCTTGGGACACCGTGGAGAGTTCTACGCGCGATGAAATGAACACCGGTATATCGGAAGACACGATGCGGAATCTCCCGCATTGGATTTACACCCACAACTGTTCTACAGGGGGCGCCATATGCCCCGAACCGGGAGATGATTTCGGCCGCACTGTCCAGAAAAGCAAAAGCAAGAGGAACAACCCATGCGACCAAGACCCTTCGGCATGACCGTCTCCGTGGCCGCATTCGGACTGCTGGGCTCCCTCGTCACCGCCTGCGGCTCGTCCGGGAGCGACGCGACGACGCTGCGCCTGGTGGCCCCCGAGTACGGCACCGGCCCGGCCACCGGCTCCAAGGCGTACTGGGACGAGCTGACCGCCGCCTTCACCGCCGCCCATCCCGGCAAGAAGATCGAGGTGACGCTCTACCCGTGGGCCGACATCGACCGCGAGGTCACCCGCATGGTCGAGGAGGACGACGCCCCTGACGTGGCCCTGATGGGCGCGTACTCCGACTTCGCCGCGCAGGGCCGCCTGTACTCCGCCGACGAGGTGATGTCGGTCAGGGCGGAGGCGAACTTCCTGCGGCCGCTGGCGGCGGCGGGCTCGGTCGACGGCACCCTGTACGGCCTGCCCTTCGTGGCCAGCAGCCGGCTGCTCTTCTACAACGAGGAGCTGTTCGAGAAGGCCGGGGCGAAGCCGCCGAAGACCTGGTCGGAGCTGAAGGCCGCGGCCGAGGCGCTGAAGAAGGAGGGCGTGCCCTACCCGTACGCCCTGCCGCTCGGGCCCGAGGAGGCGCACGCCGAGGCCCTGATCTGGGAACTGAGCAACGGCGGCGGGTACACCGACGACAGCGGCGGGTACAACATCGCGTCCGAGCAGAACACGGAGACGTTCACCTGGCTCAAGGACAACCTGGTCGTGCCGGGCCTGACCGGACCCGTCCCGCCCGCCCGGCTCAACCGGGAGGACGCCTTCGCCGCCTTCCTGCGCGGCGACGTCGGCATGGTCAACGGCTATCCCTCGCTCCTCCACGAGGCGCGGGCGAAGGGCATGAAGGTCGGCACGCTGCGCATGCCGGTGTCGGACACGCTGGGTGACGGGCAGACCCCGCCGACGGCGGGCGTCGCCGACTGGATGATGGCGTTCAAGCACGACGGCAACCGCGATCTGGTCAGCTCCTTCCTGGACTTCGTCTACGAGGACAAGAACCTCAACGCGTTCGCGGGGCGCTACCACCTGCTGCCGTCGACGGTGACCGCCTCCGAGGCGTCCCAGTACGAGGAGAAGGACCGCAGCGCCGAGCAGTTCCTGACGGCGCTGCGCAGCGCGCAGCTCTACCCGGTCGACGAGCCGTCCTGGCTCCAGGTCAGCGACACCATCAAGCGGAACATCGGGAAGGCCGTCGCACCCGCCGCCGACCCGAAGGCCGTGCTGGAGCGGATCGCCCAGCAGGCCAAGGACGAGACCCAGCGGTAACGACGGCCTCCTGAGCCCGCGGGGACCGGCGCGGCGTCGACCGGACGCCCCTGTCGTCGCTCGCGAAGCACCCACAAGGTGTACGCGGGGCGACGACCGCACCCGTCCCGGTGTCTGCTTCGTCGGCTCTGGGGCACTATGGAAACAGTGGTGCTCGCCGGCGACGATCCCCAGCGGAACCGGCACCCCCTGGCGCTCGGGCAACAGGGCACGAGACGTTTCCCGGGTCTTCACGCACCACACCTTCAAAGTTGACATGCGCACTCCTAGCCTGCCGGTTGCACCGCTCCCGTAGTCATCACCCTCAACCGGAGGTAGCCGTGTCCGGCGCGCCCAGAAAACGCCGCACCGCCCTTCTGTCCACCCTCGGCCTCGCCGCCGCCTCGATCGGCCTCTGGGCCGGCATCGGCGGCACCTCGCAGGCCCAGGCCGCGGCGACCGTCCCCACCCCCGACCACGTGGTCGTCGTCGTCTTCGAGAACCACGCCTACAACCAGATCATCGACAGCTCCAGCGCCCCGTACATCAACTCGCTGAAGGCCGGCGGCGCCAACCTCACCCAGTCGTACGGCGAGACCCACCCCAGCCAGCCCAACTACTTCGCGATGTTCTCGGGCTCCACCCAGGGCATCACGGACGACAGCTGCTACACGCCCGGCTTCTCGTCCGCGCCGAACCTGGCCTCCGAGCTGATCGCCGCGGGCAAGACCTGGAAGAGCTACAACGAGACCCTGCCCAGCCAGGGTTCGACCACGTGCAGCAGCGGCAAGTACGCCCGCAAGCACAACCCGTGGTTCGGCTTCTCGAACGTCCCGACCTCGTCGGCGTACACCATGGCGCAGTTCCCCACGGACTACACCACGCTGCCGCAGGTGTCCTTCGTGGTCCCGAACCTGTGCAGCGACATGCACGACTGCTCCGTCGGCACCGGTGACACCTGGCTGAAGAACAACCTGGGCGCCTACGCGACCTGGGCGAAGACCCACAACAGCCTGCTCGTCGTGACCTTCGACGAGGACAACCGGCTCGCCGGGAACAAGATCGCGACCGTCCTCTACGGCCAGCAGGTGGTGCCGGGCTCGACGTCCGCGACCACGTACAACCACTACAACCTGCTGCGCACCATCGAGGACATGTACGGCACCACGCACGCCGGCCAGGCCGCCAACGCCGCCCCGATCACCGGCATCTGGACGCCCTGACGTGTACGTAGCGGACAGTCGCAGCACCCCCGCGACGGCCGCGACGGGCGCCGCCCGGGACCTCGGTCCCGGGCGGCGCGCCGCCGTCGCCCCGACCGTACTCGCGCTCGGGACCGTCAGCCTCGTCACGGACGTGTCCTCGGAGATGGTCACGGCCGTACTGCCGCTCTACCTGGTCGCCGGGCTCGGCCTCTCGCCGCTCGGCTTCGGCCTGCTCGACGGCGTGTACAACGGTTTCAGCGCGCTCGTACGGCTCGTCGGCGGCCATCTCGCCGACCGCGGCGGCCGGCACAAGACGGTGGCGGCGCTCGGCTACGGACTCTCCGCGCTGTGCAAGCCCCTTCTCCTGGTGGCGGGTTCGCTTCCGCTGATCGGCGCCGTGCTGGCCGCCGACCGCACCGGCAAGGGCCTGCGGACCGCGCCGCGCGACGCGCTGATCTCGCTGGCGTCGCCCGAGGAATCGCGCGGCCGGGCCTTCGGCGTGCACCGCGCGATGGACACCGCGGGCGCCCTCATCGGCCCCCTGGTCGCCTTTCTGATCCTCCGGCAGGCGGCGGACGGTTACGACGCCGTGTTCACGGTCAGCTTCTGCGTGGCGGCGGTCGGCGTGCTCGTCCTGCTGCTCTTCGTACCCTCACGCCCCCAGCCCCCGGCCGTGCCGCCGGAGGGCGCGCCGCGCGCCTCGCTCAAGGCCGCGCTCGGCCTGCTCCGGGTGCCCGATGTGCGCCGACTCGCGCTGTGCGCACTGCTGTTGGGGCTCGCGACGGTCAGCGACTCCTTCGTCTACCTGCTGCTGCAGCGGCGACTCGGCGTCACCGACCGCTGGTTCGCACTCCTGCCGATCGGGACCGCCGCCGCCTTCCTGCTGCTCGCCGTGCCGCTCGGGCGGCTCGCCGACCGGATCGGCCGCTGGCGGGTGTTCCTGGGCGGTCACGCCGCCCTGCTGCTCGTGTACGGGGCGCTGCTCAGCGGCTGGCAGAGCCCCGCGCTCCCCTATCTGGTGCTCGCCCTGCACGGCGGTTTCTACGCGGCGACCGACGGCGTCCTGATGGCGGCGGCGGCCGGCTGCGTACCACCCGAACTGCGTTCGTCCGGGCTCGCGTTGATCCAGACGGGGCAGGCGCTCGCCCGTTTCGGCTGCTCGATCGCGTTCGGCGCGGCCTGGACCGCGTGGGGCGACCGCTGGGCGGTCGGCGCGGCGACGGCCGTGCTCGCGGTGTGCGCGGCGACGGCGTTCGCCCTGCGGCCCACCGCGCAGGCCCCGACCCCGCCCACCGCCCCGGTTTCGGAGGAAACACCCGTATGACCCTGCGCAACAAGCTGCTCGTCCTGCTCGCGACGCTCGTCGTGCTCGGCGGTGTGGCCGCCGCGTCGCTGCTGCACGCGGCCGACCGGGCGGCCGAGAAGGACCGCCCGCAGGCGGGCGGCCCGGCGATCGGGTCCGGACGGGTCTCGCTCGCGGCCGGCGCCGACCGCCGGATCGTCTTCCGCAACATGGCCTGGGGTCCGCACCGCGACGAGCTGGTCACCGTGCCCGCCGGCTCCCCCGCCGGTCCGCGGACCTCGTCCGGGGTGAAGTGCCTGCGCTTCCACGCGGCCGGCGGCACCGGCATCTGCCTCCAGGCCGTGCGCGGCGCGGTGGACGACACCTACCGGGCGGTCGTCCTCGACTCGGCGCTCAAGGAGCGGGCCCACTACCCCCTGCCGGGCATCCCGACCCGCGCCCGGGTCTCGCCGTCCGGTCGACTGGTGGCGTGGACGGTGTTCGTCGGCGGCGACTCGTACGCCAGCGCGAGCTTCTCCACCCGTACCGCCGTCCTGGACAGCGCGACGGGCCGGCTCACCACGTCCCTGGAGGAGTTCCGGGTGGTGAAGGACGGCAAGGAGTACCACGCCTCCGACACCAACTTCTGGGGCGTCACCTTCTCCCGCGACGACCGGCACTTCTACGCGACCATGGCGACCGCCGGCCGGACCTACCTGGTGCGCGGCGACCTGACGGCCCGTACCGTCACCACCCTCCACGAGAACGTCGAGTGCCCCTCCCTGTCCCCCGACGAGACCAGGATCGTCTACAAGAAGCGCGTCGCGGGCGCCCCGGCCGACGCGCCCTGGCACGAGTACGCCCTGGACCTGACCACCCTGCGGGAGACCGCGCTCGCCGAGCCCCGCAGCGTGGACGACCAGGCCGTCTGGCTCGACGGCCGCACGGTCGTGTACTCCCTGCCGGGCGACTACGGCGCCGACCTCTACAGCGTCCCGGCCGACGGCTCGGGCGCCCCGAAGCGTCTGATGACGGCGGCGCTGGCGCCGGCGTTCCTGGAGTGACGCGCCGGAAGCACCGTCTTCACCGGTGTCCGCCGAGGCCCTAGGATCCCGTGGCATGCGCGCGTGGACGTGGCCGGCCGCCGGTGTCGCCCTCCTGGCCTGGGGCGAGTGGTTGAACCGGCGCTGGTCGAAGACCCTGGTCAATGACGACCGGCACGGTTCCAAGGCGGTGGTCGTGCTCGGCTACCGCAACCCGTCCGATGCGATCAACCTCGTCAACCGCTGGCGGGTCCGTGCCGGGCTCCGCTCCGTCGGCGCGGATGACGGGCCCGACACCGTGGTCGTCTTCAGCGGAGGACCGGTGGGCAGCGACATCGCCGAGGCGCGGCTGATGGCCGAGCACGCGCGGTCCGCCCTCCGCTTCGGGGGCCGCGTCCTCGTCGAGGACCGGAGCCGGACCACATGGGAGAACATCACCCATGTGATCCCGCTGCTGGCGGACGCGCAGCGCATCGTGATCGTGTCCCAGCCGGCGCACGCGCTCAAGGCACGCGCGTACCTGCGCCGGCAGCGCCCCGATCTCGCCGAGAGACTCGTCCGGGGCGAGGACTACCGCCTCGGCGAGTGGACGCTGCTCAAACCACTGCTGGCCGCGTACGGGCTGTGGGGACTGCGCGGCATCACCGCGGCCGAGCGCAAGCTGTGACTCCGAGGGTCCCGGGCGGACGGGGACGGGGCTCCTCCCCCGGATAAGCGTTCACCCCGAGGCGACGGCGTCCCTGCGCTCGACGGGAGCGGGGGCGCGCGTCCCCGCAGGCTGCGGTGCCGTGGCAGAGCGGCCCCTCGCGATCGCCGTGAGCGAGTCCCCGTTCACGGCGACTGACGGAGACGGGGCGGGCCTGCCCCCGTCCGTCCGCGGGTTCGAATCCCGTCGGCACCGCAGCCGGCTCGGCCTCGGTCGTGTGCCGCCGACTCGGTCACGGGCGTGCGCTGCCGGCACGTGACCGGGGTGCCTGTTCGGCGGAGTCACGGTGGCCCGGAGGACCGTGTCGTCGGAGGGTGGGGGTGAGGACCGTCTTCCGTCGCCCGAGCCCACGAGGACCCCGCCGATGCACCGCTACCCGCCGATCGCCGACCACGGCCTCATCGGAGACCTGCAGACGTGCGCGCTGGTCTCCGCCGAGGGGGTCGTGGACTGGCTCTGCTCGCCCCGGTTCGACTCGCCCAGTGTCTTCGGCCGGCTCCTGGACAGCGAGCGCGGCGGCCACTTCTCGATCACCGTCAAGACACCGGGCACGACGGCCCGTCAGCTGTACCTGGCCGACAGC
This sequence comes from Streptomyces sp. NPDC004284, assembly GCF_042874035.1. Taxonomy (NCBI): domain Bacteria; kingdom Bacillati; phylum Actinomycetota; class Actinomycetes; order Kitasatosporales; family Streptomycetaceae; genus Streptomyces; species Streptomyces sp. NPDC004284. The sequence continues at coordinate 142,137 of NZ_JBIAMJ010000013.1, read as the reverse complement.
GCGGTACTGCTCACCCGCTTCCTCACCCCTGACGGGGTCGGCGAGGTGGCCGACTTCATGCCGCTCGCCGAGGACCCGACCGTCCCCTCCGACCGGCACACCCTGATCCGGGTGATGCGGGTGGTGCGGGGCACGGTCCGCTTCGCGCTGGAGTGCCGGCCACGGTTCGACTACGGCCGGGAGGCCCACGAACTGGTCCTCGACGGCGCCACCGCGCACTTCACCGGCACCACGGCCGCCGCGCACCTCCAGGTGCTCGGCGCCGTCCCGCTGCGACGCGGCGGTGCGGACGTCCACGCCGAGGTGGAGCTGACCGCCGGGCAGCGCGCCGCCGCCGTCCTCACCCTGGACGTGCCCGGCGCCGAGCGGCCCCCGCCGGCGGACGAGGCGAGCCTGCGGGCCGCCTTCGACTCCGTGCGCTCCTTCTGGCACGGGTGGATCAGCCGCTGCCGTTACCGCGGTCGCTGGCAGCAGCAGGTCAACCGCTCGGCGATCACCCTGAAGCTGCTCACGTACGCCCCGTCCGGCGCGCCGGTGGCCGCCGCGACCATGGGCCTGCCGGAGCAGGTCGGCGGCGAACGCAACTGGGACTACCGCTACACCTGGGTCCGGGACGCCTCGCTGTCGGTGCGCGCCATGGTCGACCTCGGCTTCACCGAGGAGGCGGACGCCTTCCGCCGCTGGCTGGGCGCCCGGCTCCAGGCCGGTGGCACGGTCAGCGGCGAGCCCTTGCAGATCATGTACCGGGTGGACGGCGACCCCCACCTGCGCGAGGAGGTGCTGGACCATCTGGAGGGCTGGCGCGGCTCGGCCCCGGTCCGGGCCGGCAACGGCGCCGCCGACCAGCTCCAGCTCGACATCTACGGCGAGGCCGTCTTCGCCTTCGCGCAGGCCCGCGACCTGGCGCAGCTGGCCGGCTACGACGGCTGGCTGCGCTTCGCCGCCACCGTGGACTGGCTGTGCGAGCACTGGGACCGCCCGGACGAGGGGATCTGGGAGACCCGTGGCGGGCGCCAGGACTTCACGTACAGCCGGGTGATGTGCTGGGTCGCCTTCGACCGCGCCGTACGGATGGCCACCGCACTCAGCCGCCCGGCCGACCTGCCGCGCTGGACCGCCGCCCGGGACGCGGTGCTGCACCAGGTGATGGAGCACGGCTGGTCCGCCGAGCGGCGGGCCTTCGTCCAGCACTACGGCAGTGACGTACTGGACGCCTCGCTGCTGCTGATGCCGATCACCGGCTTCGTCGCGCCGCGCGACCCGCGCTGGCTCTCCACCCTGGACGCGATGGAGAAGGAGCTGGTCTCCGACAGCCTGGTCTACCGCTACGACCCGGCCGCCTCCCCGGACGGCCTGCGCGGCTCCGAAGGCACCTTCTCCCTGTGCAGTTTCCTGTACGTGGACGCCCTCGCCCGGGCCGGCCGCCTCGAGCAGGCCCGGTACGCCTTCGACAAGATGCTCACGTACGCCAATCACGTCGGCCTGTTCGGCGAGGAGATCGGCCCGACCGGCGAGCAGCTGGGCAACTTCCCGCAGGCCTTCACGCATCTCGCGCTGATCACCGCCGCGATGACCCTCGACGCGGCGCTGGACCGCTGAGGCCTCCCGCGCGACCGCCCCCGCACCGGCGGCCGCGGTGCGGGGGCGTGCGCCGGTTCGGGTTCAGGCCACGAGGAGGCGGAGGCCGAGCTCGGCCGCGTCGAGGTCGACGAGCTCGCGGTTGCGTTCGGCCCACCGGCCCGAGTCGAGGTCCTCGCGCAGCATGTCCACCGCCCGTCGTTCGGCCTCCGGACCGACTCGGGTCCATACCGACACCGCGCGGCGCACGTGCTCTTCCAGGTACGCCTCCGGCCGGCGCCAGTAGGCCTCGAAGAAGCCGTCGGCGCAGTCCCAGGGGATCAGCACCGGCTCCAGCCGGGCCCCTATCGCGTCCGCCAGTTCGTGCACCGAGGGGCGGCCGGTGACCAGGCCGGCGACCTCGGGCAGGTAGTCGCGGCTGAGCCAGAAACGGTTCAGCCAGCCGGTTTCGCTGTCGTCGTGGGTGAACACCACCACCCGCCGGGCCACACGCCGCAACTCGCGCAGTCCGGCGATCGGGTCCTGCCAGTGGTGGACGGTGCTGAACGCCATCGCGGCGTCGAAGGACTGGTCCTCGAAGGGCAGGTTCTCCGCCTCGGCGGCCACGCACGGCGCCGCACCGGCGGGGCGCTGCGCCCGCATGACGGCCGACGGTTCCACCGCGGTCACGTCGCGGTCCGGGGGCTCGTACGAGCCCGTGCCGGCCCCCACGTTCAGTACCGTCCGCGCGTCCCCGAGCGCCTCCCAGACCCGCGCGGCGATCCGCGGTTCGGTGCGTCGCGTCGCCGGATAGGCGGATCCGATGGTCTCGTACAACTGCCCGCCGAACATCTTGAGTTGCTCCTCCGGCGTCGTGTCGATCCCCATGGCCCGTGCCTCCAGTTCCCTGTCGATGGCCTTCACCATGGCGGCGGCGCGGTCGCGCTGGTCCCGCAGCAGGCCGCGGAGCCTGCGCAGGTGCGCGACCGCGTCGGTGGCCGGGTCGTCGACGAGATCCGCGATCTCGCGCAGCCCGAAGCCCAGCCGCCGGTAGACGAGCACCTCCCGCAGTCGCTCCACGTCGGCCGCCGAGTAGGCCCGGTATCCGGCCGAGGTCCGTGCGGACGGTCGTACGAGGCCGATCTCGTCGTAGTGATGCAAGGTGCGGACGCTGACGTCGGCCAGTTCGGCGACGCGTCCCACGGTCAGGTGTTCCTCCATGCCGGAGACAATGCGGCATCACGCCGCGTGAGGGTCAAGCGCACCACCCCCCGTGGACTGTCCCTCCGCGCTCCTCAGCCGCGTACGTGCAGCTCGAACCCCTTGCGCCCCGCAGGCTCCAGCCCCTCCTTCAGGTGCAGCGAGGGGATCTCGTAGTCGCCGAAGTTCTGCCGCCGGAAGGCGATCGGCTCGGTCGACTCCAGGGTGAGCAGGCGCTGTTCCCAGGCCTTGGCGGCGACGCCGTAGTCCTCGTCGGTCATGCGGTCGGTGCCGTACAGGACGAACGGGGGCAGGACGTCGAGGCCGGGGTAGTAGAGGATGCCGTGCTGGAACGGGAACAGCAGGTCGTCGATGGGGCCGTTGATCCCGCGGGCGGCGTAGTGCGGCTCCGGGCCGCCGACGGTCACCGACAGCAGGGCCCGCCGGCCGGCCAGGGTGCCTTCGCCGAACCGCTCGCCGTACTGGGTGTCGCTGTGTTCGCCGACGCCGTAGGCGAAGCGGTAGGTGAAGACGCGGTCCACCCAGCCCTTGAGGATCGCGGGCATCGTGTACCACCACAGCGGGAACTGGAAGACCACCGTGTCGGCCCACAGCAGCTTCTCCTGCTCGGCCAGGACGTCCGGGGCGAGCGTCCCGGCGTCGAAGGCGCGGCCCGAGTCCAGGACGACCTTCAGGGGGCTGGAGGCGTCGGGGCCGTAGTCAGCGGCGTCCACGGCCGCCTTCCAGTTCATCGCGTACAGGTCGCTGACGCGCACCTCGTGTCCCGCGGACTCCAGGGTGGACACCGCGAGGTCCTTCAGCGAGCCGTTGAGCGACCTGGGCTCGGGGTGGGCGTGGACGATGAGCGTCTTCATGGGGACTCCTTCGGATCGGATGCCTTCGATCCTGGGCGCCGCGGCGGCCGTCGTTCAGGGGCGCCACTTCCGTCGGACCGGGCTTCCTGGTACTGGCAGGGCCACGTTCGCGGGCGTGGCCGAAGCCATACTGGGGGCATGGACGATCTTGCGGGTTTTCTGCGGACCCGGCGTTCCCGGGTCGACCCGGTGGCGGTCGGCATCCCCGCGGACAGCCGGCGCCGGGTCGCGGGGCTGCGCCGTGAAGAGGTCGCGCACCTGTCCGGGGTGAGCGTCGACTACTACGTACGCCTGGAGCAGGGCCGGGCGACACAGCCCTCGGAGCAGGTCCTCGACGCGCTCGCCCGTGTCCTCGGCCTCGACGAGACCGAACGCGGGCACCTGTGCCGGCTCGCCCGGCAGCGGCGGCGTCCCGCGAGGACACCGGGCGCGCGCCTCCGGCCGGAGCTGCTGCGGATCCTCGACCTGGTCACCGACGCGCCCGCGCTGATCATGAACCACCGTCTGGACGTCCTGGCCGGCAACCGCCTCGCCCGTCTCCTGTACGGGCGGCCGATCCCCGGCCTGAACACCGCCCGGCACATCTTCCTGGAGGAGACCGAGCGCGGCCTGTACGCGGAGTGGGAGACGTGCACCCTCGACGTCGTCGGGCACCTGCGTCTGGCCGCCGGGAAGCATCCCGACGACCCTCGCCTGGCCTCGCTCATCGGCGAACTCGCGATGGGCAGCGAGCGCTTCCGCCGCCTGTGGGCCCGCGCCGACGTCCGCGCCCGCGGACACGGCCGCAAGGCGTACCGGCATCCGCTGGTCGGACCGCTGGAACTGCACCACGAGAACTTCGCCCTCCCCGACGAGTCGGGTACGGAGCTGCTGGTGCTGTCCGCGGCCCCGGGCAGCCCCTCGGAGGACGGACTCCGCCTGCTCGCGGGCCTGGGAGCGGACGGAGGCGCCGAACGCCTCCCGGCGGGTCCGCCGGAGTCGGACGGGGGCCGCCGGGGCGGTCAGGCTCCGATGCCGACGGAGGTGACGTAGGCGTAGGCGGCGTAGGCGGAGCCCAGGTCGGAGATGACGTCGTCCCAGATCTCGTCGACGAGGTTCTGGTCGCGGTTCGCCCAGGCGTTGACGAGGTCGGTCCAGATGTAGCGGACCGTGATGGTGCGTTGGCTGTCGAGGGAGCGCAGGCGGGCGTTCAGTCCTCGTCCGGACGTGACGGGCGAGGCGATGCCGGAGGTGTGGACGATCCGGTTGAGCTCCAGGACCAGTGCCTCACCGCCCTTCATCCCGTCCGCGTCGGCCTTCCGCCACTCGCCCCAGCGCGACCACAGGTCCGGTGAACCCGCCCTCAGCCCTTGCCTCCGAGAACGTAGGTGCTCTTCTCCTTGACCTGGTTCAGGTCCCGGCCCTCAGGGAACACCGTGCGCCAGTCGCCGGCGACGTGGAGTTCGTCGGTGCCGGAGATCTCCACCACCTGAAGTCCGGCCCGGCGTGCCTTGTTCGCCTTCATCCACAGATTCGCGAACGCCTTCGCGCGGATGATGTGCATCCAGTCCGGGCGGCGGATCTCCCGGTTCGCGCTGGACTCGCCGATCGTCGACACGAACTTGGAGTACATGGCCTTCACATAGGCCACGGTCAGTTCGTCGCCCTCCTCCAGGGCGTTCTTGCGCGTCTCGGCAAGCGCGCGGCGGAGTTTCTCCAGCAGCGCCTCCGAGGCCCCCGACACGAGCGACCGATGGATCACCGGGGCGTCGGCCAGGCCCTGGCGGGCGCAGTCGAGCAGGAGGCGGAGAGTGGACTCGCTCACCCACAACTCCCCCGGCTCCATGCGGTTTCCGAGCGGATCGGGCAGGTCGGTGTGCTCCCAGGCGGACGGCGTGACGAGGTGGACACCGGCCGTCTTCGGGTCGTGGACGCCGCTGGTGACCTCGCGGAGCTGCCCGATCGGCAGCCAGCACTTGAGTGCGGAGAGATAGGCGGCGTTCATGTCGAGCGCGGTCACCTCGATGCGTTCACCGCGCTTCGCCGCAGCGAACAGAGCGGCGTTGCGCCATTTCGGGCGGCCTTCCCAGATCTCGTCCGCGCCCTTCTGCGACTTCTTCCTCAGAATGTCCCGCGTCGGCGGGAACTCGGAGTGCTCGTACCGGCCGCCGACCCGCGAGGCCTTGAGAAGGGCCATCACGTCCGGGATCGCGGCCTTGACCAACGCGGCCTGCGCGGCGTCGACGTCACCGGCCCATTCGTCCAGCACCTCGTGCACGCGTCCGGTGATCTGCTCCACCAGCAGACCGGAGGCGTACGCGGGGGTGCCATGGCCCGCGCCCGGGGCGGGGGGCTGCTGCGCGGGGAGCGGCTGCTCCGGCGGGACCGGGGGCTCTTCGGGCGGATTCACCGGCTCGGGCGGAATCGTCGGCTGTGCCGCGGGGGTCGGCTCGGACGTGGACTCCGGCTGCGCCACGGGGATCGACTCGGGCTCGGGGGTCGACTCGGGTTCGGGCTCCGGCTGTGCCGCAGGGGTCGGCTCGGGGCGCGTCGTCGGCCGCGGGGCGCTCGCCGCCGCGACGGCGGCCGCGCAGTCGGCGGGGTCGAGGTGCTGCGGGTAGCCGTCGACATCGTCCACGGCCGGCTGCCCGCACAGCACGCACGGCCTCGGCTGCGGGGCGTGTTCCCCGGTCGCCTGCCGGGCCGGTCCGGCGGCTTCCGCGGCGACGGGGCGCCGGGGGGCCGTCGGCTCGCCGGACGGCTGGAGGGCGGATACGGCTCCGTGCAGGACGCCCACCGCGTGGGTCGGCCCGGCCAGCAGGTCCAGGACGTGCAGGCGGTAGTGCGCGGCGAGCAGGTCGACGTCCTCCAGCGACCAGTGCTGCTGGCCGCGCTGCTTGCGCGACACCTGGGCCTGGGACTGGCCGATCCCCGCCGCAAGGTCCTGCTGCCGCTCTCCCGTCCGCGCCATCAACGCGGAGACGGTGGTCCTCAGGAGCTCCTCCACACCCATCATGGCGCCAACCTAGCAATTCGCATGCGGATTCCGCATACGGCATGCGACTGCGGGGGGTGCGTCGTATCGGCGGGTGGTCGGGGGTGGGTAGGCTCGGGGCGCCGCGTCAGAGGTCAGCAGAGGAGAGACACGTGTTCGTCAAGGTGTGCGGGCTCGGGACCACCGCCGACATCGACGTGGCGGCCGCCGCCGGCGCGGACGCGGTCGGCCTGGTGATCAGCGGCACCAGCGTGCGCGGGCTCGACCGGGACCGGGTGGTGCGGCTCGCCGCGCATGTGCCGCCGGGCGTCCTGTCCGTCCTCGTGGTCAACGACACCCCTGCCGCCGACGCGGCCCGCATCGCCGGCGAGCTCGGCTTCGGCGCTCTCCAGCTGCACGGCACCGCGTATCGCGAGGAGGACTTCGCGGCCGCGGCCGAGGTCTTCCCGCGGCTGTGGCGGGCCACGTCCCTGAACGACCGGCCCGACACGCGCGTCGGCGCGTACGGCGAGGAGGTCCTCCTCCTCGACTCGCCCCGGGCGGGCTCCGGCGAGCCGTGGGACCTTTCCCTGCTCGACACGGCCCGCCCCGAGGGCGCGTGGCTGCTCGCGGGCGGGCTCGCGCCGCACAACGTCGCCGAGGCGATCGGAAAGGCCCGCCCCTGGGGCGTCGACGTGTCCAGCGGCGTCGAGTCCGCCCCGGGCGTCAAGGACCACGACCTGATCCGCGCCTTCGTCACCGCCGCGAAGCAGGCCGCCCCGCACGGGGCGTGACGGCGGCGGGGCTCAGGACTCCCCGCCGAGGTCGTCGGCCAGATCGTCCTGGACCCGTAGCCCCGCCACCCACAGCGGCATCATCCAGTGCACGGCGAGCACGCCGACGAGGACCGGGGCCACGGCCGCCTGCAGGGGTGCGTCCGTCAGGACGCCGTAGGCGCCGAAGCCGAACACCCCGGCCAGGAGCAGCCACAGGGTGACGCGGTGGGCCAGGGCGCGCACCCGGTCGCGTTCGGCCAGTTGGCGCTCGTCCAGCATCCGGCCGCGCAGTTCGAGCAGTCCGCGCGTGGATCCGTTGAGCATGCCGGTGAGCAGCATCCAGGGCAGCATCACCACGGCGACCACGCCGAGCAGGCCGTATCCGGGTCCGAAGACCGTGGCGATCCATGCGCCCACCCCGGTGAGGGTGAGGGCGATGTGAGCCCCCACCAGAAGGCGGCGCCGGGTCACGGTGGCGTAGGCGGCCGCCGCCCGGCGGTCGTTCATCACCGCGTACATTCGTCGGTCGTAGCGCGTCGCGGCCATCACTGCTTCCTCCCGTAGACCTCGTCGGTGAGCGGCTGGAACGGCTCCAGGGAGAACAGCGCCTCCACCGGCAGTCCGAAGAACCCGGCCACTTTCAGGGCCAGGTCGAGGCTGGGGTTGTACTGGCCGCGTTCGATGTAGCCGATGGTCTGGTAGTGGACGCCCACTGCCTCGGCCAGTGCCTGACGCGACACTTTCCGCTCTGCTCTGACAACGGCCAGCCTGTTGTGTACCTGCTCGCTCATGTATAAGAAGTACTACATCTGAATGCAGGTGCACAACATCTTTGGTCCCCGATGGGTCTCGCTCGCGCGTGCGGCGCGCGCTCGCCGAACCCGAGACGCGGGACGGGCGCACCGACGCGCGCACGGGCCGCCCCCCGCGGGGCGGCCACCGGCGAGAACGCGAGGAATTTCACGGCCTTCACCGTGCATCCCTGGAGCCGTCTCGCGCGTCTTCTATGCGCCGGGCCCGCCTTCGGACTCGAACCGGACCCGGAACACATCGATTCCTACCAAGGACAGAAGACTTTGCTGACTCCGACACTCGGCCTGCGCAGTGCCGTGACCGTCTCGCTCACGGCCTCTGCCGTACTCGCCGGTGGCTTCTTCGCGGGCCAGGCGAACGCCGTGACCGCCCCGTCGATCACCGCCCCCGGCGCCTTCGTCATGAACAACGGGACGGGTACGACGCTGTACGGGAAGGCCGCGGACACCCGCCGGTCGACCGGCTCCACCACGAAGATCATGACCGCGAAGGTGGTGCTGTCCCAGCCGAACCTCAACCTGGACGCCAAGGTCACGATCCAGAAGGCCTACAGCGACTACATCGTCGCCAACAACGCTTCCTCGGCCCGGCTCATCGTCGGCGACAAGGTGACGGTCCGACAGCTCCTCTACGGCCTCATGCTGCCGTCGGGGTGCGACGCCGCCTACGCGCTGGCCGACAAGTTCGGCACCGGCACCACGCGGGCGGCCCGGGTGAAGTCGTTCATCGGGAAGATGAACACCGAGGCGCAGAGGCTCGGCCTGCGGAACACCCACTTCGACTCGTTCGACGGCATAGGCAGCGGGCAGAACTACTCGACTCCGCGTGATCTGACGAAGATCGCGAGCAGTGCGATGAAGAACTCCACGTTCCGCGCCGTCGTCAAGACGAAGTCCACGTCCCAGAAGGTGACCACGAAGAGCGGTGGTTACCGGTACATGTCGTGGACGAACACGAACAAGCTCCTGAGCACGTACAGCGGCGCGATCGGCGTGAAGACCGGTTCGGGTCCGCAGGCCAAGTACTGCCTCGTCTTCGCGGCCACCCGCGGTACCAAGACGGTCATCGGCACGGTGCTCGCCGCGCCGTCCGAGGCGAACAGGGCGGCCGACGTCAAGAAGCTGCTGGACTACGGCTTCGCGAGGTGACCGACGGCGGGCCGGCGCGCACGACGGCGCCGGCCCGCCCCCACCCGCCGCGCCGGTGGACCGTGCTCAACGCCCCTGGCGCCGACTCGCGTCGAACCGGAGCAGCACCCGCACCACACGCCACACCGCGGCGCAGGCGGCCAGCACGGCCCCCACCACGAGCAGGGCTTTCCCCGCGGGCTCGGAGACACCGACGAGCACCGCCGGCACCAACAGCGCTCCGAACACGATCGCGGCCGGGAAACCCGCCGTCACCAGGGCGAACATGATCTCCACCGTCATCGCGTCCTTCTCCCACCGCGACTCCCGCCCGCCATCCATACGGCGAGTCTCACACAGCTCCCGGCCCGTCAGGTCCTCGCACGCGCCGCGAGGGTGTCCCGGAGGGGCAAAGGGGCAGCGGGCCGGGGCCGGCGCAGCGCGAGGGCGATCAGCAGGGCGAAGGCGCACAGCGCGGCGAGGGTGCGCAGGTCGTTGAAGAGATCCCAACGCCGCAGGATCTCCGCGTGATCGGCGGGCGCGGAGGTGACGGCCCACCGCTTGATCCGGCCGTTGATCGGCACGTTGCCGAAGCGGGTGATCAGGAAGGACGAGACGGCCAGCAGTCCGGCCCCGCCGGCCAGTCGCCGCGCCGTGCCGCGGGTCATGGCGGCCAGGGCCAGCGAGCTGAGCGCCGACGCCGCCATCGTCGTCTGCATGGTGATGCCGTTCATCTTCATCAGCTCGGCGTGGAACGACAGCCGCATGTCGAGGGGTACCGCGTGGAAGGTGGGCGCCAGGTTGACGGCGCCGTAGCCGAACGCGCCCGCGAGCAGCCCGGTGGAGAGCAGGGCGGCACCTTCGGCCAGTCGTACGGGCACGGGCCGGTCCGCGGCGGAGGCCGACTCGGTCACCGCTGCTCCTGCTCGGGTCGGACGGCGGTGGCGGGCAGGGTCCGGGAGAGCTGGGTGACCCGGCGCAGCCTCCCCTCCGGGGTGAGCTCGCCGAACATGTGCACCTCCCTGGCGACGGCCGGTCCCTTGCGCATCCGGGCGTGGATGGTGAACCGTGCGGCGATCCGGCCCTCGGCCGCCAGGGCCTCGTGCACCTCGAACCGGCAGTCGAGGAGGTTCTTGCGCAGCGTCCGGGCGTGAGCGAGCAGCCCTTCCCGGTCGAGTTCCATCCCATCGCTGATCTGCACGATGTCGGGCGCGTAGTAGCGGTCCGCCAGCGGTCCCGGGTCGTCGCCGCTGTGCACGACGTCCTGGACGTAGGAGGTGAAGAAGTCGGCGACGAACTGCTCGGGGGTCGTGCCTTCGAGTGGTTTCACGGTCGTCCCTTCCGGACGCGAGACTATGATCTCTGACACGCTTGTAAGATATGCCGGGCCTCTAACTTTGACAAGGGTGTAAGAATTGACTTCTGCCGGGACTCCGGGGCGCCGCCTGCGGGCCGACGCCGAACGCAGCAGGGCGGCCATCCTGGATGCCGCGACCAGCCTTCTGAGCGAGCAGCCGGACGCGGGCCTGGCCGCCGTCGCGACACGGGCGGGCGTGACCCGGCAGACGGTCTACGCCCACTTCGCCTCGCGGGAGGACCTGGTCGGCGCGGTGATCGACCGGGTCACTCAGGAGGCGATGGCGGCGATGGACGCCGCCGAACTCGACGCGGGTCCCGCATCGGCCGCGGTACTGCGGCTGCTCGACATCGGCTGGCAGACGTTCGAGCGCCACACCGCGCTCCTCCGGGCCGCCACCCCGACAGCCGCCGAGCACGGTGGGGACCGGGCCGGAGCGGACCACGAGCCCGTCACCGACCGGCTGCTGCGCCTGATCGAACGGGGGCAGCGGGCCGGCGAGTTCGACCCGGACCAGTCCCCGGCCTGGCTCGTGGCCGCGACGATCGCCCTGGGCCACGCCGCCGGCGAGGAGGCCGCCGCGGGCCGCGTCCCCCGGGACGAGGCCGCCGCCTCCCTCCGTACGAGCGTGCTGCGCGCCCTCGGCGCGGGAGGCGCGGCAGGTCGAGGCCCGAGGGACTGAGGACGGCCGGCCCCGCTCACGGATGGGACCGGCGTTCACCAGCTGGAACACGGCATGATCCACTGGGTCGGCACCGCAGGGAGCGGTGCGTGAGGAGTGTGCAGTCATGTCCGACACCGCCGCCGTCGTGGTCCGTCCCGTCCGCGAGGGCGATTTCGACCAGTGGCGTGCCCTGTACCGGGGGTACGCCGACTTCTACCGGGTCGAGCAGACCGAGGAGGCCGCGCAGACGGTCTGGTCCTGGATCCACGACCCCGCCCACGAGGTGGAGGGTCTCGTGGCCGAGGCCGCGGACGGGCGGCTCGTCGGGATCGCGCACTTCCGGCCGTTCGCGCGCCCGCTGTCCGCGACCGTCGGCGGCTGGCTCGACGACCTCTTCGTGGACCCGGAGAGCCGTGGCTCCGGCGTGGTGGACCTGCTGCTCGGCGCGCTGCGCGGGATCGGGGCCGAGCGCGGCTGGAGCGTCGTCCGCTGGATCACCGCCGACGACAACCACCGCGCCCGCTCCAAGTACGACCAGGTCGCCACCCGCACCATGTGGGTCACGTACGACATGGCCCCCGACGCCTGACGTCGACGACGTCCTCCGGGGCGCGGATCACCCCCGGGCGCACGGCGTACGGAGCCGCCTGCGCGGGCCACGGGGGTGACGAGGCGTACGAAGGGAGCGTACGAGAGCAGTGCCCCCTTCGGAAGGAATCGCCTTGCACTCCCACGGACCAGGACCGTCCCGCCGTACCGCGCTCGCCCTGGGCGCCGGCACGGCACTCACGACCGCGCTCGCCCTGGGCGGCGGAGCGGCGCAGGCCGCGCCGGAGACCGGCGGCGTCGTCGCGCGGCTGAGGCGGCTGGAGCGGGAACACACCGCGCGGCTCGGCGTGTTCGCCCGTGACATGCGGACGGGGAGGACCGTGGCCCACCGGGCGGGCGAGCGCTTCCCGATGGCCTCCGTGTTCAAGACGCTCGCCGTCGCGGCCGTCCTGCGCGACCTCGACCGCGACGGGGAGTTCCTCGCCCGCCGCGTCCGCTACACCCGGGCGTACGTCGACGGGTCGGGCCTCTCCCCGGTCGCGGGGGCGGCCGAGAACGTCTCGGGCGGCATGACGGTCGCCGGACTCTGCGACGCCGCCCTCCGCTTCAGTGACAACGCCGCCGCCAACCTGCTCCTCAGGGAACTGGGCGGCCCCACCCGCGTCACCCGGTTCTGCCGCTCGATCGGGGACCGCGTCACCCGGCTCGACCGCTGGGAGCCCGAGCTGAACTCGGCGGAGCCCCGGCGGGTCACCGACACCACCACCCCGCACGCCATCGGCCTCTCCTACGCCCGCCTCGTGCTGGGCGACGCACTGGATCCCCACGACCGCGAGCGGCTCACCGGCTGGATGCTCCGCAACACCACCAGCACCGAGAAGTTCCGCCGCGGCCTTCCCGCCGACTGGCTCCTCGCCGACAAGACCGGCTCCGGGCGCCACGGCGGCGCCAACGACGTCGGCATCGCCTGGCGCCCGGACGGCACGCCGATCCTCCTCGCCGTCCTCACCACCCAGCCCGAGGAGGACGCCCCGACCGACAACCCGCTCGTGGCCCGGACGGCCGCGCTCCTCGCGGAGGAGTTCGGCCGGGGAGCCGCGTGGAACGGCGGCGCGAGCGGCGTCCGTCGCCGGGGACGGCCGCCCCGACCCGCTCGCCTCTGACGCTCGGGGGTTCGGCGGGCCCGCCGCCGCACGCGGGTCGGGCCCCGTCCATGCGGACGGGGCCCGAACTCGTGACCTGGGGTGGGACCGGCCGCGTCAGAGGACGTTGACCGCGCTCCAGGCCGCTGCCACGGTGGCGTACTCGGGGCTGGTGGCGCCGTAGAGGTCCTTCGCCGCGCTCAGGGTCGCGGTGCGGGCGCCCTTGTAGTCCGTGGTGGAGGTCATGTAGACGGTCAGCGCCCGGTACCAGATGGCGGAGGCCTTCTGGTTGCCGATGCCGGTGACGGTGGAACCGTTGTACGTCGGGCTGTTGTAGGTGATGCCGTTGATCGTCTTGCTGCCGCTGCCCTCGCTGGCGAGGTAGAACCAGTGGTTGCCGACGCCCGAGGAGTTGTGCACGTCCAGCCGGGCGACGGACTTCGACCAGTAGTCGGCGGAGCGGCCGTCCAGGGAGGGCTTGTCGAAGCGGCGCAGCCACGGCGGGGTGGACTGGTCGCTGAAGAGGTAGTCGGGGGTGTCGATCGGGTTGTTGGCGTACCACTCGACCATCGTGCCGAGGATGTCGCTGGTGGCCTCGTTCAGGCCGCCGGACTCGCCGCTGTAGCGCAGGTTGGCGGTGGCCGAGGTGACGCCGTGGGTCATCTCGTGGCCCATGGTGTCGAGGTCGACCTGCTCGGGGTCGGTGGTGCCGTTGCCGTCGCCGGTCATCATGCAGAAGCAGGAGTCCGACCACTGGGCGTTGTCCCAGTTGGTGCCGACGTGGACGAAGACGGTGGCGCCGCGGCCGTCGTTCTTGATGCCGTTGCGGCCGAAGGTGGCCTTGTAGTAGTCGTACGTCATCGCGGTGTTGGCGTGCGCGTCGACGGCGGCGGTGGCGCGGTCCGTGGAGAACTTCTTGCCGTCGCCCCAGGTGTTGTCGGCGTCGGTGAACAGGGTGCCGGAGGAGCTGTTCAGGGACGAGGACGAGACGTTGTGCGCGTCCTTGGTGATGTGGCCGCGGACCGGGTCGATGAGGGCGAAGGTGCCGTTCGACTGGAGGGTGGTGTCGAGGGTGATGTCACCGGTGTACTCGGAGTGGCCGGTGCCGGTCGCCTCGTGCTCGACGTCGTAGTTCTCGATCGCGACGCCGGTGGTGGCGTCGGTGACGAAGACCTCGCCGTGCGGCTGGCCCTTGTCGCCCAGACCCTGCACGGTGGTGCGCCAGGCCAGGCGGGGGGCGCCGTCGGCGGCCCACACGATCAGCTCGGGGGTGGACTCGGCGTCGCTGACGAGGCCCCGCGCGCGCTTCAGGGCGCCGGCCGCGGTGCCCTTGGCGTCGGTGGCGGGGGTGACGGACTTGACCGCCACGCCGTGGGCCTTGGCGTGGCTGGATCCCTTGAGCGAGCCGTCGGCCTTCTGGTGGACGACGAAGTCACCGCCGACGACGGGGAGTCCGCGGTAGGTCCGGTCGAAGCGGACGTGCTGGGTGCCGTCGGCGTCGATCACGACGTCCTTGACCTGGAGCGCCTGGCCGGCACCGAAGCCGAAGGTGTCGGCGTGACGGGTCACGTTCGCCTCGGCCCGGGATATCGCCGTGTCGCGGGCGGAGGTTCCGTGCTGCACCGCGTCGGGCTGCGAGTACGCCGGTACGGCGACCACGCCGGTGGTGATGACGGCGGCGGCGACCATCGTGGAGAGGGCAAGAAGGGGACGGGACATGACGGGGTGTTTCCTTCGCTCGTCGTGGGGGGTGACGACGTCCTGGGACGTTGACGCGAAGTGTTCACCAGGTGACATGTGCCTGACGTGATCCCATGTGGGATACAACTGTGGAGTTATACGGTGGGGCGCACGGCGGCCAGGGCTGGCGGCCGCGGAGTCGTACGACGCGAGGGGACACGGTCCGGCCGGGCGCTCGTGGCGCTGTACGACGTGAGGAAGCACGGCCCGGACGGTCGCCCGTGGAGCTGTACGGCACGAGGAAGCACGAACCAGACGGTCCGCCCACGGAGCTGTACGGCACGAGGAAGCACGGCCCGGACGGTCGCCCGTGGAGCTGTACGGTGCGGGGCACCGCGGTCCGGACGGTCAGCCGTCCGCGGCGCCGAGGGCGAACTCCTCGCCGCCGCCCTCCCACCAGGCCAGGTACTGCGGCCGCTGCCGCACCAGCGAGAGGTACGCGGCCAGCAGACGCTCGCCCACCGCGTCGGCGAGTCCCGCCGGGACCGATTCCGTGTTCCAGGCCAGCTGGAGCCGCCGGTGGAACGGGACGTCCACGAGCGGCCGCTGCACGGTGCCCTGGGCGGGGACATCGGCGGTCGGCCATACGCCGCAGACGGCGCGCCGGCCCGCGACCAGGATCTGCGCCACGGACAGGTCCGGCGTCACGTGCGCGATCCGCGGCGTGAATCCCGCCGACTGGCAGGTGAGATGGAGGTACGCGTGCACACCGCTCTCGTCGGCCTCCGGCATGACCCACTCCTCGCCCCTCAGGTCACGCAGGCTGACCATCTCCTGGCGTGCGAGCGGGTGGTCCTCGGCGAGCAGGACGAAGACCGGCTCGCGCAGCAGTGTGCGCGTCACCACCGAATCGCCGACCGGAAGGGGGAATCCCGGGAACTCGCCGAAGACCGCTATGTCGCACTTCGACTGGCTCAGCGCTTTCACCAGGGTGTGCACGGAACGGCGGGCGTCTATGCCGAGCCGGCGTTCCGGGACGAGCTCGAAGAGGGCGGAGATCAGCAGCGACACCAGGGGGCCGGCGGTTCCGCCCGCCCGCAGCGGCGAGGCGGTCCCCCCGTCCGCCTCGGCGGCCGAGCGCGCGTGCTCGCGCAGCCGGTCGAAGCCGACCACGAGGTCGCGGGCGCAGCGCAGGACGTACTGACCGTTCTCGTTCGGTTTCACCCCCTCGGCGCTGCGGGTGAAGAGGGGGCCGCCCAGCTCGTGCTCGATCCGCTTCAGCTGAGCGCTCGTGGCGGGCTGGGAGAGCTGCAGGCGTGCCGCGGCTCTGCGGATACTGCCGGCCTCGGCGACGGTGAGCAGGACACGGAGGTGGCGGAACTCGAGGTGCATGAACATTCCCCCACTCAGGGCGGAGGGCCCCTTGCACCCCCCGTGACCAGCAGTACCAGTTGCCCGAGGGCATGGTGACCAAGATTCTGACGGACCCCTCGGAGCGGCAACCACGGGACGGCAAAATCTGCGTGCGCATGCCACGTTTTTACACCGGCATCGCGCGATCTCCACCCCTCCACGAGACGCGCACCCACAGCCCCGAATACCCCTGCCGGCATTCGGGACCGGACATCGAGAGGCGCACCCCTGTGACCCGCGATACCCAGGGGGGTATTTGACTTCCCCTGGAGACCCCCTTACGGTCGAGTACGTAAATACCCAGGGGGGTATCGAAGCGGGAGGTGCTTCGAGGCGGACACCGCCTCCGTCGCAGGCAGAACCGCCGGCCGGACGCCCGCACGCACGCGGTACGACCGCCCCGCACCCCCGCACCCACCTCGGCGTGTGCTCCTGATGAAGGGATTGCCGTGTTCTTCACCCAGTACTACCTGGACTGCCTCTCCCAGGCGTCCTACATGATCGCCGACGAGCGCACGGGCCAGGCGGTCGTCGTCGACCCCCGCCGGGACGTCTCGGAGTACCTGGCCGACGCAGCCGCCCACGGGTTCACGGTGGTCGGCGTCATCAACACCCACTTCCACGCCGATTTCGTCGCCGGCCACCTGGAGATGGCGGACGAGACCGGCGCCTGGATCGGATACGGTCGGCGCGCCGAGACCGAGTACCCGATCCGCGAGCTCGCGGAGGGCGAGCGGATCTCCCTCGGTGACGTCACGCTGGAGGTCCTGGAGACCCCCGGGCACACGCCGGAGTCGATCAGCGTCCTCGTGTACGAGCGGGCCGGGGACGAGGTGCCGTACGGCGTCCTGACCGGCGACGCGCTGTTCATCGGGGACGTCGGCCGTCCCGACCTGCTCGCCTCGGTGGGCGTGACCGCCGAGGAGCTCGGCGCGATGCTGCACGACAGCGTGCAGAACAAGCTGATGGGGCTGCCGGACGAGGTACGGGTCTTCCCCGCGCACGGCGCCGGATCGGCCTGCGGCAAGAACCTGTCGACGGAGAAGCAGTCGACCATCGGCGAACAGCGGGCCACCAACTACGCCTGCGCGCCGATGAGCCGCGAGGAGTTCGTCGCGCTGGTCACCGCCGGCCAGTCGGCCGCGCCCGGCTACTTCGCGTACGACGCCGAGCTGAACCGCAAGGACCGCGCCCGCTACGACGCGGCCGCCCCCCGCCCGCTGGCGCTCGCCGAGTTCGGCGAGCTGCGGGCCGCCGGCGCGGTCGTGGTGGACGCACGCGACCCGCAGGAGTTCGCGGCCGGGCATCTGCGCGGGGCGGTGAACGTGCCCGCCGACGGGCGTTTCGCCGAGCAGGCCGGCACCGTGCTCGACCCGGCCGCCGAGCTGGTCGTCATGGCGCCGCAGGACCGGGAGGAGGAGGTCGTCACCCGGCTCGCCCGGATCGGCTTCGACCGGGTCGCCGGCTACCTGCGCAACCCCGAGGACGCCCTGGAGGCGCTGGCCGACGAGGTCTCCCCCGCCAGTCGGGTCACCGCCGCGCACCTGCGCACCGCGCTCGCGGGAGAGCGGCCGCCGGTCGTCGTGGACGTGCGCACCTGCGGCGAGCGCCAGGCGAACGGCTTCATCGAGTCCGCCCTGCACATCCCGCTGAGCGAACTCCCGCACCGCGCGGACGAGCTGCCCGCCGACCGGCCGCTGGTCCTGCACTGCGCCGGCGGCCACCGCTCCTCCATCGCCGCGAGCCTGCTGCGACAGCGAGGCCTCCAGGACGTCTCCGACGTCCTCGGCGGATACGCCGCCTGGGCGCTGACGGAGCCGACGGCCGGGCCCGTCGACGCCTGACCACCCCACCCCTCTCCGTTCCTCACTCGGGGCCCCGCACAACCTTCTGAATACCCCCCTGGGTATATTCTTCCGACTCGAAGTGGACTTCCGAATCCCATGAGCAGCACCCCCGCACCCGTCTCCTCCCTCACTCCCGCCGCACTGCACCGGCTCGTCCAGGAAGGGCGCTCCCCCCGCCTGCTCGACGTGCGCACGCCGGGCGAGTTCCGTACGGCGCACATCCCGGGCTCGTACAACGTGCCGCTCAACACCCTCCGCGAGCACCGCGCCGAGCTGCTGGCCCACCTCGACGAGGACGTCGTCCTCGTGTGCCGCTCCGGACAGCGCGCCACGCAGGCCGAGAAGGCCCTCGCCGAGGCCGGCCTGCCGAACCTCCGCGTCCTGGAGGGCGGCATCGTCGCCTGGGAGACGGTCGGCGCGCCCGTCGAGCGGGGCCCGGAGCGGTGGGACATGGAGCGCCAGGTCCGGCTCGTGGCCGGCTCGATCGTCCTGGCCACCGGCCTCATCGGGGTGTTCGTCCCCGGCGCCCACCTGATCGGCACCGCGGTCGGCGCGGGCCTGACCTACGCGGCCCTCAGCAACTCCTGCGCCATGGGCGTGCTGCTGTCCAAGCTGCCGTACAACCGCGGGCCGCGTACCGACATCCGTACGGTGATCGCGGAGCTGCGGAGCACGCAGTGACCGCTCTGGTCATCGCGGCGTCCCTGCTCGTCGGTGTCACCCTCGGGGTCCTCGGGGGCGGCGGCTCGATCCTGATGGTGCCGATCCTGGTCTACCTGGCCGGGCAGGACACCAAGGAGGCGATCGCCACCTCCCTGTTCGTCGTCGGTGTCACCAGCCTCGCCGCGCTGGTCCCCCACGCCCGGGCCCGCAGGGTCCGCTGGCGGACCGGGCTGCTCTTCGGCGGGTTCAGCATGGCCGGCGCGTACGGAGGCGGACGGCTCGCCGAGTACGTTCCGGGGACGGTCCTGCTCGTCTCCTTCGCCCTGATGATGCTCGCCACCGCGGTGGCGATGCTCCGCAGGCCCCGGCCCGGCGGGGAGAAGCCGCGGCGGGTCCATGACGATCCGCCCCTGAGGCACATCGCGGTGGAGGGTCTTCTCGTCGGCGCGGTGCCGGGGCTGGTCGGCTCCGGCGGCGGTTTCCTCGTCGTCCCGGCGCTGGCCGTCCTCGGCGGGCTGCCCATGGGCATCGCGGTCGGCACGTCCCTCCTCGTCATCGGGATGAACTCCTTCGCCGGTCTCGCCGGGCATCTCTCGGGCGTCGGGATCGACTGGGGTCCGGCGCTGACCGTCACCGCGGTGGCGGTGGCCGGCAGTCTCGTGGGCGGCCGGTTCGCGGGCCGCATCCCGCAGGACACCCTGCGCACGGCGTTCGGCTGGTTCGTCGTCGTCATGGGGGTCTTCGTGCTCGCGAAGCAGCTCGACACCTCTGTGTGGACCCACCCGGCGACCTGGGCGGTGCTCGGGACCGCACTGGCGGCCACGCTCGCCGTCCGGCTGTGGCGGACCTCAAGGCGAGCGGAATGCGGCAGCGCCTCGCCGACGGCTCCGACACCCCGTCCATGACGCGGGAGGAGCGGCGGAAGCTCCTCCTCGCCCCGCCCCCGTCCGGCCGGTCCGATATCCGGTGGGACGGGGGCGCGCCATCGGGCACAATGCCCGCGATGATCTCCACCGCCGCCCAGCTGCTCGCCGCCCTCGAACCCCTGCCGCACGCCGCCCGGCTCCGGTTCACCGCCGTCACCGCCCACCGGCTCGCCGCCCACGGCGGACTCCGTCCCCTGCTCGCCTCGCTGGACGCGCTCGGCCCGTACGAGCGCCGGCTCGCCGCGCTCGCGGCCCTGACCGCCGGGGAGCTCGGACACCTGGCGGCCCGGCTCGGCGATCCGGACCCGGTGGTCCGCCGGTACGCGCTGCGCGGCGCCCGGCGGCTGCCCGTCCCGGACGCCGCCGTCGAGGCCGCCCACGACGACGCGCCCGCCGTGGTCCGCGCCGACCTCGCACGGCTGCTGCGCGACGGGCGGCGGCCCGCGCTCGCCGAGCGGCTGGTGCTCCGGGTACGCGGCGAGTACGGCGACCGGGACGCCGCCAGGCTGCTGCCGGGCTGCTCGGCGGAGTTCACCGCGCGGCTGCTGCCCGAACTCGCCGGGGCGCTCTCGTACGAGGACTGGAGCACCCTGGCCGTCCGCCATCCCGTCGCCGTCCTCGACCAGATGGAACGGGAACTCGAAGGCCTTCCGAAGCAGTCGCGCGATCTCCGGTGGCGGCGGCACGCCACCGGGATCGCGGCCGCCCTGCCCGCCGCGCCGGAGCGCGTGCTGGACCTGCTCGAGCGGTACGGCCCCGACAACCTTCCCGGTCCGGTGCTCGACCGGCTGGGCGATCTCGTCGCGGTCGACGCCGAGCGCGTCGCCCGCTGGTTCGCCGACCCCGTCCGGACGGCCGCCCGGTGGGAACGGACGCCCGGCCGGACGGTCATGCGGCAGCTGGCGGCGGCGGACCCGCCGTCCCTGCCCCTGCTGGGAGCCCGGTGGTTCCACCGGGAGGCCTTCGTCGTCCTGCTGCGGTCGGTGCCGCCCGCTCGCCGCCCCGGTTTCGTGGACGCGGTCGTCACCATGGGCGCCCCGTACCGGAACGTCCGCGCGCACGCGGGGGTGCTCGCCCTGCTGCCGGCCGCCGAGCGGCACGCCCGCGCCCGTACCGAGATCGAGCGGATTCGCGCCGGCGCTCACTCCGGCTGGGACCTCTGGGCCCTCCTCGCCCTGCTGCCGACCGCCGAGGCCCGCCCACAGCTGCTGGCCGGCCTCCGCGGCAACGACCCCGAGGAGCGCGGGACGATCTGGGACCGGCTGGTCGCCAACGCCGGCCACACCCGCGATCCGGAACAGGTCGCGGAGGTCCTCGCGCTCGCCGCCGGCCGGCTGACCAACGAACGCGACCCCGTACGCGGGGAGGCCCTGTCAGCCCTCGCCGGGCTGCCGGCGCCCTTGCTCACGGCCGCCCTCGGGGCCGGCGTGTCCGCCGGGGATCGCACCGGGTCCGCGTCCCTGGAACGGCTGTGCCTGGACGGCCTGAGGGCCCGGGACTGCTCGCACGGGACCCGGGACACGATCCGGTCCCTGGCCGTGACCCTGCTCTCCACCGCCGTGAACGGTACGGACGCTGTCGCCGCCACCGCCCTGCCGACTGCCGTGCGCCTGACGGAAGCGCTCATCGCCCGCATCGGAACGGTGGAGCTGAATCGTTTCGGCGAGGCGCTGCGCGGGAGCGGGGCCGACGCCCTGCTCGACGTGCTCGGGCCGTGGCTGGACCGGGCTGCCGTCGACGGCGACGTCGCGCCCTTGCTGGCGCTGGTCAGGTCCGGCGGGCGCCGCGCGTACCGGATCCCGGGACTCCGGGATCGTCTCGAACAGGCCCTGCGCGTCTGTCCGGACGGGGTCTTCGGCGAGGTCGCGGCGGCCTGGCTGGCCGATCCGGCGCCCCGGGGCGACCGCGTGGCCCGGTTGCTGGAGCGGGAGCCGTCCGCGGCCTTCGTGCCCCAGGTGCTCGCCGTACTCGCCATGGAGCGCACCGACCTGCTGGACCGCGCCCTGAACGGGACACCGTTCCCGGGCGGCCGGTTCCCCGCGGCCGGCGCTCCCCGGCCGTTGCCCCCTTTCCGGTACGCCGACCGGTGGCTGCCCCGACAGCAGGAGGCCGCGGTCCGGCTGGCCGCGGGCGTCATCGCCGATGCCGGCCGCGGTCTCGACGAACGTGCCGCGCTGCTCCGTGCGGTGGCCCCGGTACCGGTGCACGGAAGCGCCCTGCTCCGGCGGTACACCACCCCGGCGCCCGCCGTGGCCGGGGCCGAGGACTCGGCCGGTCGGGGCGTGTCCCCTCTGACGGCGGCCGCTCTGGACGCGGCCGCCCACACCGACGACCCGGCCTCGGCCCTCGACACCCTGATCGACCGTGCGGGCGACGACCGCACGGCGGCCGCCTGGTCCGCCGCCGCTCGCGCCGCGGCCCACGCCCGGCCCAGCCGGGTGGCCTCCCTGCTCCGTGACGTCCTGACCCGCGAGACGGGGGTGAAGGTCACCGTCAGGAAGGCGGCGGCCCGGCTCGCCGCCCGCCATCTGCCCCCGGGTGCCGCGACCGCGCTCCTGTCCGGCGTGGGCCGCACTCCGGGCATCCATCCGGACGTACACGCCACCGTCGTCGGTCTGGCCGCGACACTGCTGCCGGACGAGGGGATGTGGGCCCTGCTGGACTCGGCGGCCGCCGAGGGACCCGACACCGCCCGGCTCGCCCTCCTGGGCCCGGGCCCGGCGGACCTGGCCCCGGCCCACCGGGCGCGGTACGGCGAGCTCGTCGCCCGGCTGGTCTTCGCCCCCGAGGAGCGCGTGGCGGACCAGGCCCTGTCCGCCCTCCGCGACTGGGCGCCGTACACGCCCGCGGCCGGCACCGCCCTCGCGGACGTCTACGCGGACCTCGCCTCGCCCCTGAACACGTACCGGGCCGGTCACGCGCTGACGGAACTCGCCCAGTCCGAACTGCCCCACCCGATCGGCGGCGTGGCACCCGGCAGCCTTCTGCACGGCGTCGTGGACCGGCTTCTGGCGCTCATCGCGGCCGGCGAACCGGAGGGCCGCGGGCGCGGTGGGGACCTGCCCGCACGCCGTCGCCTGGAATCCCTCGTCGGCTCCTCGATCAGGGACCACCGGATGTGCGCCGCCCTGGCCCGGCGGCTGGCGGCCGAACCGGCGGTCACCGGGACCCGCACCGCGCTCCTCGTACGAGCGGTCGACCTGGAGGCGACCGGGCCCGAACTGCTGCTCTCGCTCCGCGAGCTGACCGCGGCGATCGAGGGCCGCCCCGTCCTGGCCGTCCGGGTGGCCGAGGACGTGGAGGACGCGCACCGGTACGGCAGGCCGCTCGCCGACCCCACCGCCGCCCTGGCGGCAGTGGGCACCCTGGGCGACGACGGCGGCCTGGTGGAAGGCCTCCTCGCCGTCGGTCTCGCCACGGCCCTCGGAGACCGCCTCAACTGGCCGGAGAGCTGCCGCGCGGCCGTCGCGGGCCTGCGCCGCCACCCGGATCGGGAGGTCCGGGAGGCCGCGTACATCACGGTCCTGGGCGGAGGCTGAGCCCGTCCGGAGGCGCTCCGGCCCCGGCTACAGGCTCAGCGCGTCCTCGGCGTTGTCCATCCAGGTGGTGACGGAGTTGTCGTCGGAGACGTTCAGGCCCGGCGTCGCTGCCTTGAGCGGCACCTGCTCGAGGTCCGACTCGGTGTCCATCGTCATGGCGATCGAGGAGACCGTCCTGCTCTTGGCACTCTTCGGGCCCCCCATGAGTCCCGCGTAGGCGGACTCGCCCGGCGCGAGCCGGATGGCCCCCTCGATGCCGGGGGCCGTGCCGCGCCGCGTCGCCTGCCCGTCGAGGTCGCCGAAGGTCACGACGGGGTGGCCGAGCACACGGCACGGCTTCCCCGTCTTGTTGGTGATCTTCAGCAGGTAGCTGCTGGTCGTGGGCTCGGCCAGAGTCGCGGTGAACTTCAGGTCGTAGGTGCTGCACGGGAAGACGTCGTAGTCCGGGTCGGTCGACGGCGAGGACGGCGTGGTCGGCTTGGCGGATGCCGACGGCTTCCCCGGCTTCGACGGCTCGACGGACTTCGAGGGCTTCGCCGGCGTCGTCGGCGTGGTCGGCGTCGTCGGCGTGGTCGAGGAGGAGGGGGCGGCGGGAGGAGTCGTGGCCGGGACGCCGGTCCCGCCGGCGGCTCCGTCCTCGGACGGCCCGCAGGCGGTCAGGGCCAGCGCGGACACGGCGACGAGGACGACGGCTGCTCTGCGAACGGTGCTCATGGCGGTACTCCCCCGAATGGCAGCGCACGAACTGCGCTGTGGTGAACACCAGCTTCACGCGCGTGTTTCACAGTTCTGTGACGATGCCTCGCCTAAATCACCACGGTTCGTCGTCCGCGTGATCGCGCGGGGGCCGGCCGATGGAAAACCCGTTCGATCAGCGAGGGCCTCTCGTTCCAAGGCCGGCGACGTGGCAACGAAACTCAAGGGCCTCGACGCCGTCAAGAAGATCGCAGGCCGCAGCGCCATCTTGACGTCGCCCCCCAGCCTTCTCCTGACCGTGCTGGTCACCTCCGCCAGCACCTCTGGCAACGCCGGCCTCGAAGCGGGGGGCGTTCCAAGGTCGTCACGCTGACTGGTGCGGCGGGCCCCGCGGCCCAGCTGTGCCCTGGAGGCAGCACAGGTGCAGAGGACGTCGAGGGCGACGAACAGCGGATGCTGCCGCCGAACTCTTCCTCCTTCGCCATGGTCAGGTCGACGTAGATCTCGACGGTCGACAGGATCGGGTCGCAGGCTCCGGAGGCAGCCCGCTCGAAGGTGGTCTTGGACGGCATCCCGTTCGCAACCCGGGACATCTCTCGGTAGGTCAGGCCCGCCGTGGCCCTGCGCGCGCCGGAAGTCCGCGAGTTCGGCGCGGGCCGGGACGGGACGGTCCACGGGCGGCTCGGGGCGTGCCATGGCGATCACCCAGTTCCCCGAGCCGAGGTACGTACGTACGAAGTGGCCGATCCGGCCGACGCGCCTGCTGCCGGTCACCGCCGTGACGACGATGGCGGCCCCGATGCCGCCAGCGCCCGCGATGGGAGTGCGGCCGTCCCCTCCGCTGTGGCCGGCGCACTTGCCTGCGGGCGGCTTGCGAAGAGCTGAACGGCCCGGTGCGCTCAGGTCGTTGTATGGGCAAGGAAGCGGCCGGTCTGCAAGGGGGCTCTGGCGCGTTCGATGGCGGTGATGCACGCACGGGCCCACAGATCGGGGGCTGGGATATCGAGCAGGTCTTGCAGCTGGTTGATGTGCCTGGTGCGTTCACGCACGGGCATGGTCAGCGCGGTGCGCAGGGTGGCGACGAGGTCTTGCGTGCTGAGGGGGTCGGTGAGCAGGGCCGCGGATCCTATGTGCTGGGCCACTCCCGCGTACTGGGACAGCACGAGCGTTCCAGGGCGGTCGGTGGCGTGATGTGTGGTGATGTACTCCTGGGCGGTGAGGTTCATGCCGTCGGCGAGTGAGGTCACCCAGAACACGTCGGCTGCCAGGTAGTGGTCGACGACCTCGGGGAACTCGAGGTTGTGGGGGATGTAGTCGACGGGCTCCCAGGCAGGTGTGCCCCATCGGCGATTGATGCGGCTGATCGCTCTTTCGAGTTCCTCGCAGGTGGTGTCGTAGGCCTCGATGCCGGGTTCCGGAGGCGGGCAGATCAGACGGTAGGACACCTTCCCCCGGAGCGCGGGTGTTTGTGTCAGGAGCGCATCGAGTGCGTGGATCTTGTGGACGGGCGCTTTGGCGTAGTCGAGCCGCTCCACGGACAGAACGAGCTGACTGTCGTCGCCACCGCTGTCCTGACGCCGATGTCCGAGGCGGGCCCTGGCCATGTCGGCGACGGCTCGTCGGTCGATGCCGAGGGGGTGCACGCCCAGGCGGGGGACAAGCCTGGAGGCAGAGGCGAACAGCCGGCGGAAGTTGTTGGCGCTGTCCGCGGTGTGGAAGCCCGCCCAGTCCAGGTGCGCGAGTGACTCGATCAGTTGCTCGGCCGCTGGAATCCGACGGAACACTTCGGGCCTGGGGAACGGCGTGTGGTGGAACAGCCCGATGGCCAGGTCGGGCCGCTGAACCTTGAGAGCTGCCGCAACGAGCCACAGGTTGTAGTCGTGCAGCCAGACTGTTCCCCCCTGCGCCGCGAGGGAGGCGATGTGATGTGCGAAGGCGAGGTTGACGCGCTCGTAGTCAGGCCAGTGACGGGGCAGATCGCGGATGAGGTCGGGCTGGGACATCAGGGCCGGCCAGAGTGTCTCCTTGCATACGCGATGAAAATAGCCGGCCCATCGCTCGGGGCTCAGCGGCAGGAGGGAGAGCGGAACCCCGGCAGCCGTCGCAGCGGTGGCGGTTGGTGCCCTCTCACCGGTGTGGGCTGCCGCCCACACGGCGTTCAGACGCTGATCGGCGAGCGCGCTCTGCAAGGTCGGCAGGATCCCGTTCGGACTGCACGGCGAACGCCAGCCGCCGTCGATCCAGCGTACGGGAGGGCGGTGATAGCCGACCGTCACCGACCGGCTCGCCAGCCAGCCCAGGCGCTCCATCCCCTCCAAAACGGCAGCAGCGCCCTCCCACACGGAGTGATGCACTTCCTCTCTCACGGGAGCGGCAGCAGCCAGGGCCGTCTCGGCGTTCGCCACGACGACGGCGTGTGTGCCCCGCGAGAGCATCGAGAGGTCGTTGAGCGAGTCCCCCACCGCCAGCACCGCCTGCCGCGGCCAGCCCATGCCGCGCCGGAGAAGCTCCAGCGCGTTGCCCTTGCTCGCACCGGCCGGTAGCACGTCGAAGAACTGACCGGACGAGTAGGACCAGGAGCACCCCAAGGCCTTGACCGCGAACCTCAGCGCACCGGTGAGATCCGCCGGGTCCAGATGGAACGAGCACCGGCCTTCCTGCGCCACACCGTGCTGATACACAAGCTGCGGGAATGCCTTCAGCCGAGCCCGTACGAGTTCCGCACCGGGCCAGCCCTCCCGCAGCTGTTCCTCCAGGCCGTGGACATGCAGCATCCGCGGGGCGTCGATGACGCTCGCACCGACGTCGGCGATGATCCAGCGCGGCACCGGTACGAGGGGATCATCACGCAGAAGCGCCTGCACAGAAGGAAGACCGCGTCCCGTGGCGAATACGAGCGTGATGTGCGGATGCCGGGCCAGGGCGTCGCGCAGGCGGCGCCGTTCCTGTGGTTCGCCTCCCAGGAGGGTGCCATCCAGGTCGGTCACCAACACCCTGGCAGCTGAAACTGCTTGCCGGTCCATCAGGGTCTCCCTTCACCGTTCTCCGCCGACCCACCGGGAGGGGGGCGTGATACGGCTTCGGTCTGAGGCGCTTCACCAAGCGGGATCGTGGGTGACAGGGTTGATGGGCAGGACCTCGTCAGCTGCTTCCTGCGATGAGGTCGAGGCCCGCTGGAAGTCTCGGATCGCCTGTCCGAGCAGTGACTCGCGGAAATCGTCGCTTTCCACGAGCCGAGCGATCAAGCCGTCGGGAGCATTGCGTGCAGCTTCCACGAGACGATCGGTGGCAGGCTCATGCGGTGCCATCTGGACCTCCGGTTCTACGGAAGAGGAGCGGCGAGTCGGCGGGCGCAATGCCTGCTGGGTAACGCGGACAGAGCACGGGTGTACCTGGCTCGTGTGCTGCCGTCCTGCGGCTAGCCCTGCTGTCTGCGCGATGCACTAGACCAGGCTGTGTTGCCTGGATGACGGCCTCGGAGGGCGCCATTACGTGCAAGCCTCGCCAGAACGGACACGAGACCATCGGACCCGCGGCTCCAGGACTGCTCCTGAACTGCACTTACACCGGTCATGATCGCGCTCACTGCCGTGGAGCGCCTGATTCTGGAGACCATTGGAGTGACAGATCGCGCTGACGGCAGGTGCATTCCGGGATCTGCCTAAGGGCTTGCAGGGAATCAAGGTGTGGCTCCCCTGCAAGCCCTTAGCGCTGGTCGCAGCCAGCCAGGGCGGGTCAGAAGTCGGGACAGAGGTGCATGTGGGATGCGTCGAGGATCTTCGCGGCGGTGGCGAGACCGTGGCCCTCCGGGTGGGTCGGGCTGGTCCACCGCTTGTTGGTCATGTCGATCTGCTTGGCCGTGTCGCCGGGGTAGCGCTTGTAGGTGGAGCAGGTGTCCTTACCCCGGCTGATGGCCTTGTCCTCCTTGCCGTGGACGATGTCGGGGTCGATCGTGTCGAGGAAGGCGAGGAACGCGCCGCGGCCTTCGGGAGAAGGCTCGGGCGGGATGCCGTTGGCGGCGCGGATGCTCTCTCTGGCCTCGGGGCTCAGGGGGGGTCTCGGCGGCGCCGGGCCTGCTCTCGGGCTTGCCCGCGGGCCGGTCGGGCTTGGGGGTGGTGCCGCAGGCGGTCAGTGCGAGCGCGAGGGTGGCGGCGGCGACGAGGCCGGTGGTCGTCGTTCGCATCGGGTCAGCAGCTCTCTTCGAACTTCACGGCGGTAAGGGTGACGGGCCGGCCGTCGAGCTCGGTGCCGGCGGCGGGTTCCTGGGTGCAGACCTGCCAGTTGGATTCGACGATGACCATACGGTCCCGGGGCGAGGCATCGGTGACGGTGAGACTGGTGGAACTGTCGAGCGATTCCCGGGCGACCTTGACGGATTTCCCGGTGAAGTCGGGCATGGTGGTGCTGACCTGGGGGTCGGCGCTGCCCTGGTCATCGTTCGGGCAGTCCTCTTCGAGCTTGACCGCCGCGAAGTCGATCTTGACATCGGTAGGGTGCTTGCCTGCGGCCGGGATCTGGCCACAGACCTTCCAGTTCCTGTCGAGGGCCTGCATGCGGCCACGGCCGAGGGCGTCGTGGGAGTGCAGGTCGTAGAAGCCGGCGGCCTGTGCCTGGTCCTGCGCGGACTGGAGGCCCTTGCCCGTCATGTCGGGCAAGGTTCCCGCCTCGGCATCGACCTCGGGGGCCTTGGTCGTGGCGGTCGCGGTCGGTTCGGTGGACCGGGCCGGGCGCGGTGTGTCCGAGCCGGTCTTGCTGCCCCCTTCGCAGGCGGTAAGGCTGAGGACGAGAGTGGCGCCCGCGATGAGGGTGGTGGTCTTGATGCGCATCGGGTCAGGCTGCCGGATTGTATACAACCTGCGTGGGGGCTTGATCAGGTTGTGATGATCCAACTGTCGCCCGGCACCGGGGAGAAACGATCAGGCACGGAGCGGCAGTCTCGGCGGGCGACGCGGGGACGCCACGTCTTTCACCGGGGCCTGACTACCGGGATCGCCGACACAGCAGTGACGGCCAGACCCCATCCGGGCCACCTCCGTTGCAGGACCCGGTGACGGTGCCGCCGAAGGAGCCGACGCGAGGGTTCGGGTCAGGCGAGTTCCTCGACCTGGGCGAAGCAACTGGTACACGGCGCACCGTGTCCGGTCCGTTCGCCGAGAGGGAGGTCGGTCCCCCCACAGGGCCTCGTTGTCGTTGTGGGGCGGCCGGCTGCGTTTTCTCGGCGTCGGCGTGGACCTCTGCCCTGAATGAGTTTCCCCTCCAGTAAACCGTGATCTCGATCATGTCGCTTTGCCTGTGAGCGTGGTGTGGTTCGGGCCGGGCGCGTACAACTCGCAACTCCGCAAGGAGGATTGAAGAAGTGAGCCGTTTTCATCCTGAATAGCCGCAGGTCAGCAGCGTGCGGACG
Source organism: Streptomyces sp. NPDC004284 (assembly GCF_042874035.1). Lineage (NCBI taxonomy): Bacteria > Bacillati > Actinomycetota > Actinomycetes > Kitasatosporales > Streptomycetaceae > Streptomyces > Streptomyces sp. NPDC004284. Next base: position 112,956 of record NZ_JBIAMJ010000013.1, on the reverse strand, counting down.
GCTTGGACGATGGTGCCGATGCGGCGGGTGGAGCATCTGGCCCGCCGGAGGATTCGCCAGGACTTCAGCTGTGCGAAGGTCCGTTCGCCAGGCGCCCTCAGCCGGGCGTGGTCCCGGTTGAACTGCTCGTAGTGCTCGGGCTGTTCGCGGTGGTGGTGGTACGGGGTGCGGAAGGTGGCGCCGGCGCCCTGGTAGGCGCGGTCCGCGAGCACGAGGATCTGCCGGGTGAGGCATGCCTGGACGATGCCGTGGGCGCGGGCGGCGGTCAGGTCGTGGGTCCGGCCCGGTGTCGCCCGGGAGAACCAGAGCGGTGTGCCGTCGGGGTGTGTGATGACCTGCACGTTCACGCCATGCTGCCTGTGCTTTTGGGAGTAGTACGGTTCATCGGCGGCGATGCGGTCGGTGGGGATCAGGGTGCCGTCGACGATGACGAAGTCGCCCTCGCCCAGGCCGGTCAGGGCCTCATGAAGGCCCGGTGCCCAGGCCGCAAGGATGTCGAGAGCCTCGTCGACGTAGCGCCCGGCCGTGGCTGTCGAGATACCGAAGCCGGCCGCCAGGGCGGGCAGCGGCTCGTTCTTGCGCAGGTGCACCGGCGCGAGCAGGGCCTGCTGGAAGCAGCCCGGCTTCCGCCACCGCGAACGGCGTTCACACCTTCGTGCGTAGATGAGCCAGGAAACATGCTCGACCAGCTCATGCGGGACGTCGACCATGGCACGATACGGGGCCAAGCGAGGCTCCTCGGACAATGCGTGGTGCGTAGAGAACACCACCGCGACGACCAGGAGCCTCGTCTCGTTGCGCACCCCTGCTGACCTGCCATTTCACCCCGCAGAGACAGGATAGGAACGACTCAGGCACACGAAGCTCCTGGCGACTGCAGACGATCTTGGTTCAGAACCCGTCTGCCAGGAGCCTTACCGTTCCATAGATCCGTCCCACACGGGGGCCAGAACCGTCAGACCAGAAAAACCCAGTACAAGGGAGCGCGGGAATGGGCAGCATGCCGAGTATCGCGCGGGCGGAGATCCACCGACACGACTGGGCGGCAATCCGGTGCGGTTGCGACCTGCCCGCCTCCCACCTGCTCGACGGGCTGCTGGAGGACGTGCTGACCTGCGCCCCGGCCGCACTGCATGCCATGGACGGGCACGCGTTTGAGGGCTCGTTCCTGAGAGACCCGGCGCCGGCCGTGGCCTCGGTGACGCTGGGCATGCTCACCGACGGCTTGACACCGAGGCAGGCCGAGCACGTGCTGTGGCTGATGCTGCAACTGGCTGCCGGAGAGGGCGGGGACGAGAGCCCTGACTCCTCCAGCCTGTATGCCCGCACCTTCCGGGTGCTGCGGGGCGGGCTCACCCTGATCCACCGGGAGTTCCTCAACAATCCAGGGGGCCGACAGGAGGCTCGTGACCTGTTGGACATCCTGGAGGCCGAGCGGGGAAAGCCCGCCTTCTACGAGGAACTCCTCCGATCGGCCTGCCAACCGGAGGGTGGCGAGACAAAGAGCCTGCGGCGATGAGCGGACAAGACGCCTGACAGGGCTACGCAGGCCCGCTCTGAACAGATCGATCGCCGACGGGGGGACGAGCACGTGAGCCCCCGGCACCCGACGGGCCTTGGTCGTGGACCCGTCTACCAGGAGCTTCGTCGTTCCCCTCGCTCGCGATGTCCCGCCCACCCCGTCTCGCCACCAGGTTGGAAAAGGCTCAAGCACGTTCGCCGCAGGCGGCGTCCTACTCATCGCCGACAATATCGACGCTGCAAAGGAAGCCTGCATGCCGTCAGCCGCCGCCTGGGGAGCGGTCACCGCAACCGGCACCCGAACCGTACGGCGCCGCTGAGGCGGGCCACACAGAGCGCAGAGCGAGGGGCACAACCGGAACAGGCTGCGCCTCCTCGCAGCCCGAGCAGAGCCCCGGGCGTGTCCGACGGATCACACCGCTGGATCCTGGCGCGAGGCACCCACTCGGTCGCGCTTCGTCGCGGGTGAGCGGGTTGACGTCTTGCCGACCATGCGGCAGTCCCCGATGTGGGCGCTGCGCGGGGCGCGGCGCACCCGCGGGTACGGCAAGGACCCACCCCGGGCCCGGTCGCCGCCCCGGGCACAGGCCCGCCTCGCGGGTCCCGGCCACTGAAATGGCATGAGGCCAGGATTCCCAGGAACCGGGCCGCATGCGTACACCTACGCCTCAAGCCGTCTGTCCACTCGTCGTCCGGGGACCGGCCTGAGGAGGGCTGTTCACGACCAGCCCTGATCAGTGCGGACAGAGGCCGCCCGTAGATCGCTTCCCGTTTGCCGTGTGATCGTTTCCCAGTACCGGGTGAATGCTGTCGACCGCCTGTCCTACTGTGATCATCGTGCTTGGGAATCCGTGGTTCGAGATAGACGACCCTGACGATGAGTTCGGCTTCGATGCTGCCGAGCTCGCCTTCGCGACAGCTCTCCGCGAGCAGGCCGACTCGTGGAATGTCCCTTATGCCCATAACTGGGTGGGTCGTCCCGAGGACGATTCATCACTCCTGGCCTTCGTGGGGCTGAGCGATAAGCACCGCAGGGTGTCGCTGATCGATATCGGTGTGCACCTGGTTGGTTCCAGCGTCCGCGGCGACCGCCTCCACAATCAGCTCTACTTCCTCCCGGACCAGCCGACGAGCCTGGCGATGGAGGCGGTCGGGTCACCGCAGGAACTGGCTGAACGCACCGCGACATGGTTCGAGACCCTCTTGCGGAAGCCGATTGTCCGCCACGAGTGGGAACACAGCGGCCAGGTCTACGCGACCCGCTACCTGTTCGCGGACACCGAGGAGGGGCTGGTCCAGAGCTATAACCAGACGCTGGCTCCGTCGGGGCAGGCAAAGGACCTGATCGATGCCGGCCACGTACACGGTCGGGGTTGGATCCAGACCAGCGGGCTCGGCCGGCCCGACCGTATCGTCAGCATCAGAGGTGAAGCGACTGCCTAAGACCGACCGGCAAATGGTGGGTGGGGCAGCCCAGGCGGGCCCGAACGCAAGGCAGGCACGAGCCTGAGGGATCATGGAGTTCTTGACGCTCCGTGATCACCCGGAGGGCTCGTGTCTGCGGTCCCAGCATGCCTTTCGGAACCCCTGTGGGACCGCTTCGCCGCTCTGCTGCCGTGCGGAAGGGATACACCGAGAGCCATCCGCCGGGTTGCCACCGGCGACGGATTCCAGACCGGACCGTCCTCGAGCACATCGCGCTCGCGCTGGTCCACGGCTCCGGCTACGCGTCGTGGACTTCCCCCTCTGCCTCGCCGCCACTCTCGTCAGGCTCCGCATGCTCATCCGACGCTCGACGAGCCGCTACCGCTGGGGCGGCCGCCCCACCACCCGACGCCTCAAGTGATCCATCTGCCGGTCGGTCTCAGCCCCAGTCCTGCAGCTGCTGGAGCAGGTCGGCATCGCCCTCGATCCGCAGCGAGCCGGCCGGGATGCGCATGTACATGAGCAGGGCCATCTCGCTCGCCGTGCCGTAGATGGCGGCGGTGGGCTTGCTCTCGGCGGCCTCCGCCGAGGTGAGGCGGGTGAAGCGGGAACCGGCGGCGTCCACCGTCTGGCGCCAGGAGCCGGCCTCGGCCGCGTGGTAGTCCATGGTGGCGGGCTCGCCCGGCCACGGGACCGTGACGGTGCAGACGGTGGCGAGGAACTCCTCGACGGCGTCGACCGCCTCGGTCGTCGGCAGCTCCTGCGGGGTACCGGAGGCCAGGTGGGCGTCGTAGGTGTGGATCAGTGACTCCGGGACGCGGCGGCGGGCCACGGCCGCCACCGTGTGCGGCGAGGCCAGCGGCTCCCACCAGGCCCAGCAGCCCCGGTCCGGGCCGGCCTCGCGCAGAGCGGTGAGCAGTTGCTCCGTCGAGTCGGCCAGCCAGGTCATGAGGGCCTTGCGCTCCCTGGGCGCCGCCAGCCCGTCCTTGCTCGGCCGCTCGTCGCCCGGCGCGGTGTTCAACACGATGTAGGCCCAGAAGCGGTCCCCCTCACTGAGGTGGTTCGCCAGGTCGTACAGCGTCCAGCCCGGGCAGGACGGGACGTCTGCGTCGAGGCTGGGGGCCGCGGCGACGGCGGCGCGGAACGCGGCGGACCGCTCGTCAATCATCCGCAGCAGGGTGGGGAAGGAGAGATGCTCAGGCACGCAGACCTTGTACCACCCGGACCGGGACTCTCGCACTCGATTAAGACCGACCGGCACGCCTACTGCCGGGAGCTCCAACTGCTCGTTTCAGAATGATCGAGCCGTGGGTCTCGCGCTGGGCGATCTAGGTCGACAAGGTGTCCGGGGTGCGTACTGATCTTGTTCCGGATGACCTGTGGGAGCGGGTGGCCCCGCTGCTTCCGCCTGTGCCCGAGCGGCGCCACCGCTTTCCGGGTCGGCTGCGTGCTCCCGACCGGGCGGCCCTCGCTGGTGTGATGTACGTGCTGCGGACTGGCGTCGCCTGGCGCGACGTCCCCGCCGAGATAGTCGGTTGCTCCGGAGTGACGGCCTGGCGCCGACTGCGGGACTGGACTGAGGCCGGAGTCTGGTCACGTCTGCACGCCGCCTCGCTGACCGAGCTGCGCCGGGCCGACCTCTTGGATCTCGACGACTGCGCCGTGGACGGCTCGCATGTCCGGGCCCTGAAAGGGGGACCACGTCGGCCCTTCGCACGTCGATCGCGCCCGGCCCGGCTCGAAGCACCATCTGATCGTCGATCGGCACGGCACCCCGCTCGCCGTCACGCTCACTGGCGGGAATCGGCACGAGGTCACCCGGTTGTTGCCGTTGCTGGATGCGGTCCCGCCGATCCGGGGACTTCGGGGCGCCCCCGCCGCAGACCGCGGCACTTGTACACCGACCGGGGCTACGACTTCGACAAGTACCGCCGTCTGCTGCGGCAGCGCGGCATCAAGCAGTTGATCGCCCGACGCGGTGTCGCCCACGGCTCCGGCTTGGGCAAGGTGCGCTGGGCGGTCGAGCGCGCCTTCGCCTGGCTGCACCAGTTCAAGCGGCTCCGCACCCGCTACGAGCGGCGCGCCGACCTCCATCAGGGCCTGCTCGAACTGGCCTGCGGGCTCATATGCCTTCGCCGGCTGCGGCCCTCGCTCTGAACCGGACGGTGGGGCCGCCGCAGGGTGTCACCTGCGGCGGCCCCACCGGGTCGGCTGCGGGAAGTGGCCGCCGTGCGGCCTCGGACGGCTGTTCTCCCCCGGCGGCGTCCTGGTACGGGATCAGCCGAAGCGGATGATCCCGCCGCGGCGGCCAGCAGCGACGCCGCGCCGCAGACGACAAGGCCGCCCGCCGTGCGCGGGGTGCCTGCCGGTGGTCGAGGACATGGGTTCCGCCTTTCGGAAGAAACTGACCGGAATCCATTTCCCCAGTTCAACCGATGCTATTCACATTTTATTTAACTGTCCATCACATCCTCGACCTTGATCGGGAAAGCGCAGACCCGACCTGTCGCAATCGAATCGAATCGGTTCGCGGGGGCGTCACCGCGCCCTCCGGTCCGACTGGCCGGCTCGCCGGGGCGGACGTCGCAAGAGGGTCGTTTCGGCACGCACCGGATCTGGCCAAGTTCCTTGGAATGCAATGAAGTTGTGATTGTTCTGGATAGCTTTCGAGCGAACCGGAAGGCGCCGTTAGCCCACGGGCTGGGCGTTCCGACGCCCGGCTGCCTCTCCCTGACCTCCTTCGCAGACGGGAACTGTGATGACCACCCCGAGCACGGGAACACCTGCCACCACCCCGGCAACACCCCCGGCGGCCCCTGCCAGGCTGGACGGCGAGACACCCAAGGACCTGCTCCCGGCGACCGGCAACTACCCCACGGAGATCGTCCGCTACCGGTCGGTGGTGCTCACCGACATCCCCGGCGCCAAGCCGGCGCGCAAGCTCACCGGTGCGATCGATCTCGGCGAGGAGAACCTGCCGTTCTACGACCGCCCGGCCGAGGGCATGATCGTCACCACGGAGCAGAGCTGGAAGGCCGAGGGCGTCACGCTCGGCCGGCTGCTGCACAGCCTGGCGCTCGCTCCCGGCGAGAGCACCAGGGTCGCGGTCGTCGACTGGCAGCGCGGCACCAAGGCCACCGGCACCGAGAGCACCGCCGAGAACGACTCGCTCTCCAGCATCACCGACCAGAACCGCTCGATCAGCGAGGTCGCCAACGCGATCGCTCGCGAGGAGCAGTACGGCACCTCCCAGGCCTCCCAGGCAAGCAACTCCGCCAGCTCGGGCGGCACCTTCGGCACCTCGCTCGGCATCATCAGCGGCGGCGCGTCTTGGAGCAACTCGTCCAATTCGGGATTCACGACCGCGGTCTCGCGCTCCACCGGCGTGAAGTCGGTCGCCGCCGAGGCCGCGCAGCGCATCAGCGCGCGCACCCAGCAACTGGCCACCGCCGCCCGCAGCCGGAACATGACCGTGGTACGGGAGACGACGCAGTCGGAGAAGGAGAAGGTCCTCACCCGCGTCGTCACCAACTACAACCACATGCACGCGATGTCGGTGCAGTACTACGAGGTCGTACAGGTCTACAGCGTGACGACCAAGCCGACCAAGCTCGAACGCTGCCTGTTCATCCCGCTGCAGGAACTCACCTTCACCAACACCACCCTGCAGCGGTACAAGGAGGTCCTGGCGTCGGTGGCGCCCACCGAGTGGGCGAAGAAGATCCGGGAGGCCAACCCCTTCAACACCGCCGAGCGCAAGCTGGACGCGTGCACGGCGCCGGAGGCACCCCAGGTGGCGCACTTCGACGGGGTGGACCTCGCGGACATCGCCGCCTCCGCCGTGGGCGTGTACGGGGTGCGCAAGTCCGACGGCAGCCCGGTCCGCTTCGACCCGGTGGCCCGGCAGTGGAACCCGCTGCCCACCACCGGACTGGACAGCGGCCTGATCCGCATCGCCCCGGGCAAGGACACCCTCTGGGCGCTCAGGACCGACAACCTGCTCGTCCAGTTCGACGGCACGACCTGGCGGCGCGACGCACAGGGCTGGGCGGGACGCTCTCTGGCCTGCGGTCCGGACGGCACGCTCTACCTCGTCGGCATGGGCAACGCGATCCACTACCGCGACCCGAACGGCGTATCGCATGACACGAGCGTCCTGGCTGACGACGTCACCGCTGTCGGCCGGGACAGGGTCTGGTACTGCCGGCAGGGGCGGACCTACGAGCGTAGCGGCGGTGGCTGGCTGGAGCGGACCCCGGTGCCGAACGTGCAGCGCTTGTCCGCAGGTCCGGACGGCACGCTGTGGGGCATCACCGCCGAGGGCAAGGCCCTCGTGGTGGAACCGGGCGCGACGGCCTGGACCACTCCCAAGCTGCCCTTCGCGACGATCACCGGCATAGCCGAGATCGTCTCGTCCACCAACGGGGACCACTGGGTGCTCAAGACCGACGGCTCCCTCCTGCGGATCCTGATGGCACAACGGGAAGCGCCGCTGGCCTTCGACGCCCCGCCGAAGGCCGACTCCTCCTACGCCTCCAAGATCGACGTCTGGTACGACGAGGCCGGAATCCGCAGCATCCAGGTGGTCTTCCCCGGCCAGACCGTCCGCTTCGGCGACAGTGGCGGCTCCGGCGTCCTCCAGCGCGCCTCCTACACCTTCGGCCCCACCGACAAGCTGCTCTCCTACGACGCCTGGGTTGGCACCGGCGCCCGCGGCAGCCTCGCCGGACTGCGCCTGACGATGACCTCGGGCGTGGCCAACTTCGGCGTCGCCGAGACCACCACCGCGGCGCCCGACCTGAGCGAGGACGCCGGCGGAGCGGCCCTGTGCGGGCTGTTCGGTGCGACGGTGAAGTCCGGCACTCGCACCTACCTCTCCTCGCTCGGCTTCCACGTGCGTGGCGGAAGCGTGCCGCAAGCGGTGCTGGACCACCTCAACGACAACCGCCGCCACTACAGCCAGGCCGTGTGGGCCAACGCCGACGAACTGACCCTCAGCCGCATCCTCGCCAACTACTCCTACACCCCGGCCGGCTCGACCGCCGCCGCGGTCCCGCTCGGCATGCTGCTGGACCCCAAGCCCGTCGCCGCCACCGGCAACTACCTCGGCTTCCGGTGGAACTTCCCCACCGAACAGGACCGCGAGGCATGGGCCAAGGCCCGCCACCAGAGCGACACCTCGCTCGGCGCGTCGGTGACCAACACCATCGCCATCGCCACCGACGGCGTGTTCGCCGAGGCCGTCCTCGGCCGGGCCAACTCGGCCGAGAAGATCGACCTCACCCGGTTCTGGAACTGGAAGGACTCGCCCATCCAGATCACCGCCCCCGACATCGCACCGGTCGCCACCGGCACCCGCGCGCAGAACCTCGACCTCTCGGTGGCTGGCCTGGGCACCACCGCGGCGTCCTTCACGCCGCTGGTGGCCATGCCCGACCCGACCGGTCTCCAGGCCGCGCAGGCCATCACCACCGCGAACCTGTTCCGCGACATGAGCGGCCTCAACACCATGGGCCAGGTCCTCACCAAGGGCATCGAAGCCGCCGCCGCCGGCGACAAGGCCGCCGGCGAACGCGCCCAGGACGCCATGAAGACCGCCACCCAGCACCTGGAGAAGATGGCCGAACTCGTCATCCAGGCCACCAAGAAGACCACCCCGGCCGGGGCCGCCACCAACCCGACCGTCACCGGAGGTGAGATCAACCAAGCCGTCAAGGACGCAACAAAAGCCTGACCACCGCACCACGCGGGCCCGGACCACAACCTGGGCCCGCCCCCGCTCAATCACCAGCAGCGACTCCACACCCGCTACGAACGACGTGCCAGCCTCTGCCAAGTCCTGGTCGAACTTGCCATGGCGTCAACGCTTCCTTCAGTTCCAGCGGCATTCTGAAACGAGCAGTAAGAGTCAGATCCTGGCTCTGGCTTCACCCCGGCCCCGCGGATGAGCGCGGGGCCCTCGGCACGCAACTGCGAAGTACGGTACAAGAGTTGTCGGACACCGACACATGGGGGGCGTGTGCAGATCGCGGCGGAGGGTTCGGCGGCGGACACACTCGACTGGCTGGTCTGGGCGGTGCCGGTGGCGGTAGTGCTCGCCGCCGTCGGCCTGTTCCTGCTGACCGTGCGCCGGGTGCCGGAGGCACAGGCAGTGGTCGTCGAACGCAGCGGACGCTTCCGGAGGGTGCTCGGACCCGGGCTCCACGTGCTCTTCCCGCCGCTCGACCGCATCCGCAACCGTATCGACCTGCGCGAACAGGTGGTGCCGTTCCCACCTCAGCCGATCGTCACCCAGGACAACCTGGTCGTCGACATCGACACGGTCGTCTACTACCAGGTGACCGACGCCCGCGCCGCGACCTACGCGGTCGCCGGCTACATCCAGGCGATCGAGCAGCTCACCGTCACCACCCTGCGCAGCATCATCGGCGGCATGGGCCTGGAGCGGACCCCCACCTCCCGCAGCGAGATCAACGCCGCCCTGCTCGGAGTCCTCGACGAGGCCACCGGCAGGTGGGGCATCCGCGTCAACCGCGTCGAACTCAAGGCCATCGAGCCGCCGACCTCCATCCAGGACTCGATGGAGAAGCAGATGCGCGCCGAGCGCGACAAGCGCGCCGCGATCCTCACCGCCGAGGGGGCCCGCCAGGCCGCCATCCTGAAGGCCGAGGGTGAGCAGCGGGCGGCGGAACTGCGCGCCGAGAGCGAGCTGAAGATCGAGCGGATGCGCCGGGCCGCGGAGGCCGAGGACACCGCGGCGAGCCCCCGCGGGCCCGGTCGTTCGCGGGCGGTCCCACACCAGGCACCGCCGTCCCCAGCGACAGTCCGTCACAAGCCCCTGCGCCACGACGACCCCCGCGAGATCGGCCGGTACCGGCTCGTCGCGCGGCTCGGCGAGGGCGGCATGGGCACGGTGTACCTGGGGATGTCGCCGGGAGACCGAAGGGTGGCCGTCAAAGTGGTCCGGGCCGAGCTCGCCGCCGACCCCGCTTTCCGGCGGCGCTTCGCGCGGGAGGTGGAGGCCGTGCGCCGGGTCGGCGGCTTCCACACCGCGCCCGTGGTCGACGCCGGGCCCGACGCCGAACGGCCCTGGCTGGTCACCGAGTACATCCCGGGACCCTCGCTCGCCGACGTGCTGCGCACCCACGGGTCCCTGCCTGCCCGGACCGTCCGCTCCCTGGCCCTCGGTATCGCCGAGGCGCTCGAAGGCATCCACACCTGCGGGATCATCCACCGCGACCTCAAGCCCAGCAACATCGTCGTCGCCGAGAGCGGCCCGCGCGTCATCGACTTCGGCATCGCGCGGGCGGCCGATGGCACCGCGCTGACCCGCACCGACTTCGTCGTCGGCACCCAGGGTTTCCTGGCGCCGGAGCAGTTCAGCGGCGGTCCGCTGACAGCGGCGGTGGACGCGTACGCCTTCGGCATGGTGCTCTGCCATGCCTGCGGCGCGGCTCCGTTCCCGCAGGGTGACGTCCTCGACCGTGCGTCGCGGCTGCTCCCCGGCGACCTGGTCGAGCTGGTCCGGGACTGCCTGCGGTCGGATCCCGGCCGACGGCCCACCGCCGAGGAGATGCTGCGCCGGATCGGCGGCGACGACGAGAGCGGCGACGGCCCGGGCACGGCAGTCGAGGGCTGGCTGCCGCCCCCCGTCCGGACCTTGGTCGACCTGCATCAGGCGTCCACCGTGACCGCGCCGGAGCGGTGAGCGAGGCGAGCGGGACGTAATCGTCCCGTACGGGCCGTGGGTGCCGTCGCGTACAGGAAACCGATCGTCCGCGCGTCGGCGAGGGAGAGACTCACCCGTCCGGATGCCCCGGGTGCCTCGGCGAAGCGCTCCGTCCTGGTCGTCCAACGACGGCGGGGCCGGACAGGATTGCCCTGTCCGGCCCCGGTGGTTACTCCCACAGCCCCTTGATGACGCCTCCACAGGGTCTTGACCCAGTCGGGCGGGCCGGCCAGGAACTCTTCCGTCAGGTGGCCATGAGCGTTCGTGACGTGCCCTGGGCAGCGCCTTGGGCGGTGCCTCGGACTGTCCCGGCAGGCATGTCGGTGCCGACGGCCGCCTGTTGCACGGCGGGCGCGGGGCCCGCCGGCCGGACCGGTACGGCGGCAGATGGCTGGGCGGGGGCGGGAACGTTGTCCCGGGTCATGATGCGACTCCCTTGAGCGCGGCGAACGAGGACAGCGGACACCTGCGTGGTGTCGTCCGCGTGGGTAGGGGGGTGCCTCGCGGTAGGTGGTCCTTCGGCTCTCTGCGTGAGAGCGTCCTTGTGTGGCGTGAGCCCAGCCCAAGAGCGGCTGCTGCTGCGTTTCAGCGCAGCGCCGGTCGGCTCGTCTACTGCCCCGGGTGCCTGGTGGGTGGTCATGGGAATGTCCTCAAGGTGAGTCCGTTTGAGCGAGCGGGACAGTGACAGGTCTCGGGTGCTTACGTCTCGGCCTGGACGGGGAGGGGCCTCTTCACCCCCTGGAGTCGTCAAGCGGCCTCCAGCAACGGCCGGGAAGGATTTTCCCGAGAGGCATGAGGAAGGCCCGGACCACCCGGCCCGGGCCACACGTCTCTCGTAGACCTGTGAGACGGCCGAACGCCTTACCGGCACCCGACGGCGACCGATCGCCTGGCGGGAGAGGTTGCCAGGCAGGGGGCGTTCCCTGGCAACCTGGCTCCTGTGGGCGAGGACGGCCCTCCGCTTCTGATCGAGATGGCTGCCCACGTCGATCGCCGTGCTCCCCCTGCTCGTCCGGGACACTCAAGGTCGTTTTGCCGACCCGCTTCATGAGCGAGCTCGGCGCGCCGGCGCGCGAATGCGGGTGCGGGCCGCGTACAAAGCCAGGGCGGTCCCGCGGCCGGGTAGCGGTGTTCGAGGCCGGCGGCGTGGAAGGCGAGGACGGTCGCCTGGTGGGTGCGTACGTGACCGGGATGCCCGGTCAGCTGACCGTACGCGTCATGGGTGATCAGGGTCTGCGGGCGTACCGCCCTGATGTGGGCGACGATCGTTTCGACCAACTCGTCGATCGGGGTGTCGCGCAGCCGCGGCCGACCCGGGGCCGGCTCGGGGACGCGCGCATCGGCGTAGCCGAGCAGCCGCGGTTCCCCGGCGTCCGGAACGGTCAACGCATCGGTCAGCCGCCCGGGTGGCCCGGCAGGTGACAACATCCATCCCACGAAACGCCGTTGGGGGAGAGAAGGGCGCCCGGACGCCTACCGGACCGCGGCCCGGACCGCCACAATCCCGGTATGACGATCACGCCGGCCCCTCCGAGCGCATCGCCGACGCGCCGCACCCCCCTCGACCTCGCCCGCGGGATCCTCACGGGCGCGGTGATCGGGAGCTCGCTCGCCGCACTCGTCGTCGGCACTGTCCTCGAACACGTTCCCCTGCTGGTCGGCGGCCTGGCCGTCCCCATCGCCTACGGACTGCTGGTCCTCGCCGCTGGGGCGCCCCAGCGCGCACGCGAGGCGGCCATCGTCCCCCGTACCGCGCTCGCCATGATCGAGAGCCTGCGTGCCACCGGCGGGGAGAGCAGCGACGTGCCCGTCCGCTTCGACCTCACCGTCGCCCCGGACGGCGGACCGGCGTACCGCGTCGAGTCCACCCAGTCCGTCAATCTCGTCGACCTGCCCGACTACAAACCAGGCGGCATCGTCGTCGTCCAGTACCCACCGCACCAGCCGTGGGCGGTGAAGCTGGTGAAGCGCCCGACACCGGAATGGGAGGACCGCGCGACCGCGGCCCGCATCGATTCGGCGCCCGGCCCGGTCCTGGCCGACGAGCCGCCCCCGGGTGGCACCGTCGGCGGCTACCTCACGCTCCTCGCCCTGCTGCTGGGCGCGGCCGGCGTGGTCTTCTTCTTCCGGGCCGAACTCTTCGGCCCGGAAGACCCCATCGACCGGCCCCCCTCGGCCGCCGGGCCCGCCGCCCCCGGCACCTCGTCCACCACGATCGTCTCGGCCGCGTCCGGCACCGTCGCCCTCGGCCCCGGACAGTCCCTGTTCGACGAGGGCCGGCTGCGTCAGGCGGTCGACTCGCTCACCAAGGGCGACGGAAAAAAGCGGCAGGCCCTCACCGTCGTCGTGCAGGACCGCCTCCTCACCGTCGTCTTCACCCCCGCGGGCTCGCAGGCACCCGGCTTCGACCTGGACGCCCTGCCCTACCCGCGCGTCCCCGCCCTCGTCCGGGAGGCCAGGACCACTCTCGGCGTCCGCTCCCCGCGGACCTGGCAGCTCACCGCCGAGAGCCTGTCCGGCGCCCTCACCCTCAGGGTCGGGGTGACCGGCGCCGACGGCGCCGCCTCGTTGGAGGCGAACGGCGACGGCGAGATCGTGCGGCGCGTCCCGGCGCGCTGACGGGACGGGCGCCCGGACAGAGCGGGTGAGCCGGGCGGGGCAGGCGGTTTGGACCAGGAGGAGCACGGATGGGCTGGCACGGATATCTGGCGTTGTGGTGCGTCGTCCTCGGCGCCGTCGCGCTCGTCGGATACGGACGGTCGCTGGCCGGGGTGACCCGCGGCCAGCGGGCGGTCCGCGTCATGGGCCGGATCGAACGGGTCACGGAGCCCCGGCACGGGAGCTCGGGACGCGAGGGGATCGCCGTGGTCGTCACCTTCCGCGATCCCGCCACGGGGCAGGAGTTCACCGTCACCAACGACGGCGAGTGCGGCGACCGGATCAGCACGGCCTGGACGGGCCGGGAGATCGGCATCCGCTACCCTCCTGGCCGCCCGCACGCCTACCGCTTCACCACCGACCCGGACGCCGGACGGAGCGGGCTCGGCTGGCCCAACTTCGCGGTCTTCCTCATCTACGTCGGGCTGGTCGTCGTCGCCTCGATCGACCGGGGCTGGCCGTGGGCCCTCATCGGCTTCGGCGTGCCCTGGACGCTGCTGGGCGCGACCTACCTGCCCGGGGCCGTACGCGACACCCGCCTGCGCATCGAGGGCCTCGCCTCCGGCGGCCCGGTCCCGGGCCGCGTCATCGCCGTGCTGAAGGACGTCACGGTCGACGAGGACGGTGAGACCCTCACCAGCCACACCCCGGTCGTCGCCTTCACCACCCACGACGGCACCGCCGTCACCGCCTACCGCACCGAAGGGCTGCGCGATCCCGTCGGCTCGCGCGGCCGGGACCTCACGATCCACTACCGCCCCGACGACCCGGGCGTCTTCACCACGGACCTCGCCGCCGAACACCGCTCCCGCGTCGGCGAGATCGCGTTCGGCGTCGTGGCCCTCCTCGTGGGGGTGGCGGCGGCCGTGGCGGGAGGGATCCTGATCGCGGGCTGACGCCCACCGCCCCCTGACGAGCCGGCCCCGCGGCCGACACGACGTCAGGCGACAGCCGGCGCCGCCGAGTCGCCGCTCACTCCCTCGTCGTGCCGCAGCGTCAGCGGCGCGGCCCGGGCACCCGTCGAACGAGGCACGGCGCGGCTGAGGTCCTGGCAGATCTTCCGTAGATCCCGCTTCAGCCCCGACCGCATTGGCGATGACGCTCACTGCTGAGCCATGAGATCCACTGGCCTGCGACGGCCGTGGACGTCCACTCGCCCAAAAACGTCGTGACGCGCGGCAACACCAACGACTGCACCCGGTTCACCACCGTGATGGAAGCGATCCGGGTACCCCGGATCGGACCCGGGCGCCCCCGCATCCGACCCGATCACGTCCTGGGCGGCAAGGGCTACACCTCGAAAGCCATCCGTGCCCGGCTCCGCCGCCGGAGCATCCCGCACACGATTCCCGAGCGGGCCGACCGGGTCGGCAATCGCGCCCGGCGCGGCGGCCACAGAGGTCGGCCGCCGGCCTTCGACCGCGCGGGCGCTGGCCCGTCTCTTCGATGTGACGGCCACCAAGGACTGGGCGAACTGCACGGTGCGTGCGGACGTCACGGTCGACGGGCGCGTGCTCGTGGAGCGGGTCCCGGTGGCGCACCTGCTGTTCCTGGAGAGGCAGCTCACGGACATCAACGCCTTCGTCCGCAGGCTTCCGGTGCTCGACGCCGCCGAGTCGTGGCCGCAGGACCCCTCGACGGACGCGTGGAAGACCGAGGTCGTCCGCACGGTCCGTACGAAGAAGGTGCCGCGCAACCACGTCAAGGCCGAGGCGACGGACGGGCACCCGGCGCAGGTCGAGGTCTACTACGAGGACGTTCCGGTCGGGTACTGGACCGCGGTGAAGTCCTCGGGCGCGCTGCCGGCCCGGCGGGTGAACGAGCTTCTGGAGGGGGTGGAGAAGCTCCAGCAGGCGGTGAAGTTCGCCCGTGAGGAGGCGGACGGCGCCGAGGTCACCGACCAGCGGGTCGGCGACGCCGTCTTCGGCTGTCTCTTCGGGTAGCGGGGACACCATGGACTCCCCGGCCGCGGAGCGCGGCCGGGGTGCGCGAGGAGCGCAAAGCTGAAACTGAGCCTTGTCGTGGCATCCGCGGTTCCGGTGGAGGTTCGATTCCTCCTCCCGGCGCTTCCCGCCGGGAGGGCCCAAGCAGGCAGAGGCAGACCGCGGTCGATCTCAGACCATTGCTCCAGACTCAGCATGCGCCGCTCATCGCCGGATCGACCGGGCCCGGGCCCCGCGCGTCGAAATGCCAGTTCGAATCTGGTCCGCCGAACTCGATCGGTGGTGGTCCAAAGGCAGGACACGACGCAATGACGAATGCCCCGGGTCCTCAGGCGTGCCGGCGTGTGATGTGAGCGGAATCCACAGGGTCCGGGGGCAGGCTACGCCCCCGGACCCGTTCCTTTTCCCCTGGTCCGGCGGAGAACCGGGCGGTTTTTCCATGTGCGCCGGTCATTGCGCCGGGCGCACTTCTTCTCGGGTGTAAAACGTCGCACGCTCGCTGAATGAAGTGAATC
This sequence comes from Streptomyces sp. NPDC004284, assembly GCF_042874035.1. Classification (NCBI taxonomy): domain Bacteria; kingdom Bacillati; phylum Actinomycetota; class Actinomycetes; order Kitasatosporales; family Streptomycetaceae; genus Streptomyces; species Streptomyces sp. NPDC004284. The sequence goes on along the minus strand of NZ_JBIAMJ010000013.1, from coordinate 97,165 downwards.
GGGGTGGGTGCGTGTTGGTCTGTTTATGTCACCGGGCACCTTCCCCTCAGCGGTTCTCACCGTTGAGAGGGACACGCAATGACGAGCCACGCTACCGAAGTCGATTTGGAAGGCCTTCTCCGCGAGGCGCTGCACACCACGGATACGGGTGCGCGCTGGGCGGTCGAGGCGGACGAGATGTGGTGCCGGGTCGCGCCCCGGCCCGGGACGCGACGTGAGCAGGGGTGGAAGCTGCACCTGTCGGCCACGGCCGCGTCGGCGCCGACCGTCCTCGCCAAGGCCCTGGGCGTGCTGCTGCAGGGGAGGTCGGGGTTCAAGTTCGCCCGGTCGCTGGAGCAGGTCAGCGCGCTCAACTCCCGTGCGACGCCCCGGGGAAGCTCGGGCAAGTTCATCACGGTCTACCCGCGTTCCGACGCCGAGGCGGCCGAGCTCGCCCGGGAGCTGCACGCGGTCACGGCGGGTCTCGCCGGGCCTCGGATCCTGTCCGACCAGCCCTACGCCGTGGGCAGCCTGGTGCACTACCGCTACGGAGCGTTCGTCGGCCGGCGGCGCCTGTCGGACGACGGTCTGCTGGTGTGGTTCATCGAGGACCCGGACGGCAACCCCGTCGAGGACAAGCGCACCGGCCAGTACTCCCCGCCGCCTTGGGCCGTCTGTCCGTTCCCCGCCACGGTTCCGGTGACACCGCGTGGCGGGGATGCGAAGAGTCGTCCGGTGGTGCTCGGTGGCCGCTTCGCGGTGCGGGAGGCGATCCGGCAGACGAACAAGGGCGGTGTGTACCGGGGCAGCGACGTCCGTACGGGTGCGGGCGTGGTGATCAAGGAGGCGCGGCCGCACGTGGAGGGCGATGCCTCCGGCGGCGACGTCCGGGACTGGCTGCGGGCCGAGGCCAGGACGCTGGAGAAGCTCACGGGCACGGGGCTGGCACCGGAAGCGGTGGCGTTGTTCGAGCACGGCGGGCACCTGTTCCTGGCCCAGGACGAGGTGCCGGGCGTGACCTTGCGCACCTGGGTGGCCGAGCGTTTCCGTGATGTGGGAGGCGAGTGCTACCGCGCCGACGCGCTGGCGCAGGTCGCGCGCCTGGTGGACCTGGTGGCGGCGGCGCACGCCCGCGGCCTGGTCCTGCGGGACTTCACACCGGCCAATGTCATGGTCCAGCCGGACGGTGAGCTGCGCCTGATCGACCTGGAGCTCGCTGTCCTGGAGGACGAAGCCGCGCTGCCGACCCGCGTGGGGACGCCCGGTTTCAGCGCCCCCGAGCGTCTGGCCGACGCGCCTGTCCGTCCGACGGCCGACTACTACAGCCTCGGCGCCACCGCCTGCTTCGTGCTGGCCGGGAAGGTGCCGAACCTCCTGCCCGAGGAGCCTGCCGACAGGCCGACCGAGCAGCGGTTCGCCGCATGGCTCGCGGCCTGTACCGGGCCGCTCCGGCTCCCCGACGGCGTGGTGGCCATGATCCTCGGGCTGATGCGGGACGACCCCGCCGAGCGGTGGGACCCGCCCAGGGCCCGCGAGGCCCTGCGAACGGCTGTCCCGGAGGCACGGCCCCAGGGCGTGAGCGGGACCGTCGTACGGCCGGTGGCCCGCGTCGGTGACGACCCGGTGCGGGACGTCGGGGCGCTGGACGAGGTGGTGGCCGGGCTCGTGGACCACCTCATCGGCTCGGTCACACCGGCGGACGACCGACGGCTGTGGCCCGTGTCGACCCTCGCCGGGGAGAGCGATCCCTGCATGGTGCAGCAGGGCGCGGCCGGTGTGCTGGCCGTACTGTCGCGGTACTTCGAGGTCACCGGCGATCCGCGCCTGCCCGGGCTGATCTCCACCGCGGGGCACTGGATCGCGGACCGCACCGACCTCCGCTCCACACGCCCCGGCCTGCACTTCGGCGGCCGTGGGACCGCTTGGGCGCTGTACGACGCGGGGCGCGTGGTCGACGACCGCCGGCTCATCGACCACGCGCTGGCTCTGGCGCTGGCACCGCAGCAGGTCACGGCCCATCACGACATCACCCACGGCACCGCGGGCAGCGGGCTCGCCGCCCTCCATCTGTGGCAGCGCACCGGGGACACGCGCTTCGCCGAACTGACCGTCGACGCCGCCTCGCGGCTGACCGCCGCCGTCAGACGCGGGTCCGGCGGAGTCGGCTGGCCGGTCCCCGCCGAAGCGGACGCGGAGGACGGCGGCAAACGCTACCTGGGCTTCGCCCATGGGACGGCCGGCATCGGCTCCTTCCTCCTCGCCGCCTCGGATCTCTCGCGGCAGCCCGAGCACAGGGAACTGGCCCTGGAAGCCGGCGAGCACCTGCTGGCCTCCGCCGTACGCACCGGTGAGGCGGCCCAGTGGCCCTCCCAGGCCGGGGACGTGCCCACGGCACCGTACTGGTGCCACGGCTCGGCGGGCATCGGTACGTTCCTCGTCCGGCTGTGGCAGGCCACCGGGGACGACAGATGCGGCGACCTCGCCCGCCGCAGTACGCACGCCGTCACGGAACGCGCCTCGCGCGCCTCGCTCAGCCAGTGCCACGGGCTGGCGGGCAACGGCGACTTCCTCCTCGACGTGGCCGACGCCACAGGAGACCCCGTGTACCGGGCGATGGCCGAGGAGCTGGCCGGCCTCGTCCTGGCCGAACGGACCCACCGCCACGACCAGGTCGTCTTCCCCAACGAGTACGGGGACGTCTCGACCAGCTGGAGCGACGGGTCGGCCGGAATCCTCGCCTTCCTGCTCCGGATGCGTCACCCCGGCCCGCGGCACTGGATGGTCCAGCAGTCGGGTTGAGCGACGAGGAGTCCTGGGAAGCCCCCTCGGGCTTCCCCGCTCCTCCCCCGCTCCCCTTCCGCGGATCCGTCCCGCACCCCACAGACTCCCGGCACCGGCTGGTCCGGATACCGGGTCGAGCGGCAGAAGAGTGCTGCCGCCACCTCACAAAAAGGAGAGAACCATGGAGAACCAGGACCTCGAGCTGCTTGCCCGCCTCCACGCCCTCCCGGAGACCGACCCGGTCGGTGCCGACGGTGCGCCGTTCGCGGCGACGTGTGAGTGCGTCGGCCTGCTGACGCTCCTCAACACCGTCTGCATCGGCATCAGCTGCGCGTAGGACAGCCAGCACCATCCGGCCGGCGGCTGTCCCGGGCAGCCGCCGGCCGGATGGCGGACCCGTAGACGAGGACCAGACCACATGCAGCGACAGACCGGTGACGACGATCTCGCCACAGCGGCCCTCACGACGGCCGCGCCCGCGAGCCCGTACGTCACGCACCACCCTCCCGAGCCGGTGTACGCCATCAGTACGCGCGGTCTGGTCAAGAGCTACCCGGGGCCGGAGGGCAGCGTCACCCACGCCGTGCAAGGCCTGGATCTGGACGTGCACCGAGGCGAGACGTTCGCCTTCCTCGGCCCCAACGGCGCGGGGAAGTCCACCACGATCGCCATGCTGTGCTCCCTGGCCCGCCCCACCTCCGGTCACGCCGTGGTGGCCGGCGCGGACGTCCTCACCCAGCCCCACGAGGTACGCCGCCGGGTCGGCATGCTCTTCCAGCACAGCGCCGTGGACCCGGATCTGACAGCCGAACAGAACCTCCACATCCACGCCCGCCTCTACGGCCTCTCCCGCGCGCACGCCCGCCGGCGTACCGCCGAGGTGCTCGAGACGGCCGGGCTCACCGACCGGCGCCGCTCCCCCGTACGCACCCTGTCGGGGGGCATGCGGCGGCGCCTGGAGATCTCCCGCCAGCTGCTGCACGCGCCCGGCGTGCTGTTCCTGGACGAGCCGACCACCGGACTGGACCCCCACGCCCGAGCCCAGGTCTGGGAGCACCTGCGAGCCCTGCGGGAACTGCACGGCAGCACCCTCTTCGTCACCACCCACTACCTGGAGGAGGCGGAGAACTGCGACCGCCTCGCCATCATCGACCGTGGCCGGCTGGTCGCACAGGGCACGCCTGCGGAGCTGAAGGCCGCGATCGGGGACGACCGGGTCGTCCTGCGCACCGACGACGACACGGCGGCGCGGCGGGTCGTACGCCACATCGCGCCGCCCGACCGTGCCGTCACCGTCGACGCGGACGGGATCTGGCTGCGGGTGCCGGGCGGCAGCTCCTGGATCCCCCGTCTGTGCGCGGCCCTGGAGGCACACGGCATCGCGGTGCACTCCGCGTCCGCGACCCCGCCCACGCTCGACGACGTCTTCTTCCACCACACCGGCCGCAGCCTGGACGCCACACAGCCCCGCCGGGCGCCGGAAGCCGGTGCCGGCCGATGACCACCTACACCTGGAAGTCCTCGGAGACGTCCCACGGCGAGCGGGCCACCCGCCTGCGGCACGAACTGCGCGCCGTCCACGCGCTGGTCCACCGCGATCTGCTGCGTCTGTCCGGTCAGCGCACCCACACGGCGCTGATGCTGCTCCACCCCGTGCTCTACCTCTTCATCCTCGGGGGCGGACTGGCCGCTCTCATCCCCCAGTCCTCCCTGGGCGTCGGATACCAGACGTATCTGTTCCCCGGCATGCTGATGATGACGGTGCAGACCCCCGCCATCATGGTCGGCATCCGCCTGATCACCGACCGGGAGAGCGGCTACCTGCGCGAGCTCCTCATGGCGCCGGTCCACCGCTCCACCCTGCTCGTGGGCAGCTGCGTCGGCGGCACCCTGACCGCCACCGTCCAGGGTGCCGTCCTGCTCAGCCTGGTCGGCTTCGTCGGCCTGCCCTACGACCCGCTCCTCCTGATGCTGCTTCTCGCGGGGATGGTCCTGGCCTCGTTCACCATCACGTCCCTGGCCCTGGCCCTGGCGGTCGGCCTGCGCAGAGCCGAGACGTTCCACACCCTGCTCGGTCTGGTGATGATGCCGCTCCTGTTCCTCTCCGGCGGCTTCTTCCCCCTCACCGCCCTGCCCGGTTGGGCCCGCACCCTGTCCGACGTCAACCCCCTCGCCTACGCCGTGGACCTCCTCCGCCGCACCATCACCCTCCGGGTCCCGGACCAGGCGGCCGCCGCCGGCATCGAATGGGCCGGCCAACCACCCCCCCTCCCCCTCGAAGCCGCCGTCCTCCTGGTCAGCGGCGCACTCGCCCTGCTCTGGGCGGCACGTCGCTTCAACCGCCCGGAATGACGCCGGTACCACCGTCGAACTCGCCCGCCCGGCCACGAGACGGAGAAGTCGTGGTCAGCATGTTTCGCCGGACAGGCCCTGCGCGCCGGGCACGCATGCGGTCCGGGTCGCCGGCGGCCAGGGGGTCGGGTGCGATGCGCCCTCGGGGTCGGTGCGGGTTGGCCGGGAGTCGTTGCCGAGCCACCGCCGGAGCACGGCGTGGGTGGTGTCGTCCAGCGTGCACAGGGCCTCGACGGCGTCGCGGTCGCCCGGCAAGGGGGCGATGCCCGCAGCGGTGAGAGCGGCGTGGAGTTCCAGTCGACGACGGTCGGGCGGGGTGAGGGGCACGGGCGGGCGGCCAGAGGACCCGGGCGCCGGCAGCGCGTCGTCGTAGGGAGCCGTCGGCGGCTTCTCCCGGTGGTCGTCGATGCGTACGGCAGGGAAGCGGTAGGGGTCGAGGTCCACCAGTGCCGCCGGCGTCGTGGGGAGAGCCTGGAACGTGGTCATGAATGCCTCCTCAGTCATCGTGCAACCTGCACAGGACGACGGCATGACGGCCGGGGGCAGTTGCGGCATCGGGTGCGCATCCACCCGGATGCCCCCTATGCCATCTCGTCACAAGGCGGATGACCCGATAAATCGCCGTGAGACGGCAAGCATGGCGGGGGTCGGTGCGGCTCGGGACATGACACCCGGTCACCAGCGGGGTCATGGCCAGCGATTGGGGCATCAGTTCGATTGTCAGTGGTGGGTGAGACGGTAGGGGTACCGATTCGAAAGAGGGGGAAGCCGTCTTGTCCGGAACTCAGAACTACATCAATCACGTCGCCCTGGTGCTGGACGCCAGTTCGTCCATGTCCCATCTGAGCCGCAAGGTCGTCGAAGTCGCCGATCAGCAGATCGCGTATCTCGCTCGGCGGTCGAAGGAACTGGACCAGGAGACCCGTGTCACCGTGTACGTCTTCGCGGACAAGGTGGAATGCGTCGTCTACGACAAGGACGTGCTGCGAATGCCGTCGCTCAAGCAGCTGTACCGGCCGGGGGGAATGACGGCTCTGCTGGCGGCCGCGCTGAAGTCGCAGCGGGAACTGGCGCAGACCGCCCAGTTGTACGGTGACCACAGTTTCCTGACGTTCGTCCTGACCGACGGGCAGGAGAACGCGAGTCACCGCTGCCCGGACGCCCCGGACGGCACTCCGGGCGAACTGGTGCGGGCCGTGGCCGAGATGATCAGGTCGCAGGAGGACAACTGGACCCTCGCCGTTCTCGTGCCGGACCAGATGGGCAAGCGCGAGGCGATGAACTGTGGTTTCCCCAAGGAGAACGTCGCGATCTGGGATGCCACGAGCACACAGGGCCTGGAGGAGGCCGGTCAGGTCATTCGGGAGGCCACCGAGAAGTTCATGGTGGGCCGCACCCAGGGCATCAGGGGATCGCGTGCGGTGTTCTCCACGGGAGCGGAGGCGGTCAACAAGGACACCATCGAGGCGGCGGGGCTCACTCCGGTGAATCCGTCGGAGTATCAGCTGATCCCGGTTGCCCGTGACGTGGCGATCCGGGAATGGGTCGTCGAATCCGGGCACGCCTATCGGACGGGATGCGCCTTCTATCAGCTGACCAAGACGGAGAAGATTCAGGCGCGGAAGCAGATCGCCGTACTGGAGAAGAAGACGGACCGGGTGTACACGGGGCCCCAGGCGCGGGCGCTGCTCGGACTGCCGGGTGTGGAGACGCGCGTCAAGCCCGATCACAACGACGACTTCACCATCTTCGTGCAGAGCACCAGCGTCAATCGGAAACTCGTCTCCCACACGCGGCTTCTTCTCATGGTCTGATGATTCCGGCGTCGAGATGAGCCGCTATGCGTGCGATGGTCCGGGCGTTGTCCTCGAACAGGTGCGCCTGCATGCCTGCGGCTCGGGCCGCCTCGATGTTGGCTGCGGCGTCATCGATGAACAGACAGTTCTCCGGCCGCGCGCCCAAACCGGCGGATGCCGCCTCGAAGGCGCGGAGATCGGGTTTCTCGATGCCGATCTCGTGCGAGTAGACGATCTGCTCGACCAGTTCGTCGAAGTGGTAGAGCGTCGTCTCCCGTTCGCGGGCGCCGACGAAGCTGTTGCTCAGGATGCCCAGCCCGCATCTGCCGCGCAGTCCTCGTACGTAGTCGATGAGTTCGCTGTTCGGGGTTCCCAGGTACTCCTCCCAGAGATCGGCCATGAAGGCCTCGGTCCGGGGGCCGTCGAGGCCCAGTCGTGCCGCGGTCTGCGCGTGGACCTCTTGCTCATCGATGCTCCCGACGCTGCCGGCCCGCCACACGTCGCGCATGCGCGCGCTCACGGCGCCGGGCGGCAGTCGCAGGCGTTCTTCCCAGCGTCCCACCCACCCGGTCTCCGGCGTGATCTCCAGCACGCCGCCTATGTCGAGAATGACGCAGGTCCTCGTGGACACGTGGACTCCCCCTCTTCGTCCTGGCTCGAGCGGCGAGCGGCACATCGCAGCACCGGCTCACGTGGTCGACAGGGACACCTTCGTGTCTCCCTCCCGGGCGAGGTCAAGTGATCTTGGAAGGCTGTAGCGATCCCGTCGCAATCCGGCGCCCCCCTGCTCCCCCTCCTGGTGCGGTGCCGGGGGGGGCGGGGGGAACGCTCTCGCGGTTGCGGGGTGTGCGCTCGTCGGGACCGTGCGGAGTCGGGCGGCGTGGCGGCGGAAGCGGTCGGCCGGGGCTGTTCCGTACCCTGGCGTCATGCGTATGCGCCCCACTCTGAGCTGGACCCCCGACGAGGACCTGCCACCGGGTACGACGGATCTGGGGCCGGTCGCCGATGCGCTGGGGACCGGCGGTGTGCTGGTGCTCAGCGGCGCGGGCATCTCCACGGAGTCGGGCATCCCCGACTACCGGGGGCAGGGCGGAAGCCTGAGCCGGCACACCCCGATGACGTACCAGGACTTCACCGGAAGCGTCCAGGCCCGGCGCCGGTACTGGGCGCGCAGCCACCTCGGGTGGCGCACCTTCGGCCGCGCCCGGCCCAACGCCGGGCACCTGGCCGTGGCCGCCTTCGCGCGCCGGGGGCTGCTCTCGGGCGTGATCACCCAGAACGTCGACGGTCTCCACCAGGCCGCCGGCAGCGGAGGCGTCGTGGAGCTCCACGGCAGCCTGGCGCGGGTCGTGTGCCTCTCCTGCGGTGCGTACAGTCCGCGCCGCGAGCTCGCCGAGCGGCTCGAAGAGGCCAATGCGGGCTTCGAGCCGGTGGCGGCCGGGATCAACCCGGACGGTGACGCCGACCTGACCGACGAGCAGGTCGGCGATTTCCACGTGGTGCCCTGCGCGAACTGCGGCGGCGTCCTCAAGCCCGACGTGGTGTTCTTCGGCGAGGCCGTACCGCCGGCACGGGTCGAGCACTGCCGCGGGCTGGTCGGCGAGGCGGCCTCGCTGCTGGTCCTGGGCTCCTCACTCACCGTGATGTCGGGCCTCCGGTTCGTACGCCAGGCCGCCCAGGCCGGGACACCGGTGCTGATCATCAACCGGGACCCGACGCGCGGCGACCGGCACGCCCTCACCCGGATCGCCCTCCCGCTCGGGGCGGCCCTCACCGCCCTCGCCGACCGGCTGGGGATCCCCGCCGACGACCGGGCGGGGCCGGACTGAGAGCGTGCGTGTCCGTGGCGCACCGGGGGTTCACTCCTGAGGGGCTTCCCTCCGCATTCGCCGGACCCCCGCCTCGGCGGCGGTCTAGCGTACGGGCAACGCGGTCACCCGAGGAGGATCCTGTGTCTTCGCCCTGCGACCCCCAGTACGCTCCCGCCGGCGATGTGAGTGCGGCGCTGATGCTGGTCGACTCCCGGCTCAAGGCCATCTACGACGGCAGGACCGAGGTCGATCCCGAACGGCAGTTGCTGGACCGGCAGTTCACCGCCTCCTTGGGGCCCACGGGAGCCCAGGACCTCCTGGACGGCGTGTGCACGATCATCTTCATGTACATGAAGTGGCTGCGGACGGCCTGCGAGGACCACGACAAGAACGTGATCGAGTACGTCGTGCCCAACCTCGTGACCTCGATGAGCAGGATGCCCAGGAGCATCCGCCCCGAGGCCATCCCCACCATGGCCGGGCTGCTCATCGCGGCCGGCACCGGACTCAGCCCCAGTCTGTGGCGCCAGCAGTACGGGGACTGGACCCGGGAGGAGATGAACCCCCTGGAGGCCACCGCCTTCCTGCTGGCGGAGGTCATCAACCGGATCACCGACGACCAGGACTTCGCCACCCGCCTGATCACCGACGCACTGTCCAGCGCGGACGCGTACTGACCTGCCCGACCCGCGGTTTCGAGCGGCCGGCCCTCAGGTGCGGCCGGCCACGAAGGCCGTCAGGTCGCGCAGGACGCGGTCCGGGGCCTCCCAGTACGCGACGTGGCCCACGCCCTCGTAGACGAGGAGGCGGGAGTCGGGGACGGTGTCGAGGATCGTCTGCTGGTCCTCGCGGGTCAGGATCGGGTCCTGGTCGCCCCAGACGAGCAGGGTGGGGACGAGGATGCCCGTCAGGGTGGCCCGGAGGTCAGTCTCCAGCAGGCCGCGCAGGGTTTCGCGCCAGACGTGGGCCGGGGATTTGAGGGCTTCGTCGATGACGGTCTGCAGGAAGCCGCGTCCCATGGGGGTCGCCGTCATGCCGTCCATGAAGGCCGCCGGGAGCGCGGGGTCCACCGGGTCCGTCAACTCCCTTACGGTATTCCACAGTTCGGCGGCCTGCGGCTTGTCGGAGAGGGTGGCCGGGACTCCGAGCAGGACGAGGCCCGCCACGCGGTCCGGCCTGCGGCCCGCGACGATGCGGGCCTGCACCCCGCCGCTCGACCCGCCGGCCAGTACCGCCCGTTCCAGGCCCACGCTGTCCATGAACGCGATCAGGTCCGTGGCGAAGTCCTCCGGCAGATATCCGTCGGGCGGCTTGTCGGCGTCGCCGTGGCCTCGCTGGGTGGGGGCGTACGCGTGCAGCCCCGGGGGCATGCGGCGCAGCATCGGCTCGAACGTCCACCAGGAGTCCAGGTAGCCGTGCACCAGGACGAGCGGGGTGCCCCCTGGCCCGCCCGTCTCCGCGTACGGAAGTGTGGGGCGCCCCTCCCCCAGGACGGCGCTGTGCACGGCGACGGCGGCCATCGCGGCCCTCCTCACCTCTCCTGCCTCCAGCATAGGAAGGAGGGAGGTGGGGGACATCCGGGGCGTTCCCCGGGCTCAGCGGCTCAGCGGCTCAGCGGCTCAGCGGCTCAGCGGCTCAGCGGCTCAGGAGGGTCTCCCGTTCCAGGTGCGACAGCTTCTGCGGGTTGCGCACGGCGTAGAGGCCGGTGACGCGGCCGTCGGCGACGCGCACCGCGAGGACGGTGTCGATCTCTCCGCCCAGCCGGACGATCAGCGCCGGGTCGCCGTTGACCTGAGCCGGCTGGAGTGTCGTCGTGGCGGCGATCCGGCCCAGGAGCCCTGCCACCCGGCCGGCTCCCACGACGGGCTCCAGGGCCGCTCGTACGACTCCGCCGCCGTCGGTCAGCAGGACGACGTCGGGAGCGAGGACGTCGAGCAGGCGTTGCAGGTCGCCCGTCTCGACCGCCCGGCGGAACGCCTCGACCGTGCGGCGGGTCTCCGCGGCGGAAGCGGCCCCCCGCGGGCGGCGCGCGGCGACGTGGGCGCGCGCCCGGTGGGCGATCTGGCGGACCGCGGCGGGGGTCTTGCCGACGGCTTCGGCGATCTCGTCGTACGCCAGGTCGAACACCTCGCGCAGGACGAACACCGCCCGCTCGGTCGGGCCGAGGGTCTCCAGGACGAGGAGCATCGCCATCGAGACGCTGTCGGCCAGCTCGGCGTCCTCGGCCACGTCGGGCGCGGTCAGCAGCGGCTCGGGCAGCCAGGGACCGAGGTAGGACTCCTTGCGCCGGCCGAGCGTGCGGAGGTGGCTCAGGGCCTGGCGCGTGGTGATCCGGACCAGGTACGCACGCCGGTCCCGTACGGTGCCGGGATCGACGCCCGCCCACTTCAGCCAGGTCTCCTGGAGGACGTCCTCGGCGTCGGCGGCCGAGCCGAGCATCTCGTAGGCGACGGTGAAGAGCAGGTTGCGGTGGGCGACGAACGCCTCGGTGACGTCATTCATGCTCCCCAGACGCCGGCCGGCGCCGTTCTGTGACACCCGGGACCGGTGAATCACGCCACAACGCCGTCCCGTCACGGGGAGCGGGGCGGCGGCGTCTTGTGTTCGCCCGGTGCGACCGCACGGGGCACCACGAGTGAGGACGATGTCATGGAACCCCGTTTCCACATGTTCGACAGCCCGACCGCCGCGAAGGTCGCCAAGCGCTTCTACAGCACCTCGCTGGTCCTGGAGGAGTCGTCGCTGCCGAGGGCCCTGCGGGAGCTGGTGCAGCTCCGGGTCAGCCAGATCAACGGCTGCGGATTCTGCGTGGACGCGCACGCCAAGGAGGCGGCGGCCGCGGGGGAGACCGCGGTCCGGCTCAGCCTGGTCGCCACCTGGCGGCACAGCACCGTGTTCACCGAGGCGGAGCGGGCCGCGCTGGCGCTCGCCGAGGAGGGCACCCGGCTCGGCGACCACGGCGTGACCGACGCGACCTGGGCCGGGGTGCGCGAGCACTACGACGACGATCAGATCGGCGCCCTGGTCTGCCTCGTCTCCCTGATCAACGCCGCCACCCGGATGAACGTGATCGTGCACAACCCGGGCGGCGCGTACGAGCCCGGGCTGTTCGCCCGTATGACCGACTGACCGGCGGTCCGGCAGACCGGTTGTCCGACCGCCGGCGGCTTCAGGTGGCCTTTCCGTCGCGGACGTGGCGGCGAAGGCCTTCCAGGGACACGTCCTCCAGGCTGTCCGCGAAGATCCGGTCCGGGCCCGGGGGCACCGGGAGGAGGGAGGGGACGACCAGGACGGTGCAGCCCGCGGCGTCGGCCGAGGCGGCGCCGTCCGGCGAGTCCTCGACGGCCACGCACGCCGCCACCGGGACGCCGAGCCGTTCGGCGGCCGCGCGGTACGGATCGGGGTGCGGCTTGGTGCGTACGGTGTCGTCGGCGGAGAGCGTGAACGCGAAGGGCACGTGCGCGAGCGCGCCGCCGACCACCGAGTCGACCACTGAGCGCGGTGAGGCGCTGACCAGTGCGAACGGCAGCCCGGCCCGGGCCAGTTCGGCCAGCAGCCGGTCCGCTCCCGGGCGCATCGGGGCGCCCTCGTCGACGCGCTCCTGGAAGGCGGTGGTCAGTGCCGCCGCGACGCCGTCCGGGTCGGGCGCGCCGGTGGCCCGTACGAGGTGGGCGGCGGTGTCCTCGACGGCGCGTCCGACGACCTCGGGCGCGTCGGCGTCCGTGAGCCGGTGTCCGAGGCGGGCGGCGACCTCCTCCGTCGCCTGCCACCAGAGGACCTCGGTGTCGACGAGGGTGCCGTCCATGTCGAAGAGGACGGCGGCGAGTCCGCTCACCGCCTCCTCCTCGGTACGACGCGTCACCGCTCCGTCCTCGGCACGACGAGGACGGGGTGCGGGGCGAGGCCGACGGTGGCGCGGGTCCCCGGCGTCAGTTCGCCCGCGTCGCGCGACGGGAGGTCCGCCTTGACCGTCGTGCCGCGGTGGTCGAGGTGGACGCGGGTGACGGAGCCGAAGAAGGAGGTGGAGACGATGACGGCCTCGCCGTCGGCGTCGGCGGTCACCGTGACGTTCTCGGGGCGGACGAGGACCTCGACGTCGGGGGTGCCGGGGACGTCGCCGTCGACGGGGAGGCGGCTGCCGGCCGCTTCCACGAGGCCGGAGTCGGTGAGCCGGCCCGGGAGGCGGTTCATGGTGCCGACGAACTCGGCGACGAAGGCGGTCGCCGGCCGGCGGTACAGCTCGGCCGGGGCCGCGCACTGTTCCAGTTTCCCGGCGTTGAGGACGGCGACGCGGTCCGCCATGGACAGCGCCTCCTCCTGGTCGTGGGTGACGAAGACGGTGGTGATCCCGAGGGAGAGCTGGAGCCGGCGGATCTCCTCGCGCAGGCTGAGCCGTACCTTGGCGTCGAGCGCGGAGAGGGGTTCGTCCAGGAGCAGGACGCGGGGGCGCAGGGCGAGGGCGCGTGCCAGGGCGACGCGCTGCTGCTGGCCGCCGGACATCTGGTGCGGGTAGCGGTCGCCGTGCTCGGGCAGGCCGACGAGGTCGAGGAGTTCGGCGGCGCGGGCGTGGCGCTCGGCGGCCTTGCTCTTGCGGACGCGGAGGCCGAAGGCGACGTTGTCGCGGGCGGTGAGGTTGGGGAAGAGGCTGTACGACTGGAAGACCATGCCGGCGTCGCGGCGGTTGGCCGGGACGTGGGTGATGTCCTCGCCGTCCACGAGGACTTCGCCGGAGTCGGGGCGTTCGAAGCCGGCGAGGACGCGCAGCGCGGTGGTCTTGCCGCAGCCCGACGGGCCGAGGAGCGCGAGGAGTTCGCCCGGTTCGACGGTCAGGTCGAGGCCGTCGAGCGCGGTGGTGGTGCCGAACGCGCGGCGCAGGCCGCGGAATTCGACGCGGGCCCCGGTGGCGGCGGTGGACTCCGTCCGTTCCGCTGTGGCTGAGGTCATGGGTCAGGACTCCTTGCGGGAGGTGCGGGGGGCTCCGGGCGTGCCGGTCTGTGCCGTTCCGGCCCGGGACAGGACGAGGAGCAGCAGCCAGGTGATGACGAGGCTGAGGAGGGAGACGGCCACCGACATGCGGGCCTGGGCGCCGGAGATGGAGACGATCCACACGGCGAAGGGCCGGAAGCCGAGGATCGAGGCGATGGTGAACTCGCCGAGGACGAGTGCCAGGGTGAGGAAGGAGGCTCCGGCGAGCGAGGAGCGCAGGTTGGGCAGGATCACCCGGACCATGACGTACGGCCAGGAGGCCCCGCAGTTGCGGGCGGCCTCGACGAGGGTGGGGACGTCGACGGCGCGCAGTCCCGCGTCGAGGGAGCGGTACACGAACGGCAGGGCCATGACGGTGTACGCGAGGACCAGGACGAAGGGGAAGTCCTCGTTCTGGACGGCGAGGAACGTCTGGTAGAGCGGGGTCCGCGACAGGTGGTCGGGGCCCCAGCGCAGTACGGTGCTGATGCCGGTGACGAGCGCGATCGGCGGCACCACCAGCGGCAGCATGCACATCACCTCGACGACCGGCCGCAGGCGCGGTGCGCCGAGCCGGACCGCCACCAGGGCGGGCACGGCGAGCAGCAGGGACAGCGCGATGGTGGCGGCGGCGAGGCCGAGGGAGAGCAGCAGGCTCTGGGTGAATCCGTCGGCGGAGAGCAGCGCGGTGTACGCGTCGAAGGAGACGCCCTGGCCGGGGGTGTGCACGGTGAAGACGAACGAGGCGATCAGCGGGACGAGGAAGTACGCGCCGCCGAGACCGAGGACGAGGCCGCGCCACACGCGGGGGCGGCGCCGGGTCCGTGCGGGGGCGGTGGGCCGGGCCGCCGCCCGCGCCTCGGACTCCGGGGTGACGTCCGGGGCGGTGGGGGTCATCGCAGCCATCGGGCGCTCCTGCGCTGGAGGGGGAGGTAGACCGCCATGACCAGGCCGGCGATCAGGATCATGTCGAGGCCGAGGGCGAGGGCGACGTTCTCCTGGCCGACCATGACGTTGCCGGAGAGCGCGTCCGCGATCTTCAGGGTGACCAGGGGGACGGAGCCGCCGACGAGCGCCGCGGCGGTCGCGTGGGCGGCGAAGGCGCTGCCGAAGAGCAGGACGAATCCGCCGAGCAGCGAGGGCGCGAGGACCGGGATGCCGACGTGGCGCCAGTACTGCCATCCGCCGGCGCCCGCGTTCTGCGCGGCCTCCCGCCACTGGGGGCGCAGGCCGTCGAGGGCGGGCATCATCACCAGGACCATGAGGGGGATGAGGAAGTACAGGTAGACGACGGCGAGGCCGCCGAAGGAGTACAGGTTCCAGCCGAGGCTCGTGAGGTCGGCGAGCTGGGTGACCACGCCGGAGATGCCGACGGTCGCGATGAACGCGAACGCGAGGGGGACGCCGCCGAAGTTGGCGAGGACGCCGGAGGCGGTGAGGACGGCGCTGCGCAGGGCCTGGGACCGGGAGGTGACGACGGCCTGGGCGATGAGGACGCCGAGGACCGAGCCGATCAGGGCGGTGAGCGCGGAGAGTTGCAGGCTGCCGAGGAGGGAGCCGAGGTAGGGGCCCTGGAGCGAGCGGCCGAGGTGCTCGCCGGTGAGGGCGGTGGCGCCGGTGGCCGGGTCGGTGCGGGTGACGGCGCCGAACAGGAGGGCGCCGAGGGGCAGTCCGAAGGCCAGGGCGGTGAAGGCGATCAGGGGGAGGGCGGCGAGCCAGGTGCGGGGGCCGCGCCGCCGGCGGCTGGTGCCGCCGGCGGTTCCCGTGGTGGGGGTGGCTGAGGACATCAGGAGAGGGCCTTGTCCCACTTCTCGGCGAGGGTGGCCTTGGCCTTGTCGAGCTCGGCGGAGGCCGGGAAGGAGGGGGTGCCCTCGACCTTGGGGAGCTTGGCCAGGAGCGTCTTGTCGGCGGTGCCGTCGGTGGTCATGGCCGGCAGCAGGACGGGGCGGGCGTAGCCCTTGAGCCAGAGGTTCTGGCCCTCGGTGCTGTAGAGGAACTCCATCCACAGGCGGGCGGCGGCGGGGTGCGGGGCGTCCTTGCTGACGGCCTGGGAGTAGAACTGCGCGTACACGCCGTCGGTGGGGACGGAGACCTGCCAGTCGACGCCCTTGCCCTTGAACTGGTCGGCGTAGCCGGCGTTGAGGTAGTCCCAGTCGATGCTGATGGGCGTCTCGCCCTTCTCGACCGTGGCCGGGGTGGACTCGACGGGGATGAAGTTGCCGCTCTTCCTCAGCGTGCCGAAGAAGTCGATGCCGGGCTGGATGTCGGCGAAGGAGCCCTTGTTGGCGAGGGCGGCCGCGTACACGCCGCCGAAGGCGGAGCCGGACTTGGTCGGGTTGCCGTTGAGGGCGACCTTGCCCTTGTACTCGGGCTTGAGGAGGTCGGCGAAGGTCTTCGGGCAGTTCGGGATGCGCTTGGCGTCGCAGCCGATGGAGACGTAGCCGCCGTAGTCGTTGTACCAGCGGCCGTCGGTGTCCTTCTGGGCCGCGGGGATCTTGTCCCAGGCCTCGACCTCGTACGGGGCGAACAGGCCCTCCTCGGCGCCGCTGCGGGCGAAGGCGATGCCCAGGTCGAGGACGTCGGGGGCGCGCTTCTGGCCCTTGCGGGACTTGACGGCGGCGATCTCGTCGGCGCTGGAGGCGTCCGGGTTCTCGCTCTCGACCTTGATGCCGTACTTCGTCTCGAACGCCTTGATCAGCTCGCCGTAGTTGGCCCAGTCCGGCGGCAGCGCGATGACGTGCAGCGCGCCCTCCTGCTTCGCCGCCTTGACGAGGGCGTCCATCCCTCCGAAGTCCTTGGCCGACGCCGCCGTGGCCGACTTCGCGCCCTCGGCGCCGGCGGCGCCCTCGGGAGCGGCACCACAGGCGGTGACGGTGGTCAGGACGACGGCGCCGAGCAGGAATGCGGCGCCGCGGACGGGGGTTCTGCGCACGGGTTTCTCCCAGGAGCGAGTGGAGCTGCTGAAGCGAGTGACGGAACTTGTCTGAACAAGCCGCCCCTAGTTCGCCCGCGCCTCCTGTCCAAAAAGTGAACGGGACATGGCGCGTTCTACACGGTTCCCGGAAGAGCCGGTTGTGATGAACCACAGGTGGGGCCGGTGGACTTGAGAGGAACCGACGGAGCCGTCCGATGACCGGTCATCGGGTTAGGGTGGGCGGCGGGACGGCACACCAACTCACTGGATGTGCGCAGCCGTACGGGAGACGGGGGCATCGTGACGGCGCTGTACGTGGAGATCGCGGAGGAGCTCCGCCGCTCGATCCTCAGCGGCGAGTACCCCGTCGGCGCCCGCCTGCCGTCCGAGAGCGACCTCGCCGACCGCTGGTCCGCGTCACGGGGCACGGTGCGCCAGGCCGTCGCCCTGCTCACCTCGGAAGGGATCATCGGATCGCGTCAGGGCGCCCGCCGCATCGTGCTGCGCAGGGAGCGCCGGCACAGCTTCGCCGAACTCAACAGCTTCGCCCAGTGGGCGCGTGCCATGGGCTACCGGTCGGCCAGCCGCTTCCTCCATCGCGAGCGTCGCGCGGCCACGCCCGAGGAGGCGCGCCGGCTGGCCCTCCCGGAAGGGGCCGGGGTCCTCGACGTGCTGCGCCTGCGCTGCCTGGACGACGAACCGGTGATGCTGGAACGCACGGCGTACGCGGAGTGGGTCGCGCCCACCGTCGAGTCCCTGCCCGTCGACTGCCCCTCGATCATGGACAGCATGGCCGAGGACGCGGGGATCATCGCCCACTACGGCGAGCACCTCATCGACGCGGTGCCCGCCGGGAGCGACGACGCCCGGCTGCTCCGGGTCCGCCGGGGCAGTCCGCTCCTCCGGCAGCGGCACTTGACGAGCAATCAGGACGGCCGTCCCATCGAGTGGACCGAGGACCGCTACCGCGCGGGGAGCGTCACGTTCAACGTGAGCAATTCGGTGGGCACGGCCCCCTTGGTGCGGGATCCCGGCTCACTGCTGATGTGAGGATTTCCGGTTCGGCGTGACCTGCGTCACTTGTTAAGGGTTGTTTAAGAATCAACGTCGCGAAGGTGCCCTTTTCGCATGCCTTGGGTGCAGTTGACGCTTGCCTTGACCGCCAGTCAAATTCTCCTCGGCTTCGCCGCAACTTCCATGGCTTCACCACATCTGGAGCATCCATGCGCAACAGGACTGCCCTGACCCCAGCAGTCACGAACGGCGCCCCCGAGCCGGCATCGCATCCCGCGCAGGACGACCTCATCTTCGGGAAGGTCGCCGGACCCGGCGCCGGCGGGCCGGGGGCACGCGCGCAGGACGTCGAGCTGTTCGACGTGACGCAGACCCTGCCGCGCGTCCCCTCCGAGGCCGGGCCTCATGGACGCCATGGAGCGGGCAGGCCCCGGCACGTAAGGAAAGGGGCCCGGTCGCGGCGGGCCGCGCAGGCGCCCCGGCGCGAGAACCGGGGCGGCCTGTCGCTCCCGTTGCTGCTCACCGGCGCGCTCGCCGCGGGGATCGGACTCGCGGTCGGCCTCACGCCCGAGTCCGACCACACGCCCCCGGACGGCCTGTCCCTCGTGATGCCCGACCTGCCGGCGCCCCACGTGACCCCGGACGCCGAACCGACGGCCACCGGCCGGAGCGCGAAGCCGACGGCGACGCCGGCGGCCGTCCCGAAGACCTCCTCACCGCCACCGACCACACCCGCTCCCCCGCCGTCGACGCCGGCTCCCCCGCCCACGCGCACACACCGGCCGACGCCCCCGCCGACACCGACGCCGGCCCGCAGCTCCCCGCGTTCCGATCGGACCGACACGTCCACGCTGGCGCTCGGCAGCACCGGGCCGGACGTCGTGGACCTCCAACAACGCCTCCAGCAGCTGTACTTGTACCTCGGATCGGCCGACGGGGTCTTCAGCGAGTCCGTGGAAGCGGCGCTGAGCCGCTTCCAGACGGCCCGCGCCATCCCGGAGGAGCCCGGCGTCTACGGACCGATGACCCGCACCGCCCTGTACGCCGAGACCGACCGGCCCGGCCGGAGAGGCCGGGACGGCTCGGACGACAGAGACGGCTGGGGCGACTGGGACGGCTGACCGGGCCCCGTCATTCCTCCAGGTGGTCGAACCGCAGGCCCGAGGAGGACTCCCCCCGCCCCGGGCGGGCGCGGCGGGACGTCCAGAGGACGCCACGCCCGTCCCGGGTCCGCGCGTACTGGTGGGCCCGGGTCAGGGTGACGCCCTCGCGGGGCACCTCCTCGGAGAAGAGGTCGTAGGCGTTCGGCAGGCCGGGGGTGAGCAGCCGCCCCAGGGGGCGCAGCGGCTCGCCGTCGGGTCCGTCGAGATGACCGAGCCTCAGGACGTACGCGCCGGGGCGCGGCTCCCGGGGAAGCAGCGGGAACCAGTGCGCGGGCACCCCGGTCATCAGCCGGTAGACGGCGGTCCCGCCCGCCACCGCCGGAGCGGGGCGCGGCACGGGCGCCGTACGGGTGCGGTCCAGGGAGCCGCCCGCCGGCGTGGGTACGCGCCGCTCGACGGCCCAGGCCTGGTTGGCGCCCTCGTCGCGGGCGAGCAGCACCTCCTCGACGGGTTCGCCCTCCAGGCCGCCGACGGTGACGGGCGGCACGAACAGCCCGGTGCGCCGACCGCCGTCCTCGGTGCTCAGGCGGTGCACCGACCAGTGGGCGTCCCCCGCGCCCGTACCGGGCGCGGGCAGCAGCGTCGGGCCGCCGAGTTCGGAACTGAACGTGTCGCCGACGACCACCGAGGTGAGGGTGGCGAGGCTGCCGACGGGCACGTCGAGGGGCACCAGGTACCAGTCGTTGCCGTACACGGTGGCGAACTCGGCGACCAGCATCCGGGCCAGGTCCGAGGGCGCCGCCTCCACTCCCCCGAGGTCCACCCGGGCGTCCTCGAACTCCCAGTACCGGCGGGCCGGCATGCCCGGGAAGCGCACCGGCGCCGGGAAGGTCGTGGAGAGCAGCGCCTCCCGGCCGGCGGGGGCCTCCAGACCCGTGTCGCCGCCGGCCGTGAAGTCGGTCCAGTCCAGGGTGCCGCCCTGGTAGGCGGGGGCGGTGAGCGTCGTCTCCGTGCCGCCCTCGGACAGGCCGACGGAGAACCGGTGCTCCAGGCGCCGCGCGTCCCACGCGGGATCCCCCTCGACGGCGATGAGATGACGCTCGTCGTACCAGTCGAGCCAGGAGCGGAGCACGGCGTACGCGGCCGGGGGCAGCCCCCAGCCCGGCTCCTCCGGGGTCGGCGGGGAGGCGTGCAGGCCGAACGCGAGGGCGTGCCCGTCCGGCACCCGGCCCCGCAGCACCGACAGATAGCGCGTGGTGGCCGCGTCGACGGCGCCCTCCTCGCCGGTGAGTCCGAGCGGGAAGTCGTCCAGGAGCATCCCGACGGCCTCGGCGAGCGCGTCGGCCGGAAGCCCCGCCGAGCGGAGCAGCCGCAGCAGGTGCTGGCCCGCCTCGGCGCCCGACCGCAGATCGGCGGAGGTGGCGCGCGGGCCGCCGGGCTCGGCCTCCACCAGCGCTTCGAGGGGCGTGGCGCCGTCGTAGTCGGTGCCGGCGCCCGCCGGGCGGCCCGGCCGGTAGCGGGTGATCCGGTCGGCGTGGCCCCGCACCCGCACCCAGACGGGGGTTCCGGCGTCGTCGCCGAGGAACTCGCCCAGCTGCCACTGCCGGGCCAGCATCCAGGCGGGGTCGTGGACCTGGCCCTCCAGGGAGGGCCGCAGGTCGCCGGTGCGGGCGCGGGGTTCGAGCCGGGTCCAGCTGGTGATCGAAGTCATGGCGCCTACCTCGGGAGGCCGCGGGTGAAGTCGGTGGCGACCGCGTCCTCGTACCGGGTGTTCATGGCGAGGAGCGCGGCGGGGGCGAGCTGGCCGATGTCGGCCACTGCGGTCGGGCTGTCCGGGTGCAGGGCCTCGTAGTCCACGGCGCGCAGACGCGCCAGGTCGAGGGCCGCCTCGACGGTGGCGCCGAGCAGGTCCGGGGTCCAGGTGGGCGAGGCGTCCGGCGGTACGGCGAGCAGCACGGTCTGCGGCGGCGCGGCGTCCGGGGCGTCGATGTGCACGGCGACACCGGTCGTCTGCCGTTCGCGGGGGACGACCTCCGTCCACTCGTCCACGATCAGGCCGCGCAGCGCCCCGGAGAGCAGTTCCTCGGGGGCGGTGACGCCGTCCGGGACGTGCAGGACCAGGGAGAGGCGCGGGCCCGGGGTCTGTCCGGCGGCCGGGGGCAGGGCGGCCCAGCGTTCGGCGCGGGCCGGGTCGTCGGAGACGGTGTACGGGGACTGCGCGACGACCGCCGTGAGCGTGTCGCCGGTGTCCAGGGCCTCCGCGTAGCCGAGTGTCGTGACGAGCCGCTCGACCCCGCGCCGCACCCGGCCCAGGCGGGTGAGCCAGCCGGCGGGGGCGTGCGGGTCGCCCGCGAGCAGCGTGTCGGCGTGCGCCAGGGACGCGGTGAGCGGGCCGGGCGGCGGCGCGGCGAACCCGGGCAGCACGACGAGCTCGGTGCCGAGCAGCGCCGTCAGGACCTCGCGCGCCCATGCGCCGGCCGACAGCGAGCCCTGGGCCCGGGCCCTGTCGAGCGCGGGCAACAGGCCGAGCCTGCGGGCCGGTTCGGGAGCGACGGTCGCGGCGAGCGGGGCCAGGAGCTCGGCGTGCGCGGCGAGTTCCTCCGCGGTCGCGCCGGGGCGCGGCCGCAGCGGCGGGGCCGCGGCCGGGACGCCGACGAGGTTGGCCGCGAGCAGTCCTCGGTGCAGCCGCTCGACGCGGGTCGCGGCGGGCGTGTCGGCCGGCGCGGCGAGGTCGGCGACGGCACGCCGGACGACCTCGCGGACGGCGACGGCCCTCGGCTCCAGAGCCGGGTCGTCCGGCGCGGCGCCCTCGGGGGCCGCCTCGGGCAGGGCGAGGTCGCCTGGGCGCAACGGGCGTGCCGTGCGCAGGAGTTCACGGGCGGCGCGGACCGTCTCCAGGAGCAGCCCGAGCCCCTCGTCGTCGGCGGGCACGGCGGCGGGCCGGGGCGCTCCCGGCTCGGTCACGGCCAGCGCCCCGTCCGCGTGGAGCAGCAGGTGCCGCTCCAGGTCGGAACCGGGCAGCGCCTCCGGGTCCAGGCCGAGCGCCAGCCAGTCCAGCGGCGACAGCGGGATCCCGGCGAGCGGGACCGGGCGTGTCGTGCCGTCGGCGAGGCGGACGGTGTACGTGACGGTGGCCGGCGCGGGCAGCAGGCTGGTCAGCCAGGCGTCGAGCGCGGGCTCGGCGAGGGCGCGGGTCTGCGTGAGCGGGTCACGCGCCCAGCCGTCGGCACCGGAACCGCCGCCGGAGCCTGTGCCGGAGCCGCTCCCGGAGCCCGAGCCCGTACCGGAACCGCTCCCGGAACCCGTACCCGATCCCGTGCCGGACCCGTCGCCGGTTCCGTCCTCCGGGAGGCCCCCGCTTCCGGGAGGCCCTCCGGGGCCGTCGTCCGGCAGGGGGCCGTCGCCGCTGCCGTCGTCCGTCGGCGGCGGGACGACGATCGGCGGGGTGTCCCCCGCGCCGCCGTCGCCGGGGCCGGCGGCCGCGAGCGCGGTGCGGGCCGCCGGGGCGGCCGTGGACGGGGCGGCCGGGTCCGGCAGGAGGACGATCACGCGGTGGGTGATCGCGTCGCCCGCGCGCGGGGTGCGGAGGGACTCCAGTTCCGGGGGCGGGGCCTCGCCGTTGCCCATGGCGTCGATCGTGGCTCCGGCGCGCAGGGGGTTGCCCTGGGCCGCCTGGTGGACCCCCTCGACGAGCAGGGCGTCGGCGACCGCGTCCGCCGCGTCGTCGAGCGCGTCCAGCACCTCCTCGAGGGCGGCGAGTTCCTCCGCCGCGTCGGACGGCACGCCGACGTCGCGGACGAGGTCGAGCCGGCCGGCGGCACGGCGGCGGTGGAGGCGCAGGCCGTCGACGACGTCGTGGGCGGCGATGGTCTCGCTGACCGTGCCGTCGTGGTCGACGTGGGTCGCGGTGGTCGGGGCGAGTTCCCGGAAGCGGTCCGTCCAGGACGCGAGCGTCCGGATCGGGTGGTCCTGGAGCGCCCGCTCGAAGCGGTAGCCGAGGAGGGCGCCGAGCGGCTGCCCCTGCCGGACGCCGTCGAGGAGCCAGGCGGCGGTGCGGGCACGCGCGGACGGCAGGTCGATCGCGGTCGGCGCGTCGGGCAGGTCGCCGTGGGCGCGCTGCGCGGCGCGCAGCACGGCGGCGGTGGTGGCCTGGGCGAGCGAGGGCGTGTGGATCGGTCCGGCCATGTCTGCGGCCTCGAACAGCTTCCACGGCTTGGTCGTGCCGGGGGCCGCCAACGGGTCCGTCACCTCGCCCTGCGGGCGCCGCGCCGGGGGGACCTCCGTCGGCTGGGTCGTGCGGGGCACGACGTCGAGCAGCCAGCCGTAGCCGCCGAGGTGGCAGCCGTACCGGTACGAGGAGTCGGGCCGCCGCAGCCAGGCGAGCCGCTTGGTGGCGAGCGAGGTGATCCACGCGTCGAGGCGGTGCGAGGTCGTGTCGAGGTTCTGCGCGAGCAGTCGCTCCAGGTCCTCGGAGGGCAGCGGCGCCAGCGCCTTCAGGGCGGCCATGGTCTCGTGCAGGGGCTGGAGTTCGGTCCGGTTCCTGGCCTCCGGGCTCCACACGTACCACTCCGCCGTGGACGGGCCGGGGAGTCCGCCCGGCACGGGCCGCTTGGCGCGCTTCCAGATGGTCGCCGTCTTGGCGGCCTCGTCGACGTCGACGAGTTCGGGTTCGTTCCGCTCGGCCCGGCCGGTGCCGATCGCGTAGTCGACGGCGCGGGCGTACTCGGCGAGCAGGGAGTGCCGGGCGAGCCGGTAGAGCAGCGGTGTGGACAGGGCCTGGGCGGCCGGGTCGCCGCCGGCCGCGCCGAGGTCGTGCCACCAGCGGGGCCACGGCATGTTGTCGCGCTCACCGGTCAGCGGGACCAGCGCCCACTCGGGCGGGTCCATCGGCTCGGCGAGGGCGGCCAGGTACTGGGCGGGGGTGCCGCCGGGCGTGCCGGGCGGGGCCTCGATCCACGGATGGTCGAGCGGCCAGGCCTTGTCTGCGTACACGACGCGCCCGGGGCCGAACTCCCAGCCGGGCAGGCCGAGTCGGGTGGTCAGGTCGTGGACGTTGCCCGCGAGGCCCGTGCGCCACTCGTCGTTGAGCCCGAGCGGGCCGAACCGCCACAGCGCGGCCACGTACTCGGTGCCGACGGCGCTGCGGGCGTGCAGGCGGCGGGCGGTCGGGGCCATGCCGAGGATCTCGGCGACGGTGCTCTGCGAGGCCGCGCCGCGCGTGATCCTGGGCACGGCGTTCGGGTCGGCGGCCGAGGGCGCCCAGATGCGGTCGCGCAGGGTGCGCAGGAAGCCGGGGATCGCCGGGTCGAGGCGCAGCGCGCCCATCCCGGTGCCCTCCAGGTCCGTCCAGCGGTCCAGCGGCAGCACGGGCAGGATCCCGTACGGCTGGCTGCCGATCCGCAGGGCGGGCAGCGGGCCGCCGGGCCGCAGGTAGCGGCGGGCGTGGTCGCGGGCACCCATCACCTGCGTCTCGGAGAACCGGTCCTCCGCGAACTGACGCATGTAGTAGCCCCACGTGGCCTCCCACAGGGCGGTGGCCATGTCCCGGACGGCGGTCTCGTCGCGGCGGCCCGCGTCCCGGGCATGGGACAGCGGCACGGGGCCGCCCGCCTCGTTGCCCAGCGGCAGGCCGAACGCCTTGGTGAGCATGTACGCGTTGCTGTCGCGGTTGAACGGCACCATGTCGGTGTGCCGCACCTGGTACGCCTCGCGGTTCGCCGGGTCGCGGCGGCTGTAGCGGGAGGTGGTCGTGGCCGTGTTGTTCGACGGTGCGCCCGGCGGCACGTACCCGAGGCCGCGCGTGTAGTACTGCGCCTCGATGAGGGCGGACAGCTCGGCGGTGGCGGCGGTCGACTTGTCCTCCAGGACGCCGTACGCGAACAGCGCGGCGTAGCCGGTGCCGCGCGGCAGCCGCACGGCCATGCCGATCGCCTCGGCGGCGGCGAAGTCGACCAGCCAGCGAGTGGCCTCATCGGTGGGCGGGGCGGCCGGGTCGAGGTCCTCCAGATCGGCGGTGGGCGCCGGGCCGACGGGCAGCGGGCCGCCGACCGCGCCGCCGACCTTCGTGGTGATCCGGGTGACGGCGGGCGCGGCCGGGCCCTTGGGGTGGCCGACCACGTACCAGCGGCTCGGCAGGGCGCGGGCGACCGGCCGCCGCGTCCAGCTCGCCTCGCGGTGCTCGGCGAGCGAGGGGAACCGGGGCTGGGCGTCCGCCCCACCCGTGCGGGGCTGGTCGTCCGGATTGAGCGGCGTCATGACCCGGGCGATCCACGCGGCCCGCTCGTCGCCGAACCGGTCGGCGACCTCGCCCCACGCGGCCTTCTCCGCGGGCACGTCGCCGCGCGCGGCCCAGATGCCGCGCCAGTAGCGGCGCCCGTACTCCTCCTCGTCCGCGGTGAGGAGCCTCTCGTGGGTGTCGACGTGGATCTCGTCGGGATAGATCCGGACGAGCAGTTCGGTGGCGGTGAAGCGGGTCTCCAGGCGGACGGGCAGCAGCACCACGGGCAGCGTGGTGGGCAGGGTCCAGGCGGGAGGCGGTGGCGTGGTCATCGGCGTCCGTCCAGGTGGCGTGCGGAGGTGGGCGGCTGGGCCGCGAGGTACGGGTGGGGCTGCCGGCCCCGGCGGGCCTGGGCGGCCCCGGCGGGCGAATGGCCGGCCTCGGCGCACGGGTGCCGGACCCCGGCATGCGGGTGGCCGACCTCGGCGCGGGAGTGCCGGACTCCGGCACAGGAGTGGCCGGTCCCGGCGCACGGGTGACCGGCCCCGGCGCACGGGTGCCGGACCCCGGCATGCGGGTGGCCGACCTCGGCACGGGAGTGCCGGACTCCGGCACAGGAGTGGCCGGTCCCGGCGCACGGGTGGCCGGACTCGGCATGCGAGTGCCAGACCCTGGCATACGAGTGCCGGACCCCGGCATAGGGGGGGCCGGTCCCTGCGCACGGGCGGCCGGACTCGGCATGCGGGTGCCGGACGCCGGCGCGGTACGGCCCGGGGCCGGGGCGCCGGGCGGTCGCCCGCGTGGCGGGGACGGCCGCCGGGGCCGCGCAGCCCGCGTGGGTCGCGGCCGTCGGTGACGGTCGGCCGGGCGACGGGTGCGTCATGACGTCGTCCCCGGGGCCGGGGCCGGCTGCGGCGGGTACGCGACGGGGACCTCGTAGGCCTCCGGCGGGATCGTCGGCAGGTTGAGGAGGTTGTCGGCGGGGTCGTCGTTCGCGAGGGTGCGCAGGTGGCGGCCGTCCGGGGTGGAGGTCACCGGGACCCTGCTGCCCGGGGTGACTTCCACGTACAGCGCCTGGCGGGCGTCGAGCGCGGCGAGGGCCTCCGCGAGGGAGAGGCGCCACCAGCGGCCGTCGGGGTGGCGGCCGGCGAGTTCGCGGACGAAGACCTGGTCGCTTCCGGGCACGCGCTTGCGGACGTGGGTGATCCGCAGGCCCGGGCCGTGCAGCGGGAGGAGCGCCGAGGCGTGGTGGGCGACCCGCACCGGCCGCTGGAGCGTGATGTGGGCCAGGGAGGCGGCGTTGCGGCCGAAGGACAGCATCGGCGCCCCGGGGCCGGGGTGCAGCGGGCGCGGGTCCGCGCCGAACGCCGGGACGGTCCCGAGGTAGCGCATCGCGGCCAGTTCCTCGGCGCTGCGGACGGTCGCCGCCCAGTCGACGTCCCTCCAGGTGAAGGGCCTCGGCCCGTACACCGGGTTCTTCGAGGGCTCGTCCAGGCCGAACGCGGGCGCGGTGGGGTGCTCCTCGAAGACGAAGAACCAGCCCGGGTCGGTCTCCGAGCCGAGTGCCTGCGCGACGGTGAGCGGGAAGCCGACGAACAGCACGTCGGCGCCGATCTCCCCGGAGAACACCGGCTCGATCCGCTGTTCGCCGAGGCGGCGCGGCCCGCCGGGCACCGCCGGCGCGAGGGCGCGCCGGGCGTGCAGCCCGAGCGAGGGGAAGCGCCGTACGACCTCGCCGCGGACCAGGAGCACGACGGCGTCGTCGCCGCCCTCCGGCTTGCGCAGGTGCTCGCCGAGCGCGCTCTGGCGGCCCCAGTCGCGCATCGGCGGGACGTCGGGCTGTTCCTGCGCGGGTTCCACGGTGCCGCGCGCGTCCCAGAAGTACCGGAAGGCGGTGGCCCGGCGGTCCGTGGGGAACTCGCGCCACAGCAGCTCGCGGCCCAGTTCGTGGTTGGCCCCGGCGAGGAAGGACTCCACGAACCGGCTGTTGGCGCGCAGCAGCGTCACGGTGTCCGGCGGGACGTTGTGCACGCCGGGCAGGAGGTGGTCGCTGCCGAGCTCGGTGAGGAGTTCGGCCATGGGCTGGGCGAAGGACGGCGGTGCGAGCAGCGGCCCCAGCGGGTCGGGCAGCCCGGAGCCCGCGAGGTCGGCGCCGTCGATGCGGGCGGCGACCCGGGCGGTGACGGCCTTCTCCGGCTCGGTCGCCTCCCGTACGGCTCCGGCCAGCTGCCGCAGGGGAAGGGCGGGTTCCTTCTCCTGGAGTGCCCGGCCCTGGGCCGCGAGCAGTGCCCTCTGGTGCGTCTGGGCGGCGGTCCGGAAGGTCGCGGTGATCGTGCGGCGGCGTTCGGCGACGGTGCCGGGCAGGTCGGCGAAGGCCACGCCCGCGCCCTGGCTGGTCCAGCCGTACGAGGCGCCGGCGTCGGCCGGGATCGGGGCGGACCAGGCGCGCGGCGCGCCGGATCCGCCGTCGACGTCCCAGCCGATCCGGTACGAGGCCGAGTTGGCGCCCGGCCCGTCCTCCAGGACCAGGACGACGAGGTCCGGCTTCTCGGTGCCGCTGAAGTCGGCGACGGCGATGCCGGCGCCTGCGGCGGCCGGCACCGTGCCGGGCACCTGGACGACGGGGCCCCAGGCCGACCGGTCCACCACACCACGGGCGTTGATGTTCCAGCCGACCCGGTAGGAGCACGTCACCCCGGCCGCGGTCTTCTCCGCGAGCATCACGATCAGCTCGGGACGCAGGTCGTGGTTGAGGTCGGCGACGGCGATGTCGAGCCCGACGACGGCGGGCGCGGAATCGTCCGGCCGTCCCGGCCACGGCAGTTCGACCGAGTCGGACCAGCCGCCGCGCGCCAGACCCGTGTCCGGCGCGATGTTCCAGCCGATCCGCATGAAGAGCCGCTTGTTGCCGCTGAGGCCGCCCAGGTAGACGACGATCAGTTCCTGGTTGTCGTCGCCGTCGAGGTCGGCGAGGGTGCAGCTGCCCCCGAGCACGTTCACGGGCGTGCTCAGACCACCGCTGGCGGTCATGGCCGTCGACATGGGCGTCGGCATCGCCACGGGCCCGATCCACCGGGACGCGTTGGCGTCGGCGTCCAGGTCGCGGCCGATCATGTACCGGCCGAAGTTCCCGACGTGGCCGTTGTTGTTGTACTTCTCGATCCAGAAGACGACCGCGTCCGGACGGCCGTTGCCGTCGAGGTCGCCGGTGGCGATGCCGAAGCCCTGGGTGTCCTCGGCGCTCATCCGCCCCGTCATCCCCGGCTTGAGCTGCCATCCGCCGTCCACGGAGCCGTCGAAGTCCGTGCCCCGGCCCAGGCGCAGGTACGGGATGTTGGCGCCCGTCGGCGCGTCCACGTGGCCGACGAGCAGATTCGACAGGAACCCGAGCTGCGGGCGCCAGCGGATGTGGGCCGGGGGCATGGCCCCCGGGAGGCCCTTGCCGCCGAACTCCGGCCGCCCCAGCTGATGCCAGGCGTTGTCTCCCCCGTGGTCGACGACGATCAGCTGCCCGTCCGCGACCACATGGATCAGATTGCCGTACGTGGCGCCCTGGACGCCCTGGTCGGCGCCGCAGGGGACGCGGCCGCCGCCGGGTACGCCGCGGTTGGACATCATCGCCCCCACGACGGCCGTGGAGGTGGAGTAGACGGCGGAGCCGTCGCCGCCCAGACCGAGCATGCGGGACAGGGGCGGCATCTCGTTGACCGGAAGCCAGAAGAGGTACTGTCCCCCCATCCACCAGCTGATGTAGAGGCGGTTGTCGGCGGCCATGCCGAAGTACGTGCGGTCGGCCGTCCGCACGGGGATGCCGTACTGGGGGCTGAACCCCAGCCCCCCGGCCACCGGCTGCAAGCCGGTCATGTCCTCCGTGGTCCAGGCGGTGCCGTTGTGGAGGTAGCGCATCAGATTGCCGGAGGTGTTCACCAGGAACAGCTCCCAGGGGGCCTGGACGCGCACGCCCGCGATCCCCGTGCCGCCCGGCGCCCCGATCCTCTTCCAGCCCCACCGGTCCCCGCGCCCGGTGAGCTCCCACAGCTGGCCCCCGTCGTCCACGACGTACGCCGCCTGGCTGAGGTAGTCCACACTGCCGATCTCGTCCGGCGGCACGAAGCGTGCCACCGTCGCGAGCCGGCCCTCGCCGGTCAGCGCGGGCCTCGTGTAGCCGTCCTCGTGCGGCATCCCGTGGTGCAGCCACACCCACTGGTCGCCGTCCCAGCGCAGCTGGTACAGGTTCCCGTTGGCGCCGACCACGAAGACGTGCAGGTCGCGGACGGCCGAGGGCGGGGAGGCGCAGGTGGTGCCGGGCGGGAAGCCGTGGTCGACCCAGCCGGGCACGTTCTGCTGGGTGACCCGGGACATGAGCCGGCCGTCGTCGGTGACGACGAACACCCGGTTCGGCATCGCCGCGCCCACCCAGCGCACCACGGGCACCGCCGGTGCCACGTCCTCCTTCGGCTCGGTCGGGTCCTTCTCCCACCAGCGGGTCGTCAGCCGGTCGGCGCCCAGGGCCTCGAAACTCCGCTCGGTCCCGGCGAGGTTGTCGACGCCGGTCAGTCCGGCGGGTGTCGACAGCGGCGGGACGGCCGCCTCGGTGCGGCGGGCGAGGGAGGCGGCGAGACCGGTCGCGGCGGTGTCGCCCGCCGCGGGGCCGGTCCCGGAGGCCGCGGCCCGGCGCGCGACCGGGCCGCCGGGCCGGAGGAGACGGCGGAACGCCGGGTCCATCGCCGCGGTGGCCTCCTTGTTGCGGCCCAGCTCACCGGCGGCGGTCCCGTCGCCGTAGCCGACGGCGTCCCGTACGGCGGAGGTCATCTGGAGCATCCGCGCGTCCAGGCGGTCGTCGGCGGCGCCGGCGCCGGGCAGGCGGCGGTGCAGGCTCTCGGCGACCGTGCGGGCCAGCTGGCCCTGCCGCAGCACCTCGTTGGCGCGCCGCAGCTCCGCCGCCTGGTCCCAGGCGGCGGCGACCAGGTCCTCCTGGTTGCGGCGCACGACCTCCGCGCCGAGGGCTGCGGCCGCCCGGTACCGGGGGTCGAGGTTGAGCTCCCGCAGCCAGGTGGGGCCGGCCTGCGGCGACGGCAGCCGGCCGTCGGTGCCGGCCTGCGCGGAGGCGTAGACGGGCGCGGTCAGCTCGGTGTTCAGGGGGCCCGGGTCGAGCGCCGTCTTGTAGGCGGTACGGAACGCGGTGGCGGTCTCCGGGTGCCACGGGCGCGGCTCCGTGCCCGCGGACCGGAGCGCGCCCTCCAGGTCGAGGGTCCGTCCCGGGTGCCCGGCGGGCAGTTCGGGCAGCCCGCCGCCCGCCGCGCCGACGTCCATCGGGCGGGTGCCGACGTCGCCGGGCAGGGCGCGCGGCGTGAGGCCTCGGACGAGGGACTCGAAGTCGCCGTCGAGGCCGGTGCCGAACCGCCAGTGGTGGTAGACGGGCAGGAGGCATTCCGTCACCTCGGGCTGCTCGCCCGGCGCCGGCCATGCCGGACGGAGCTCCCCCTCGGGCACGGGCAGCCCGAGCCCGGCGAGCCGGCCGGCGTCGAAGGCGGGCACCACGGCGGCGAGGTAGCGGGTGCGGGGCCGCAGCCGGCGCGGGGAGAGCAGCCGGGACAGGGTGCGGTCGGGTTCCTCGGCGAGGATCCGGTCCACCTCGGCCTCGGCCGCGCCCTCGTCGGTGGCCACCTGGGCGTGGGCCCACGCCCAGGACTCGGCGAGGACGGGCAGCTCGGTCCGGGGGCAGCGCAGCCGGGGCAGTCCGCCGTCGGAGGGCAGCAGTTCGGCCTGCTGCTCCTCGACCACGACGAGCACCAGCCAGGGCCGCAGCCGGCCGGTCTCGGTGGCGGCGGCGGGGGTGAACAGCCAGGGCAGGTCCGGCCGGTCGAACTCGACCGCGGGGAACAGGTGCGGTTCCGCGTCGGCCGTCTCGGCCGCCGGGAACACCCGCAGGACCTGTCCGGCGTCGATCCCGGTGACGTCCCCGGGCCCGAGCAGCCTGGCCGGGACGGCGACGGGGTCGCGCCCGGTCAGCCGGGGCCGCAGCGTCACGTTCGTACGGGAGGCCATGGGTCCGGAGACGGGGTCGGCGACACCTCCGGCGGCGGCGAGGCCCTCACGGACCCAGGACAGGAAGGTCAGGCCGCTCAACGGGTCCCTCCGGTGGTGATGTGGTCGGTCGCGGGCAGGGGGCGGCCCGGGGTTCCGGGCAGGGCGGAGCCGCCCGGAGGCCGTCCGGGCGCGGGGGTGCGGGAGCTCACCGCTGGCCTCCCGCGGGGACGAGGCGCAGGCCTTCGGCGGCCAGGTCGCGGCGGTGTTCGGCGGCCTCCGTCCAGGTGGTCCCGGCCGGGGTGGCCGCGCGGCGCAGGCCGGGCTCCTCGGGGGCGCCCGCGACGGTCCAGCGGGTGTCCCGGACGCCCAGGTCGCGCGGGGCGGCGGTGAACCGCTGCCGGCCGGTGCGGCGGGTGGCAGCGCGGGCGGCGGGCCCGGCGGCGGTGCGCAGTCCCGCCGCCCCGAAGGCCGCCGGGGTCCCGGTGGTGTCGGTGACGCGGTGGGCGCCGTCCTGGACGATCTCCTCGTAGTCGACCGTGGAGGCGAACACCCCGGCCAGTTCCCGCGCCCGGCCCGTCGCGCCCTCGGCGGTGGCGCCGGCCGTGAGCAGGTCGAAGGAGGGCGCGGCGACCTTCTGCTCGTCCGTGAGGTCGAGGAACTGGGCGGGGGCGAAGTACTCCCGGGTCGGCGTCAGGCGTACGGTCACGGCCGCCGTCGTCGGGTCGGCGTCGTCGACCGTCAGCTCGGGCTCCAGGTCGAGCCGGTGCTGTCCTTCCACGGGCGAGGTGCCGTAGCGGGTCAGGGTGACGCCTAGCGGGGCGATCCGCTGGGTGAACGACAGGCCGCCCAGCGGGTGGACGATCAGCCTGCCTTCGGCGTCGGGGATTTCCCGGAGGGTGACGACGGTCCGGCCGGCGCCGGTGAGCTGCGCCGTCCAGTTGCGCGGGTCGGCGAGGGCCTCTTCCACCTTGGCGGCGACGTTCACGGCCGCCGGCAGGGCCGCCGGGGCGGTGTGCCCGCCGAAGGTGCGGTCGAAGCTGATCTCGCCGCTGAAGAAGAGCAGTTCGAAGCGGGCCCGGCCGCGCACGTGCCAGGGTGCCGGGCCGGAGAGCGCGATCTCGACGCCGACGCCCATCAGCGTGCGGCTGCCGCGCTTGAGCGAGACGTGTCCGGCGATGTCCACCTCGAAGCCGAACGGTTCGAAGCGCACCAGGGCGTCGAAGGCGAGCAGCCCCTCGACGCTGAAGCCGAGCGCCGCCGCGTACAGCTCCAGGCGGGCGCCGAACTGCACGGTGTTGGAGGTGAGGGCGAAGTACGCCTCCAGGCGGACGCGCGGGTTGTCGCCCTGGAGCAGCGACAGGTTGAGCCGCCGCAGCTCGGGGAAGCCCTCGGGGCGCTGGAAGCGGGGGTGGAAGCCGCCCGCCGACAGCGCGAACTGCGGCCGGCCCTTCCAGCGGGCCCGCATCGCCATGTCGCCGGTCAGGGCGAAGGCGGCGATCCGCGAGTCGTACAGGGTCGCGTCCACGGACGCCTCGCCGCGCTCGAAGTCGATGACGCCGAGCACGTCCATGTTGACGACGACGACGGCGGTCTCCTCGGTGGGCAGCGCCATCCGCAGCCTGCCGAGGAGCACGAGCCTTACCGGCGTGGGCAGTTCGAGGAGGAGACCGAGGTCGAGGGTGAGCAGGGTGGGTGTGCCCCAGCCGATCCGTGCCATCGGTCCGACGACGTGCCGGCCGGGGGTGGGCGGGAAGACGGCGCCGAGGGTGGCGACGATCTCGGGTGCCCGGGACAGCGGATCGCGGGGGAACAGCACCGAGTCGAGGGCCTTGTTGCGGATCCCGGCGCGCAGGGTGTCCACGGACACGGAGCGGTTGACGCCGATGAGGCCGCCGACGCCGGAGAGCGTGAACCCGAAGCCGAGCTGGATCGGGGTGAACTCGGCCGAGACCAGGATGAGGAGGGAGAAGCCCTCGCTGCCGTCGGGCATCTTCGTCGTGAGCAGGCCGACGGCCTTGAGGGCGATGCTCTCCAGCTGGAGCGCGAGGACGCCCGCGTACTGGCCCTTGTCCCGGTCGAAGAAGAGGTATCCGCCGCCGGTGACCGGTCCGGCGGAGACCTCCAGGGCGGCGCCCTTGGGCGGTGCGAAGCCGGCGCCGAGGCCGACCGGTCCGAGGTTGCCGTCGGCGGTGGCGAGTCCGGCCTCCAGGCCGATGCGCTCGACGGTGGCCCGTACGGGTCCCAGGTCGAGCCGGGCCGTGGCGGACACCGAGGCGTGCAGCTTTCCCTCGGTCGCGTCGGCGCCGAGGCCCAGGTGGACGGCTTGGAGCTCGATCGGACCGAGGCGGGCGTTGACGGGGAGGGTGGCGTCGAGTCCGGCGGAGCCGGTGAAGCTCAGGCCCTTGCGGCGGGACCACTGGAGTCCGAGCGCGAACTCGGTGCGGAGTCCTTCCGGGGGCAGCACCTTGGCGAGGAAGCCGTCGCCGTCGCCGCCCGCGACGACCACGGCGGCCTGGTCGGCGGCGATGCCGATCTCCAGGTCGTCGTGGCTCTCGGCGCCGTCCGGCACGTCCTCCAGGAGGGCCTTGGTCCAGGCCCGGAACCGGCCGACCTCCAGGCGGGTGCCGTCGGCGCTGCCGAGGAGCAGTGCGGGGGCGCCGTCCTCGGCGCCGGACTTGCTCACCTCCAGGCCGAGTCGGACGCGTCCGGCGGTGTCGGTGGTGAAGGACACCCCGCTCGGCCCGATGGCGACGGCCGGTCCGGCGCCGGACAGGTCGGCGCCCAGTGCCCAGCCGCTGCCCAGGAGTTGGTGGACGGAGGCCTGTCCGCGCGGGACGACGACCACGCCGAGGTCGCCGGAGGCCGGGGAGGAGATCGCCAGGGTGGCGCCGATCTCCCCGCTGACGCCGGGTGCGACGGCGACGGGGATGCTGAGGGTGAGCATGCGGCGGCCGAGTGCGAGGGAGGCCTCGTCGAGCCCGGTGCCCTCGGTCTCGCCCAGTCCGACGAGGACCCGGACGCCCAGTTCGTGGAGGAGTCCTCCGAGCCTGGGCAGCAGTTTCGCGGCCAGCGCGTCGGCCGAGGCCTCGTCGACGAGTCCGCCGGGGAGGTAGTCGGCGCGCAGTGCGGCGACCGGGTCGGTGACGAGGTCGACGAGGCGCTCGGGCCGCAGCCGGGCCCGGTCGACGTCGGTCCGTATCGGCGTGCCGTCCTCGTTGACGACGGGCGTCTGCGCTCCGGCCTCCTGGGGCAGGACGAGCACGCCGAGCAGCACCAGGACGTGGTAGAGCACGGAGTGGTGGCGCAGGAGCCAGTCGGTGACGAGGAAGTGGACGACGTCCTCGGCGAACGCCGCCGCGTCGATGTCGGCGAGCGCGGGCGGGACGTCCCGGGCGAGGTCCACGGCGGCGCCGACGACGTCGAGGAGCGTGCCGAGGCCCTCCAGGTCCTGAGGGGGGTTCTCGACGAGTTCCTGGAGGCCGCCGACCGCGCCGGCGGCGGTGGCCAGCCAGTCGGCGACATCGGCGGCGCCCTGCTCACCGGCGGCGTCCGGGTTCCAGCCGATCTGCGCGAGCAGCCGGGCGAGGAGCATCGGGTTGGCGACGGCGTCGGTCAGCGGCTGGATCAGCCGCAGGATCTCGGTGACGAGGGCGCTCTGACCGTCGACGGGGCCCCGGGCCGCGTCGGGGCCCTCGGGTTCGCCCTCGGTGGGCAGTTCGGTCATGACGGCAGTCCTTGGGTGTCGAGCACGAAGTCACGGGCGGTGCGCAGGGTGCGCTGGGCGGCGGGCAGGTCGCCGAGCGGCAGGGTGAAGTGGCGGAGGTTGGTGCCGCCGAACCAGTCCGGCCATTCGTTGACGACCTTGAGGGTGTGGCCGGGGTCCGAGTAGCCCTTGTGGCTGTCGTGGTTCGGGGGGCAGGCCTCATAGCCCGAGACGGCGGTGTTGGGGCACGGGTTGTTGGTGATGATCGCGGCGGCCAGGGCCACCTCGTGGGCCTCGGTCCAGGTGGCCGGGTTCGGGCCGAAGGTGAGCCCCGAGGAGGCCGCGGCGGTCGCCACCACCTCCTGCAGCCGCACGGAGGCCGTGACGTCCGTCTTGCCCCGCAGGAGGTACGCCGGTCCGTAGACGTGCCAGCGGTGCAGCAGGGCGACGGTCCGCTCGGAGCGGAAGACGTCCCCGATGGTGGTGCCCGCCTGGAGCGGGAACGGGTTGGAGCCGGTGGACCTGTTCCAGGGCGTGGCCCGCAGGTCGCGTATCCGCATCCGGGCCATGTCCCACATGTTGCGGCGGAAGCCGTCCAGGGTGCGGCCCGCCATCACGAAGCGGTAGAACCAGTGCCAGAGCCGGAAGTACTCGTGGTCGCCGTACTGGCCGTACTTCTGGGTGACGCCGGGCCCCGGCGCGGGGAAGCCGTGGAGCGGGGCGGTGCTGCCGTCCTGCCGGGTCAGGAGGCCCCGGGCGGCGTACTTGCGCTCTTCCGGGACCCAGGGCGACGGGGTGCCGCCCTGGCCGTTGCCGGTCCAGACCCGGTCCGGCTGCACCCCGAAGAAGCCGAGGACCTTCTGGAAGGTGGCCTCGTCCCGGCTGCGCAGATAGGCGAAGTAGGCCCACAGCTCGCCGTCCTTCACGTCCCAGAGGGGGCGGGCGGGCCTGCCGGCCTCGTCGAGGGGGTGCCAGACGCGGGTGCCGGCGGTCCAGTGGCACAGGCCGAGCGAGGCGAAGGCGTGGTCGTAGCAGTTGACGGCGTCGAAGTAGCCGAGCGCCTCGACCTCGGCGACGGCCCGGACCACCTTGAAGGTGGCCAGGGTGTCGGCGTCGAGGTCGCGCAGCGGGGTGCCGATGAGCGATTCGGGGGTGATCTCGGCCTCGGGCCCCCAGCACTGGCTCCGCGCCGGGTCGGCGACCGGGCCGGCCATCCACTTGAACGGGTCCGCGTTGGTGGCCCTGGGGTCGGCGTAGGGCGCGCGCTGTCCGATGGGCGTCCTGCGCTCGACCTCCCAGCTGTCGGCGGGGCGGCTCGCGGGCCGGGTCCAGTAGTCGGAGAAGTCCCGGGCGTACATCCGGGGCGAGGTCTTGTTGTCGTTGATGGGTTTTTCCCAGCGCCAGAGGTTGTCGGCGAGCCGGGCCGGGAGGCCGTCGGCGGCGGGGACGACCGGGATGACGTCGGGGTTGGCCGAGGAGGTGAGGTGCCAGGCCTCGACGACGACGGGGCAGCGCCAGCCGTTCGCCTTCCAGCGGGCGATGGCCTGGCGGGTGGCGGTGTCGACGACGCCGCTGACCGGTCCGGTGAACCGCTGCGCCGCGGGTACGGGGACGCTCTCCAGGGCGGAGGCCCAGCGGTGGTCGCGCAGCGCGGTGACGGCGTCGCCCGCCGGGTGCGCGGTGGCGCCGGTGCCGTCGGCGCCGCGGATGACCGTCCAGGTGGTGCCGGACACCGCGGCGACGGTGACGTTCTCGTCGCCGACGCGGGCCTTGAAGGGCAGCGCGGGCAGGGTGCCGGTGGCGGCTGCGGTCAGGGTCAGCGTGGTGCCGGCGGCGGTGAGCGGCTGGGCGAGGCGCACGACGGCGGTGGCCACCTTGGCGACCTGTCCCATCTTCGCGTACGACTGCAACTCGCGTACGGCCCAGCGCACATCGCGTCCGAAGACGCCGTCGCGGGTGGTGATCACGGCGAAGCCCAGTTCGAGCAGGTCGCGCTGGAGGTCGCTGACGTGGGTCACGCCGGCGGTGCCGCCGTTGGTGGAGGCGTCCGTGTCGCCCTCGCGCAGCGCCTTGCCGCCGTACAGGTCGGGCAGGGTCGAGGGGGGCGGGCCGGTGGTCTGGCCGACCTCCAGCGGGACCGTGAGCCGGGTGAGCGGGGCGCCGTTGGCGTTGCCGGGCAGGCGCCACCAGAGCGTCTGCGTCACCGACTTGGCGTCCTGGCCGTCCCAGGTGAACTGCACCTCGCCGATGTTGTTGCGGCCCACGATCTCCCGGCCGCTGCCGGTGATCCACATGTAGTCCACGTGGTTGTCGGCGGCCTGCACGTACTGGGCGAGCGCGGCCCGGCGGTCGCCGGTCGCGGGGAAGGAGACGGGCGCGGGCCCGCCGGGGCGCGGCGCGGTGCCGTCCGGGTCGGAGTGCCGGAAGTAGCTGAGCTCGTACTCCCACTCGGGCTGCGGGCCGTACACGACGGCGGTCTCGCTGAGTTCGAGGAGGGCCGGGGTCTCCCGGATCCAGGTGCGGCTGCCCGGCTCGCCGGCCGAGTTGTACATGCGGATGGCCAGGTCCTTGCCGGTGGGGTTGGCCCAGCCGGCCCGGCGGGCGTGCGGCAGGGTGACGCGGCTCTCGTTGAAGCCCAGGTGGTGGAGGAACAGCGTGCCCGTCGTCTCGTTCTTCAGCGAGCTGGACGTCAGCTGGGCGAGGACGGAGCGGACCTGGCCGGGAGCTCCGGTGTACGGGGCGGCGGCGCTGTAGGCCATCCGGGCGGCGAAGCCGTAGTGCACGTCGCCGCCGAGGGAGATCACGCGGCGACGGCGGACGCCGTCGGCGCCGGGCTTGGCGTGGCCGAGGACCCGGGCGATGAACTTCTCGAAGGCGCGCGGGTCGTGGCCCCAGGCCTCGTAGTCCTGGTCGAGCTGCCCGTCGTACCCCTGGATGCGGCGCACGGCGGGCTGGGCGAGCTCCTCGATGGCCGGGTCGCCGAGGACCGGGCACGGGGAGAGCAGCACGGTCACCTTGTCGAGGCCCTGGTCCTCGGCCGACTCCACCATCGAGGTGAAGGCCGCGTCGGAGTAGATCAGGGACGGCGGGTCCTCGAGGCCGCCGCGGAAGACGCGCTGGGTGCGGGTGTCCACGGCCACCAGCTGGTGGCCGGTCCAGGTGATGCTGTAGTGCCAGGTCAGCACGCCGTCCTGGCGGGTGATCCGGCCGGCGGAGTCGGTCCCGGAGGGGACGCCGGTGCGGCGGGCGATGACCGCCGCGGGGCCGGCCGCGGTGTGGTCGGGCGCGGCGAGCGCCGTGAGCAGCTCGCGGCCCGCCTCCCCGCGCGGCCCGTCGGCGAACTGCTCGGGGGTGTTGCCCCAGCCCTGGCAGACCGCGTACGCGGCCATGCCGTTGCCGAGGAACTGGCGCCCGTGGGCGGTGCCGCAGACCTCGTTCACCCACTTCTTGGAGATGAACCAGTCGTCGGTGATCTCGTGGTCGTCGAACATCATGTACGTGGCGGTGTTGGCGAGCGCCCGGCGCACCATGCCCAGGGTGGCGTGGAAGGTCTCCAGCTGGTCGCACTCGGCCACGTACGCCATGAGCGTCTTGTGCGCCTCGGTGTACTCCGGCTTGTTCCGCAGCCCGAAGAACTCCGTGTGGTCGGGGTTGCCGAGGGCGGCGGACTCCTCCGGGAACAGCTCGCCGAAGCACCCGACCGGTGACGCCACCGTCCACAGGGTCGGCGACCAGACGAAGAGGTACATGGCGAGGAACTCGGAGAAGCGCAGCAGATGGCTGCGCGCGGCGGTGCTCGTCATGTGGAACTCGTCGAGGATCATCTGCTGGCGCCTTCCGGGCCGCCACTTCCGGGGGCCCGGAGCGATCGTCGCGAAGGACTCGTCGCGGCCGAGCAGCGCCTTGCCGTACACGGTGCACATGTGCAGCAGGCCGTCGGCGACGTCGTCCGCGTAGATCTGGTCGCCCGTCAGGATCAGCTGCTGGGGCCGCCGTTCCGCCGATCCGGCGTCGGCCGCCAGGACCTCGTCGAGGATCGAAAGGGCGTCCGTTCCCTCGGCGTGCGGCTTGCGGCAGGAGGCGTGGAAGAGCCGCAGCCTGCCGGGCTGGTCGGGCGGGGTGACGAAGCTGGGCAGCGTGGGTGCTCCCGAAGTCCCCTGGTACAGCAGGGCCTTGCGGGCGGCGGTCTCGTCCGCGGCGATCACGCGGGGTGAGAAGAGTCCGTCCGCTCCGGCGGCCACCGGAGTGGCCGGCGAGGACAGGTCCTCGCCGAAGCGGAGCGCGTACCGGTAGATGGTCCCGGACTTGAGCGTGCCCCCGGAGGGGACGGTGGCGGTGACCGCGACCAGGTGCAGGTGTTCGCCGATCCGGGCGGTGACCCGGGTGCCGGTGAGGGTGGGCGTCGCGGGAAGCGCGCCCGAGGACCCCTCGTACACGTCGAGCGTCACCTTGCGCGGCGCCTTGAGCGCCAGCCATATCGTGACGGTGTTCCGGTCGACCCGCCGGACGATCGGCCCGGCCAGGACCAGCGGCAGTGCCGCGATGTCCAGCGCGGGAAGGGCGGACGCACCGGTCCCCGCGCTCGTTGCTGCTGCCCCCACATGTCCCCCTGTCAGTGCGATGGCGAGCGCGATCGTACATTCACAGGATCTCCATCCGGTAGACACATGACAGGCGTGTTGCGGGGAAGTTTCCTCCCGTTCAACCACCGCTCAAGTGCCGTCATATGACGGTGTGTCACGATGGGAGGGCACGTACACTCGCCGGCATGGCATCCCGCATCAGTGAGCTGGTCCTCGACTGCGCCGACCCCGAGCGGCTCGCCGCGTTCTGGAGCGAGGTCCTCGGCTACGTCGAGGTCGGCCGGGAGGACGACGGAAGCATCGAGATCGGGCCGCCCGGCGTCGGGTTCGGCGGCGCGCAGCCCACCCTGATCCTGAGCCCCGGCGGCGAGCCGCGCACCGGGAAGCTCCGTCTGCACATCGACGTCAACGCCACCGACCGCGACCAGGACGCCGAGCTGGAGCGGCTGCTCGCGCTCGGCGCCAGGCCCGTCGACGTCGGCCAGACCGGCGCCGAGAACTGGCACGTCCTGGCCGATCCCGAAGGCAACGAGTTCTGCCTCCTGCACCAGCGGCTCAAGCCCCTCTGACCGCACCCGACAGCCCCCGGACACACCCGCGGACCCGGACCGGCCCGCGGTGCCCCGCCCGAAACTCCCACCCGGCCGGCGGACACGCGGCCTGGGCCGAGTCACAGCCCGGAAAGTATGATCAAGCGATGTCTGACATGACTGAGACCACGCCCGGCTGGCTGTCCACGGACGAACTGGACACGGCCAGGGCCCGGATGCCGATCCTCTACGTCGAGGCCGTCCCCGTGCGCGTGGACGACAGCGGCGAAGTCACCAGCATCGGACTGCTCCTGCGGATCGGCTCCGAAGGAACGATCAGCCGCACCCTGGTGTCCGGCCGGGTCATGCACCACGAGCGCGTCCGTGACGCCCTGCTGCGCCACCTGGAGAAGGACCTCGGACCGGTGGCCCTGCCCCGCGTCCCCGCCTCCCTGCAGCCCTTCACCGTCGCCGAGTACTTCCCCACGGCCGGCATCACCCCCTTCCACGACCCGCGCCAGCACGCCGTGTCCCTCGCCTACGTGGTCCCGGTCACCGGCGACTGCCGGCCGCGGCAGGACGCGCTCGACCTGGTCTGGTTCAGCCCGCAGGAGGCCGCCTCCCCGGCCGTGCAGAACGAGATGCCCGGCGGTCAGGGAACGCTCCTCAGGCAGGCCCTCGCCCACGTCGGGCACGCCTACTGAACCCCGCGTCCCCCCGCGGGGCCGCCCGCACGCCTCCGGTTGACCTTGACACGGTGACAAGGTCTTCACTGTGGCCGAGGAGGTGGTCCCGATGACCATGACGGACGAGGACACGAAGGTGACGCGGGCGCTGCGGGGGCTCGCGAGCGACAGCTCGTCGACGCGGCTGCGGGCGGCGCTGGCGGTCGGCAGCGCACCGGACCCCCGGTGCGTCGACGAGCTCGTCGGACGCTGCGCGGTCGAGCCGGACTTCCAGGTGCGCGAGATGCTCACCTGGGCGCTCACCCGCCACCCGTCGGCGCTGACGCTCCCCCGGCTCCTCGGCGAGCTCCGCTCGGAGCGGGCCCAGGCGCGGAGCCAGGCCCTCCACACCCTGTCCAAGATCGGGGACGGGAGTGCCTGGCCCTCCGTCACGCGGGAGCTCATGACCGACGCCGACGACGAGGTGGCGCGCAGCGCCTGGCGGGCGGCGGTCGTCCTCGTGCCCGAGGGCGAGGAGCACGGGCTGGCCGCGGCGCTGGCGACCCAGCTCGGGCGGGGCGGGCGCGAGACCCGGCTGAGCCTCAGCCGGGCGCTGATCGCGCTCGGCGAGGCGATGGCACCGGCCCTGCGGGCCGCGATGTCGGATCCCCGCCCCCGCGTACGACAGCACGCGATCGCCACGGAGAGGCTGTCGCGCGACCCGGACGCGGGCTTCGACTTCGCGATCGAGGAGGCGAAGCGGATCGTGGCCCTCGGCACGACCGGACAGGAGGAGTGACAGTCCGTGTTGATCGGTGACGTGGCGCGGCACTCCGGGGTGAGCGCCCGCATGCTCAGGCATTACGAATCGCTCGGCCTGGTGCGGCCGACGGGCCGGACCGGCGCCGGCTACCGGGAGTACTCGGACGAGGACATCCGGCGCGTCTTCCACATCGAGAGCCTGCGGTCCCTGGGGCTCTCGCTGCGCGAGGTCGGGCGCGCGCTCGACGAGCCCGGCTTCGCGCCCTCGGAGCTCGTCGACGACCTCATCCGCCAGACGCGCGAACGCATCGCCGCCGAGACGGAGCTGCTCACCCGGCTGCGCCGGATCGGTTCCGCGGAGCCCGCCGGGTGGCAGGACGTCCTCCAGATCGTCGCCCTCCTCCAGGCCCTGGGCTCGAAGAGCCCGGGGACGCGCCAGCGCGCGGCCCTGTCCTCGGCCGAGGAAGCGCCCGTGCCGGTGGAAGCGCTGGTCGAGGCCGTACTGGGCGAGTCGGACCCGATCGTCGCGGGCGCCCTCCGCTGGGCGCTGGCGCGCTCGGGCGACAGCGGGCTGCCGCTGCTCGCGCGCGGCCTCGGCTCGCCGACGGCCGAGGTCCGCAGGCGCGCCGTCCGGTCCGTCGCCGAGATCCCGGGCGACGGGGCGAGCGAGCTGCTGGGCCGGGCCCTCGCGGACCCCGACCTCGCGGTGCGGAGGTGCGCCGCCGTGGAGCTGGGGGCGCGGGGCGCGGCCGAGGCGGTCCCCACGCTCGTCGACATGATCGTCGACGGCGCGAACGACGTCGACGCGGCCGAGGCGCTGAGCGCGCTGGCGGGCCGTCCCGGGCTCGCGGACCGGATCACCGGCCTGCTCGTCGACCGCCTGGCCCACGGGACGGCGCGGGCGTCCGCGCGCCGGCGTCTCGCGCAGGCCCTCGCGGACATCCCGGGAAGCGCGGCGTCACGCGCGCTCACGGAGCTGTCCCACGACGAGGACCGCGCCGTCGCGCTGACCGCCACGTACGTCCTCGGGATGCGGGAGACGCACTGACGGCCGACCCCGGACGGGGTCGGCCGGTGCGGGCAGGGCCGACCGACTACGGACGGGGTCGGTCGACCACGGACAGGACCGGCCGGCTACGGGCGCGTGTACCGGCGGATGCGGTAGCGCAGGCCGGTCGTGGAGTCCTGCCAGCCGGTGTCCTCCGAGACCTGCCAGTCGGCGTCGATGGACGGGGCGTACGTGTCGCCGTCGATCGCGGTGTCGACCTCCGTCACCGAGAGTGTCCGGGCGTGGGGCAGGGTGGCGCGGTAGATCTCGCCACCGCCCATGACCCAGGCGCCGGCGTCGGCGGCCGTCTCCGGCGACCCGGCGGCCAGCTCCAGGGCCGCTTCGACGGAGCCGGCGCGCTCCGCGCCCTCGGCCGTCCAGCGCTCGTCCCGGGTCACCACGATGTTGCGGCGGCCCGCCAGGGGGCGGAAGCGCGCGGGCAGCGAGTCCCAGGTCTTGCGGCCCATGATCACGGGGTGGCCGAGGGTGGTCGCCTTGAAGTGCGCCATGTCCTCGGGAAGCCGCCACGGGATCGTGTTGTCGGCGCCGATCACGCCGTCGGGGGTCTGTGCCCAGATGAGCCCGATGTTCACGTTCGCGCTCATACGGCGACCGGGGCCTTGATGGCCGGGTGGTGCCGGTAGCCCACGATCTCGATGTCGGAGTACGCGTAGTCGAACAGCGAGTCGGCCTTGCGGAGGCGCAGCTCGGGGAACTCGTACGCGGTGCGGGTGAGCTGTTCGGTCACCTGCTCCGTGTGGTTGTCGTAGATGTGGCAGTCGCCGCCGGTCCAGATGAAGTCGCCCGGCTCCAGGCCGACCTGCTGCGCCACCATGTGGGTGAGCAGGGCGTAGCTGGCGATGTTGAACGGGACGCCGAGGAACAGGTCCGCGCTGCGCTGGTACAGCTGGCAGGAGAGCTTGCCGTCGGCGACGTAGAACTGGAAGAAGGCGTGGCACGGGGCGAGCGCCATGCGGTCGAGGTCGGCGACGTTCCAGGCGGAGACGATCATCCGGCGGGAGTCCGGGTCGCGGCGCAGCGTGTCGAGGACCTGGCCGATCTGGTCGATGTGCCGGCCGTCGGGCGTGGGCCAGGAGCGCCACTGCACGCCGTAGACGGGGCCGAGCTCGCCCTTGTCGTCGGCCCACTCGTCCCAGATGGAGACGCCGTTCTCCTGGAGCCAGCCGACGTTCGAGTCGCCGCGCAGGAACCACAGCAGCTCGTACACGATCGACTTGAGGTGCACCTTCTTGGTGGTGACCAGCGGGAAGCCCTGCGCGAGGTCGTAGCGGAGCTGGTGCCCGAAGATGCTCCGGGTGCCTGTGCCCGTCCGGTCGGCCTTGGCCGTCCCCGAGGTGAGCACCGTCTTCAACAAGTCTTCGTACTGGGTATCCGCCACGGTCGCCGAGTCTACCGCCGGACGCGGCGCGGCCTCGACGCAGGTCACGCGGCCCGCCCGCGTGCGGCTGCCGGCCGTGACGCCGGGGGCCGGGCCCGCGCTCGGCACCGGCAGCGCGCGACAGGCACCGGGGCAGGCCTTTGAATGGAGACGTGAGCACCGTTCGATGGCTTGCGGCGGCAGGACTGGCCGCGCTGATCGCCGCCGCGGCCCCCGGGCCCACGCCGCCTCCGGCGCAGCCCCCGCCCCAGCTGGACGGCGCGGACGTGAACCGCGCCGTCGCCCGGCTCGACGGAGTCGTCGAGGACGCCATGAGGCGCACCGGGGTGCCGGGCGTGGCGGTCGCCGTCGTCCACGACGGGAAGGTGGTCCACCTGAAGGGGTACGGCGTGCGGAAGGCCGGCGAGAGCGCGCCCGTGGACGCCGACACCGTCTTCCAGCTGGCCTCCGTCTCGAAGCCGATCGCCTCCACCGTCGTCTCCGGAGCGGTGGGCACCGGGGGCTGGACGCTGCCGGTCGCCCCGAACGTGCCGGGCTTCGCCCTCAAGGACCCGTGGGTCACCTCCCACGTGACGGTCGCCGACCTGTTCTCGCACCGCAGCGGCCTCCCGGACCACGCGGGGGACCTGCTGGAGGACCTCGGCTACGACCGCGCGTACATCCTGTCCCACCTGCGCTACGAGCCCCTGGCGCCGTTCCGTGCCAGTTACGCGTACACGAACTTCGGTCTCACGGCCGCCGCGCAGGCGGTCGCCGACGAGAAGGGCGTGCCGTGGGAGAAGCTCGCCGCCGACACCCTCTACAAGCCGGCCGGCATGAACTCCACGAGCTCGCGCTTCGAGGACTTCGCGAAGGCGTCCGACCGGGCCTGGGGCCACGTCAAGGTCGACGGGGCCTGGAAGGCGGAGTTCGTACGGGACCCGGACGCCCAGTCCCCCGCCGGCGGCGTCAGTTCCAGCGCCCGTGACATGGCCACCTGGCTGAAGCTCCAGCTCGCCGACGGCAAGCTCGACGGCAGGCAGATCGTCGACGCCGACGCCCTGGAGCTCACCCACCGGCCCGAGTCGGTGGCGAACCCGCCGCACGCCCCGGCCG
This sequence comes from Streptomyces sp. NPDC004284, assembly GCF_042874035.1. NCBI lineage: Bacteria > Bacillati > Actinomycetota > Actinomycetes > Kitasatosporales > Streptomycetaceae > Streptomyces > Streptomyces sp. NPDC004284. The sequence goes on along the minus strand of NZ_JBIAMJ010000013.1, from coordinate 52,418 downwards.
GCCGGACGGGTTTCTACGGCCTGGGCTGGAACGTGAGTTACGACGACGAGGGCCGGCTGCGGCTCTCGCACACGGGGGCGTTCGCCGAGGGCGCGCACACCAACGTGACGATGCTGCCCGGCGAGCGGCTCGGCATCGTCGTCCTGACCAACACCTCGCCGGTCGGCGTCGCCGACGCCGTCGCCCTCGACTTCTTCGACATCGCGCAGACCGGGAAGATCAGCCGCGACTGGATCCCGCTGGTGAACGCGCTGTACGAGCAGGAGGCGAACGCGGGCGTCTCGAAGACCGACTACGCCCACCCGCCGTCGGGTGCCGCGCCGGCGAAGGCCGCCGACACGTACGCGGGCACGTACGACAGCCCGTACTACGGGCGCGCGGAGGTCGTCGCCGGCGCGGACGGCGCCCTGACGCTCCGTCTGGGCCCGAAGCCCCGGTCGTACCCGCTCACGCACTACGCCGGCGACACGTTCAGCTTCCCGACGGCCGGGGAGAACGCCGTGGGGCTCACCGGGGTCGCCTTCACCCCGGACGGGAAGTCGTTCACCGTGGAGTACCTGAACGCCGAGGGCCTGGGCACGTTCACCCGGACCGGCTCGGGTCAGGGCTGAGCGGCCGTCCACGGCCAGGCGGCCTCGCGGCCCGCCTCGATGAGTCCGACCATGCGGAAGGCCGCGTCCGTGAGACCGCCGAAGGTGTGGCGGCGGGGGCCCTTCGGGCCGTGGGCGGGCCGGTAACCCGCCAGGTTCCACGTGTAGACCGGGATGTGGGCCGGGACCGATGCGGTCGGCCCGCCGGGGCCGTAGGCGGCGGCCTGTTCGTCGGTGACGATCAGGATCCGGTCGTGCTCCTGGTAGTGCTTCCGTATCGCCTTGTCCGTGTAGGTGCCGCCCATGCTGCGGAACCGTTTCAGTATGTCGAGCACCGGCTCCCCCGCCGCGAACGACACCTTCGCGCTGCCCCAGCCGAACTCCACGAGATCCGCCTGCTCGGCGCGCAGGGCGAGCGCGGTGCCGAACACGGCGGCCGCGTCCGCCCGGGTCAGCCTGGACCGCTCGGAGACCGTGTCCCAGAACATGGAGTCGGAGCGGTCCACCAGGATCAGGGTCCGGCCGGGCAGGGCCGGCACGTTCGCCAGGGAGTGCCCCAGGGCCCGTTCCAGCGGGGCCGCCCAGCGCGGCGACGGGGCGTGCTGGTGGGCGGCGAGGTAGCGGAAGGGGAACTGCCGGGACCGGGCGACCTCGGCGGGGTCCGAGAGGCGCTCGGCGACCCGGGCCGCGACCTCGTCCGAGACCCCCGCCTCGTCGAAGTTCCGCAGGTTCCTGAGGAGCGCCATCGTCCCCATCGTGGGGATCACGGCCTCCCAGACGGCGGCGTCCATCGGTCCGTGGAGCCAGCCCGCCAGGGCCTCCCACGTCAGGCCCGCCGCGGCCAGCCGCTCGGGTCCATCCGGCCCGGTGACCAGCGCCCGCCGCTCGTCCGGCGCCGACTCCATCAGCGCCCGGTGGGCGGTCAGGAGGTGGTCGGAGGCCGGCGGGACCGCCCTCTCGGGGTGGTGGCGGCGGTCCAGGGCGTACCGGAAGAGCGCGCCCTGCCAGGGCTTGTCGGGGTCCGGGGAGGCGTGCGTCAGGTTGAGCACGTCGCCGAAGCGGAAGCTCTTGGAGGCGGTGTCGTACTTGAGCAGGGACCGGGACGTGTACAGCCGGCGCACCCCGTCGGCGACGCCCCGCTTCACGGGCTGCGGCACGTTCCGCCCGTATGCCGTGATCCAGTGGGCGAGCAGTTCGCCGGGCTCGTCGGCGCGCCGGAGCACCGAGTCGATCACGGACCGGTTGGACGGGCCTCCGGTCGCCCCGGCCTTGAGCCGGGCCCGTACGTAGGCGGCGGCGCCGATCAGGGAGGCCGTGCGCGTGTTGCCCTCGTCGCGCAGCCAGCGCAGCAGGCCGGCCGTCCACTCGGGGTCCTGGACGGCGAGTTCGCCGACGAGCCGCGTGAAGCGGGCGTCGCGCTCCTCGCCGCTCTCGTAGAAGGTCTGCCCGCCGACGAAGTTGCCGACGGCGAGGAGGAAGAGCTCGTCGCGGGGCTCCCGGACGAAGGCCGGACCGGAGGCATAGGTGCGGAACTCCGGTCCGGCGGGTCTGCGATGGAGCCGTGGTGACGACGGGGGCATGGCGCGGGCGGCGGCCGAGACGTGCGGGGCCACCAACATCTCGGACCAGACCTTGGAGACGCGTGGGGTGTGACGAGGCAGTGAATCCCCCCGGATTCAAAGGATCGGACGGCCCCGGCCACGACGTCGGGCGGGGCGAGGCCCCGCGGGCGCCATGCCCGACGGGGCGAACACGCGCCCGCGCCTGCCGAGATCAGAAGTGGCGGCGGCGTCACTTGGTTTCGGAAGGAAGTAGCCGCAGCCGAGCGCATCGGAGGCGCGGTCGCGAAGCCAACGTACAAGGCACACCGGCCGTCGCACCAGCGATTATCGCCACGCCGCCGATCGCCTCGTCACGGCCGCCTGCCGTCGGCGCAGGGCGAGGCCGAGAAGCAGCGCCGCGTACGCGCCCAGGACGGCGACCCCTGCCCACCAGGGAAGGGGGAAGTAGCCGGCGGAGGGCGCGTAGTGGGCGGTCACCTGCGGGTATGCGACGAGGGTCTGCCGGATGGCGAAGCCGGCGGCCGGGGTGACGCGCAGAAGCCACTGTGAGAGGCCGTCGGGGAGCAGCGGGAACGAAGTCGCCACGTACGGGAGCAGGATCGTCAGGACTGCGACGGGGATCGCGATCCAGGCGCGTCGCAGCAGGGCGCCGAGCGCGAGGGCGAGGACGGCGGCGAGGGCGAGCGCGGCGGCCGTGCCCACGACGACGCGTGCTTCGGTGACTGCGGACACGGCGAGGACGGGGATGCCGTTCCCCTTCAGGATCGCCACGCCGACGGGTATCACGACGCCGAGGGCGAGGAGGCCGGTGACGAACGTGGCGGCTGCCAGGACGGTCGCCTTCGCCGCGAGTTCCGCGCGGGTGACCGGTGCGCCCCCGGTGGCTTCGCGGCGGTACGCGGAGGTGGCGAGGCGCACCGCGACCACGAGCACGACGAGCAGCGCGAGGGCCAGGCCGCCGAGGGTGCTCTCCGCCGGTCGGGCGCCGTCCTCGGCGCCCGACGGAGCGATGTCGCCGGATCCGGTGACGGTGATCGTGCCGTTCTTCTCCACCGCGCCGGCTGCCAGGTACTTCTTCTCCCAGTCGGTCGTGTTCGCCTCCCCGACGGTGTCGCTCCGCCAACTGGAGGCGGCATCCGTGCCCTTGAGGCCGACGTGGTCGAAGACGCCGCCGGCCTGGGTCCAGCGCACCTGTTCCGTGGCGCCGCCGAGGCCGACGGACCGCAGGGTCAGGTCGCCGGGAGAGGTGGCGAACAGACCGACCTGCACGGTCTCGGGCAGCCCCGGCAGCCGTGCCGTGCCGACCTTCGTCCAGCGCTCGCCGTCGGCGGACTCGTGGCCCGTGATGGTGTCGCCCGACCGGGTCAGCCGCAGCCAGCGCGGGGCCTGGACGGAGACTCCGCCGCCGCTGCCCGCGATGTCGTGGCGGTAGTCGTACTGCATGCGCACGCCGTGGCTGCCGGTGACCATCAGCGCCGTGTACGAGGATCCCTGGCGAACACCGTCCTTGATGATGATCCCGGCCTTCGCCCAGGGCACGAGGCCCGGGACGATCTGGTCGTGGTGCGGCGGCGGGTAGGTGATGGTGCCCGTCATGGACGTCAGCCGGACCGTGATGGCGCCGTTCTCGCCCAGGTCCCTGTGCATGAAGGAGAACTGGTCGTGGACGAGGTCGCCGTCCGGCCCGGTCGGAGGGGCGGCGCAGAGACCGTTGCAGGACGCGTGGTTGCCGAACGCGTACAGCAGGCCGAGGACGACGACGGCGAGGGCGGCGGTCGCCATGGCGATCAGCCGGCCGGGACGTCGGAAGGCGGTCCACTCCCGGCGGACCGCGTGGAGGATGTCGTTGGTCGATTGCATGACAACGGTTCTACGGAGGCCGGCATGACGCGGTCCGAACCGTGGCTGTCACCTCGCTGTTAGGTACGGCGGGGCATGCTGGTCGCGGCCACCTACGGGCGCGAAGAGGAGCACGGGCATGCTGCGGGGCGGAACGGTCGGACGGCGCTTCACGATCTTGTACGCCGCGGGGTTCCTCGGGTCGGGGATCGTGCTGCTCGCCCTGACGTACCTGATGTCCGGGGTCCGGTCGACCACGCCCGCGGAGCCTTCTCCCGGCGCGTCCGACCTCACGGCCGCCCGGGAGCAGATCCGCGCGCTGCAGTCGCAGCTCGCGGACGCGCACAGTCGGCAGGAGCACCGCTGGGTCCTCGCCTCGCTGATCGCCCTGGTGGTGATGGCGGGCCTCTCGCTCGTGCTCGGCCGCGTCCTGGCCGGCCGGGTCCTGCGCCCGCTGCGGGTCATCACGGCGGCGACGCGGCGGATCTCCGCGGAGAACCTGCACGAGCGGCTCGCCGTGACCGGGCCCGCCGACGAGGTGAAGGAGCTCGCCGACACGGTCGACGGGCTCCTCGAACGTCTGGAGGCCTCGTTCGTCGCGCAGCGCCGCTTCGTCGGCAACGCCTCGCACGAGCTGCGTACACCGCTGGCGACGATGCGGGCGTCCCTTGACGTGGCCGTCGCCAAACCCGATCCCGCCGCGCAGACCCTCGCGCTCGCCGGTCGTCTGCGGACCGAACTCGACCGCGTGGACCACCTGCTCGACGGCTTCCTCCTCCTCGCCCGTGCCGAGCACGGCGCCTTCACCGACCGGACCCTCGTGACGCTGGACGGGCTCGCGCGGGAGGCGCTGGACGCCCGCGCCCCCGACATCACCGCGAAGGGCCTCGCGGTCCACACCGAGGTACGGCCGGCGGTCCGGACGCGCGGCAGCACGACGCTGCTGTCCCAGATGGTGCAGAACCTCGTCGACAACGCGATCGCGCACAACGAGGAGAGCGGCTGGATCCGGGTCACCACCGGCGGCGACGGCGGCGCCGAGGCGCGGCTGGTCGTCGAGACCGGCGGGCGTGTGCTGGACCAGGGCGAAGTCGACCGGCTGGGAAGGCCGTTCGAGCGGCTCGGCGCCGCCCGTACCGGATCGGAGGCGAGTTCGGGCCTGGGCCTGTCGATCGTGGCCGCGATCGTCGCCGCACACGGCGGCCGCCTCGTACTCCTGGCACGTCCGGAGGGTGGCCTGCGCGTCACGGTGACGCTGCCGTCGGCCGCCCCCGGACATGAAACGGTGACGGCATGAGGATCCTGGTCGTGGAGGACGCACGGTCGCTCGCCGAGGTCGTCGCCGAGGGGCTGCGGGACCAGGGGATGGCCGTCGACCTCGCGCACGACGGCCTGACGGCCGCCGCCAAGCTCGATGTGAACGCGTACGACGTGGTGGTCCTGGACCGGGATCTGCCCGGCCTCCACGGTGACGTGCTCTGCCAGATGATCACCGGGCGGGACGACCGTCCGATGGTGCTGATGCTGACCGCGGCCGGGGCGCCCGACGACCGGGTCAGCGGCCTCACCCTCGGAGCCGACGACTACCTCGCCAAGCCGTTCCACTTCCCCGAACTGGTCCTGCGCATCCGCGCCCTGGCCCGCCGCAGGCCGGTCGCCCGGGCCCGTACGCTGCGCGCCGCCGGCATCGAACTCGACCCGGTGCGCCGCATCGCGCTCCGGGACGGACGCCCGCTCGCCCTGTCCGTCAAGGAGTTCGCCGTCCTGGAGGCGCTCCTGCACGCCAGCCCGGGGTTCCTGAGCGCCGAGGACCTCCTGGAGCAGGTCTGGGACGAGAACGCCGACCCGTTCACCAACACCGTGACGGTCACCGTCGGCCGTCTGCGCCGCAAGCTGGGCGGCCCGCCGGTCATCACGACGACGACCGGGGTGGGCTATCGCATCGCCGACGCTCCGGCCGGCTGAGCTCAGTCGCCGCCCGTCGGCAGCGTGAGGGCCAACCGCTCCAGGAGTCCCGCGAGTTGCTCCTGTTCGCCCTCGTCGAGCCCGGCGAGGAGGCGGCGCTGGTTGTCCAGGTGGACGGCGATGAGCTCGTCGGCGAGGGCGACGCCTTCGGCGGTGAGCGTGATGAGGCGGCCGCGCGAGTCGGTCTCGTCGACGGTCCGGGCGACCAGGCCCCGGGCTTCGAGGCGGTCGACGCGCTTGGTGATGGCGCCGGTGGTGACGAGGGCGGCACGGCTGAGCTCGCCCGCCGACAGGGTGTGGGGCTCGCCGGCCCGTCTCAGCGCGGCGAGCAGGTCGAAGTCTCCGCTTCCCAGGCCCGCCGCGGCGAAGGGCGGGCGCAGTCGCTGGTCGAGCGTGTGGGTGAGCCGGAAGAGCCGGCCGATGACGAGCATCGGCGACGCGTCCAGATCGGGGCGCTCTCGGTTCCACTGGTCGACGATGGTCACGATGGCGTCGGGCTCCATCTCTTCACTATATCTTCCACGGATGATAAATTATCTTCCGTGGAAGATACCCGCGCCCCCGAGGTCGCACGACAGGCCGAGCACCCCTCCGACGCCGGCACCCCCGCGCGCCGCCGCCTCATCGCCTCCAGCCTGGCCACCTCGATCGGCGACGGCATCTACGTACCACTGACCATGCTGTTCATCCATGGCCTCACCGGCCTGTCCCTCACCTCCATCGGCACGGGACTCACGGTCGCCGGGCTCACCGCCCTGGCCTTCATGCCCGCCGCGGGCATCCTCATCGACCGCTTCGGCGGCCGCCGCGTGCTCATCGCCGTGCTCGTCCTGCGCGCGATCGGCTTCGCCGCCTACCCCTTCGCCGACTCCTACCCCGCCTTCCTGACGATCGCCCTGATCGTGGCGGTGGGGATGTGGGCCTCCTCCCCGAGCCAGCAGTCGCTCATCGGCGACCTCGCCCAGGGCGCCGAGCGGGACCGGCTCCTGGCCTGGGACCGCAGCCTGCGCAACGCCGGGATGGGAGGCGGCAGCCTGGCCGCCGCGGGCATGCTGGCGTGGAACGGCACCACCGGCTTCATCGTCGCCGCCGAGACCCTGGCCGCCGTCTTCGCCCTCGCCGCGGTACTGGTCGCCCGGATACCCCAGGTCCGCGGCGTCACCAAGCGGCCGGACACCCGCGGCGGATACCGGCAGGTCCTCGCCGACCGCCCCTACCTGCTCGTCACGACGGCCAACTTCCTCATCGCCTTCGGCTACACCACCCAGGCCATGGCCCTCCCGGTCTTCCTCACCCGCGACGTCGACCTCCCCGACGCCCTGGCCGGAGCCGTCTTCGCCGTCAACACCGTCCTGGTCGCCGCCCTCGGCGTCCCCACCGCCCGCCTGACCGCACGCGGCAGACGCACCCGTACGGCCGCACTGGGCGCGGTCGCCTTCGCACTCTCCTTCGCCGCCTTCGCCCTCCTCCCCCACCTCGTCCACGGCGCGGACGCCCTCATCGCCGTCCTCGCGGTCGCCGTGCTGTACACCGCCGGCGAACTCGTCCACTCCGCCCCCTCCCAGAGCCTCTCCGTCCAGGCCGCCCCCGACCACCTCCGGGGCCGCTACCTCTCGGTCTACCAACTGTCCTGGTCGATCTGCCGCACCATCGCCCCCATGCTCCTCGGCTTCCTCCTCGACACCGGCCCGTTGCACCTCTGGACGGTCCTCGCCCTCCTGGTCCTGACCGGCGCGGCGATCCTCCTGTGCGCCGAACGCTCGCTCCCGGCACACGCGAACGCCCCCGGGGCCCGCACGCCGGCGACATGAGGTGGACTCACCGGCCGCCCGTGCTGTTCCCTCGGGTGGACCACGGGGAGGAACGTGTGCGAGACGCGCTGCTGGGGCTGGCCGAGAACCCGGCCCTCACGGACGACCTGTTCGCCCGGCTCGTGGCGAGCGGCGACGAGGACCTCCTGTACGCGCTGGCCGGGCGCGAGCACCTGACCACCTCTCAGACGGGAGCACTGCTCGCCGTCGGCGACCCGACGCTCACCCGCCATCTGGTACGAAGCGGGCTGGTGCCGTGGCCCGACCTGCCCGAAGACCACCCCGGGCGGGCACTGGACGCGGTGATCGGCGGGATCGCTCCGCCTGCCGTCTGGTGGGAGGTCGCCACCGATCCCGACCCGGAGGTACGGCAGGAGGTCGCCTACGCGCTCGACGCACCCCCCGAGATCGTCGCCGCACTCGCCCACGACACGAACCCGAAGGTCGTGGTGGGCGCCGCCGGAAACCCGCGCCTCCCGCCCGGACTGCTCCACGGTCTCGCCCGCCATCCCGACACCGTCGTACGCGAGGCCGTCGCCCAGAACGAGAACGCGCCCGCCGAGCTGCTCTCCGCCCTCCTCGCCGACGGCGGCCACCCGGCCCCGACCCGCTGCGGCGCCTGCCACCGGCGCGAGACGGCCTGCCCCGACCACACGCCCGGTGTCCGGCGCACCCGTCTGGCGGCAGCCTGCCACCCGGCCGTGCCGCCCGCGGGACTCGCCGCGTTCCTGGACGCCCCCGAGGTCGGGGCCGTCACGACGTTCGCGGCCCGCACCGACCTGCCGGCCGCCTTCCTCGACCGGCTCGCCGAACATCCCTCCGCCGACGTCCGCGCCGTGATCGCCGCCCATCCCGCCGCCCCCGAGGCCCTGCTGCGTACGCTCGCCACCGACGCCGATCCGGAAGTCCGCCGGGCCCTCGCCGAGAACCCGGCCGTCCCGCTCGACCTGCTCACCGCCGTCGCCGCACACGAACGGCTGCCCGGCGAGCCTGCGCCCCGCATCGAATCCGCCGCGGAGGCCGAACTCCGCGGCCTCGCCGCCAGTCGAACAGCCCAGGTCAGAGCACTTGTCGCCGACCGCGTCGAGCTGCCGGGCGACCTCGTCGCACAGCTCGCCGCCGACCCGGACCCCGGGGTGGCCCGGCGGATCGCGGCCCGCCCGGAACTGGGCCCCGACACGCTCATCACGCTGGTGGAGCGGCACGGGCCGGCCGTCTTCAGCGCCGTCGCCCGCCATCCGGGCTGTCCCACCGCCCTGCTGCACCGCATGGCGGCCGAGGCGACCACCGGCCGTCGCGTGCTGCGGGACATCGCCCGCCACCCCGCCTCCCGCCCCGAGACGCTGCTGCTCTGCCTGGCGGCCGAGGCCCCGGACGTACGGCGCTACGCGGCGGCCCACCCGGCTCTCCCGGTTCCGGTCCTGGAGTCGATGGTCGACGGCCCCGAAGGGGAACTCGCCCGCGCCGCCGCGGAGAACCCGGCTCTGCCGGAGGCGCTGATGGAACGGATCGTCACGCGGGCTCCGCGCGGAGCGAGCCACCCGCCCCGGTGTGCGCCCCGTCCCCCCTCCGGGTGAGCCGAAGCCCCGGTGGCACGCCGACCACGCACCCGTACGGATGAACCCGGCCCTGCCCTTTTCCCAGAGGGCGGACCCCGTCGTTACGATCGGCGCCGCTGAGGCCGATGCAGCGACGCCCGCCGTCATGCACAGACCTGACCTGCTGTTATGCCGCCATGCAGGCGCTGCGGAGGCCGGCTGTTCCGCACGTCGGCAGGGAGGGACAGGTACATGGAGCAGGGACGGGACGGCGGCCGGGACCGGCAGCAGGGCGCGGCGGAGGAGTTGGCGCGGCTGTTGCGCCGGTGGTGGGAGGAGGCCGGGGGTTCGACGGGGGGTACGCGGCCGACTCAGCAGGCGCTGGCCGCGCGGCTGGGCATCGATCAGACGACGTTGTCGCGGTATCTGAACCCGAAGCACCTGTCGACCGCTCCCTTGAGGGTGGTGGAGATGCTGCACGCCCAGTTGCGTGCGCCGGCGGCGGAACTCGACCGGGCGCGGGCGTTGTGCCGGGCGGCGCTGCGGGAGAACGGGCGCCAGCGGACCGTGGAGGGCGCCGAGGAGGACTCCGTACGGGCGGACGGTGGGGGGCATGGGTCTCCCGTGCCCGATGCCGATCGGGACGAGCGGTCGGCCGCGGACGGTGCCGACGGGTCCGGCCGGCGGCAGCGGGCCCGGTGGCTCCGGCCCGTTCTGCTCGCGGCGGCCTTGGTGCTGGCGTTCACCGCGGGAATGGTCGTCGACGGACGGCTCTCCGCGCGGGAGCACAGGGCCACGGCCGGGGGTGCGGCCGGTGCCGTCGCCGCGGGCAGGGCGCCGTACGAGTGGCCGTTGCTGCGCATGGGCGAGGAGGACCAGTTCGGCCGCGCTCGTGCCCTGCAGCACCTGCTGAACGCGCACGGGTACAAGGTGCGGACCGACGGCTTCTTCCGGGAGGACACCCGGGACGCCGTGATGGACTTCCAGCTGCGGAACGAGCTGCCGGTCGATGGCAAGGTGGGCGCGCTGACCTGGCCGGAGCTGGTGAAGGTCGTCGGGCACGAGTCCAAGGCCTCCGAGGTGCGCGCCGTGCAGGAACTCCTCAACAACGTGGGCCAGGGCGGTACGGCGGTGTCGGGGAGGTTCACCGCGGCCACCGCCCAGGACCTGAGGTTCTTCCAGAGCACGCACGGCCTCGCCGCGACCGGCCGGGTCACCGTCGACACCTGGCTGGCCCTGCTGGTGGAGCAGCTCCCGCCCGTCAAGGCGCCGGACTACCAGCGGAACCCGGGCCCGCTGCCCTCCGCTTCCGCGTGAGGAGGGCGGCGGGCCCGCCGCACCCGCTCTGCGCGCAACCCTCGCGCACCGGGCATAACCCGAGGTCAGAGCCCTGCCATACGGGCTGCATCGATGCACCTCGGCAAGCAGCCCCGATCGTCTTCCCGCACCCCGCCGGCCCGGTGATTCTGGTTCGGCGGCCGACGCTCCCGGACAGCCCGCCCCCTCGGTGGGGCGCCCCTCCGGGTGCCCGTTCCGGCCCGCCGCCCACCCGTGCACGGCCCGGAGGCACCGAGCCGTGCGGAAAGCACGAGGGAGACGCATGAACAGCAACGGACAGCACTGGCGCGGCACCATGATCGCCGGGGCCCTGGCGACCGCCCTGGCCCTGGCGCCGGCCACCGCCGCACGGGGGACCGCCCCGGTGGCGCCGCCGGCCGGACCGACGACCCTGGTCTTCGACAAGAACCCGAAGAAGCCCACCGACTCCCGTCTCCTGGTCTACAAGGGCAAGGGCAAGGAGCAGAAGCTGTGGTCCGTCTTCCGGGCCGGATCGGGCACCGGCGTCACGGACGACTGCTCGCACGCCCAGGGCTGGCTGCCGAACGGCACCTGGAAGATCAAGCTCAAGTCCCGCACGTACAACGGCAGGCTCGTCAAGGGCTACGCCGTCTACCTCGAGAACATGCCGTGCTCCAAGAACACCCTGACCCGTAAGGAGATGTTCATCCACTCCGAGATGAACCGCGACGGCACCCAGGGCAGCACCGAGGCCCGCCGCTGGGACGGCGTCCGCGACTACAAGTCCTACGGCTGCGTGAAGCTCAGCCCCAACGACATCAAGAAGATGTTCCGCCTCTTCGACCGCCGCGACTTCGGCTGGCCCACCCACCTGCGCGTGGTGTCCTGACCCCGGGCACACCGGTGCCGAAACCCTGACGGAACCCGGGCCGGAGCCTTCTCGGCTTCGGCCCGGCCCTTGCGCCGGCAGCCCGTCCGGCGAAAGGATCACCGGACACGTAGCGTCGGAGTCGTGCGAGGAGGCCGTCCGTGGCTGCCGTTCCCGACCGTCGGCTGGCTCTTCTCGGCGGCGGTTTCTCCACCGACGACGACGGTCTGCTGGACGACTGGGTGCTCGGCCAGGTGCCCGCCGCCCGGCCCAGGGTCTGCTTCGTCCCCACGGCCAGCGGCGACGCCCCCGGCTACATCGAGAAGTTCCTCGCCGCGTACCGGTCGCGCGCCTGTGAACCCGGTGTCCTCCCCCTGTTCCGGCGCGAGCTCGACGACGCCGCCCTGCGCGCGTTCGTCCTCTCCCAGGACGTCGTGTACGTGGGTGGGGGCAACACCGCGAACCTGCTGGCGGTGTGGCGGGCGCACGGTGTGGACCGTCTGCTGCGCGAGGCCTACGAGCGGGGGATCCTGTTGTGCGGGATCAGCGCCGGCGCCAACTGCTGGGCCGACGGTTCGCACACCGACTCCTTCGGGCCGCTCACGCATCTGGCCGACGGACTGGGCCTGCTGTCCGGTTCCGTCTGCCCCCACTACGACAGCGAGCCCGGGCGGCGCGCCTCCTATCGGGCGGCCGTGGCGACCGGTTCGCTTCCCGCCGGCTGGGCGGTGGAGGACGGTGTCGGTGCCCTCTTCACGGGCGGTCGGCCGACGGACGTCGTGAGCCGCCTCCCGCGGGCCCGGCTGTACCGGGTGGAGCCGGACGGGGACGGCGGGGCGAGCGAACGGGCCCTGTCCTGCCGTCTCCTGGGCGGAGCGCGGCGGACCGTTCCCCTCGTGTGAGCCGGTGACGCGTCGGACTCACTCGCAGCGGTACGTGAACGCGCCCTCGGCCGTGCGGGTGGTGGGGGCCGTGATCACGAGGCGCGCCACGGCGTGGTGGGTGCCGGAGCCCTGGAAGGTCCACAGGAGGTGGAGCCGGGCCTCCTTCCGGCCGCGGTCCAGGGTCTCGCGCAGGGGTGCGGAGCGGGTGCCGTCGCTGCGTTCCCAGTGGTACGTGAGGGAGCCGGGGCGGCCGTCGGTGCGTACGACGCCGACCACGTTCGCCGTGCCGTCGCAGCCGAGCGGCGCTTCGGGGACGGTGACCGCGATGTCCCGGACGGAGACGCGGGGGCCGTACGCGCGCCAGGCGAGGAGGGCCAGGACGGCGAGCAGGATCACGGCCGCGGGTGCGTACCGGAGCGGCCGCCGGGAGCGTGCCCTGCGGGGTGGCGGGGCGCCGGGCAGGGTGCCGTGCCAGATCTGGGCCGCCGTGGGGGTGTTCGCGGCGCGTCGTGCGGCGGCCGCGGTCACCCCCGGGCCGAAGCGCAGCACTTCGCCCTCCACGCGGTCGGGCGTCGGGTCGGGCGTCGGGCCCTCGAACCAGTGGCTGCCCAGTTCGGTGGCGCTGTAGGCGTCGTCGTTCATGTGATCACACACCGCCGGATGAAGATCTGCTGCAGGGAACCGCCGTTCGCGGCGGCCGGGTCCGTGGTCGCGCGCACTCCCCAGGAGCAGCCGGCGCCCCCGACCGCGTGCGGGAGCGTGAGGGTGTACCGGCCCGCTCCTTCGCGCCGCAGGGTCTCGGAGCCGTCCGGTGTGCCGGGCGAGCCCTTCTCGTCGCCGGTGAACCACTCGACGAGGAGTGTCAGCGGGCCCGTTCCGTCCGTCGTGATCTCGACGGTGGCCTCGGCGTCCGTCGGTCCGGTCTGGCGCAGGCCCGTGACGGAGACGTCCGTGACCACGACGGGCGGCGTCGTCGGGGGTGTGGTCGGTGGGGTGGTGGTGGGTGGAGTCGTGGGCGGCTCGGTCGTGGTGGTCGGTGGGGGTGGGGGTGTCGTCGTGGGCGCGGTCGTCAGGGGGGTCGTCGGTGGGGCTTCCGGGGTGTCCGACGAGGCGGAGGGTTCCGGGGACGTCGGGGGCGGAGTCGATGTCGGCGTGTGCGTCGGGGAAGGGCTCGGGGCCGGTGGGCCCTCGCTCGGTGACGTGTTCGTCGTCGCGAAGGCCCGGGCGACCTCGTCCCCGGCCGCCTCCTCTTCCCCGGCCTGGGCGGCGAGGGCGAGCAGCAGTGCCAGGGCGAGGGCGGCCGTGCCCGCCGGCAGCCCGCGGAGGAGCCTTCGCCAGGGGCTCGGCGGCGGTGCGGACAGGGTCGTCGTGGCGAGCGCGGTCGTGCCCGCGGCCGTACCGCCGGAGGAGGGGAAGAGGAGCGGCAGGAGTGCGGCGAGGGCCGCGAGGCGGCCACGGCCCCGCTCCTCCCAGTCCGGTCCGTACGCGGCCGCGGCGACCGACTCCAGTTCGCCGACGAACGCGTCGGCGTTCTCCGGCCGCTCGTGCGGGGCCTTGGCGAGGCCCCGGCGGATGAGCGGGCGCAGCGGCTCCGGCGCCTGTCCGTCGGGTACGGGGGCCTCCAGGTGCTGGAGGGCGAGCTCGGCGAAGTTGTCCCCGGCGAAGGGTTTGCGTCCGGTCAGGCACTCGAAGAACGTGGCGGTCGCCGCGTAGACGTCGGCCGCGGGTGAGGCGGGGGCGCCGTTCCACTGCTCGGGCGCCATGTAGGCGGGCGTCCCGGCGATGCCGGGGCTGCTGTCGCGTCCGGCCGCGATCCCGAAGTCGACGAGTTTGGAGGACCCGTCGGCGGCGACGAGGACGTTCTCGGGCTTGTAGTCGCGGTGGACGACGCCCGCCCGGTGAGCGGCGGCGAGGCCGAGGAGCGAGCCCTTGAGGACCGTGAGGGCGGCCTCGGGGCCGGTCGCGCCCTCCCGGGCGAGGAGGGCGCGCAGGGCGACGCCGTCCACGAGCTCCATGACGATGGCCGCTCCCCGCGGCGCCTCGACGTACTCGTGGAGCGCCACGACGTACGGGCTGTCGAGGGCGCCGAGGAGCCGGGCCTCGGAGCGGAATCCGCGGACGAATGACTCGTCCGCGCGGAGCCGCTCGCTCAGGTACTTCACGGCCACCGGCACGCCGGTCGCGTCGTGGACGGCCAGTGCCACGCGTCCGCTGCCGCCCGCGCCCAGCTCCCGGGACTCCGTGTATCCCGGGACCACCCATGCGCTCATCCCCGTCCCCCCTCGGAACCGGCCGTGGCACCCTTCCTCCACAGGGACAGATTCTCGCCACGGCCGGTTCCCCGCGATAGGGGGAAGCCGATGGTTTCCGACGCTTTGTACGGCGCGTTCCGGTCGTGCCCGACGCCCTCCGGGACCGGTGGGGAGTCAGTGACGCAGGCGGGTGTTGAGGCGGGCTGCCTGGCGGGTCAGGTGGTCCCGTTCGAGGGTGTCGGCGGCCTTCCTCGCCGCCTCGGCGTACAGCCGCGCCGCCGTCGCCGGATCGCCGTCGCGTTCGTGGAGGTACGCCGCCACCGCCGCGTACCGGGGCAGGGAGGCGTCCAGCCGCGCGAGCTCCGCCAGGCCGGCGCGTGGTCCGTCGGCCTCGCCGACGGCGACCGCGCGGTTGAGGCGGACGACCGGACTGTCGGTCAGGCGCGTGAGCTCGTCGTACCACTCGACGATCTGCACCCAGTCGGTCTCCCCGGCCGTGGGGGCGTCGGCGTGGAGCGCGGCGATGGCGGCCTGGGCCTGGAACTCGCCGAGGCGGTCGCGGGCGAGGGCCGCCTGGAGGATCTCGACGCCCTCGGCGATCGCCCCGGTGTCCCACCGGCCGCGGTCCTGCTCGGCGAGCGGCACCAGGCTGCCGTCGGGCGCGATCCGGGCGGCGCGCCGGGCGTGGTGGAGCAGCATGAGGGCGAGGAGCCCCGCGACCTCCGGGTGGTCGATGGCGGCCGCGAGCTGCCGGGTGAGCCGGATGGCCTCGGCGGCGAGGTCGACGTCGCCCGAGTAGCCCTCGTTGAAGACCAGGTAGAGGACGCGGAGCACGGTGGCGACGTCGCCCGGGCGGTCGAACCGTACGCGGGAGACGGTGCGCTTGGCCCGGCTGATGCGCTGCGCCATGGTCGCCTCGGGCACCAGGTAGGCCTGGGCGATCTGGCGGGTGGTGAGGCCGCCGACGGCGCGCAGGGTGAGCGCGACCGCGGACGACGGCGTCAGCGAGGGGTGGGCGCAGAGGAAGTACAGCCGGAGCGTGTCGTCCGCGGAGGACGCGGGGCCGGGCGCGGGCTCCTCCTCGACGAGGTCCTCGCGCCGGCGCCGGGCGGTGTCGGCGCGGGTCGCGTCCAGGAACTTGCGCCAGGCCACGGTGACCAGCCAGCCCTTGGGGTCCCGGGGAAGGTCGGCGGGCCAGACGCGGACCGCCTCCACCAGGGCGTCCTGGACGGCGTCCTCGGCCGCCGCGAAGTCGGCTCCGCGGCGGACGAGGACGGCGAGGACACCCGGTATGAGGCTGCGGAGCAGGGCCTCGTCCATGGGGACGGTCACTCCGTGATGGTGGGCGCCGCGCCGTAGAACGGGCGCAGCTCCAGCCACTCGTGGATGGGCTTCCCGCCGGCCCCGGGGGCGGCCGAGAGTTCCCCGGCGAGCTCGACGGCGCGCTCGTAGCTGTCGACGTCGATCACCATCCAGCCGGCGATGAGGTCCTTGGTCTCGGCGAAGGGGCCGTCGGTGACGGGCGGGCGGCCCTCGCCGTCGTACCGGACGAAGGTGCCCTCGGGGGCGAGCGCCTGGCCGTCGACGAACTCGCCCGTGCCTTCGAGGCGGGTCGCGAAGTCCCTCATGTACTGCATGTGGGCCGAGACCTCCTCCGGCGTCCACTGGTCCATGGGCACGTCGTTGACCGGGGCCGGAGCACCGCGGTAGTGCTTCAGCAGCAGGTACTTGGCCATGGTGTTCTCCTCGGTGCGGGGTGCGGCCCATTCTGGCCGCTCTCACACCGGGGACGGAGCCGGACACGGCTTCTCGACATCACCGCCCGGATTTCTTTCGGCTGTCCTTCGGCCCGCGTGGTCACCGCTGGACCAGGCTCGCCGTCGTCGGCGGGGTCTGCGCTCCGTCGCGGGGCACGGGGAGGTGCGGACGGCGGTGGGGCACCGGCGCGCCGGCCGTCGTCGCGGCGAGGTCCAGGGCCGCGAGGAGGAGGCGCAGGGCCCGGTGGGCCTGTGGCGCGTCGAGCCGGGCTTCGAGGTCGGCCAGAGCGCGGTGGGCCCGGTGCCGGGCGCGGCCGGCACGTCCGGCGCGGTGGTCGGCGAAGGCGCGGGCGTAGTGGGCCAGCGCCGCGGCCCAGGCGTCGTTCGCGCAGTCCGCCTGCGCGAGGGCCCGGCGGGCGGTGCGGGCCGCCTCCGCGGGGGCGTGGTGGGCCTGGACCACGGCCAGGGCGGCGAGGCTGACGGCGGGTGACGGGCCTCCGGGGGCGCCGCCGGGCGTGGTGTCCGCGGCCTGGCGGTAGTACGCGGCGGCCGCTTCGGGGTCCCGTCGCTGCCAGGCCAGGGTGCCGTGGACATGGGCGATCCGGCCGAGGAGGGCGGCGTCGCCGGCGAGGACGGCCACCGGCCAGGCGAGGGACAGCAGGTGGTGCGCCGTGCCGGGGTCCCAGGCCGTGCTGAGCCAGGCCGCGAGCCATCGGCCGTGCGCCATGAGCGGGCTGTCGGCGGGCAGCCGGGACAGCAGGACGCGGAGGTGGTCGCCGCCTTCTCGGGCGTGGTCGTGCGCCGCCCACCAGAACCAGAGGTGCAGCACGGTCTCCAGGGCCGTCTCGGCATGGCCGGTCCCGTCCCCGGCGCGGTGCACGAGCGCCATCAGGTCGTCGTGCTCGTCCTGGACGGTCTGGAGCGCCTGGCGCTGGAGGCCGGTGTCCCACAGGGTCTCGGCGACGGCCGCCACGCCGCGGAAGTGGGCGGCGTGCCGGTCCCGCGTCGCGGGGAGTTCGCCCGCCGCCGCGAGCCGTTCCGTACCGAAGTCGCGGGCGGCCCGGGCCATGCGGTAGCGCGGCGGGCACACCGCGCCCGCGTCCCCGGAGACGTGGAGCACGCCCGTGGCGCTCAGCGCCGCCAGGGCGGGAGGCACCTCGTGGGGCGCGAGGTCGGAGCCCGAGCACACGAACACCGCCGCGGCCTCCGTGAAGGGACCGGCGAAGACGCCGAGCCGGCGCCAGACCCTGCGCTGCGCCGGTTCGCACAGGGCGTGCACGGCCCCGATGGAGGTGCGCAGCGTGCGGTGCCGCAGCAGGAGCGGGGCCGGGTCGGCCAGTCGGCACTGGCCGGATTCGAGGTGGGCGGCCAGTTCCGTCATCGTCCACTCCCCCAGGCGGCCCGCGGCCAGTTCGAGGGCCAGGGGGACGCCTTCGAGGAGTCGGCACACCCGGGCCACGGCCGCCGGGTCGGCCTCCTCGCTCCACCCGCGCTCCCGTGCGCGGGAGACCAGGAGCTCCGCCGCGGGGGAGGGACCGGGGCGGCCCGGCGGCGCCTCCAGCGGCAGGGGGTCCAGTCTGATCGCCTTCTCGTCGCCGAGCCCGAGCGGCCGCCGCGCGGTCACCAGGACCCGTACCGTCGGCCGGGCGATCAGGAGGGTCTGGACCAGGCCGATGCATTCCGTGTGCACGGGGTCGACATCGTCCAGGAAGAGCAGCACCTCTCCGGCGGGGCGGGCGGGCGCGGCGGGGTCCGTACGGGCCGGGTCCCGGGTCAGGCCGGCGCCGTCGAGCGCCCGGTCGACCCGCGCCGTCAGCGCCCGGCGGCCCACGGGGACGGCGTCGTGCCACCGCACCCGGACCACCGTGTGCGAGGGGCCGTCGACGGGGGCCGTGACGGCGGCCAGGGCCAGCCTGCTCTTCCCCGTCCCGGCCGCCCCGGTCACGGTGACGAGCCGGTGCCCGGCGACGGCGTCCCGGAGCGCGGCGAGCTCCCGGTCGCGTCCGACCAGGGCGTGACCGTCCCGGAAGCGGTCCACGAACCGGGCTTCGTGCCCCTCGCCCCGATTCCACATCTCCGGCACCGCGCACCCTCCAGATCTTCGCTCTCGCCATCGCCCCGCCATGATCGGGAGTCGGCACAGAACCCGCAGGTCCCGGATGCAGAACCGTCACTGCACCGGGTGTCACGGCAACCCCAACGCGCGCCCCCGTCCACGGGTGGCGCGCACAGGGGCCGAACCACCCGCCGCAACGAACGATGGAACGCCTGACCGACACGAACGCGTGAACGGTATGCACCCGCGACCGACATGACGGAGCCGTGGCATCGACACGGCCGGCGGATATCAGTCAGCCGGACTCAAATCCGCCCGAAGCCTCCCGGCTCCAGCCGATCCGGATGCACTTCTTCCGTGGCCTGAAAGGAATCCCCTTGACCTACCCGGCAGTTGATGATCAATTCAAGTACTCTTCGATCGCGCCCGGGGCGTCACGGGATCTCCCGGGCTCAGAACCTGGGGGACCAATGTTCAACGCGATCACGCTCGACCTGCCGTTTCCGCCGCGCAGCAATCCGAACCAGGCATCCGTCGCGCAACTCCACCGGCACTGGCTCCTCCGCAACGAGGGACTCGCCGCCGCCATCACCCTGCCCGCGTACGACAAGTGGGACGTGCCCCGCCTCGCCGCGTTCACGAGCCCGGACTCCCCCGCCGAGGAACTCGCCCTCGCCGCGGACCTGCTCAGTTTCTACTTCCTCTTCGACGACGGCTTCGACTCGGAGCTCGGCCGGTCGCCGGCACAAGTGGCCGAGATATGCAGGCGCCTGACGGGCCTTCTGTACGGGGACGGCCCGGCGCCCGGCGCCCGTACGCCCGTCGAGCAGGCCTTCGTCGACCTCTGGGAACGCAGCGCGCGCGGCATGTCGGCCCGCTGGCGGGCCCGGTCCGCCTACAACTGGGAGTGGTACTTCGCGTGCCACCCGGCCGAGGCCGCCGGCCGGCTCTCCGGCCGGCTCCCCGACCGGGAGAGCTATCTGGCGCTCCGCCGGGGCACGGCCGCCATGGAGACCCTCTTCGACATGGTCGAGCGGCTCAACCGGTTCGAGCTCCCGCAGGAGGTCCTGCACCACCCGTCCTTCCGCCGGATGCGCCAACTCGCCGCCGACATACCCTCGTTCACCAACGACGTGCACTCGTACGCCCAGGAACTCGCCCGTGGCGACGTCGCCAACCTGGTGATGATCGTCCGCGAGGAGCGGGGCGGCACCCCCGAGGAGGCCGCGGTCCAGGTGATGCGCGAGGCCCAGACGATGGTCGACCGCTTCGTGGAGCTGTCGGACGAGGTCCCCGAGATCTGCGAGCTCCTCGGCCTCGCCCCGGCCGCCCGCGAGGCGGCCCACCGGTACGTCGACGGCCTCGCCGCCTGGATCGCCGGCTACCACCGCTGGGAGATCGACACCGGCCGCTACGACCGCTGAGCCGCGCGGCCCCGCCGCCTCCCCCCGCCCCAGGGGATGGGGACGGCCTTGCCGAGGCCGCCGCGGGACTCGACGAGCGCACGGGCGCGCGCCGCGTCGGCGAGCGGCATCTCGGCGGCGATACGGGGGCCGAGCCTCCGGTCGCGGTGGAGCTCCCCCAGCTCGTCGAGCCGGCGCGCGTACGCCTCGGGCTCGCCGCGGGCGACGACCGCCGCCTGGAAGCCGATCACCGACGCGCCCCGGACCAGCGGCTCGTGCGCGTCGATCGCGCCGCCGCCCGAACCTGGAGGCGACCAGACGGCCACCGGGCCGAGGGCCCGCCGCACGGCGGGTCCGAGGAGGTCCCCGCCGAGATGCCGCCCGCCGACGACGTCGACCGGATCGCCCCAGGACTCGTCCCCGTACAGCACGACCTCGCCGGCGCCGGGGGCCCGCACGAACTCCGCCCTGTCCGCGCCGCCGACGGCCGCGACGACGCGGGAGGCCCCGCCCGCCCCGGCGTACCGCGGGGCGAGGGGGCCGACCGCGCTCGCCGCCGAGCGGACCGGGCTCGGCGCCCCCGCGCACCTTCCGTACGCCGGGGAGCGTGACCCCGACCGCTTCGGCACGGACGAGCAGTCCCCCGGGCCGGGCGGTGCTCAGGTGTCCCCGAGCGCCAGCTTGAGGCCGAAGCCGACGAGTACCGTGCCGGTGAGCGCGTCGATGGCCCGCCGCACCGAGGCGCGGTTCAGCCACCGGCGGACGAGCTGGGTGCCGAAGATCAGGGCGCTGAACCAGACCAGCCCCTCCAGGTCGTGCACGGTCGCCAGGACGACGCCCATCAGCAGGTGTGGGGCGTCGCCGGGGATGAACTGGGGCAGCATGGCCATGTAGAAGACGCCGTTCTTCGGATTCAGCAGGCTGGTGCCGAGACCGCGCGCCCAGCACCGCGCCCAGGTCGCCTCCGGGGCCGCGGCTCCCACCCCGTCCGCCGTGTCCCCCGACGCGGGCCGGCCGCGCTCCTTGATCGTCCGGCGGATCATGCCGATCCCCAGCCACGCCAGATACCCGGCACCGGCCAGGCGCAGCACGTCGTACAGCAGCTGGGATGCCGTGAGCACCGCCGAGGCGCCGACCGCGGCGGCCATGCCCCACACGAGCACGCCGGAGAGGATCCCCAGCGCCGTCGCGAAGGCCCGGCTCCGGCCCAGGGTGATGGCGGAACGCAGCACCAGGGCGGTGTCCAGTCCCGGCATGATGGTCAGCATGCCCGCCACTACGGCGAAGGAGGCGATGGCAGAGGTAACGGTCATGCGGCCATCCTGGAGCCGGGGCCGCGATCACGTCCAACGCGGTCTGCTTCACCGCCCATCAGCAGGACTGATGCCGCCGGGAGACCCTCGCGCTCCTTCCGCCGCCCCGGGTCCGCGCTACGCGGGGCCGGTGTCGACGAGGTGTTCGGCGAGGGCGCGGGCCGCGGCGGTGTGCCCGGTGCCGGGGCGGGTCGCGCCGGCGGCGAGGAGGCCGTCGACGAGGATGAGCAGCTGGTCGGCGGCGAAGCCGGGCCGCTTGTGCCCGAGGGCGGTGAACTCGTCGGCGAACAGGCCGTGGAGGGTGCGCCGGTACTCCCTGGTGACCTCGTGGCCGGGGTGCTCCGGGTCCGTGAGCGCGAGGTCGGCGGCGAGGTAGCGGCATCCGTGGAAGTCGGGGTCGGCGGCGATGTCGCCGAGCCGGTCGACGACGGCGAGGAGCCGGTCGCGGGGGTCGCCCCCCGCGGCGTCCATGGTGGAGCGGTACCGCTCCACGTCCTCGACGGTGCTGCGGCGCAGCACTTCGGCGATGAGCCCGTCCTTGCCGCCGAAGTGCTCGTACAGCGAGCGGCGGGCGACGCCGGCCCCCTTCAGCAGGGCGTCCACGCCCACGCCGACGCCCTGGGTGTAGGTCAACTCCTGGGCGGCGAGCAGGAGTCGCTCGCGGGGGCCCGGCTTGGCGGAAGTGGTCATGACGCGATTCTGCCGCACTTGACACGGTAGATCAACCGGTCTATCTATATCCCTCGTAGACCGAACGGTCTATCTCTTCCGAGGAGGCGTCATGTCCGTACGCACCACCGCCGAAGTCATCGACCGTTTCAACCGCGCGTTCACCGACCGCGAGGCCGGCCTCCTGGCCGACCTGATCGCCGAGGACTGCGTCATGGAGAGCGTCCAGCCCGCGCCGCGCGGGGAGCGGGTCTCCGGGCGCGAGGCGTGTACGGAGTGGTGGACGGCCCTCGTCGACGACCTCACCGCGCAGTTCACCCCGCAGGAGGTGATCGTGTCGGGCGACCGCGCGACGATCGTGTGGACCTACCGCTTCGGGGACGGCCCCGGCCAGTGGGTGCAGGGCGTCAACGTCATGCGGGTGACGGACGGCCGGATCGTCGAGGCGCTCGGTTTCAGCAAGACCGCGGGAGAGGTCCCGTTGGCCGCCGAGTCCGACGACGCGTGATGTCCGGCGAGACGACCCGCTCCCTCCACCTCTTGCGAAAGGCACGACCGATGCGGAGTTACCACCTGTCGCACAGCGGGGCCGGGCTGTCCGGTCTCACCGTCCGCGAGCACGCGATCCCCGCGCCCGGCCCCGGCCAGGCCCTGGTGGCCGTGCGCGCGACGTCCCTGAGCTTCCGTGAACTCATGGTGCTCGACGGCAGTTACGTCCTTCCGGTGAAGCCGGACGTCGTGCCCGTCTCGGACGGGGCCGGCGAGGTGGTCGGGGTGGGACCGGGCGTCGACGCGGTACGGGTCGGGGACCGCGTCGCCGCCACGCTCTTCCCCTCCTGGCAGGACGGCCCGTTCGCCGTCGAGCACCTCGCGCAGCGCGGCGGCTCGCTGGACGGCATGCTCACCGAGTTCACCGTCGCCGACGCGGACTCGCTCGTGACCGTTCCCGCGCATCTGACGTACGCGGAGGCCGCCACCCTGCCCTGCGTGGCCGTCACGGCATGGAACGCGCTGACCGGCGACGGAACGGGGGTCCGCCCCGGCGACACCGTCGTCGTGCAGGGCTCCGGCGGCGTCTCCCTCTTCGCCCTCCAGTTCGCCGAGGCGCTCGGCGCACGCGTGATCGCCACCACCGGCAGCCCCGCCAGGGCCGCGCGCCTGCGCGACCTCGGTGCCGACGCCGTCGTCGACTACACGGCCACCCCCGACTGGGCCGGCGAGGTCCGCGCCCTCACCGGCGGCCGGGGCGCCGACCGCGTCGTCGACGTCGCCGGACTGCTCCACGAGTCCGTCCGCGCCATCGCCCTGGCCGGCACCATCGCGTGCGTCGGCTTCACGGGCAGGACCCCCCAGCCGCTCGATCCCCAGGCCCTCTTCGCCTCCGGCGCCACCGTCCGCAGCGTGGCGGTCGGCAGCCGCGCCCAGTTCACCGCCATGAACGCCTTCATCGAGAAGCACGGACTCCGGCCCGTCATCGACCGCGCCTTCCCCTTCGACGAGGCCGTCGACGCCTACCGCCACTACGCCACCGGCAGCCCCTTCGGCAAAGTGGTCGTCAGCCACCCCTGACCCGGCGGCACTCACTTCTCCCAGTACCGGGCGAGCGCTCCCTCCCGGTACGGGGCCGGGCTCACGCTCAGTTCGCCGGCGAAGGGGCGGTCGAGGACGAAGACCAGGAGCAGGCTGAAGCCGATGAGGGCGGCGACCGAGGCGACGAAGAGGAGCTGGATCCTGAGCTTGCGCATGCCGTAGAGGAAGGTGAGGGGCACGAGGACGATCGCGCCGCCGAACGCCAGGACCTGGAGCAGCGGCGGGAGTTCCTGCTGGGCCATGTTCAGGCGGGCCCGGCGCTGGGCGGCGACGTCGTTGAGGTGACCGACGGCCTGCTCGTAGAAGACCTCTTCGCGCGGGGACTTCGGGTCGTACGTCTGGAGGACGGTGAAGGCGGACCGCAGGTGCCCCTCCGTGGCCCCGTAGCTCGGCTGCCCGGCGCGCATGCGGGGCCACTGGTCCTCGACGACCGCGTGGACGTAGCCGCTGAGCGCCGTGTCGAGGTCGGCGCGGACCGCGGGCGGGAAGGCGGCGGCGTCGCGGGCGATGAGCGCGGCGTCGGTGGCCTCGCTGGCGACGATCGTCTGCGTGCTGTCCAGCTGGGTCCAGAGGGTGACGATGACGAAGGCGAGGATGATCCCGTAGATCGCGCCGAACATCCCCAGCGTCACCCCGACCATGTCGTTGTGCTCCCCCCGGGCCAGCGACGGGTACCTGCGGCGGAGCAGCACGCTGCCGGCGACGGCGAGGAGAACGGTCCCGCCGACGGTGACCACGGCCAGGGTGAAGGTGCTGAAGTGATTGAGGAGCCAGAGCGACATGTGCGGGGAGTCTAGGTGCGCCGCACGGCCGTTCTCGCCCCACGACGACGATCATGGCCAATGATCACTCGCCCGTGTCGGCGATGGAACACGTTGTCGCAAGACCGGGCCCGTGTCCTGGTGGCCAGGCTGCCCAACGGCCCGGCTCGCGAGGGCGTTTCCTTGTCCTTTCACCGTCCGTCTCGCCGCCCGTCCCGCTGTCCGTCGGGAGAGTGGACGGGGTCGTCGTAGAGGCGGAAGAGACGGAGACCGGCGGCGGAGGGGGTACGGAGAGCGGTCCAGCATTCCCGGGTGAGCCGGCGGGCGCGGCTGCCGGGCCAGGGCCGGGGCAGCAGCTCCGGGGGCAGGAGCGGATCGGGGGTCATGGCGCGGCTGAACTCGGCGGCGAGTTCCACGGCCGAGGTGAGCTTCTCGGCCCCGGACAGGTCCGCGCCACGGGCCAGTCGGCCGGCGACGGTCTCCGCGAAGGCGGCGAGCCGTTCGTGACGGGCGGCGATCTCGTCCAGGGGCCAGATGGCCGCGGCCAGCCGGAGGGGGTCGGACACCTCTCCGACGCGCAGGTCCGTACTGGTGAGGAAGGTGACGGTGTCGAGCACGCCGAGGTGGCGGGCCTGCCCCTCGACCAGGTCGGCGATGGGGTTGGCGGAGACGTACAGGCCTCCCTGGACGGGTGCGGCACCCAGGTGCAGGAGGGTTTCGCGCAGGGCGTCGCGGGCGGTGCGGCGTGCTTCCGGGACGGCGAAGGCGAACAGGTGCCAGGTGCCGTCCCAGGGCGCGAGTCCGAGGTCCTGCCGGTGGGCGTGGCGGACGTGGTCGGCGTCGGGGGCGAGGCCGCCGGTCGCGGGATCGGCGACGGCCCGCAGGACGGCCCTGCGTCCCCGGCCGTCCTGGACGAACCGGCCTTCGGCGACCAGCCGTTTGAGGCACAGCCGGACCTGCTGATCGGTCATGCCGAGGAGTCCGGCGACGGCGTAGAGCTCACCGGCGTCGACGGTCCCGTCCTCGCGGACCAGGGCGTGCACCAGCAGCCGGGTGGAAACCTCCGGGCGGCGCGCGCGGTCCGGCTCCGCGTGGTTCATCGGGGGCTTCCCCCGCCCAGGTCGCCGGGGGTGACGGGACGGTGCATGGTGGCGACGGCGCCGAATCCCATCGGTTTCCTCAGGAACGGGGTCCGCCGCGTGCGGACGGTGCGGAATCCGTGGCGTTCGTACAGGACCTTGGCACGCGGGTTCGTGTCGATGACGTCCAGCCGGATCCGGGAGCAGTCGTTCTCGGCGGCCACGGCGGCGATCTCCCGCAGCAGCAGGCCGCCGATGCCGGTGCCCCGTTGCGTCGCGTCGACGCAGATGCCGTCCATCACGAGCTCGCCCCCGGCGGGGTTCCGGGTGAACAGGGCGAGGAGGGCGAGACGGGGCAGCCCGCGCAGGGGCCCGTACGCGGACAGTACGTCGCGCGCCGAGCCACCGAACAGGGCGCGGCCCCCGAGGTCGTAGCCGGCGACGCCGACGACACGGCCCGCGCCGTCGAGCGCGGTGACCCCGCGGTCGTGGTGCAGATGGGAGGCGAGGAACGCCCGGCCCGTCCCGGGCGGGCCGAGCGCGCCGCCGATCTTGCGGCCGAAGGCCTCCCAGTACAGCGCGGCCGCCTGCTCCTCGGCCCCTTCGGGGACACCCCGGAGCAGGCGGAGGGCGCCACCCCCGTCCCGGGCCGTCGACTCGTGCGATCGGTTCACGATCCTCCCCCTCCCTTGTCGACGACCACCATACGCTCACTTCGAGAACGATCGTTTTATGTTCGATAGTTTTCCTCAGTGGCGGAGCGCGACGGCGGCGTGATGGCCGTCGGGGACGGTGACATCGGCCAGGAACCATCCGGGCGGCGCCGAGGGCAGCGGGCCGGCGCCCACGTACTCGGCGGACGGATCGGCGCCCAGGCCTATGCCGAGCCCCTTCAGGTAGGCCTCCTTCCTCGTCCATGCCCGGGCGAACGCGGCGGGGCGGAGGGCCGGGGCGAGGGCGGCGAGTTCCGCCGCCTCGGCCGGGTGGAGGACCTCCGACGCCTCCGTGACCGTGTGGGGCGCCGGCACCCGCTCGATGTCCACGCCGACGGGGGTGGACGCGACGGCGATCAGGCTCAGGCCCTCGCAGTGCGAGAGCGAGAAGTGCAGGCGCCCGTCGGGCAGTACGGGGCGTCCGTGCGGCTCGCCGCAGCAGGGGCACGGCGCCCGCGCCACCGACACGGTGCGGGGCGCGACGCCCAGGTGGGCGCCGAGCAGGCGGCGCAGTCCGACGTGCGCGCACAGGTAGGTGGCGCGGTCGCCCGAGCGGCGGAACTCCTCGGCACGGGCCAGTTCCTCGGTGGCCAGGACGAGGGGCGCGTACCGGGTGACGGTGTCCTGGTGGGCCTCGGTGGCCACCAGCCACAGCTGCGGCCGGACGGGGCGCAGTCCGGGCAGCCGGGGCAGGGCCGTCGTCAGGGGCGGGAGCGTCGAAGGGACCAGGGGGCCGGCCGGAGGAGCCGCCGGCGGTGGCGGGGAAACCAGCGGGATCATGTCTGCCTCACACGGAAGTTGCGGTGGGCTCCGGTGCGGTACGGGGACGGGCCTCGGCGCGCGGCGCGGCGGCGGCCGCCCCACCGCGCAGGGCGACGGCCGCGGCGACCGGGGAGAGGAGGGCGAGGCCCGCGCACAGCAGCCAGGTCCCGGTCACCCCGAGGTAGAGCGAGACGGGGCTGAACACGGCCAGGGACAGCGGTGCCGCGCCGATGCCGGAGAGCGCGAAGGTGGACATCGCGGCCCCCATCCGCCCCTCGGGGACGGCCTGCTGATAGGCGGTGACCAGGGCCGGCCCGTTCAGTCCGGAGAGCAGGCCGACGGCGCCGGCGGTGCCGGCCAGGACGACGGCCGAGGGGACGAGCGCCATGGCGGCCATGCCGGCGGCGAGGCCGACGCCGGTCACCACGAGCTTCGTGTGCGCCGGGATGCGGTGGGCGAGCGCCGCGCCCAGGGCGGCGGACGCCAGCGCTCCGGCGCCGAAGACGGAGAGCACCATGGCGACGGCGCCGACGCCCCAGCCCTGGTCGGCGGCCCGCAGGGGCAGGGCGACCTCGGCCGGCCACAGGAACGCCAGGTCCATGCAGAAGCAGGCGACGAACATCCACCGCAGTCGCGGGTGCGCGGCGAGGAGCCGGAAGCCGTCGCCGGAGCGGCGCAGCAAGGAGGGTCCCTGCGGGGCCCGTTCGGGCCGGGCCATGCCGTGGGTGACGTGGGTGGCGCAGGCCAGCCAGACCACGCAGCCGGCGGCCGCGGCCGTCATGGCCACGGGCAGGCCTCCGACGACGACCAGCCAGGCGCCGAGGGGGGACCCGGCGATGGGGGCGAGGCGCAGCACCATGGAGAACAGGGAGTTGGCGCGGCCGAGCTGGTCCTGGGGCGCGAGGCGGGGCAGCAGGACCCCGGAGGCGGGGCCGGTGAGGCCGAGCAGGACGCCGTCGACGAGGGCGACGGCGATCAGCGGCCACAGGGTCTCGGTGGTGGCGGTCACGGCGACGCCGGCGGCGAGGACGAGGACGCGGACGCTCGTCGCGCGGAGCAGGACGGCGCGGGGGCCGAGCGCGTCGGCGAGCGCTCCGCCGAAGAGGAGGAGCAGGGCGCGGGGCAGGGTGGCGGAGAGCGTGACGTACGTGACGGCTTCGCGGCCGCCGAGCTGGACCGCCGTCCAGCTCATGGCGATCAGGAGGGCGAAGCTGCCCGCCTGCACGGCGGCCTGGCCGATGACGAGACTGCTGACGCGGCGCCAGTCGACGGCGGGCTGTGCGCCTGCCGGTGCGCTGGTCGTGGGGGTCGTTCCCATGGGGTCGGCTTTCTGTGGTCGAGGGAGGACGGGGAGCCGTGGATCGCGGGGCGTGGTCGTGGTCAGAGGGGTGGACGGACGTGGACCCGGATGCCGGCGGCGTCGCCCCTGAGGGTGGCGGCGACGGCCAGGGCCACGGCGCGGTCGGCGGCCCGGCGCACGGCGCGTCGCCGGCGCGTGCCGAAGGCGCTGGGCCGGGTGGCGGCCTGGGCGGGGGGCCGGGGCGTGCGCAGTTCGACGCGGCCGCCGAGGTAGCCGCGGCCCGCCTCGGCGAGGGCCCGCTGCGCGGTGTGCCGGGCCGTGGTGACGAGGCCGTTCCCGTCGTGGGAGACCGTGACGGTGATGCCCGGGGCCTCCCGGACGGAGAAGCAGGCGTGGACGGCTCGGTCACGGCCGCGCCGCCGGTACGCGGTCACGGTGTCGCCCCCACCGGGTCGGTGGCGGCCGGAAGAGGCGCGTGGCCGTCGGGCCACCACAGGTCCTCGGGGTCCAGGGCGCCGACGGAGTACTTGCCCAACGCGCTGATCAGAAGCCGCAGTTCGAGGGCGATGCTGTCGGCGAGGCGCTCCAGACCGTGCTCGGGGTCCTCGTCGACGGCCACGAGCGCGGCGCGGCCCAGGCCGACGGCCGTGGCGCCGAGGGCGAGGGCGCGGACGGCGCGGCCGCCTTCCCACATGCCGCCGGCGGCGAGGAGGCAGCCGTCGGGGCGGCCGATGCGGCGCAGGCAGGCGGCGAGCGGCAGGCCGACGTGGTCGAGGAAGACGCCCGGGGCCCAGCCGGTGCCGCCTTCGGCGCCGTCGACGGTGACGGCGTCCGCTCCGGCGGACCAGGCGGTACGGGCGGCGTGGGCGATGTCGCGGCCGGGGTGGAACTTCACCCAGGTGCGGGCCTTGGGGAAGTTGTTCCGCATGAAGCGCAGCTGCTGGCGGAGGATCTCGTCGGTGAAGGTTCCGGGGGTGGCGCAGCGCAGCTGGCGCGCGCCGTCCGGGTCGAGGACCTTGCGGACGGTGAAGCGGCGGGCGAGCTGCTCGGCCTCGGCCCGGTCGACGACCGTCATGCCGCCGAGGCCGGGTTTCGCGCCCTGCCCGGTCTTCAGCTCGAAGGCGAGCCGGCCGGTCTCCAGGAGGGGGCGGAAGGCGGGGTCGCTGTAGAGGAGGTTCCAGACCTCGGAGTCGGCGTCCTCGGTGGACTGCTGGACGACGATGCCGCCGGCTCCGTCGGGTGCGGCGTCGAGGTAGGCCTCGACGCGGGCGAGGAGCGCGGAGCGGGTGGCGTCACCGGCGCGGCGGTAGCCGTGCACGGGGATCATGTTCTCCCCGATGACCATGGGGATGCCGAGGCGGGCGGCCTGCCGGCTCGCGTGGACGGCGAGGTCGCCGCTGCCGGCGCGGGTGGAGCCGAAGGCGGACAGGTAGAGGGGCAGCCGGGCGGTGAAGCCGCCGACGCGGGTGCCGAGGTCGACGTCGGTGAACTCCGGCTCGCGGGCGAGGTCGATGAGCTTCTCCAGGCGCTGGGGCATGAAGACGGGCGGGACGATGCGCGCCCGGTCGAGCTCGTCGGCGGCGGTCGCCGTACCCGGTCCGTACAGCTGTGTGCCGTACGTGGCGGGGTCGGGGAAGACCTCGGCGGTGCCGTTGCGGGCGCGGGCGCGGATCGCCCGCTCCGGGAAGCCGGGGGCGCTGAGGGCGGTCACGGGGCCACCACCCCGGGGAGCTTGGGGTAGGCGCTGACCTGCCAGAGGGCGTCGAGGCCGGTGAGGAAGCGGACGAGGCGCTGGAGGCCCATGCCGAATCCGGCGCTGGCCGGCATGCCGTCGCGGGCCTCCTGGAGGTACCAGGCGTACTTGGCGGGGTTCTCGCCGCTCTCCCGCATGCGGGTGACGATGGTGGCGTAGTCGGCCTCGCGCTCGCTCCCGGAGACGAGCTCGCCGTATCCGTGCGGGGCGATCAGGTCGAAGTTGCGCAGGACGCCGGGGCGTTCGGGGTCCTCCCGGTCGTAGAAGCCGCGGGAGCCCTTGGGGTAGTCGTTGACGAAGAAGGGGCGGTCGCTCTCCAGGGAGAGGATGCGCTCGCCGGCCCAGTCGATCTCGCCGTCGGGGTTCTGCGGATGCCCGGCGTCGAGGAGCCGGGCCACGGCGTCGTCGTGGGTGCGGACGTCGTACTTGCCGGCGCGGACGTCAGCGAAGTCGCCCTCGACACGGCCGAGTTCGGTCAGGATCTCGGGGACGGCGGTCCACACGTGCTCGGTGACGTGCGTCAGCAGGCCGGCGGCGATCTCCTGGGCGTCCTCGCGGGTGCCGTCGGCGATCTCCACGTCGATCTGGTGGAACTCGACGAGGTGCCGGCCGGTGCCGGCGGTCTCCTCGGGCTCGACGCGCACGTTGGGGGCGATGTAGAAGAGCCGGGGGAAGCCGCGCAGGGAGGCCTGCTTGTAGAGGATGGCGCTGGTCATCAGCTTGTACGGGTGGCCGTAGTAGTCGACGTCGAGGGCCTTGGCGCCGCGGCCGCCGGGGTCGGTGACGGGTCCGACGAGCGGGGGCAGCAGCTCGGTGAAGCCCTCGCCGCGCAGGAACGCGCGGGCGGCGTGGAGGGCCTCCTGCTGGACGAGCATGGCGGCGCGCAACTGCGGCGAGCGGAGGTGTTCGCCGAGCGGGGGCGGGCCGGCCGGGGTGCCGGTGAGGTCGGGACGGTCCATGGCGGGACTCCTGTTCGGGGCGGTCGGGGGTGCTCTGCTGACGGGCGGGGCGGTTCAGACGGTGACCGGGGTGGCCGGCGGCCGGTCGTGACCGTCGCCGCTGTCGTGGTGCCGGGGGCTGTCGTAGCGGTCGGCGACGTGGCGGAGGGCGGCGAGCAGGCCGGCCGAGGTGAGGGGTGCGGCGTCCGCCGCCGTGTCCGGGCGGATCGGCATGGCGCCGGTCCGGGCCCAGCGGAGGCGGCCCTCGGCGTCGACGCGGCCGAGGGAACGGCCGGCGTTGTCGGGGTGGAGGCAGAAGGGCACGTCGAGCAGCCCTCGTTCGAAGGCGGCCGGCAGGGCCCGGGACAGGTCGGGGTGGAGGCCGAGGACGGTCTCGATGAGGGTGCGGGCCTCCTCGTACACCTCGCCGTCCTCCTCGGCGGTACGGTCCGGGGCCGGGGGTCCGGCGAGCGCGGCGGCCGCGGCGGCGGTCTCCAGGGCGCGGACGTTCTCCTCGACGGTCGGGATGCGATGGGCCTCCGCCGTGGTCTTGACGATGAGGCGGCCTGCGCCGGAGCGCACGGCGAGCCGGGCGGAGGCCTCCAGGAGGCGGGTGGCGCCCCGTTCGGTGCGCGGGTAGACGCCCATGTAGGTGTAGAGGACGACGTGGTGGTCGACGCCGTCGGGCAGGAACTCGGCGGCGAGCCGGCGCAGGGCGCGCAGGGCCTCCTCGTCCTGGGCCGGGTCGGTCTGCTGGGCGTAGCTGAGCGAGACGCTGCGCAGCCCGTACTGGACGAAGAAGAGGCATTCCAGGACGCTCACGGCCACCAGGAGCCCGGGCGGGCAGAGCTGGCCGAGGAGGCAGCCACCGAAGCTCTCCAGGTGCGGTACGGCTCCGGGGCGCGTCCCGGCGGCGAGGACTTCGCAGGCGCGGGCCCAGGCGGTGACGGACTCCCGCAGCGGGGTGCGGCCGTAGGGCAGGCAGTAGGAGACGGGGCCGCCCTCGGTGGCGTCGAGGCCGGCCGCGGTGAGCGCCCGGACGATGGCCAAGGGGCGGGCGGAGCCGTGCCGGACCTGTACGGGGAAGTCGGCGTCGAACAGCCCGTCGAGGACGGCCCGGGTGGTGGCCCGGGAGTGCGCGGCGATCGGGTAGCCGTTGAGGCGGCTTCCCTCGGCCACGGCGGCGCGGGCGGCGTCGAGGTCGCCGACACGGGTGTAGCTGTCGACGGTCAGCGTGCCCGCGGTGTGGGCGGTGGCGGCCCGGGTCCGGGCGAGCCCGTCCCGCATGCGGCCGGGGTCGCCGAAGCCCATGCGGGGCTGGACGACGAGCCGGCCGGCGGCCGTGGACGCCGCGACGAAACCGCCGAAGTCGGAGGCCCGGGCGGTCAAGCCGGCACCTCCCTGCGGGTGCGCGCGGCGAGGAACTCGCGCAGCGCGTCCAGGTCCTCGCCGAGGACGGCGTCGCAGCCGGCCTCGGTCAGCCGTGCCACGTCCGCCTCCTGGCGGTGTCCGGCGACGCCGAGCTTGCCCCCGAGCACCACGGGGAGGCCGGCCAGGGCGGGTTCCGCGCGCAGCCGGCGGACGGCCGCGAGTCCGTCGCGGTAGCCGTGCCCGTTGACACTGCTGAGCACCACCGCGTCGGGCGCGTGCCGCAGACAGCCGGCGACCAGCAGCTCGGCGGGGGCGCAGGGCCCGAGCCCGACGACCTCGTGGCCCTGTTCCTCAAGGAGGAGACGGAGGTACACGAGATTCCAGGTATGGGAATCCGATGCGGTTCCGCTCAGAAGTATCTTCATGTGTCGAGGATAGATTTCTGGGGATTCCGGAAGGGGAAGTGTGACCGGCAGCAAGGACCGGCACTTTCGCTCCGCAATTACCGCACAGAAAAAGCGCCGTGCCCCGCATCGGCTGCGGGGCACGGCGCTTCGGTCGGGTGTGTCAGGCGTACTGGGCGACGAGGCTGCGCGGGCGGATGTCGGTCCAGTTGGCGGTGATGTACTCCAGGGCTTCGTCGCGGTCGCCGGCGCCCCAGACACTGGTCCAGCCCGCCGGGATGTCCGCGAAGGCGGGCCACAGGGAGTGCTGGCCCTCGTCGTTCACGACGACGTGGAAGGTGCCCTCGGCGTTGTCGAACGGGTTGACGGACTCGCTCATGACTGGCTCCTCGTTTCTTCCTTCTGAAGCGCGGAGAGTTTCTCCGCGACAATTCTTCCGATTGTTTCGAGAGGTTCCGGTTCGGTCATCTGAAGGTGGCCGCATTCGACCGTGTGATTGTCGATGACGCCTTCGGTGAAGGGAATCCAGGTGGCGGCGAGAGCGCCTTCGCGCTCCCCCGGCCGGCGGGCGGTGAAGAACAGCGTGTCGGTGTCGGCGACGCCCGGCACGTGCCGGGCCATGAGGGCGGCGTGGGTCTCGGAGGCGTGGAGCACGGCGTGGAGTTCCGCGTCGGAGAATCCGGCGAGGACGGGGTCCTCGCGGCGGATGTCCTCGATCGCCTCGGCGAGTTCCCGCGCTTTCTCGGCCCTCGCCTCGGGCGGGAGGACGGAGACGCTTCCGGGCCCGGTCTGGTGGACGTCCATCAGCGCGAGCAGTTCGACCCGCTCGCCGGCCTCGCGGAGCCGTACCGCCATGGTGTGGGCGACGAGACCGCCGTACGACCAGCCGAGCAGCCGGTAGGGGCCCCAGGGCTGGATCCGCCGGATCTGCTCCAGGTAGTCGTCGGCCATCGCCTCGACGCTGCGCGGCCGGTGGCCGGGTTCGCTCAGCGCGCGGGCCTGGAGCGCGTACAGCGGCTGGTCGTCGCCCAGGTGGCGGGCGAGGCCCGCGTAGGCCCAGCCGACACCGGTGCCGGGGTGGACGCAGAACAGCGGGCGACGGGTGCCGCGGGTGCTCAGCGGGAGCAGGACGCCCAGGGCGGCGGCCGTGCCGTCGTCGCTCTCGTCGTCCGGCGAGCCGAGCAGCCCGGCGGGGGTGGGCAGGCGGAACAGGTCGCGGACGGTGCGCTCGATGCCGAGGACGCCGCGGACGCGGTTGACCAGGCGGACGCCGAGCAGCGAATGGCCGCCCAGGGCGAAGAAGTTGTCGTCGATGCCGACCCGGGGCACGTCGAGGATCTCCGCGAACAGCGCGCACAGCACCTCCTCGCGGGCGTTGCGGGGCTGCCGACCGCCCTCGGCGGCGGTGGGGCGGTGCGGTGCGGGGAGCGCCGCGCGGTCGGGTTTGCCGTTGACGGTGAGCGGCAGGGCGTCGAGGACGACGACGGCGGAGGGCACGAGGTGCTCGGGGAGCGTGGCGCGCGCCCCGGCGAGCAGTTCGGCCTCGGTGACCGCCGTCTGCGCGCGGGGGACGACGTAGCCGACGAGGCTCTTCTCCCCGGGCCGGTCCTCGCGGACCACGACGAGCGCCTGGCCGACCGAGGGGTGCGCGGCGAGGGCGCGCTCGACCTCGCCGGGTTCGATCCGTACGCCGCGCAGCTTGATCTGGCCGTCCGCCCGTCCCAGGAACCGGAGTTCGCCGGCGGGGGTCCACAGCACGCGGTCGCCCGTGCGGTACATGCGGCTGCCGTCGCCCTCGAAGGGGTCGGGGACGAACCGCTCGGCGGTCAGTCCGGCCCGGCCGACGTAGCCGCGGGCCACGTGCGAGCCGGCGATGTACAGCTCTCCGGGGACGCCGGGCGGGACGGGGCGCAGGTGGTCGTCGAGGACGTGGCTGCGGGTGTTGTCCATGGGCCGGCCGAGGTGGAGTCCGGCGCCGCGCAGGGCGCGTTCGCCGGTGCCGAACCACTGGTTGTGGGAGG
This sequence comes from Streptomyces sp. NPDC004284, assembly GCF_042874035.1. Taxonomy (NCBI): domain Bacteria; kingdom Bacillati; phylum Actinomycetota; class Actinomycetes; order Kitasatosporales; family Streptomycetaceae; genus Streptomyces; species Streptomyces sp. NPDC004284. The sequence continues at coordinate 17,920 of NZ_JBIAMJ010000013.1, read as the reverse complement.
CGAAGGTGGTCTCGGTGGGGCCGTACGAGTGGACCAGGACGGTGTCCGGGCAGTGGCTGAGGACGCGTTGGACGGCGGCCGGGGCGGCGACGTCGCCGCCGGTCCACACCTCGCGCAGCGACCGCAGGGTGTCCAGGCCCTCTTCGGCCATGACGTGGAAGAGACCGACGGTGAAGTAGGCGGTGGTGACGCCGTGTTCGCGGACGGCGCGGGCGGTCTCCGCCAGGTCCGTGCCGTCGCCGTGCATGAGGACGAGGCTCCCGCCGTTGAGGAGCGGCACCCAGATCTCGAAGACGGAGGCGTCGAACCCGGTCGCCGAGTGGACCAGCATCCGGCGCGGTCCCCCGGTGCGGAGGTCGCGGTCTCCGGCGAGCTCCACGACGTTGCGGTGGGTGACGCCGACGCCCTTCGGCCGGCCCGTCGACCCGGAGGTGAACATCACGTACATCAGGTCGTCCCCGGTGGCGGGAACGTCCTCGGCGAGCGGCTCCCCGGCCTCGGGCGCGTCCACGAGCAGCAGCGTCGGGGCGGCCACCGCGGTGGCGTGCTCCGCGTCGGTCGCCACCACGCGCACCCCGGCGTCCTCCAGCATCAGCCGGATCCTCGCCTCGGGGAGCCGTGGGTCCAGCGGCAGATAGGCGGCGCCGCGCTTGAGGACCGCGAGGGCCGTCACCACCAGGGGCACGCCGCGTTCGAGGAGGACGCCGACGGTGTCGCCGCGGCGCACGCCGGCGGCCCCCAGGCGGGCGGCCAGCGCGTCGGCGCGGGCGTCGAGCGCTCCGTATCCGACGGTCTCCTCGTCGGTGATCAGCGCGGACGCGTCGGGGGTCAGCGCGGCCCGGCGGGCGATCAGCGCGTGGATCGTCTCCGGGGCGCCGGGGACCACGGTGGCGGTGTCGTTGTACTCACTGACCAGCCGGAACCGGTCGGCGGCGGTGAACAGGTCGACGTCCCCGATCCGTACGCCGGGGTCGGCCGCCGCCGCCCGCAGGGTCTGCTCCAGGTGCGCGGCGAGCAGCGCGGCGGTGGGCGCGTCGAACAGGTCCGTGGCGTACTCCAGGCCGCCGGCCAGTCCGGCGGGCCGGCCTTCCCCGTCCCGCCGCTCGTCCAGGGCGAAGGTCAGGTCGAACTTGGTGGAGACGGTGTCGAGGAGGGGTTCTCCCGCCGCGTGGAAGAGGCTCTTCGCGGCGGCGGCTCCGGGCGCGTCGCCCGTGTAGTCGTGGTGGAGCTGGACGACGACCTGGGCCAGCGGGTGGTGGGCGGTGGTGCGTACGGGGTTGAGGTGCTCGACGACCCGGTCGAAGGGGAGCTCCTGGTGCCCGTACGCGGCGAGGTCGGCGCGCCGGACCCGGTCGAGGAGTTCGGTGAAGGCGGGGTCGCCGGAGGTGTCGGTGCGCAGCACCAGGGTGTTGACGAAGAAGCCGACCAGGTCGCCGAGCGTCTCGTCGTCGCGTCCCGCGGTCATGGTGGCGAGCGGCAGGTCGGTGCCCGCGCCGTGCCGGGTGAGGACGGCGGCCAGGGCCGCCTGGAGGACCATGAACAGGGTGGCGCCACTGCGCCGGGCCAGGGTGTCGAGGGCCCGGTGGGTGGCGGCGTCGACGGTGACGGGGGCGCGTCCGCCGCGGTGGGTGGCCTCGGCGGGGCGGGGGCGGGCGGAGGGCAGTTCGAGCACGGCGGGGGCGCCCGCGAGGTTCCGCTCCCAGAACTCCAGGTGGGCTTCGGCGGCCGGGCCGTCGATCAGGTCGTTCTGCCAGAGGGTGTAGTCGGCGTACTGGACGGGCAGCGGCTCCCAGCCGGGGGCCCGGCCCTCGGCGCGGGCCCGGTAGGCGGTGCCGAGGTCGGCGAGGAGGGGGCCGGTGGACCAGCCGTCGGCGGCGATGTGGTGGACGAGCAGGACGAGGACCTGTCCGCCGCCGTCGTCGGGGGTGACGAGGGCGGCCCGCAGGGGTGTCTCCTCGGCCAGGTCGAAGACGTGTCCGGCGGCTTCGGCGACGGCGGCCCGGAGCCGCTCGGCGGGCACGGACCGCAGGTCGAGCGGGGGCCGGACGGCGGACAGGATCTCCTGGTGGGGCTCGCCGTCGACGGTCCGGTAGCGGGTGCGGAGCACCTCGTGCCGGTCGGAGAGGTCGGTGAGGGCCTCGGCGAGCGCGCCGGCGTCGAGGGGGTCCACCGGGCGCAGGACGAGGGGGATGTTGTAGGAGGCGCTGGGGCCTTCGAGGGTGTCGATGAACCACAGCCGGCGCTGGGCGTACGAGAGGGGGACGCGTGCGGGCCGGTCCGCGCGGGGGACGGGGCGGGGGCGGCCCGGCTCCGGGGTCTCCCGGGTGGTGGCCTGCGCGGCGATGCGGCGGGCGAGGGCGTCGGGGGTGGGCGCGAGGAGCAGGTCGCGGACCTGGACGTCGGCGCCGAGGCGGGCGCGGATCCGGTTGGCGAGGCGCACCCCGCTCATGGAGTGGCCGCCGATGGTGAAGAAGCCCTCGTGGGGGCCGACCTGGTCGAGGCCGAGGACCTCGGCGAACAGTTCCCGCAGGGTGTCGGTGTGCTCGGCCGGCGGCTCCGTGCCGGAAGGCGCGGTCGCCTCGGCGGCGCGGGCGGCGGTCCGGGCGCGTCGCTCGTCCAGGGCGTGCCGGGTCGCGGGGTCGACGAGGCCGGTGTCCGGGACCGGGGCCCCGGGCCGCTCGGCGGCGGCGCGCAGGGCGCGCTCCAGGGCGGTGAGCAGGATACGGGCGGTGTCCTCGTCGAGTACGTCGCGCGCGTACTCCAGGCCGATGCGGAGTCCGGCGGGTGCGTCGGCGGCGTCCCGGAGCTCCTCGAAGGCGGCGGTGAGGTCGAACTTGGTGGTGGCCGGTCCTTCGCCGGCGAAGCGGCCCTCGATGGCGCCGAGGTGGAAGGGGCCGCCGTCGGGGCCCGTGGTCCGCAGGGTCAGCATCACCTGGAAGAGCGGGTGGACGCCGGGCGTGCGGGGCGGGTTGAGGTGCTCCACGAGGAGGTCGAAGGGGAGCCGCTGGTGGGCGAAGGCGGCGAGGTCGGTGTCCCGGACCCGGTGCAGCAGGTCGGTGAAGGTGGGGTCCCCGGAGGTGTCCGTGGGCAGCACCAGCGTGTTGACGAAGAAGCCGACGAGCTCGTCGAGGGCCTCGTCGTCGCGTCCGGCGACGGGGGTGCCGAGGACGGTGCGCTCACCGGCACCGGCCGCGCGCAGGGCGAGCGCGAGCGCGGCCTGCACCACCATGAGCAGGCTGGCGTCGTGTTCCTCGGCGAGACGGGCGAGCCGTGCGTGGACGGCCGGTTCGACGGCGGCCGTCACCAGGCCGCCGTCGTGGGCGCGGACGGCGGGCCGGGGCCGGTCGAGCGGCAGATCGGTCGCGTCCGGCAGTCCCTCCAGGGCGGCGCTCCAGTGGGCGAGGCCCCCGGCCGCGACGGAGTCGGGGTCGTCGGCGTCGCCGAGGAGGTCGTTCTGCCAGAGGGTGTAGTCGGCGTACTGGACGGGCAGCGGCTCCCGTTCGGGCGCGCGGCCCTCGGCGCGGGCGGCGTAGGCGTGGGCGAGGTCGGTCATCAGCGGTTCGAGGGACCAGCCGTCGCCGGCGACGTGGTGGAGCAGCACGGCCAGGGTGGCGGCGGGGCCGTCGGCGGCGCCGGATCCGTCGGACGCACCGGACGCGCCGGCTCCGGCCTCCGGAAGGAACAGGGCGACGCGCAGCGGGAGTTCGCGGGACAGGTCGAAGGTCTCGGCGGTGAACCGGGCGACCCGCTCGGCGCGCTCCTCCGCCGGGCACTCGACGGTGCGCAGCCGTACGGCGCCGGGGGCGAGGACGTGCTGGTACGGCTCGTCCTCGGGGGCGAGGAACACGGTGCGCAGCACCTCGTGCCGTTCGGCGACGTCGGCCACCGCGGCGGCGAGCGCGGCCCGGTCGGGGACCGTCTCCAGGTCGAGGACGATCGGCATGTTGTAGGCCGCGGACGGTCCGTCGAGCTGGCCGACCAGCCACAGCCGGCGCTGGGCGTGGGAGAGCGGGATCCGGTCCTCGGCGGGCAGGGGTTCCTCGTCGACGACGGGCAGACGGGGGTCGGCCGTGCGCAGCGCCTTGCGGTTGATCTTGCCGGAGCTGGTGCGGGGCAGGGCGACGACGATCGAGACGGCGGGCACGGCGGCGGCGGGCATGCGCGCGCGTACCCAGTCGCGCAGCTCCTCCGCGCCCGTGCCGCCCTCGGTGACCACGAAGGCGACGAGGCGCTTGACGCCGTCGCCGTCCTGCTGGGCGACGACGGCGGCCTCCCGGACCTTCGGGTGGCCGGCGAGGACGGAGTCGACGGCGGCGGGGTCGATGCGCTGGCCGCCGATCTTCACCTCGTCGTCGAGACGGCCGTGGTAGAGGATCTGCCGGTCCTCGCCGATGGTGACGAGATCGCCGGTGCGGTAGGCGCGTTCGCCGTCGAGCTCGGTGAAGCGGCGGGCGTTCAGCTCGGGCCGGTGGAGGTAGCCGCGGGTCAGGCCGCCGCCGAGCAGCCACAGTTCGCCGTCGACGACGGCGGCGCGGACGCCGGGCAGCGGCCGGCCGATGGGGATGGGTCCGGCCTCGTGGCGGCTGAGGTCCGCCATGGTGGCGACGACGGTGGTCTCCGTGGGGCCGTAGCCGTTGAGGAGGCGGATCCGGTCGCCGACGAGGCCGCGCCACTGGGCGACGCGCTCGGGCAGGGCGGCCTCGCCGTAGATCATCACGGTGCGCAGACCGTCGGGGAGGCGGACGGAGCCGGTGGTGAGGACATAGACGAGCTCGTGCCAGTAGGCGGCGGGCAGGTCGAGGTAGGTGACGCCGTGCCGGGCACAGCCCGCGAGGAGTTCGGACACGTCGAGCATGTCGTCCGTGCGCAGGACGAGGGTGCCGCCGGCGCCGAGGGTCGTGAAGATCTCCTGGATGCTGGCGTCGAAGTGCAGCGGGCTGAACTGGAGGACCGCGTCCTCGGGCCCGATGCCGTACGCCGGGGTCGCCCCCGCGATGAAGTGGGCCAGGGAGTCGTGGGCGACGACCACGCCGTTGGGGGTGCCGGTGGAGCCGGAGGTGTAGATGACGTACGCGGCGCCCTCTTCGGCCCCGGGTCCTTCGAGGACGAGTTCGCCGTGGCGGGCGACCTCTGCGGGAGTGGGCGCCGACGCGCCGCAGGCGTCCTTGAGGATGGCCTCGTTGCGGGCGTCGGGGGCCTGGATGTCGAGGGGCAGGTACGCCGCGCCGGTGCTGAGGACCGCGAGCAGGCCGACGATCGCGTCGACGCCGCGCGGCCGGTGGAGCGCGACGAGCCTGCCGGGGCCCGCGCCCCGCTCGGCCAGTTCCCGGGCCCGGTCCCGTACGGCGGCGGCGAGCTCGCCGTAGGTCAGGCGGGCGTCCGCGTGGACCAGGGCGGGGGCGTCGGGGCGGGTACGCGTCTGATGGGCGATCAGGTCGAGCACGGGCGGCGCGGGGGCGGGAGAGGGTCCGCCGTCGAGCAGGTCTTCCGTTCTGCTGGGGGGCATGCTGAGTTCCTCCGGTAAAGGGCCGAGAGACCGGGGCGAACGGTTCCTCTCGCCTCCGTGCCTCCACGCTAGGCGCGCGGCCCCTGCTCCCGGGGCAGTCGCTCCGGCAGCTCGGCCCGCCCCGGCAGCTCGGATCGGCAGAAGCCGCGCCCCGGGAGCTGCCGGTGCCGGGATCTCGCCCTACGGCCGGCGCCCACCATGCGGTCCCGCGCCCAACGGGCCTGCGCTGCTTGCTGATTGGTCGACTCAGAGGGCTATAGTGCTAGGCAACTAGATAAATGGAGGAACCGGTGATTGAGTTCCACCTGAACGGCCGGTCCGGCCTGCCCCCGTACCAGCAACTGGTCCAGCAGGTCCGGCACGCACTGCGCCTGGGTCTGCTGAAGGAGGGGGACCGGCTGCCGACCGTCAAGGACGTGGCCAGGCAGATGGCGGTCAACCCGAACACGGTGCTCAAGGCGTACCGGGAACTGGAGCACGACGGCCTGGTGGCCGCCCGTCCCGGTGTCGGGACGTTCGTGACCCGGACGCTGGCCGACAACACGCTCGCCGCGCACGGACCGCTCCGCAAGGACCTGCAGCGCTGGCTGACCAAGGCCCGCCTGGCCGGACTCGACGACGAGAGCATCGAGGCGCTGTTCACGAACACGTTTCGTGACGCCGCCGGAGAGGACGTGGCATGAGCGCCGTCCTGCGGGCCCGGGGCCTGGGCAAGAGGTACAAGCAGCGCTGGGCGCTGCGGAACTGCGACCTGGACGTCCCGGCCGGCCGGGTGGTCGGCCTGGTCGGCCCGAACGGGGCCGGCAAGTCGACCTTGCTGAAGCTGGCCTGCGGCATGCTGACCCCGACGGTCGGCACCATCGAGGTGTGCGGCGGCCGACCCGCCGAGGGGGTGGATCAGCTGGCCAAGGTCGGCTTCGTCGCCCAGGACACCCCAGTCTACACGGCGCTGAGCGTCGCCGACCACCTCGCCCTCGGCAAGCGCCTCAACCCGAACTGGGACGACGCCGTGGCCCGCGACCGGATCCGTCGCCTCGGCCTGGACCCCGGGCAGCGGGCCGGCAAGCTGTCCGGCGGCCAGCGCGCGCAGCTCGCTCTCACCCTGGGCATCGCCAAGCGCCCGGAACTGCTCGTCCTGGACGAGCCGGTCGCCGCCCTCGACCCGCTCGCCCGGCGGGAGTTCATGCAGGACCTGATGGAAGCCGTCGCCGAGCACGAGCTGAGCGTCGTGCTCTCCTCCCACCTGGTCTCCGACGTGGAGCGGACCTGCGACTACGTCATCGTCCTGGTCGACTCCCGGGTGCAGGTGGCCGGCGACATCGACGACCTGGTCGCCCGCCACCACCGGCTCACCGGCCCACGACGCGACCCGGGCACACTCCCGGCCGGTCAGCACGTCATCACCGCCGGCCACACGGAACGGCAGACCACCCTCCTGGTGCGCGCCGACACCCCGGTCCACGATCCGTCCTGGACCGTCGGCCCGCTCGGGCTGGAGGACATCGTCCTGGCCTACATGACCCGGCCCGCCGATGCGGTACGCGACACCCGACCCACGCTGGAGGTGCTCCGATGATCTGGCTGACCTGGCGCCAGTTCCGTACCCAGGCCGCCGTGGTGTTCGCCGCGGTGGCCGCCCTCGCCGCCGCCCTCACGGTCACCGGCCCCGGGCTGGCCGACCTCTACCGGACGGCCGGCAGCGGCCTGGTGGAACAGGTCTCCAGCGCGGACCAGACCCTCTACTACACCGGACTGCTGGCCGTGCTCGCCGTGCCGGCGATCATCGGGATGTTCTGGGGCGCGCCGCTGATCTCCCGTGAACTGGAGACCGGCACCCACTACCTCGCGTGGAACCAGGGCGTCACCCGCACGCGCTGGCTGGCGACCAAACTGGGCCTCGGTGCGGCGGCCTCCATGACCGCCGCCGGACTGACCAGCCTCGCGGTGAGCTGGTGGAGCAGCCCCATCGACCGGGCCGTCGACGGCGGTGGCGCGACGGACACGTACTTCCCGCGGATCGACCCCGTGGCCTTCGCCGCACGGGGTGTCGTCCCCATGGCCCATGCCGCCTTCGCCTTCGTCCTGGGCGTCGCCCTCGGCCTGGTCATCCGCCGCACCCTGCCCGCGATGGCCACCGCGTTCGCCCTCTACGCCGGCGTCCAGATCGCCGTGCCGATGTGGATCCGGAGCCACCTGGCCGCCGCGGACCGGACCGTCGTGCCGATCCAGCCCGACGGCGCCCCCATCAGCATCCAGGACGGCGCCCGGCATATCGTCGCGCACCTCGAAGAAGTGCCCGGGGCCTGGGTCACCTCCCAGCAGACGCTGAACGCCGCCGGGCAGCCGGCCCCCGTGCCGGCGTCCTTCGCCGACTGCCTGCGCAGCGAGTCGGGCCCGCCCGCCCTGCAGCAGGTCGACCGCTGCGTCGCCGACCTCGGCGCCCTGGGCTACCAGCAGCAGGTGACGTACCAGCCCGCCGGGAACTTCTGGGCCCTCCAGTGGGCCGAGACCGGGCTCTACCTCGGCCTCGCCCTGGCCCTGACCGGGTTCTGCGTCTGGTGGATCCGCCGCCGAGTGACCTGACGGAGGCCAGTACCACTCCTCCGCGCCACCGTCTCCCGGCCGTGGGCAAAGCGCTGCCCACGACAGACGAGGTCTCAGTCGGAGCGGCGGGCTCCCGCGGTCGTCCGACGGCGCAGTGTCGGAGCCGCGGGCGGCCGGGCTGCCGCCGCGGCGGCGGGCGCGGTCGGGGCCGCGTCGGCCAGCCGGCGGGCGAGGGTCGCCGCCGTCGGGTTGCGGAAGACGTCCCTCAGGGTGAGGTCCTGGCCGAAGTCGGCGCGGATGCGGTTGAGGAGGCGCACCGCGAGCAGGGAGTGCCCGCCCGACTTGAAGAAGTTGTCGTTCCGGCCGACGGGGCGGCCCCCGAGGACGTCGCGGAAGATCCCGAGGAGTTGCCGCTCCCGGCCGTCCGGGCCCGGCGTCTCCCGCTCGGGGGCGGCGTCGGCATGGGTGCCGGGTGCGGGCAGCCGGGGCACGACGAGGACGCGGGCGGGGGCCAGGTACTCGGGGAGCCGCTCGGCGGCCCAGCCGCGCAGGATCGCCTCGTCGGCGTCGCCGGTGACGTAGGCGTACAGCCGGTCGTCGCGGACGGCCACGACCGCTCCCGTCACGTCCGGATGCCGGCCGAGCACGTCCTCGACGTGACCGGGTTCCACCGGGTAGCCGGCCGCGGTGAGGGTGGCCACGGGCCGCAGGGTCCCGTCGGCCGAGGCGAAGGCCCTTCGGCCGGTGGCGCGCAGGCCGCCGCCCGGGGTCCGTTCGTGGACCTCGCCGGGCACCCGTACCGGCGCGGGGCGTCCTCGCTCGTCCAGGACGACGTCCCGGCCGGCGGGGGCCGGCGGGCCGTACGGCGTCGCGGAGAGCGCGGTGCCGGGGTCGGCGGCCAGGGCGTCCAGCGTCTCGGTCAGACGGCGGGCCAGGAGCGCGGCGGTCTCCGCGTCGTAGAGCGCGGTCGCGTACTCCAGGGCGCCCCGCAGGCCGGCCGGTCCGCCGTCCGCGTCGGTCAGTTCGGTGAGGGCGAAGGTGAGGTCGGACTTGGCGCCGACCGCGCTGAAGGCGACCGGTTCGCCGTCGAGGACGGACCGGGTCCCGGTACCGGTGGCCGCCGCGTGGACCTGGAGCATCACCTGGACGAGGGGGGCGTGGGCGGCGGAGCGGTGCGGGCTGAGGTGTTCGACGAGCCGGTCGAAGGGGAGGTCCTGGTGGCTGTAGGCGGCGAGGCCGGACGCGCGGACCCTGCGCACCAGTTCGGTGAAGTCGGGGTCGCCGGAGGTGTCGGTGCGCAGGACCAGTGTGTTGACGAAGAAGCCGACGAGCGGGTGGAGGGCGTCGTCGGCGCGGCCGGCGACGGTGGTGCCGATCGCGAGGTCGGTGCCCGCGCCGTGCCGGGTGAGGAGGGCCGCGAGGGCGGCCTGCACGACCATGAAGAGGGTGGCGCCGTTGCCCCGGGCCACGCGCAGCAGGGCCCGGTGGGTGGCGGCGCCCACCTCGAAGGCCGTGAGGGCGCCGGCGCCGTCGGTCTCGGCGGGGCGCGGCCGGTCGGTGGGCAGGGCGAGGAGCGGCGGCAGCCCGTCGAGGGCCTCGCGCCAGTGGGCCAGCTGCTCGCCCGCGACGCCGTGTTCGCCGTCGAGGAGGTCGTGCTGCCAGAGGGTGTAGTCGGTGTACTGGACGGGCAGCGGCTCCCAGCCGGGGGCCCGGCCCTCGGCGCGGGCCCGGTAGGCGGTGTCCAGGTCGGCGAGCAGGCAGCCCGTCGACCAGCCGTCGCCGGCGATGTGGTGGACGAGGAGCACCAGGATCTGGCCGCCGTCGCCGTCCGTCACGAGCGAGGCCCGGAAGGGGATCTCGGCGGCCAGGTCGAAGACGTGCCCGGCGGCCGCGTCGACGGCCGCGCGCAGTGCGTCCGGGCCGTCGGCCCCGATCTCCTGGAGCACGGGCTTCGCGCCGGCGAGCACCTGCTGGTACGGCTCGCCGTCCGCCGTCCGGTAGACGGTGCGCAGCACCTCGTGCCGGTCGGCGACGTCCGCGAGGGCGGCGGCGAGCGTGGCCGGCTCGACGGGGCGGTGCAGCCGGGTCACCACGGGAATGTTGTAGGTGGCGCTGGGGCCTTCGAGGCGGCCCAGGAACCAGAGCCGGAGCTGTGCGGCGGACAGCGGGACGCGTGCGGGACGCAGCGCCCCGGGGACGGGCCGCAGCGGGGGGCGGGCGGGTCCGTCGCCCTGTTCGCCGAGGCGGCGGAGCAGGCCGCGGGGCGTGGGGGCGAGGAAGACGTCGCGGATCGCCGCCTGGAGGCCGAGGGCGCCGCGGATCCGGTTGGTGAGCTTGCCGGCGAGCAGGGAGTGTCCGCCGAGCTTGAAGAAGTTGTCGCCGGGCAGCACCTCGTCCCGGTCGAGGACTTCGGCGAACAGGCCGCGGAGGATCTCCTCGCGGGGGTCCGCCGCGGAAGGCGCGCCCGTCGCCCGGTCGTCGCGGGACGTGGCCTGCTTCCCCTGGGCCAGGGCGCGTGCGAGCGCGTCGTGTCGGCGGTCGAGGCCCCGGCGCTCCTCGACGGTGAGCAGGTCGACCTCGCTCAGCGGCGTGTCGCCGGCCCGCTCGGCGAGGGCGGTCAGGGCGCGCTGGAAGAGGGCCAGGAGGATCCGCGCGGTGTCCTCGTCGTACAGGTCGGTCGCGTACTGGAGTCCGAGCAGCACTCCCCCGGGCTCGCCGCCGGTGTCGTGCGTCTCGGCGCAGTGGAAGGCGAGGTCGAACTTGGCTCCGGCGAGGTCGGCTCCGTCGGCCGTGCCGGCGATGCCGCCGAGGGTGACGGCCGTGTCCTGCGCGGTCTGCGCGCTGACCATCACCTGGAAGAAGGGGTGCCTGCCGAGGGACCGTTCGGGGTTGAGGTCCTCGACCAGGAGGTCGAACGGCAGGTCGTCGTGGGCGAAGGCCGCCAGGTCCCCGTCCCGTACGCGCCGCACCAGCTCGGCGAGGGTGGGGTCGCCCGACATGTCGGTGCGCAGGGCCAGGGTGTTCACGAAGAACCCGACGAGCCCGTGCAGGTCCTCCTCGGGCCGGCCCGCCACCGCCGTGCCCATGACGACGTCCTCGCCCGCGCCCGCCGCCCGCAGGGCGAGGGAGAGCGCGGCCCGGACGACCATGAAGAACGTGGCCCGGCCGCCGCGGGCGACGCCGGCGAGCGCCTTGTGGACCGGGGCGTCCAGCTCGGCCGTGACCACCGCGCCCCGGTGGCTGGGCTCCGTGGGCCGGGGCCGGTCGGCGGGCAGCCGCGTCTCGGCCGGAATCCCGTCCAGGGCCTTGCGCCAGTGGACCAACTGGCCCTCGCGGATGCCGTGTTCGCCGTCGAGGAGCTCGCGCTGCCAGAGGGCGTAGTCGGTGTACTGGACGGGCAGCGGCTCCCAGCCGGGGGCCCGGCCCTCCGCGCGGGCCCGGTAGGCGGCGTCCAGGTCGGCGAGCAGGGATCCCACCGACCAGCCGTCCGTGGCGATGTGATGCACCGACAGGACGAGAACCGCCGTGCCGTCGCCCGGGACAGTGAACAGGCTTACTCGGAGGGGTAGTTCGCACGTCACGTCCAGCGGGATCCTGGCGAACCCGGTCGCCCGGGCCCGCGCGTCCTCGCGCGTGGCGCACTCCTCGACCTCGACCCGGGGCTCCGGAGCGTCCAGGACGCGCTGGTACGGCTCCCCGTCCCGCACCGGATACATCGTCCTCAGCGCCTCGTGACGGTGCATCACATCTCGTAGGGCCGCCTCCAGGACGGCCGTGTCGGGCCGCGCTTCGAGCTGGAGCACCATGGGCGCGTTGTACGCCGGGGAGGAGCCTTCGAGGCGATTGAGGAACCACAGCCGGCGCTGGGCGTACGAGAGGGGGACGGGGTCGGGCCGGTGCTCGTCCGGCACCGGCCGCAGGGCCGGGCGGCGGGGGCCTTCTCCCCGCCCGCCGAGGCGGCGGAGGAGCTGCCGGGGGGTCGGGGCGAGGAAGACGTCGCGAATCGCGGCCTGGAGGCCGAGGGCGCCCCGGATGCGGTTGGTGAGCTTGCCGGCGAGCAGGGAGTGCCCGCCGAGCTTGAAGAAGTTGTCACCGGGACGTACGTCGACCCGGTCCAGGATCTCCGCGAACAGGCCGTTCAGGATCTCCTCGCGGGGGTCCACGACGGAGCGGGCCCCGGCCTGCTCCCGCGTCCGCTCCCGCCGGTTCTCGGTGCGGGTCCGGGCGGCCTCGGCGAGGGCCCGGTGGCGGCGGTCGAGGGCGTCGCGCTCGTCGTCCGCGAGGAGCCGGATCCGGCTGAGGGGGGTGGTGTCCCGCTGTTCGGCGAAGGCGGTCAGGGCCCGCCGGAACAGTGCGAGCAGGAGCCGCGCGGTGTCCTCGTCGTACAGGTCGGTCGCGTACTGCAGCCCGAGGAGCACCCCGCCGGGCTCGCCGGCCGCGTCCGTCCTCTCCTGGCAGTGGAAGCTCAGGTCGAACTTGGCGGTGGCCAGGTCGGCGTCGTCGAGGACGGCGGGTACGGCCCCGAGACGGACGGTCTCGTCCTGCTGCCGGGTCTGCGCGCTCAGCATGACCTGGAAGAACGGGTGGCGGCCGAAGGAGCGTTCGGGGTTGAGGTCCTCGACCAGGAGGTCGAACGGCAGGTCCTCGTGGGCGAACGCGACGAGGTCCGTCTCCCGGACGCGGTCCACGAGCGCGCCGAGGCCGGGGTCCCCGGTGAGGTCCGTGCGCAGGGCCAGGGTGTTCACGAAGAACCCGACGAGCTCGTGCAGGTCCTCCTCGGGCCGGCCCGCCACCGGCGTGCCGATCACGACGTCCTCGCCCGCGCCCGCCGCCCGCAGGGCGAGCGCCAGGGCGGCGCGGGCCACCATGAAGAACGTGCCGCGCCGGGCGCGCGCGACGGTGGCGAGGGCCCGGTGGGTTCCGGCGTCGAGGTCCGCCGAGACCACCGCGCCCCGGTGGCCGGGCTCGGTGGGCCGGGGCCGGTCGGCGGGCAGCCGCGTCTCGGCGGGGATGCCGTCCAGGGCCTTCCGCCAGTGGGTGAGCTGCTCGTAGGCGGTGCTGTCGGGGTCCTCGGGGTCTCCGAGCATGTCCCGCTGCCACAGCGCGTAGTCCGCGTACTGCACGGGCAGCGGCTCCCAGCCGGGAGCGCGGCCCTCGGTGCGGGCGCGGTAGGCGGCGTCGAGGTCGGCGAGCAGGCAGCCCACCGACCAGCCGTCCGTGGCGATGTGGTGCACGAGGAGCACCAGGACGGCCGTGCCGTCCTCCACCGCGAACAGCCGCGTCCGGAGGGGCAGTTCGCGTGTGATGTCCACGGGGAGCCGGGCGAAGGCCGTCGCCCGGGCCTCCACGTCCCCGCCCGCCGCGCACTCCTCCACCTCGAAGCGCACGTCGGCGTCGTCGAGGATCTTCTGGTACGGCTCCTCGTCCCGGGCCGGGTACACGGTACGGAGCACCTCGTGGCGCTCCACCACGTCCCGTACCGCCGCTTCCAGCGCCACCGGGTCGGGCATCGATCCCAGCCGGAGCACCACGGGCGCGTTGTAGGCCGGGGAGGAACCCTCCAGCCGGTTCAGGAACCACAGTCGGCGCTGGGCGTAGGACAGGGGGATCACGGTTGCTGCTCCTCGTGTGTGGCGGGGGCGGGCGGGTGAGGCGGCGACGGGGACCGCGGTACCGGCGGGAGCCGGGGGGCCGGCGGGGAGCGCGGTCAGGCATCCCGCGCGGCCAGCAGCTCCTCGATGTGGGCGGCGAGGTCGCGCAGGCGCGGGTGGGCGTACACGGCCTTGACCGGGAGGGGCACGGACAGCTCGGCCCGTACGCGGGAGACGAGCTTGATGGCGAGCAGGGAGTGACCGCCGAGCTTGAAGAAGTTGTCGTCCGGGCCGATCGACGCGGCGCCGAGGACCTGGGCCCACACGCGGGCGATCAGCTCCTCCGCGCGGCCGTTCAGACCGCCGGTGCCGACTTCCGGGGACTCCGCGTCCGCCGCCGGGGTCTCCAGCCGGGTGGGCAGGGCGGACCGGTCGAGCTTGCCGCTGGGCGTCGTGGCGAACCGGTCCACCGCCACGTACGCGCTCGGCACCATGTAGGCGGGCAGGCCGTCCGACAGCGCGGCGCGCAGGGCGGTGGCGTCCCCGCCGCGGTGGTAGGCGATCAGGCAGGCGGTGCCGCCCGCGTCCTCGCCGAGGATCACGGCCGCCTCGGCGACGCCGTCCACCCGGGTGAGGGCGGCCTCGATCTCCGGGAGTTCGATGCGGTGTCCGCGCAGCTTGATCTGACCGTCGGCGCGGCCGAGGTAGACGAGCCGGCCGTCGGGAAGGAGCCGGCAGCGGTCGCCGGTGCGGTACATGCGCCCGCCGGAGGCATCACCGTCGATGTCCGCGACGAAGCGTTCCGCCGTCAGTGCGGGGCGGCGGCGGTAGCCGCGGCCCACGCGCGGGCCCGCGAGGTACAGCTCGCCGGACTCCCCCGGCCCGACCGGAACGAGCTTCTCGTCGAGCAGGCGCATCCGGAGCCCCGGCAGCACGGCGCCGATGTGCGGCTCCCCCGGCGCGTCGATCCGGCCGGCGGTGGCGTCGACGGTGCACTCGGTCGGCCCGTACACGTTGAGCGCGCGCAGCAGCCCGCTCCGGTGGGCGGCCGCGAGCCGGTCCCACAGCGCCGGGCTGATCGCCTCGCCGCCGACGAGGAGGGTCAGCGGGCGCGGGCCGCCGTCCTCGGTGAGCAGGTCGAGGAGCGGGTCGGCGTGCGAGGGGGTGATGTCCAGGTCGGTGAGGGCGTGCTCGTCGACGAAGGCGGCGAGCAGCGACGGGTCGCGGCGGGTCTCCTCGTCGATCATGACGAGGGTGTCGCCCCGGCAGAGCCGGGTCCACTGCTGCACGGAGGCGTCGAACGACGGCGAGGCGTTCCAGCCGACCCGGCGGCCCTCGCCGGTGGCGGCGCCCGCCTCCTCCAGTTCCCGGAGCAGCAGGGAGGCGGCGGCGCGGCCGATCTCCACGCCCTTGGGGCGGCCGGTGGAACCGGAGGTGTAGATGACGTACGCGAGCGTGTCCCCGGTGACCGGGACCGGCGTGTACGGGGACGGGGCCGGGTCGCCGCCCGGGGCGGCCGTCAGCTCGGCGGCGGTCACGGCGCGGGCGCCGGGGGCCGGGGAGCCTTCCGCACCGTCCACGACCACCAGGTCGGCACCGGAGTCCTCGACGAGGTAGCGGCGGCGGTCGGCGGGCAGCGCCGGGTCGACCGGCAGGTAGGCGGCGCCGGCGGTGAGGGTGCCGATGATCGCGGTGACCAGGGCGGCGCCCCGGGGCAGGCAGAGCGCCACGACGCTCTCCGGGCCGATGCCGAGGGCGCCGAGCCGGGCGGCGAACACACCGGCCTGGGCCCGCAGTTCGTCGAAGGTGAGGAGGTCGTCGCCGGCGACGACGGCGATGCGGCCGCCGGGGGCGGTCGCGAGCCGGGCGAGGAGGTCGGCCGCGCCGGTACCGGCGGCGGCGCGGGCGTCGGTGGCGGAGGCGGCCGGGGCGGCGGTGGAGCGCTCGGGGAGGACGGCGGTCATGGCGGGGCTCACCTTCCGTACAGGGTGGTGGAGGGGGCGCTGGTCGGGGAGCAGTCGGACAGCCGTACCGGCTCGCCCATGGCGACGACGATCTTCCGGTCGCCGGTGTACGACTCCCGGCCGTGCGCGCAGAGGATGTTGTCGACGAGCATCAGGTCGCCGACCTGCCAGCTCTCCCGCAGGGTGACCGCCTGGTAGACGTCGTTGACGGCGTCCACCTCGGCGTCGGTGAGGGCGGTGCCGTCACCCACGCGGGTGTCGAAGGGCAGGCCGTCCTCGCCGAACGTGTCGGTGAGGACCTCGCGGACGTCCTCGTCGAGGCTGCGGGCGTTCCAGAACGCGAAGTGGTTGAACCAGGACCGTTCGCCGGTCACCGGGTGCGTGATGATCGCGGAGCGGCGCTGGCGGGTGCGCAGCGTGTCCTCGTCGAGCCACTCGTAGCCGATCGCGTGAGCGTCGCAGTACTCCTCGGCGCCCGCGGGCTCGTCCGACGAGAAGGCCTTGCGCCAGGGCATGCCCGCCAGGTCGGAGTAGTTGCGCACGAGGAGCCAGCCGGCCTCGGCGAACCGGTCGACCAGGTCCTGCGGGAGCATCGCGAGGGCTTTGCGCATGTCGCCGACGGTGGTCGCGCCGCCGGTCTCGGGCGCGATGAGGCAGCCGAAGAGCAGCACGCCGGGGAAGTCGAGGGTGTAGCTGTTCTCGTTGTGCAGGCGGATCGCCTGGGCCGCCGGGAGGTCGGTGGAGGAGAAGACCCCTTCGCCGAAGTCGCTGCGGGGAGTGGCCTTCTCCTTGTACCCGGCGCGCTGGGCGATCAGCGCGTCCCGCGCCTCGGCGAACGTCTCCGTGTCCGTCACCGGAAGGCCGCGGAGCATGACCGCTCCGGAGCGGTGCAGTTCGGCCTGGATGGCGGGGAGCTGCGCGGACAGCCAGGCGGTGGCCTCCGCCATCGTGTCGAAGGCGGGCGTCCGGACGAGGGCCGGCTTGCCGGGCTCCCGGACGACGTCGATGCCGGCGGTGACCGGGCTCTGGGCGTACGTGGTCATGGCGGGTGGTCTCCTCGTATCAGGTGACAGGGGGGCTCAGGCGTTGCTGGGGGCGGAGGCGTGCAGGGTCTCCAGGACCGGGTTCAGATGGGCGAAGAAGCCGGGCAGGTCCTGCTGGAAGTAGAAGTGGTCACCGGTCAGCACCTGGGGCACGATCTGGTGTCCGGCCACCAGGGACCAGCCGTCGAGCAGGTCGACCGGGACGATCGGATCGGCGTCCCCGCCGAACACCGCGACCGGGCAGTCGAGTCGTACGGCAGGGGCGGTGCACTGATAGGCGTCGTCGATGGCGAAGTCGGCGCGGATGGACGGCAGGACGATCTCGCGGAGCTCCTCGTCGTCGAGGATGCCGTCGTCCGTGCCACCGCGCTCCTTGATGGCCGCGACCAGCTCGTCGTCGTCCAGCCGCTCCGGGTGCACCGGGCACTGGTTGGGCAGCACCGGCGCCCGGCAGGCGGAGGCGATCAGGCCCTGCGGGGTGCGGCCGACGGCCTGGAGGGCCCGGGTCACCTCGAAGGCCACCAGGGACCCCATGCTGTGCCCGAGCACCACCAGGGCACCCGTGTCCGCGGGAAGGGCGTCGACCACGGGCAGCGCCAGATCGTCGACGGACTCGGGCAGGTCCTCGCTGAAGCGGGCGCCTCGGCCCGGGTACTGCCCGATGAGCAGCCGCACATCGGCCGGAAGGTGCTCGCGCCAGGTGCTGTACGCATGCGCATTGCCTCCGGCGTGCGGCAGCACGAGCAGCGACAGGCGGTGCGGCAGGTCGCCGGGCAGGTCCCAGACGACGTCCTCGGGGGCGGGGGTCGGAGAGACGTTCATGAGCTGATCCGTTCTGTCGCGGTCGTGGTGGAGCCGGTGGTGGTGGAGATGGTGGAGATGGTGGTGGTGGAGATGGTGGTGCCGTGGTCGCGGGCTAGCTGCTGCGGCGGCGGAGGGCGGGACGGGCCTTCCTCGCCGGCGCGGCCTTCAGCGATTCGATGTGCTCGGCGAGCCGGGCGGGGGTGGGGTGCTGGAAGACATCGCGGATGGTGAGCCGGACGTCGAGAGCGGCGGCGATGTGATTCGTCAGCCGAGCGGCAAGCAGCGAGTGGCCGCCGTGGTGGAAGAAGTCGTCGTCGATGGTGAGGTCGGCGGGGGTGTCGAGGGTGCGGGCGAAGAGGGCGAGGAGGGTCTCCTCCAGGGGCGTGCGCGGGGCGCGGCCGAGGGAGGCGACGGGCGCCGGCTCGGGCAGAGCGCGCTTGTCGACCTTCCCGTTGGGAGTCAGCGGCA